>DATMDU010000001.1:0-1242 GCA_035557535.1 Pyrinomonadaceae bacterium
CTCCCCTAACAGGGGTGCTTTTCACCTTTCCCTCACGGTACTTGTGCACTATCGGTCGCAGAGGAGTATTTAGCCTTGGGTCATGGTCGACCCAGATTCCCACGGGGTTTCACGTGTCCCGTGGTACTCGGGAACTCTGCAAGGGAGTCGCCTAACCTTTTGCCTACGGGGCTATCACCCTCTTTGGCGGATCGTTCCAGAATCCTTCTGCTAGGCTGGCGTTTTGTAACTCCCCGGACCGGCCACAACCGGTCCAAGCAAAGCCCCACAACCCCATGCAGGCAACGCTTGTGGGCTTGACACCTGCAAGGTTTGGGCTCTTCCGCGTTCGCTCGCCGCTACTGACGGAATCACTCTTGTTTTCTCTTCCTGGGGGTACTGAGATGGTTCACTTCCCCCCGTTCGCTTCCACGGAGCTATGAATTCACTCCGCGATGACTGGGCATGACCCCAGCCGGGTTTCCCCATTCGGAAATCCCCGGATCAAAGCCTGTTTGCGGCTCCCCGAGGCTTATCGCAGCTTACCACGTCCTTCATCGCCTCTCTGCGCCAAGGCATCCACCGTGTACCCTTAGTAGCTTGACCAATCTTTGAGTACTCTTTACCCGGCGAATCCTATCGCTTCTTACCCGATTCAATTGTCAAAGAACCACAGACCCTCTTGGAGTCCACGCTGGCTTCCATTCAAACACCATCGAAGCCACCGCGCATTCCAGAGGATCGCCAGGCTGGTGGAGCTGATCGGGTTCGAACCGACGACCTCCGCCTTGCAAGGGCGGCGCTCTCCCAACTGAGCTACAGCCCCGATTTCGAAGGATCAGAGCGCCTGGCGACTGGTGGGCCTAGGTAGATTTGAACTACCGACCTCACGCTTATCAGGCGTGCGCTCTGACCAACTGAGCTATAGGCCCAGAGCAGGGATGCCGATTCCCTGGAAACTAGGCAGAGGATGAAAAGAGACAATCGGGCGAATCGACCTAGGATGTGCCCAACCGTCCACCCTTGAAGGCTTCAGGCTAAAGGCTTTCCTCAGAAAGGAGGTGATCCAGCCACAGGTTCTCCTACAGCTACCTTGTTACGACTTCACCCCAATCGCTGAACATACCATGGACGGCTGCTCCCCCGAAGGGTTAGCGCACCGGCTTCCGGTACAACCAACTTTCGTGATGTGACGGGCGGTGTGTACAAGGCCCGGGAACGTATTCACCCCAGCATGCTGATCTGGGATTACTAGCGATTCCA
>DATMDU010000002.1:0-2690 GCA_035557535.1 Pyrinomonadaceae bacterium
CGTACGAGCCAACATCAGCACCGGTGGCAAGCCAGAGGACGCCCAGATCTCGGACAAGGAACTCAGGATCGTCGAAATGATGCGGGACAGGTTGGTGAGAGACGGGATGTTCTTTGTCGGAATCGACCTAATCGGGGACAAAGTCGTGGAGATCAACGCCGAGAGCCCGGGAGGCATGCAGAGTGTCGAATACTTCTCAGGCATTGACTTCGGCCTAACAGTTTGCGACGCGCTTGAAAAGCGCGTTTCGAAGTAACCCCCGAGCTCGTAAGCGTCGCCGGGAAGGGGACCATGGTCACTGGGGATCCTGCCGATTGCCTGAACCTGCGGGCTTGGAAGGAAGGCAAGGCACGGGCACCAACCGTCTCCGGATGAGCACGCGAGTTGGCAGCTCGCTTGCGACGCCTGCCCCCGGGTAGACGGAATCGAGTCAGCGAGACGAAACCCGATAGGAGCAGGCGATGCGAGTTGTGATTGTTGGTGCGACAGGGAACGCAGGCACCAGCTTGATTGACCTTCTCCGCAAGGAGCCGGGTGTGGATTCCCTTGTGGGGGTCGCCCGCCGTCTTCCTTCGACAGAGCTCGACAAGGTCAAATGGCAGGGTGCGGACATCGCAACCGATGAGCTCGATCCCGTCTTCGAGGGGGCCGACAGAATCGTCCACCTTGCATGGGCGATACAGCCATCGCGTGATTTGGATGAGACCGAGCGCATCAATGTCGAAGGCAGCCGCCGGGTATTCGACGCGGCAGCCCGCGCGGGAATAAACAAGATCGTCTACGCATCGTCGGTAGGCGCGTACTCATCATCAGACAAGGATCACCGACGGGATGAGTCGTGGCCCACTGGAGGAATACCAAGCTCGTTCTACTCGCGCCAGAAGGCAGCCGTTGAAGACATTCTCGATGACTTCGAACAGCGCCACCCCCAGATCGCAGTGGTCCGAATTCGTCCTGCACTCATGTTCAAGCGTGAGGCCGCAAGTGAGATCCGGCGTCTCTTCTTCGGTCCCTTCGTTCCCTCTTGGTTGTTCAATCGCCACCTGTTGCCACTGATTCCCTTCCATCCCGATCTCACGACTCAAGTGGTGCACTCCGGAGACGTTGCTGAGGCCTACAGGCTCAGTGTGATGGGCGACGCACGAGGAGCGTTCAATCTCGCGACCGAGCCACTGGTGACGTCAGAGCTCCTAGCCGATGCATTGGGGGCGCGCGCGGTGAAGGTCCATCCCGAAATCCTCAGAAAACTCGCCGACTTGACTTGGAAGGTCAGAATGCAGCCCACACCGTCGGGATGGGTTGAGATGGGAACCAACGCGCCACTGATGGATTCGTCGCGCGCGAGAGAACTCGGTTGGGAGCCCAAGCATGACGCTCGCGCTACGCTGCTAGAACTGATCGACGGTCTTCGGAGCAAGGCCGGCACCAAAACACCACCCATGGCGAAAGGAACCGGCGGCTTCTTGCGAAACCGTGAAATACGCAAAGGCGTAGGCGGTTCCAATCCGTAAGAACAACTACAGGCGGGGAAGAACCTCCTTCTCATAGAAATCGAAGAATCCCTCCTGATCGGGTCCGATCTGATGAACAGCCAGATGATCGAACCCCGCGTCAGCAAACTTCTTGAGGCTTTCGACGTGAACCTCGGGATCGGGGCCACATGAAACCGAATCCGCGACGTTTTCCTCCGTTACCATCTCCGCCGCCTGCTCGAAGTGTGCGGGAAGCGGTAACTCTTGTGACAGCTGGCCCTTGATGCCGACATTGGGCCACCATTCATGCGCCACCTTGCGCGCATCCGCCTCAATGGGAGCCCAGCACACCTGCACCTCCGCGTACCGAGGCTTTCCGGATCCACCATGTGCGTCAAATGTCTTCACGGTCTCCTCTTGCGGAGCGACACCCACCAGGCCATCTCCGATCCTGCCGGCAAGTGCACTGGACTTCTCGCCGCTGGCGGCCAGCATCACATCAATGGGTTTTTCGGGACGCGTATACAGGCGGGCGTTCTCGGTGACGTAGTGGGTCCCCTCGAAGCTCACTTGTTTGCCCGTCCAGAGCTCGCGCATGAGTTCAACCGCTTCCTCGAGCATCTCCAACCTAGTGTTGACCGCCGGCCACTTGTCACCAAGAACATGCTCGTTGAGATTCTCGCCCGTTCCCACACCAAGGAAGAATCTGTCTGGCATCATCATTGCCACTGTGGCCGCAGCCTGCGCCACGATGGCTGGGTGGATTCTGATGGTTGGGCAGGTGACTCCAGTACCAACCTTTAGGGAGGTGGTGGTATGGGCTATTGCCCCCAATATTGCCCATACGAAAGGACCCTGGCCCTGCCGATCGATCCATGGGTGAAAATGATCGGAAATGAGCGCGAAGCGCATGCCGGCTGCCTCTGCACGCGCTGCGTAACGAACAAGGTCACGTGGTTCGTGTTCTTCACTCGAAAGTTTGTAGCCAATTTCTCCGATTTCCATACTTTCCTCCTTGCTAAATGCGACGAGACACGAGTTACCCCCAAAAACTCATTGAATCAATAGCGCTGGCGCGGTTATCTGTTACCTCAGTGACTTCGGACGCCGCGGCATCCGAAAGTCGCGAGGGACCCGCCGTTTAACAATCCAGCGGCGGGTCTCGCTCTGCCCACTAACATGCGGGCGGTCGCCCCTGGAAAGCTAGGTACTTTGATG
>DATMDU010000003.1:0-1678 GCA_035557535.1 Pyrinomonadaceae bacterium
ATCAACGCGTTGCGAAAAAAAACCTGGATCGTCTATGCCAAAAAACCTTTCGGTTCTCCCGTCCATGTGCTGGACTACCTCGGCCGTTACATCCACCGCGTGGCGCTGTCCAATGATCGGATTGTTTCAGCCTACAACGGAACCGTCACCTTTAGTTATCGGGACCGAAAAAATCACGACCGAAAAAAGACCATGACCCTCGATGCCCACGAATTCATCCGGCGCTTCTTGCTCCACGTGATCCCCAAGGGCTTTGTGCGGGTTCGTCACGCGGGCGTTTTGGCCAACCGATCCAAAAGCCTTCTCTCAAAGTGCCGTCAACTTCTAGACCTCAATCCCGCTGTGCCCAAGCTCGCGCAAAAATCAGTTCACCAGCTGATGCTTGAACTCACCGGCATCGATATTACTCGATGTCCTCTGTGCCAAAACGGAACGCTGGTCTTGTTGGTCGCGCCGCCCGTCCTCGCAGCATGGGATTCTTCGTGATGATCGCTCAACGAACCAACACCCGCGTGCGTACCCGGTTCTCTTCTAGAGCCAACGCATCGGTGCGCCTGGTTTCATCGTTTCTCCCTTCTTGGCTCGTTCTCACTTCGGAGGGAATCGCCAGTTGAGCTCACAAGTCAACCTGAATGAGGCCTGCTTGTTACACGATCACAACCACAGCAATGTTTGGTCGGCGCGCTGTCCTCGTTCCAATCCCCATAGACAACCGTCGCTGCTTCACTCAACGCTTTAGTCCAACGGGTTTTATCCTGAATGCGTCCACGTCCAACGGCTCATCCAATCGCTCTGCCCTCGCATTCAGGTTAAAACCTATCCGTACAGTTCAATCGTGCCGCAAAATTTGCCTTTTTCTCCTCGAAGAATGCAGTTTTCCTGCTGCCGTAAATGACCCTTCCCATCGCTTTCCATTCGTGGTTTTTCATCAAGCAGAAAGAAATTGACCGCTCTACCAGTCCTGCGATATGAGTTTGGTCATAGAAAAAGGCGGTTTATTCTCACTGTAAATATGGCGAGGGGGCAACCGATGCGAAGGACAGCGATGGCAGCAATTGCAGCATCTGGATTGGCGCTGACGGCTGCCACTGCCGAAGAGACGCCCACCCGGCAGTACGCGCCCGCGGACAGCACATTCTCAATCATCGCCGTGGAGAAGGACACGGGCCTGCTCGGCCTCGGTGTGCAGTCCAAGGCCCTGTCGATCGGCAACCGCGTTGTCACTGGCAAAGGCGGCGTTGCTATTGTCGCGCATCAGTCGTCCTCCAACCCGATGTACGGCAAGCTCGTCATCGACGGCATCGAGCGCGGGATGACGCCGCAGCAGGCGCTCGAGTTCGCGCTGCGTGCCGACAAGGAGCCCGACCGCCGCCAGGTCGCCGTCATCGACATCCAGGGCCGCAGCGCCGCGTGGTCGAGCAAGACGATCCCCGACTGGACCGGCCACAAGTGCACGCCGACCTACTGCGTGCAGGGCAACACGCTGGCCAATGGCAACGTGATCGAGGAGATGGGCAAGGCCTTCGAGGCCGCGAAAGGTCCCTTGGCAGAGCGCCTGTTGGCTGCCCTCGATGCCGGCCAGGCTGCAGGCGGCGACCGCCGCGGCATGCAGGGCGCGATGCTCAAGATCGTCAAGCCACTGGTTCGCGCCGACTACGACGACACGCTGCTCGACATC
>DATMDU010000004.1:0-1512 GCA_035557535.1 Pyrinomonadaceae bacterium
TTTTGATAGTTTCGCGAACTATTGGCGAGGAGCCAGTTGGGTATGTCGAGGATTTCCTGGGTTGATCGGTAGTTGTCTTCTAATCTTAACGTCACTGAGGTAGCCCGGGTTTGACGGACACCTAGAAAGGGGACAAAACCCCTGAAGGAGGTGTTCGATGCGGAAGCGAAAAAGCTTTAGCCCCGAGTTTAAGCGGGAATCGGTTCGGCTGATGGAGAGTTCGGGAAAGCTAGCGACCGACTTAGCGCGGGAGCTCGGCATACCTCGCAATCGACTTTATAAATGGAAAGAGCAGCTGGAGAAGCGCGGCGGCGATGCATTCCCGGGAACGGGGCGGCGCCGCGGTAAAGGCGACGAGGTGTCGCGGCTTAAGGCGGAACTAGAGAGAGTCAAAGAGGAGCGCGACATTTTAAAAAAGGCAGCCTCGTACTTTGCCAAGGAGCTCAAGTGAAGTACGAGTTTGTCCGAGCTCATCACCGAGAGTTTTCCATCAAATTGATGTGCCGGGTTCTAGAGATCAGCCGCAGCGGGTACTACGACTGGCACGGTCGAAAAGAGTGCGGGCGCAGCCAGCGGGATCGGGTCCTGCTCACGGAGATCCGCAAAATTCACCAGGACACCAAAGAAGCTTACGGTGCGATTAAGACTTGGCGGGCTTTGAAAGAAGCCGGCATCGGCTGCGGCAAGCACCGCGTGGCACGGTTGAGACGGCTGGCCGCTATAGAAGCGCGCCGCAAACGAAAATTCCGTGTGGCGTATCAGGCGCGTCATAACGCGCCGCCGGCTCCTAACCTGGTGAAGTGGCCGTTCCACGCAGATCATCCCGATCGGATATGGATGGCCGACGTTACTTTCATCCCAACTCGTCAGGGTTGGTTGTATTTGGCGGTATTGATCGATTTGTTTTCACGTTTGATTGTGGGTTGGGCGATGAAGGACCGGCCCAACCAGGAGCTGGTCAATGAAGCCCTTCTCATGGCGGCAGAGCAGCGAGCACCTGAGCCAGGCCTGATCCACCATAGCGATCAGGGAATTTTATACGCCGGTGGGAGGTATCTCGAACTGCTGAAGCGCTATGACATGATCCGCAGCATGAGTGGCAAAGGCAACTGCTATGACAATGCCGTGGTGGAAAGTTTTTTCAGCTCATTAAAGAACGAGATTATCCATCATCGTGACTACCACACTCGGGATCAGGCTCGAACGGAAATATTCGAGTACATCGAGCTGTTCTATAACCGAAGGCGGATTCATCAGTCGCTGAATTATCAGACGCCGATGAACTGCAATCCAATGAGTGTGAGTGCCTAATTGACGTGTCCGTGAAACCCGGGTCAGCTCAATTTGACCCCTTTGCTTTCCACCTAGCAGGCCGAGTGCTGCTTTCCAAGACATCCACGATCCTTAATACCCCGTGGAATTTCATTGACAGGTTCGTCGCAGGCTGAATATAACAGGCTCAATTTCAACACGGGAGCACTTCAATGAATAGACATGGCACAGCGATCGATC
>DATMDU010000005.1:0-1501 GCA_035557535.1 Pyrinomonadaceae bacterium
GAGCCGCCAAGCTTATCCGGCGGTGTAAATCTACCGGCGGCAGCAAGAATTTACCCTAATCCGACTTTTTTCAGACTGGCTCGGCCCCGCGAGCCCTACAACCGTGGGCAATGGGGCAGTGCCTTGAGGGCCACTCCCCAAGCCACCATGGGTGATGTTACCGATGGCCGGGGCCTGCAGACAACCTGTACGTTCACGTGTCCACGGTTTCCAGCCTCGCTGACTTCGCTGACCGACTAGTGAGCTGTAACACTTGATTCGCGTTTAATTCTGCGAGTAGGGTCGAAATATTTCCATTTCACTGTTTTGGGCGCGTTATTGTAAAGCCGAATATAATGCATGAGTTTTTTCTCCAGATCCTTGACCGAACTGAAGACGCCGCGGGCGATGACATCTCGCTGGATCTTGGCGAACCACAGTTGGACTTGGTTGAGCCAGGAGGAGTACGTCGGGGTGAAATGCATATGGACGTTGGGATGGTTGGCCAAAAAGTGATTCACCTTGTCGGTTTTATGTGCCGACAGATTATCTGCGATCACGTGAATCTCTTTTTTACTCGGTTGGCTGGCCACAATGTCGGTCAAAAAGGCAACGAACTCGGCACTGGTATGGCGCTGGGCGGTTTTTCCCAACACCGCCCCAGTTCGGGTATTGAAAGCGGCATAGAGCGAGAGCGTACCATGGCGAAAGTACTCAAAACCGTGGCGTTCGGCTCGCCCAGGCGACAGCGGCAATACGGGATCTTTACGGTCCAATGCTTGAATCGCGGTTTTCTCATCCACAGAGAATATTGCCGCGTGTTGAGGAGGATTCAAATACAATCCGATAATGTCGGCCGCCTTGCTCTCAAAATTCGCATCTTGGCTTGCCATGTAACGTTCAAGGCGATGCGGTTTGATGCCGTGCTTGGTCCACACTCGCGCAACGCTCATATGCGAAACATCACCCAATTGAGCCGACAGCTTGCCACTGCTCCAGTGAGGAGAGCTATCCACGGGCTTTCTCTGGGTGGTCCATTTAAGAATGCGGGCCTCCTGTCGTTCGCTGCCCTGACGGGGCGCTCGGCCTGCATGACGCGAGTACAGTCCGGCCAAGCGCTCTCCAACAAATCGGCTCTTCCATCGAGCGATGAAATTAGTGTCGCAGTCCAGTTTATCGCGAATCGACCCGTAACGCTCCCCATCGGCGAGCAACAAGATCAACCGCGCCCGTCGGGCTTGCGCCGCATCACGCGACTGACCTCGCGCCCATCGATCCAATTCTTGCCGCTCCGCTCGTTTCAATGTGATTTTCTCCATCACCAACTTAGACGCTTTTCATGAGTTACAATTCTCTAGTGCGTTTCGTGAAGAACGCGAATGGCGTTTGATTTCGCATTTATTTCGAGCTCTGAACGAGCGAATAGTACCATTCAGAGAATTTGATCTTCTTGAATCGAAAAACGACTCCATTGTGGAAGTTATTCTCGGCCCCAAGAACGTGACACCCAATTATGTAATCG
>DATMDU010000006.1:0-142206 GCA_035557535.1 Pyrinomonadaceae bacterium
AGAACGCCCGGCGCTTCAAATCCTACGACGACTTCGAGGAAATGGAACTGCATTCGACCGTGCTGATCGACAAGAAGGGCCGCGTCCACTGGGCCCGCACCGGCGGCGATCCGTTTACCGACATGAAGTTCCTGGAGAAACAGCTCGAGCGGATGAACAGTAGCGCAGGCTTGTAGCGCGGGAACCAGGCCGAACAGCTAAGAGTGAGTTGTTATCCTCGAAAGAGAGAACTCCAGGCGCGGTAGCCAAGTGGTAAGGCAGAGGTCTGCAAAACCTTTATTCATCGGTTCGATTCCGATCGCCGCCTCCAAATTCTTCAACAACTTACAGTCAGTCACCAACCTCAACTAAATTCTCACTGTGGGTATTTTTGTGGGGAGTGTTTGACCAAAGGCAGCTTAATACTTTGAGGATAGGGCGAAGTATAATCCGACTATGCCACGGCGAACACGCTCAAGAACACCCGGAAGAAGCGAGGAGAAACTCAAGCTTCTTAAGTCGCT
Organism: Pyrinomonadaceae bacterium; assembly: GCA_035557535.1. Taxonomy (GTDB): domain Bacteria; phylum Acidobacteriota; class Blastocatellia; order Pyrinomonadales; family Pyrinomonadaceae; genus PSRF01. The sequence continues at coordinate 504 of DATMDU010000006.1, forward strand.
GACGCCATCGGATTTCCCATCGCTCATTGGTGACATACTTTATTTTTCGAAAGGCCATCGCCACATCAGAATCATGGACGGTCCTGGGGACGGCTGCCGCGACATCCAATCGGTCGACAAAGACAAAATCTCGGTGCTCACTCAGTGCAAATTTGTTGGCGATCCGGCAAAAGGAATCGGATCGTCTGACGCGAACGAGGTCATCGTCGCTCTGACAAAATTTGGTGGCGAACGAGGCATCCTCGCGAGTACTGGAAGATTCAGTCCTCAGTTGAAACGCGAATTCACGGATAACTTCCCATCGTTGCATCTCGATTGGATTGAAGGGGCTGACATTGTGGATGAAGTCTTCTCGAACCCGGTCTTGTTCCGTGTTTGGGTGACTGGCTCAGCAATCGGGCGAGAAGCGATCTTCGTAAAGATTCCTTTCGTTGTAAGGCGAGCTTTGGACGATACGCCTCTCAACCTGGCCGATGAAGATCTCGGTGCTGGATTGTTGATTCAAGCAAAGAGTTCAGTTGACATTGCCGCCCTCGAACCCTTTCGTCCACCGGAAGCAGTCGGATGGACTGAGTCGTTTGCGAGATCTGTGTGGGGTGCGGCGCTGCTTTGCCAAGCGCCCCCAGATCTTCACGCGTTAGAAGGCCTCCATCTGCAAACACTAAACAAGAAATTTGCGAGTACAGCAGAAGTCGCTACGGTTCGTTTTGGTTTGCCTTATCTAGTTCCCACCAAGAACCCAGAATTTGAAAAGGGTTTTCCAATTCCGGGTTTTGCAGCGCGCTCTTACGTCGTGAGACCGCAAAAATCGGCAACACCAGAACAGGACTATCTTGTTCTGAATTCGTCTAACTGGAAGTGGCCGGACTACCTGTCGGTTGCCGAAGGGGACTGGGGCAATTGGCAGACGAATAACAACCAACGATGGTGCCACATCGAAGTTTTCAATCCAGCTTTTCCTAAGTCGAACCATTCGCACATCTGTAGACTCATTGGAGAATCAAAGCGCAGAGAACTTCGTGACGCGAAGGCTATTTTCATAACCGCCACGATTGATGTTTGTGCCAATCTTGCTTTGAAATGCTTGGTCGAACCAGATATTCGATGCCCGAATGGACCTGGCGGAGAATTACTCGGCTGGACATTTTCGAAGCACGAACAAAGCGAGAGTGACCGCAATTCAGTGCTTGCGGCACTCGAAGTCGAGAATTCACACAGCGTCTTAGATCTCGAAGACGCCATACACATCACGTCACGTTCAGAGGATCCCATCGTTCCAGAGCCTGGTGGCGAGACATATTATCCGGCGCAGATGGTATGGGATTATGACAACCTGCCATCCCCTCAATATTTAAAAGGCAGAAGCTGCAACTTCATTGAATTTTGGTGGGTTCCGGTGGACGTTGAGACGGCTTCGAAGGTTTTCGATTCAATGTCTTTCGACCTGCCAAATGAGTGGCATATCTGGATCGACTGCAAGAGAGGACCCAAGACGAAGAAGACTTTTCCGATGTTTTCGGTTGGCGTTCCCTGTCCCCTCGAACTTAGCACTTCAGAACTTGTCGCGGAAGTCAGTTCTCAGGTCGATGAGGTCTTTGAGCGAATCGCAAAACGACTGGGGGACACGTGGCCTGATGCCCGTTGCGTCACATCGGAGTTTTGGGACCAAGAAGTGCGGTTCCCCGCCGGAATGTACATCCCAACGAAAGAGGGCCTACAGCGCACCGATTGGTGGCCCGATGAAACCGAAGCAGGAGATGATTAAACAGCAGACTCCTAAATCCAAGCGTAGCGAACAAGGTGGCCGCGAGCTATTTAGTTTGCCTTCTCCGTTTCTTTCGTTTGGCCCAACGTGCTTGGTTCTTAATTGGGGGTGTAATCTCATTCTTATTTCGGCGCTCAGCGTTCTCAGTCACAGGTTTTCCTTGGCGCTCTTGAAACGCTGCCAGTACTGGAAATGTTCGGCCGCAAACAACGCGAGGCTTACCATTAGGTCCTCCTGACATAACAAGCCACCAATCGCGCCGCTCTTTGCTGCCCTTCGCTTTCCACTCCGCCATAACGTCCCCGATCAAGGCAGCGTGATCCTCATAACCATTTCGAGCCAGCCAAGCTCTCGCCGATTCACTTGAAGAGAGGTGCTTCATCGTCAACTACCTTCCAAACGTGGACGCGATTGTATAGTCCGCTCTCAACCATCCATATTTCGTCCTCCCCGTTTATCAGCTGAATGATGCTGCGAACAAACAACGCCTCAAATAGGAATCTGATTCGCTTAGCATCCGTCGTGTCCTTGCAGGGAAAAATGAAACGCGTTACTGCGGTCGTTTCATCGATCAGATAACGCCTTCCTTGTTTCTGAATCTTGGCAACCTCGTCCTGAGTCGCCAGTTTTTCCGCTCTAAACCGTCCACTAACATGAAAGATTGAGTAACCACCAAAGGCCCGTTCAAATAACTCCAAGATCCGCTGGAAATATGCCCCTTCAGATTCGCCTTCCATCAAGGGAATATTCGTTCGAAGGTTTTCTAATCCTATGGTGTTGAGTCTGGCCCGAATTGTGTCTGCAAAGAACAATGAATCTAAGGTAGTCCGAAGATGGGCTTCATTAGTGAGAGGCATATAAAACTCAAAGATAAGAACATTATCGTAAACTACAGGAGTGTAGTCAGTGACCACGCGCCGCACTTGGGTGACGTGCTGTCGAAACTTCGACCAAGTTATGTATGGACGAAACGTCTCTCTGACATGATAGCGCTGGTTGCCAACAGGCTCGACAAACGCTTTGAACTGTTTTTGCCAATAAGTATCGAACGTCCTGCCGTGCAACCAGCCTGTGGCGCGTTTGAATTCTTCCTTAGTGAAGACTTCCTGAGATTGAAGGCATGCGGTCAGAAAAGTGAACGCCTTGCGTTGACCTTCCAATTTCTTTGAGGAAAGCTTAGCCATAATCGCTCCTTGGAATGGCTGAGGTGGGCGGCGAGCGAATTATCTAGTGATGTTTCTTAATGCCAGAACCTCACGGGCTGGCGATCGATCGCCTGTACAACTTATTCTCCTCGGACCATTTAGCTTTAACACATCAAATCCATGATCTTGATAGAGTTCGAGAATTCTCTTAGTAGCTTGATTTGAAAGGACGACTGGCCCAGGATGCTTTGCTAACCACTCGGCAGTTTGTTCTTGTTCCTTCCAGCTAAAACCGCCTTTTGAGTACTGTCTGAACTCAACGTCGTACGGCGGATCGGCATATACAAAGTCAGATGCCCTTAAACGCATCTTGCTGAAAGCTCGATTTGTAAATTCCCAATTCTCAAAGACCGTAGTATAGGACGTGAAATCAGTTCGATAACTAATCTTGCCATGTCTCCCAAAGGGAACGTTAAATTCCCCTCGGCTGTTGAAGCGGCAGAGCCCGTTATAACAGGTTCGATTCAAGTAATAGAACAGTGAAGCCGCTTCCTTGGTTTCCCCCTTACCAGTCGAGAGCAGCTCATTAAACCTTTCACGGCTCGCGTAAAACCGGAGTTCACTGTTAACCATGCCGAGCTCTATGACAAGACCCTTTTTGAGCCAACGATAGAAATTAATCAGATTTGGATTGATATCATTTAATAGCGCTCGTTCTGGAAGCAGCCCTAGGCTAACCGCGAGCCCTCCACAAAAAGGTTCCACCAATCGTCTATGTCGTTCCCTTTCCCAGTAAGGCAGAAGATATGGTAATTGCCATCGCTTCCCACCAGCCCATTTTAGGGCCGGTGGCAACAGCTTCGCTGCCGCAAGCGGAAGTGAGAGTTGATTCTCGCTGGGTAACGCTGATCCATTCTTGGACATCGAGGACTTATAGCATGATTCAAGTCTAAAACATACGCCCGTGCAAGAAACAACTCAATACAATTACCTCAATCACTACTTCGCCATCCGGAAAGCTTCTAGCTTCTTCATAGCTGCGAATTGATGCTCTTCGGTTGGATGCGCGTAGCGCAGGACCATCTGTATCCGCGAGTGTCCGAGCATCGCTGCGAGAGTAACCAGGTCGATCCCGGCCATGGCTCCCCGAGTCGCCCAGGTATGACGAAGATCGTAGAGTCGAAAGTGTGGAATCGGGTTCTCGTTTGCATCGGCTCTAATGCGGTTGATCCGCGCCAGCGTGCCGACGTGCGCACGATTTACCTTGATGATTGGTTGGTCGGTCGCTCGACCGGGAAAGACAAAATCGCTTTTCACTTTCTCAAGGCGCCTAGCCAAGACCGCACAAGCCCTCTCGGTGAGCGGAACCTTGCGTCTGGCTGCCTTTGTTTTACCGAAAGGATTGAAGAGATAGCCCTGGTCGAGATGAACGTTTTCGCGGCGAATGCGGCAAACTTCATCTGGCCTCATTCCAGTCTCAAGCATCATCGTCGCAATGTCTCGTAGCGGCTGCGACGCCGCAAGAAGGTAAAGCTTTTCTTCGTCTGAGGTGAGGACGCGCATCTGCTCATTGTCTTCGGCAAGAAACTTCACCTTGCGAACGGGATTTTTCGGAACGGTATCCTCGAAGCGATTGAACAGAATCTTCAGGCAAGCCAGTTCGCGATTGATCGTCGCAGGCCTCAAGCGACGGCCAGTGAACTCGCTCTTCTTTCGCCCGCGCGAGGTTTTGAATTTCTCAACCGTCTCGGGCGTGATGCGATCTAGTGGTAAAGAATCTCTTCAGCGCCTTGCTGCTCACTTCGTAACGGTGGTGTGTGCTCGGGCGCGCGGAGTGCTGATGTTCAGACCAGGTAAGGAATTCCTTCAGCGCGGCGGCGAACGTCGGCACGCGCTTCGGTTCTTCCAGACCAACCTCGCCCTTCGCCAGCTTGATACGATAAGCAGATTCAATGTCACGGGCTGCTTTCCGGCTGCGCGTCTTTGCCGGTCTGCGTATCCGCCGGCCCTCGAATACGAATTCGTACCAGTATTGTCCGCCGCGTTTGTAGATTGCCATGAGCCTTCCTTCCCTTCTGCCGCCGCAACTGTTCGTCGACGCGTCCTTGTTATGAGCCTCGACTGTCCGTTCTGGCTTTAGCATTTTCTATACCATTCATGGCTTCGCTACAAGGTCCTTCCGATCCGCGACGCGCATTTCGGTCAGGAGCGAAATGCACCTTCCAGGGAACGAGCGGACGGTCATCTGATAATGCGTGATTCATGTTGTCGGGCGTGGCCGGCGCAAGGTGTTAGATGCGCCTCCAGCAAGGTAGTTGCCGCTCCAACATAATCGGCATTATCAAACGCCCGCCTTCGATTTTGGTCTTACTTCGTATGGGGCCGCACCTGTATTCGACGACGCAGACTTGTAGCGCTAGCTTTGGGCCCCGGCGCGAGTCGATAGTCTTCGCCAAAAGAATTCTTCCAAAAAAGTTAAGAGCCACTGGGATTTCCAGCTCAGCCTCACGTCTTTAGTAAGTGGCAGTGATTAAAAACTAATGGCCTTAAGTGCAGGACTTAAGTGGGCAGTCAAAATAGAAACGGTTTCCGAGCTACCGAGGCCAGCCCAAGTGACTTCGATTTCAACAGGTTAAGAATTAACCAGGTTAATTAACCTGCTTAACCATCTTAACCATGTCAATAAGAAGTCCATTCGCAAAGAGTTGCGGCTTAACCTGATCGGCCATTTCGCGGGTAAAGGAGGATCGAGGATCAATGAGAAAGAGTAAACGAGTTTTGTTCAAAACGAAGGTGTTCGGCTTCAATCCGTACGGGGATCAAATACCGGCCATCAAGCAGATCATGGAAGAGACCGCGCAGCAGTCGGAAGCGCCGGTACTGAGGATGTTGATCGATGAGGCGCTTTGGGCGCGTCGCCGGAAAGCTGCGGGGATTCAAGCTCCTCAACAAGCGGCGCCAGCAAAAGAAACAGAAGAAAAACTTGAAACGATTCAGGAACTTCTGCTGACGCTGATTCGGCAAGGCGAAACCGCACTTCGCATGGAGAGTGTCAATTTGGAGCTGCTTCAAGAAACCGTCGCGGAAGCTCGCGCGGGAAGAATCGAGCTCTGGGACGCGCTGGCGCGACCTGCGTTCAGGGAACGAGGCAAAAGCCCAGAAGAAATCGCCGCCCTATTCGAGGCACAAACAGCAGAAGGCCAGGATTACGCCTATGGGCTTGCCGAGGAAATCGGGAACCAACTCTTGGCAGACGAGGCCGAGGCGAAGAAAGCCGCAATCGATCAAGCCCAACCGACGCCACTGCTTCTTGAGGATGACGTACTAACCGACGGCAGCGAACCAGACTTTCATTAGGCAGTTTCAAGGATCTGTGGATGGTATGCGCGGATAGCCTGTTGTGTTTTACAACAGGGTGGCGTTCGCATAATGCGAACGATTAGGGCGTCACGCCTGACAGCCAGGTAGGGATTGGATTTCACCGGAACGAATGGCGTCTTTTCCGTCCCGCAGTTTGAATCCGCCCGCACACCATGGCCCCAAAGATCAAGCCATCGTTATTGGCACGTCAATTGAAGAGGCCAATCGCATGGAATATTTCAGCAACACCGCGAACGAGATCGAGACTTTCGCGCCGTTACCGCGATTTGCTTGGGGACTCAGAGAGGTCAGCGAATGTACCGGCCTATCGGTAGCTTTTCTTCGCGCCGAAGTCCGAGCTGGTCGTCTCCTCGTTCGCCGATTCGGGCGCAGAGTGCTGGTTAGGGATGAAGACCTAAAGGACTACTTGTCACGAGACAGCAAGCGTGAGAGCAAATCTACATAGAATCTGCTTCATCGTCTTAACTAGGGACCGCATTCATTCAGGCTTTCACGCGACGAGCTTCCACGTATCGCGTACGCCTTGCCTCGTGTAACCCGCCACGTTACAATCAGAACGCGTGATAAAGAGCTTTCGCCATAAGGGACTGAAACGGCTCTTTGAGACGGGCGAGCGGCGCGGGGTATCCGCTGACCTTGCCGACCGTCTCCGCAGACAGCTAGACGTGCTTAACCGTGCTCGTACTACAGCAGACATGAACTTGCCGGGTTATCGCCTCCATCGGCTGAAAGGCGATCGGGCGGGCACATGGAGTGTTTCGGTCAGCGGCAACTGGCGCGTGACGTTCACATTTGAGGGCGAAGATGCCTTCGACGTTGACCTTGAAGATTATCACTAAGGATTTGATCGATGCCGAACAATTGGCTGAACAACAGAAAGAGACGACCGACGCATCCCGGCGAGATCCTGCGCGAGGATGTCTTGCCGGCAGCGGGATTGACGCAAGATAAGCTTGCAAGTTTGCTCGGCGTCTCGCGACGAACCATTAGCGAGATCCTGCACGAGCGCAGACCGGTCACTACCGACATGGCGCACCGCTTGGCGCGCGCCTTTGGCACGTCGCCTGAGATGTGGCTGGGTCTACAGCAGGACGTTGATCTCTGGGACACACATCACGCTCGACGCAAAGAGTACGAACGGATTAAACGAGTCGCAACGTCGAAGGCCGCGTAGTTAGTTGGTTGGTGATGCGCTCACGGAACAAGGGTATATTCTATTGAGTTTAGGTCGAAATGAAGCGTTTACTCCTCATCCTTATCTCATTCGGCTGGCTTTCCCTTATCCCTCAAGAAGCCCGAGGTTGTACGTGCAACGAATATGACGTACCTGTGTGCGCTGCTTACTGGCGAGCGGATGCGGTGTTTGCGGGCCAGCTCCTGGACATCACGGCGGTCGAGAAAAAGTCAGAGAACCAAATGCCAACCGTGATGCTCCATTTCATAGTCGAGCAACCGTTTCGCGGTGTTGCCGGTAATCGAGTTGATGTCGAAACCCTACACGGAACGAGTTGTGACATGAAATTCGAGAAGGGCCAGAGATATCTAATTTACGCATCGCGCGAACGAGACAGTAACCAACTCTTTGCTGGGCCATGCACTCGAACAACGGAGCTGAAGCATGCCATCGATGATTTGAACTACATTCGTACCGTAACGCAACAGGAAGCGAAAGAGTCCATTTTGGGCCGCCTTCTCCGCAACAAATATGAACCTCTACCAGGACTTAAAGTCACCGTGCAGGGTGGCGACAAGACTTTGGAAGCCAAGACCGACCAGAAGGGGGACTTTTCAGTGTCCGTGCCCGGCCCGGGCAAATACACGGTTCGAGCATTCATTCCCTTTGCCGCCGCCGTCATGGCTTATCGGGAAGATGAGCAAGGCAAGATAGAAACGACCGATGCGTTAACGACATTTGAATATGAAGTACAGATTGGAAAGAACGAATGTCAATACAGGCAGCTTGATACGTTCAAAGTAGATTTGCATGCAACGGCCGAAGTCTCCGGCAATGTATTGACCGCCTCAGGGCGCCCTGTCAGCCCCGGTTACGTCTATCTGGTTAACGCCACTGATCCTGATGACAGTGATTTCAAGAAGCTCGATGCCAACGGGTCGTTCAAATTCGAAGGCGTTGCTGTCGGTGAGTACTATCTTGTACTCAACCCGCGTAACCAAGCGCCCGATGAGAATGACGCGCCTTATCCGCGAACGTATTATCCCAACATGGCCGAAGCTAGTGCGGCTACGAAGATTGTGGTAACCGAGGGCGCGAAGCTTGAGAGCCTTACGCTACGCGTGGGTCAAAGCTGGAAAGGACGAGTCGTGACTGGAAAGGTAGTTTGGCAGGATGGACGTTCGCTTCAAAACGCTCACATCTCGCTGTATGACGGAGATCGCTATATTCGATTGATCAAACTCGACGAAAAAGGACGATTCAATTTCAATGTCTACGGTGATTTCAAATACGCAATCCTCGCCGAATCGTGGGGCCAAGACCATGGAAAGTCGGAACGCGTATCGATCACCGAGAAATCGACTGGCTTGAAGTTGGTCCTTAAACGGGTTGACTGACGCTTGGATTATGATGAATTGGACTGTGGGGACTTTTGTGGGGAGTCTGCGACGATCCTGAGCATTACCGTGTAACTAGGCAGCCAGAGACAACCAATGTTTACGCGTCGATGACACTCCATGACACTCCGCAACAGACGCCCCGGTCGAACTGCAAAACCTTTATTCATCGGTTCGATTCCGATCGCCGCCTCCAATAAAATCAACACTTTTACAGACAGAGATTTAGCTCGCGGAGTTGGATCGGGTCACTGTTGGGTCACTCTCTTGACGGCCTCGCTACTTTCAAGAAGTCTTCCGATCAATCAGTGCTGCGGGAACGGCGGGAGCGAGCCATAGCCAAGGGCATCATGCCTTCGTGTTCTATTTCTATGGATCGTCAGATCACGAAGAAGGAGAATGACATTATGGCAGACAAGAACGAAGCACAACATCAAGGCATTCCTAAGCCAGATCCTGCACTTAAGCGTCTTGACCGCTTGATAGGAACCTGGAGTATGAAGGGCCGTCCGCTCGGCTCAGCCGAAGACAGTATCACCGGCACAACCGCGTTTGCATGGTTGCATGACAGTGACGGCATGAGTTTTTTCCTGCAGCAGGACATGAAGATGGACTATGACGGCATGCCAATTAAAAGCCGCGAACTCATTGGTTACAATGCTAAAACCAAAGCATTCTCCTCGTATGTCTTTTCAAACATGTCACCGGACCCGCTTCCCTATGAATGGGATATTCGGGGCGACACCGTTACCATATCAGTCAAGTATGGCCCGATGGACGCAACGTTCACTGGTAAGTTTTCGCCTGACGGTAGCAGCTTTTCGGGCGGGTGGCGGCCAAACCCAGGTGCTGATGAGGTCATCAACGCGCCATACGATATAACCGCCTCACGCATGAACTGATAGAAAAACCCACGGGCAATACACCTGGGATTACACTAGCAGGGGAAGTGGCCGGTCAAGGACGAGTCGGTACTAGTTTCAAAAAGGAAGTTGCCAGCGCGCAGATCAAAAAATTATGAACAGCAAAAAGAAATTGGCAGCGGAGCATCGGGTGGAGCTGCTCACAATATTAAAAGACCGTTTTGAGGAAAACATGCACCGTCATAAAGGGCTTGAATGGACTAAAGTGCGGGCAAAGCTGGAAGCTAAGGCTGAAAAACTGTGGTCGCTCAATGAAATGGAAAGAACTGGCGGTGAACCGGATGTTGTGGGGTTTGACAAAAAGACGGGCGAATACAGTTTTTATGATTGTTCAGCGGAAAGTCCAAACGGCCGCCGAAGTCTTTGTTACGACGGCGAGGCGCTGGACTCGAGGAAAAAACATAAACCGAAAAACAGCGCTATTGATATGGCAGCTTCCATGGGCATTGAGCTCTTAACGGAAGAACATTATCGAGAGCTGCAGAAACTTGAAAGTTTTGATACGAAAACGTCGAGCTGGATTAAAACACCGTCTGATATTAGAAAACTTGGCGGAGCCCTCTTCGCTGATTACCGCTTCGGTCATGTCTTCGTGTATCACAACGGCGCGGAATCCTACTATGCCGCCAGGGCGTTCCGTGGTTCGCTAAGGATCTAAACTTCCACAGATAGCGAGTGGAGTTCCCCCTCTGCGAACATGGAGTGCCATCAAGTGTGAAGCTTGATGATACCGTTGCGTTATGCAACCTGGGCCACGCGAGGATTGTAGGTCTCGGCGATAACGCGGTCGGCGTCTGCGACGTTCATCGGCTTCGAGAAGAAATAACCTTGACCGTTTTGACATCCGAGATCTCGAAGCAGTCCCATTTGCACCTGGGTCTCAATACCCTCAGCCACCACATCCATGCCGAGGTTCTCCGCAAGACTCAGGATAGTTCGCACAATCTCTACGTTGTCTTTATCCATCCGCATGACGAAGGAGCGATCGATTTTCAACGTATCGATCGGAAATCGATGAAGGTAGGTCAGAGAAGAGTAACCCGTACCAAAATCGTCAATGCTCAACCTGACTCCCAGCCCGCGCAGTTCAAACAGTAGTTTGGCTGCAGCTTCAAAATCATCCATCAGCACGCTTTCCGTGATCTCAAGCTTGAGGAAACTTGGATCCAGGCCAGTCTCATTGAGTATCCCCTTGACTCGACCGACTAGATCCGGTTGCGCAAACTGTTTGGGGGAGAGATTCACCGTAATGTAAAGAGACGTATCCGCCGGAAACGCTTCTTGCCAACGCTTGAGCTGCGAGCAAGCTTCCCGCAGGACCCACTCGCCTATCTGCAGAATTTGACCGCCCTCTTCCGCAATAGGGATGAAATCAGCCGGGGAAATCAAACCGCGCTCGGGATGTTGCCACCGCACTAACGCTTCAAAGCCGCAGACCCGAAAATCCTCGAGTGAAACAATGGGCTGATAATTGACAAAGAACTCTTCACGTTCATGGGCGAGACGGAGATCAGTTTCTATCTGCAGCACGTTTTTGGAATGGTCGTGCATTTCTTCGTCAAATGTTTCATGCCCTGCTTTCCCCAGAGCCTTGGATCGATACATCGCCGTATCGGCATCACGCAGGATCTCGTCAGGCAGATCGTATTGAGAGGAAAGTGGCGCTATGCCAATACTCACGGTCGTAAATACCTCACGACCGTTGATATTGATTGGTGTTTCAAGTGCCTTGTGAATTCTTTCGGCGACGGTTACCGCTTCGCTGGTATCAGCAAGATCCTGGAGCAGAATCGTAAACTCATCGCCACCCACACGCGCGACGGTGTCCGATGGCCGCAAACATACCTCCAGCTTTCGAGCAATGCCTACCAGCAACTGGTCACCGCCAATGTGTCCCAAGGTGTCATTCACCAGCTTGAAGCGATCCACATCAAGGAAAAGAAGTGCGAATTTGAGATCTTGATTGCGCTTCACCCGTGCAATAGCCAGTTTTAAGTGGTGTCTCACCAGGGCCCGGTTCGGCAAACCGGTCAGCGCGTCATGAAAGGCGTCGTGGGCCAGCCGCTTCTCGGCTTCCTTGCGATCGGAGGTGTTTTGAATTTGAAAGATTAGTTGGATGGTCCCGCTCGACTGCACGAAGACTGGTGAAACGCTCCAGAGTACCCAAACTATCTGGCCATCTTTGTGAAGACATCTCGTCTCGCTTTGGGAGATGGGAACTTTGTTCGTGACGAGTTCCGCCACCTTTTCCAGGGCCGCCAGGCGATCTTCGGGATGAAGAATTTCCTGAAACTTCCGGCCCAGCAGTTCCTGCTCCGAGTAACCAAGCATCTTGCAAAGCGACTGATTCAACACATGCCAGCAACCTGAGGGCAGACCGATTGCCATTCCCACTGTCGAGTGTTCGAAGGCAACCCGGAACATCTCCGCGTCGTCGCGCAGGGTAATAGCAGACGATTCGTTTTCAGTTTTTACATCCGCACTCATAATGGGAACTTGGAGGCTATGAAGGTAGAGGCTTGAGTAAGTGACTAGCGCAAGGATCCGCTGAGCGCGGCCGGAGCGATCGTCATGCTTTCAAGTAGGAGAACCGGCGGTGAGTAGCTTTCACAAATGAAAGCCTCCGCCGCTTGATGATCGAGAGGCTTGGAGAAGAAGTAACCCTGGCCAAATTGGCAACCCAGAGATTTTAGCAAGTCGAGTTGATCGCAGGTCTCCACTCCCTCAGCTACGACGTCCATGCCGAGGTTCTTGGCCAGCCCGCTGATCGTCCGCACGATTTCCGCGTTCTCATTATTCTCCGCCATGCGGGTGATAAATGAACGATCAATCTTCAGAGTATTGATTGGGAATCGATGCAAGTTGGAGAGCGAGGAATATCCAGTCCCGAAGTCGTCCATTGCCAACTGAACGCCCAGGCTTTGCAATTGCTCGAGCATCTTCGTGGCCGTTTCCACGTTATCCATAACCGCGCTCTCAGTGATCTCCAGTTTCAAACTCGTCGCCGGCAATCCCGTTTCCGCCAGAATCGCTGCGACTCTCGCCGTCAGGTCAGGCTGGGAAAACTGCTTTACGGAGAGGTTAACGCACATGAAGATTCTCGGTTCAGTTGGAAAATTGACAGACCACTTACGCATCTGACGACATGCTTCCTTAAGAACCTGTTCTCCAATCTGGACGATCATTCCGGTCTCTTCAGCGATGGGTATGAAATCCATCGGAGCGATCAGCCCGCGCTCGGGATGACGCCAGCGGACCAGGGCCTCGAACCCGCGCAGCAATCCACTATCCAGAGACATGATTGGCTGGTACACGACCATGAATTCATTTCGCTCAATCGCGCGTCGCAAATCTGTTTCCAGCTGCAGCAGCTTGATTGCTGCGGAATGCATTCCCGAATCGAACATCTCGTAACGGGCTTTGCCCATGCTCTTAGCGCGATACATAGCCGTATCCGCATCTCGCAGCACATCCTCGGGACGCTCATAAGCCTCGGAGCTGAGGGCTATGCCAATGCTGACCGTTGTAAAAACTTCGCGCCCGGTCAGACTAAAGGGAGCCGAGAGTTCCTTCTGGATGCGATCTGCGACGGCATGAACATCCGATCCATCGCCGATATCTTCGAGCAGCACCGTAAACTCGTCACCACCGATTCGGGCGATTGTGTCACCCGGCCGGAGACAATATTCGAGGCGACGAGCGATTCCAACAAGGAGTTGGTCGCCGCCCATGTGCCCTAGTGAGTCGTTCACTACTTTAAAGCGATCCAGATCGATATAAAGGACTGCGAAGGTGTGATCCTTACGACGTTGCAGGCGAGCAATAGCGAGCTTTACGTGATCGGCAAAGAGAGCGCGGTTGGGCAGCCCGGTTAACGCGTCGTGGAAAGCGTCATGATGAAGCCTCTCCTCGGCTTCCTTGCGGTCGGTGATGTCCTGGATCTGGAAAATGAGGTTTGGTGTCCGGCCATGAGCATCCTGAGCCAATGAGGCGCTCCACAGCGCCCAAACTTCCTGTCCATTCTTGCTGATGTAACGCTTCTCCATCTGACATGACGGAATCTGACCGCGCATCAACTGTTTGAAGTTCGCCAGCGCGGGTCGCAGGTCATTCGGGTGTAGCACGCGGAGGTAATCAAGCGCCATCAATTCTCGTTCTGAATAGCCGAGAAGCTTGCACAACGATTGGTTCACTTGCAGCCAACGACCCTCAGGCGTAACCAGTGCCATACCAATTGCTGCGTTATCAAACGCGCTGCGGAAACGTTCTGAGTTATCTTTGTTGCCGCCACCAAATTCATCATGCAGAGCTGGAGCTGGATGATGTTTTTTAAAATTCCAGTATGTTATCCAGGCGATTGCTGAGATCAGCGCCGCGATTAATGCTGCCTTGTTTCCGATCGCCGGGACCAGTGATGCGCCCACTCCCGCCAGAATCGCGCCGGTCAAATGGATCGCTGACGTCCAACAACCTACCGCGGCCCACTTCCGCCAACGTGGTTCCTTGATCACACACGCTTCATGCAAAATGATTTGCGTCGCACTAACAAACGCCTGTACCAGCCCGGCGATGATCAGGACTGCCACAAAATCCAGGACGCTGATCGAGTTACCCGGTTCTGCTGCCATCCCGAAATTCAAACGAATCACCAGGACGACAAGCATTGTTGTGAATGCCGCAAGACCGGCTTTGCCAACGGCCACCATTCGTGGCCGACCCTCACTCAACGCCAGTAACAAAGTCGAAAGCGTGGCGAAAATGATTGCGGGGTAAGCACCCAGCAACATCATGGAAAGAATTACGAAACCATGGATAGCCGAAACGCGTCCGCGGCCACGAGGAAGCGGGATGGTGTAGCGAGCGCTGGCGAGAATACCGATCAGGAGGAGAATCAGGAAAGGAGCGCCTAGTTTTGAAATGGGGCAGCGGTAGACGGCGAATGCCACCGCGGCGGCACCCAAAACGGTGAACACGTCTCCGATTTTTAATCGCACTCTGTCTTGTTTCATCGGTCTCGGGAAGGCTCAGAAAATGTAGGAACCTGGGGATGGGCAGATTGGGAGCCAGGCTCCGCGCGGATTTGCCTTTGCACATCGTGGGCCAGAAGCGGCTAAGTAGAAAACTGTGGAAACCGCTAAGGATTTGAGAAATGTTGATCCGAGTCGAAGTTCGGATTGACTCAAGGGTTAACCGAGTCGGGTCAATTTGAAGGATCTTGACCGGGCGTTTTGATTGAATGATGTCCCCAGGGTAGGTTCGGTAGGGTGGGATGAATCCGTTCTGCGGAAAGGCTCCGCGCCTTGGAAAAATAACTTTGCCACTGCTATTATCCCCACCGTATCCCCGAACAAACGCCAGGGTGTCTCGGACCTCCGACGGACAACGTAAGAATCAACGCTGAACTGAAACCTAATCAAAGTCGGCTGCGTAACAGCAGACGCAGCGCTCGGTCCGAACTCTCTTTTTGTCCGCAATATTGGAACTTTAGCGCTTACCAGCGCCAATTGAATACAACGCCAATCAAATAAACGAGGATTAGCAGAATGAAAAAAATCTCTCTTTGCCTTCTGGCCCTACTAGTCTGCGCACAGATCGCCTCAGCGCAGAAAGTGCCGGTGCAGGAAATCACCCTGGACAACGGCATGCGCCTGCTGTTGGTGCCCCGTAAGGGCGACCCTAACGTCGCCGCCGGCTGGGTGGCTCGCGTCGGCTCAGTCAATGAGCGTCCCGGCATCACCGGGCTCTCGCATCTCTTCGAACACATGATGTTTAAGGGCACGCATGCCCTCGGCACCAAAGACATCGCCGCAAATCTGGCGCTCATTAAGGAAATGGACGCTGTGCGCGCCGAACTTCGCAAGGAGCAGCAGGCGCTTATTCTGAAAGCGCGGCTGGGCGAAATTTCCGACAGCAAAGATCCGAAATTCCGTTCGGAACGCTACAAAGAATTGCTCGCCAAGTTTGATGAGCTGACCAAACGTGAAAAAGAGTTGATGGTGAAGGACGAGTTTGACCGCGTCTACACCACGGCGGGAGGTTCAGGAATGAACGCCGGCACCAGCAACGATTTCACCGTCTACTTCATAAACGTTCCAGCCAACAAGCTGGAACTCTGGTTCTGGATGGAATCCGACCGGTTGCGTAACCCCGTCTTCCGTGAGTTTTATTCTGAGCGTGACGTGGTCCATGAAGAACGACGCCTGCGCACGGACAGCACACCGACTGGCAAGTTTGATGAACAGTTTGAATCGATGTTCTGGCAGTCTTCGCCATACGGCTGGCCCGTGGTCGGGTGGCCCAGCGATCTCGAAGGCATCACGCGTGAAGAGGCCCTCGAATACTTTGCCGTCAACTACGCGCCAAACAATCTGACGGCTTGCCTTGTTGGCGATATCGATCCGGCTCGCGCGAAAGCACTTGCGCAGCAATACTTCGGACGCCTCCCGCGTGGACCTCGTGCCCCGGAACCCGTTCGTACCAGCGAGATGCCGCAGCTTGCCGAGAAGCGCATGGTGGCCTGGGCCGAAACCGTTCCGCAGGTGCGCATTCGTTTTCACACGGTGGCAGAAGGTCACCCAGATGACTTCGCGTTGGATATCTTCGCTAGTTTGCTTAGCGGCCGAACGGGGCGCCTTTACAAGTCGCTGGTGTTGCAACAGGCAGTTGCCAACAGCGCGAATGCCTTCCAGGACGGCCGCAAGTATGAAGGCCTGTTTGAAGTGAGCGGGGTTGCAAAACCCGGCAAGACGCCTGAAGAGGTTGAGCAAGCCCTTTATAAAGAGATCGAAAAGATGCAGAAGGAGTTAGTTGACGCCAACGAACTGCAGAAGGTGAAGAACCAGTATGCGGCTAATAACTTCCGCGGCATCCAGTCAAACTTCGGTTTGATGGTCCAACTGCTGCTCCGTGACAACAATCGCGGTTGGGACACAATCAATACCGATCCCGCGCGTCATCAAGCGATCACTCCGGAAGATGTGCGCCGGGTCGCCAACAAATACTTCGGCCTGGAAAATCGTACTATCGCGGTCTATTACACGAAGAAGAAGGATCCCGGCGCGGTTGAAGATCCTGCTCTCGCTGGTTTGACCGATCAGGAAAAAGCTCAAATCGGCCAGATGAAGGGCATGCTTTCGCAGGCCAAAGCGGAACAGATCAAGATGATGCTGCCGCGGATCGAACAACAAATGGGCGCGGCTCCTGCCGACAAACAGAATTTTTTCAAGGTGGTCAAAAAGATGCTGGAAGATCGCCTCAAGCAACTCGAAGGAGGTAATTAGTAATTATGAGAAACCGCATGAGGGATTTCCAGAGGAATCCAGGAAAGAATTTACGGGCGCTTGCCGCAGTCCTGACTTTGGTCCTGTTGTCGTTGTCGCCCGCAGCTTTGCTGGCCCAAACTCAGCAAATTCCCGCGCATCCGCGCGACTTGAAGTACACCACTCTGACGTTTACACCTCCGAAACGTGAGCAGTATCGTCACGTGCTTTCAAACGGCGTGGTTGTTTACCTTGTCGAGGATCACGACCTTCCGCTGGTGAACATTTCCACCCTCGTTCGCACCGGAACCTATCTCGATCCCGCAGGCAAAGAAGGACTGGCGGCGCTCACTGGCAGTCAGATGCGGATCGGCGGCACCACAACTAAGAACGCCGAACAATTTGACGAGTCACTCGCTTTTCTCGCGGCGAATATCAACAGCAACATAGGTGCGTTGCAGGGCAACGCCAGTCTCAATCTACTGACCAAAGATATCGATCAGGGCCTCGGACTTTACTTCGACATGCTGAAGAACCCGGGTTTCCAGGAAGATCGAATCAAGCTGGCGAAGAGCCAGTTGTTGCAAAACATGGAAAGGCGCAACGACAGCACCGACGCCATTGAGGATCGCGAGTGGTCACGTCTGATTTACGGCTCTAATCATTTTTCGGCCCGACAAGCTACCAAAGCCGCGATTGAAAGTATTACTCGGGAAGATATGATTGCGTTTCATAAGAAATACTATCAGCCGGGTGGGTTTATCTTCGCGATTTCCGGAGACTTCAATACGAAAGAGATGCTTGCAAAACTCGAAGCCGCGATGAAGGGCTGGCCGGTAAGCAAAGACCCAGCGCCGGTTGTACCGAAGACGCCGTATGAAACAGTCGCCGGCATTTTTACAGTACACAAACCCGATGTGAACCAGGGGCGCGTGAGTCTGGGCCACGTCGGCACCATGCGCGACAACCCTGATTTCTACGCCCTCACAATCATGAATGACATTCTGGGTGGCGGTGGTTTTACCTCGCGCATCACTTCGCGCGTTCGTTCTGATGAAGGGTTGGCTTATAGTGCTGGTTCCAGTTACAGCTTTGGCACCTACAACCCTGGAATCTTTCGAGCCTCGTTTCAATCGAAGAATCCTACGACCTCTCAAGCCATAGATATCATCATGGAAGAGATCAACCGCTTGCGCACCGGTAAGGTGACGGCGGAAGAACTCGAGACGTCCAAAAACTCTTTCATTGAAGTTTTCCCACGCAGCTTTGCAACGGCTACCCAAGTCGCAGGCGTTTTCGCTCAGGACGAGTTTACCAAGCGAGCGCCGGACTATTGGAGCACCTACCGCGACCGCATTCGTGCGGTGACCGCGGAGGAGGTGCAACGCGTGGCCCAGAAATACCTGCAGCCGGATAAACTGGTGGTACTGGTAGTCGGCAACATCGACGAAATCACGAAAGGTAATCCAGATAAACCGCAATACTCGCTAGTGAAAATTGCGCGAGACGGACAAATTAAACGGATTCCCTTGCCTGATCCCCTGACGCTGGTCTATCCGAGCAATCCGTAAGTAAGCCCTCGACGCGCCCTGGCGCAATCGACAGTAAAGGCGGCGGGTCACCTGGTGATCGCGCCGCCTTTTCCTGTCAGAATGTCGAGCGCTCAGGATCAGCTAATAGCACTAACGCCGGTTTCGTGTTAGTTAGTTGTCACCGAGGTCATTCATGATTGCATTACCCGAGTCAGATGATGAGCTATTGCGCGAGTGTGAGGTGGAAACGTTTCGCTCGAGCGGGCCGGGCGGGCAGCACGTTAACAAAACGGAGAGCGCGGTTCGTCTGCGTCATCTGCCCTCGGGTCTCGTGGTAACGTCTCAGCAAGAGCGGAGCCAGCATCGGAACAAGGCGCTTTGTCTCCGGAAACTTCGGGCCAGAATTGAGAAACTAAACTACCGCGCGCCCAGGCGCGTTCCTACAAAAGTACCGCCCAGCGTCAAGAACCAAACACTGGAAGAAAAAGCACGTCGCTCGCGAATCAAGCGGTTGCGCTCGAAGCCTTCGACGGATGACTAAGCTGGCAAATGAAAGGAACACTACCGCAATGATCACCGTCGCAAACCGTATTTATGTGAACCCAGAATATGCAGAGGCCTTTGAGGAAAGATTTCGCCAACGTGCGGGACTGGTAGATGGAATGCCCGGATTCATCTCGAATCAGGTGCTCCGGCCGGTAAATGAAGGTGACCCATATGTGGTTTTTACCTTATGGGAAAGTCGAGCGAATTTTCTCGACTGGGTGAGGTCTGACGAGTTCGTGAAAGGTCACGCTCAATCAGGATCGCTGCCGAAAGAAGCATTCTCAGCAGCGAACGTTCTCGAGCTTCATGAGGTAGTCCAGGACTCCAGCCGCCCGGCGCTTGCGCCGGAACCACAGGGCGGGCCATTCAAGATGCACTAACGATCAAGTGGACTTATGCCGGCCGCAAACAAGAGTAAGTCTACCCGCGGGCTGTCTTCTTTTTGCCGGATTTCTTCTTTGTGACAGCCCGCTTCCGGGAGGGACCCTTCTTTGTCGCGCGTTTTGGGCTCGCTGACTTCCCTTGTCCCATGCTTTCCAGCACCTCGGCGAAGTCGAATCCAAACAGTTCTTTAATTTTGTGATTCAAGGTGGGCATGACGAAGGTTTTGCCGACCGTTGAAAGCTCGGTCGCCATGCTATCCGCAAACGCCGCTATCTGTGAATGTTTCGCCTTTAATGACCTTGAGTTCTTGTGCGCATAACCAAGCGTGTATCCCAGCGCGAAGCCAGCCGAAAGAGCACCCAGGCTCCAGACTAATGGCTCATTCTGAAACTTTTCGCGATAGTCGATTACGCCACTGACTGAATCTCGAACGGCTTCATATTGGCCGGTGACCGTGTCCTTGATTTCGTGGACTGTATGGGCCAGCGACTCTCGAGTCTCTGCAAGCTGTCGTTCAAGTTCCGGTTTGCTCATCTCAGCTGTCTCATCAACGGCTTGTTGGCGCTCCGCATTGCTTTTCCTCGTCGGCATTTCTACCCTCCCTGATAATGACCTGATTGTAAAACCGCACTCGTTTGTGTTTGCTCATTATCGACAGGGTGGGCCGTTAACACAAAGCTTTTACATTGGAGGAGTGCGGGCGTGACACTCGTTTTGTGCGACAGCTGATCGAGGATATATTCAAAGACTGGAAATTAATGGCTGGGGCAGGATTACTTTGACTCGGAAGGAACTTACTGCATGGCAATGATTGGGGCTAATGAACTGAAACGCAAGATGCTAATCGAGATGGCGGGGCAGCCATATGTTGTGCTCGAAGTTTTCTTTGCCTCACCTACTGCGCGTGGCGCGGCAACGATGGTGCGCACCCGGTTACGGCAATTGCTGACCGGCGCAACGATGGAAAAGAGCTTTAAGGCGACCGAAAAGTTTGAGGAGCCGGACGTAGAGTTTGCGCCGGCGTCGTTCTTATACAGCGACGCCGAAGGTTTTCATTTCATGGATGAAAAAAACTATGAGCAGTTTGTGTTCGCACCGGACGACGTGGGCAGTGATCGCAGTTATCTCAAAGAAGGGTGCTCGCTCCAGGTCCTGAAATACAATGGCGCGCCAGTGTCACTTCAATTGCCTCAATACGTAGAGCTCGCCATTATCACGACCGAGCTTGGGGCGCGCGGCGATACGGCCGCAGGCGGCGCCAGCAAACAAGCCACTGTTGAAACGGGGTTGGTGGTCCGTGTGCCGCTGTTCATCAAGGAGGGTGAAGTGGTTCGAGTTAATACTCAGACCGGCGAAGTCGCGGGGCGCGCCTAGAGTAGGACAGACATTCTTGTCTGTCCATTTCTGCCTTTTTTAATCAGTCGAACGAGCCCAAAACATAAACTATTGGACAGACTGGAAAGTCTGTCCTACATAAGAAAAGGGGACCATGAAGGTCCCCGACTTTCTACTGAAGCTAATCGCTCCTAGGCGCTCGCCACAGCAGCGTGCTTTTCAATCATGCGGGCGATCGCTTCTTTGCTGGTCGCTCCCACAACTCGTTCAACTTCCTTCCCGTCACGGAAAAGAATCAACGTCGGTATCCCTTTGATTCCATAACGCTGTGCCGTCGCAGTGTTATCGTCTACGTTAACCTTCACCACGCCGGCCGTCTCGCTAAACTGTTCGGCGATTGCATCGATTGTAGGCGCCAACATCCTGCAGGGTGCACACCACTCGGCCCAAAAATCTACCAGGACCGGCTTGCTCGATTGCAGCACATCTTTCTCGAATGAACTATCACTGACCTGGGTAACTTTCTCACTCATCTAAAATTCTCCTCGTCCTTGATTTACGGAGGACAGTCCTGCCTGTCCATTGATCGGAAGAGGACAGACCGGAAAGTCTGTCCGGCTTAAATTTACTGTCGTTGACCCTCGATAAAGCTCTTGAGTACGCGAGCTCTGGAAGGGTGTCGCAACTTCCTCAATGCCTTGGCCTCGATCTGGCGGATGCGTTCACGAGTGACATTGAAGTCCTGTCCCACTTCCTCCAGCGTGCGCTCATGACCTTCACGGTCGAGCCCAAACCGCATTCGAATGACGCGCTCTTCGCGCGGACTCAGGGTCTGCAACACGTCGCCGGTGATCTCGCGCAGGTTGGACGTGATCACCCGTTCGGCCGGACTGGTGCTGGACTTGTCTTCGATCAAATCGCCAAGTTGCGAGTCTCCACTTTCACCAATTGGCGTTTCGAGAGACACAGGCTGTTGCACGAGTTTTCTCGCCTTGCTCACCTTCTCAACGGACATGCCCATCTTCTTGGCGATTTCTTCCGTCGTCGGCTCGCGTCCCAATTCCCTCACTAACTCACGAGACGTGTTTCGAAGTTTGTTGATTACTTCGATCATATGCACGGGAATTCGAATGGTTCGCGCTTGATCGGCAATCGCGCGGGTGATCGCCTGGCGAATCCACCAGGTCGCATAAGTTGAGAACTTATACCCACGGCGCCATTCAAACTTATCAACGCCCTTCATCAATCCGAGGTTGCCCTCCTGAATCAGGTCAAGAAACTGGAGGCCGCGGTTTTGATATTTCTTTGCAATCGAGACAACTAGACGGAGGTTGGCTTCCGTTAGTTCGTGTTTCGCCTGGGCCGCCTGCGCCTCGCCGGTGACGATCATCTGGTGGGAACGTTTGATTTCCAACGCCGACACGTGATGTTCACCTTCGATTTCCTTCAACCGCTTCTTCGCCTGAGAGACTTGACGTTTGAATTCTTTGATGTCGTCAGCCTTCAGGCGTTTCTTCTGCAACTTGAGATTATTGGCTTCAATTTCGCGTTCCAGTGTTCGCGTTTCCCGATGAACTCGGGCAATCGCCGCGATCAACCTCTGCCGGACAGCTTCTTTCAAATGGAGGCCGCCTATCTCGTGGGCGATGTCCAGTCTTGTGCGCGCAACCTTACGTCGCAAGCGTATCAACTTCCTGGAGCCCTTGGCGCGCTTGACCTTCATCTCAGCGCTCATCTGCTCAAGTTCTTTCAAACCTCGCTTGTAGAGCTTGCGAATATTCTGAATGCCTTCAATTGTCCACTGCAGATACTCTTCCGTCTTATCCTCGTGCTCTTCAGTTTCCATTTGATCGGAAAAGTTAACTACGTCGCGAATACCGATGGTGCCTGCCTCGAGCTCGCCCCCAATCTGGAGCAACTCCGCGACGGCCATCGGCGAGCGGGTGATTCCCTTTTGCGCGCGCTTCTGGCCCCATTCGATCCTTTTCGCAATGGAGACTTCCTGCTCGCGCTTAAGCAACGGCACCACGCCCATCTCCCTCATGTAGACGCGCACGGGATCCGAGGTCTTATCGAGTTCACCCGCCGAAAGGTCCAATTCCATTTCTTCGGGTGCGTTATCGTCATCTTCGGGATGTGTGGTTGACGATGAAGTTTCGCCTATCACCGGCTCGTCTGTATCTGCGCCACTGACGCCGGCTGTGGCGAGCTTCTCAAGGACCTCGTCGATATCCTCGATAGAAACAGCGTCTTCGAGTAGTTCCTCGTGAGCGCCTGAAAAGTTAGGTTTCACCGAATCCATCGGTTCAACCCCATCCTGATCTTTCTGAAGCCTAGTCAATTGTTGATTCCTTTGATGCGAGATCTGGTTCACTTGTGAAGAGCGTCTCGCAACGGCAACTCTTCACCTGATTTACTAAAAGCCACACCAATACTACGAACGCAACTACCTACTAGTTTCTTGCAGACAAAGTGTGTTCTTTGCCGTTTTTTCTCTTAGCCGTCGCTACGGCGTTCAAGGTTTTGGCTCCCGCAATGCGAGCGGTCGTGCCGACCGTGCGCACACATGGTTTGAGCCTACCCACAGCTTCTTTCAAGGTGATCTTCGAGAGCACTGTTTCGACTGCCGAATCCACTTCGTCCAGCACATCATTTAGGACAGAGCCTATATTGACTCCCACTGGGCAATCCGGATTAGGAGGATGCCGGTGCAGCGAAAAAACTCCACGCGATTCAACCGCCTGATAAATATCAAGAAGCGTGATCTCCTCGGGCTGACGGGCTAACCTCGATCCACCCATCGAGCCGGTCTGAGAAACCACGAGCTTTGACTCTGCCAACTCGCAAAGCATCCGTCGGATCACCACGGGATTGGTGTTTACGCTTTCAGCCACATGCTCTGACTTAAGCGGCTCGTCATCCGCCCAAGCCATAAGAGTCAAAACATGCACCGCCACCGCAAATCGACTGCTGGTTGACATAAGTTGAAATAAATTCCCGAACCGGCTTAATCTTCTGTAACTAATATAGTTACAGTTAGCCAATTTGTCAATCCCGACATACAACTCAGCAGACTAAGAGTGGCGAATTCACAAGAGTTTTTGTGACTGCTCGATGAATAAACCTCCAATCGGTCTAGTTTTTCATCCGTCTCTATCAACCTGTCTACTTCAAATTAGGATCTTGAACCAAATTCACACAACGACGCCGTTGGTTTGAGCAGGAGAGCGACTCATTCTAATGCAGTCGGGATTCTCTGAACTCTATTCGCTGAGCGCCAAGCTCCGCGGGGAAACCAGAAAACCATCCGGTAATGAGCGCTTTTCCGGGAACTCGAGTGATTTTGGAAAAATGGCATAAGCATTGCTCCGCTGCCAGTGTTCGAGCATTAACGAATCTACTTCAAGAAGGAGAAATACTATGTTGTGGACGATTCTTGTGATTTTGCTCATTCTTTGGTTGATTGGAGCAATTGGCGGGTTCGCCGGAAACCTTATTCACCTCTTGCTCGTCGTTGCGCTGGTGGTGTTCATCATCAATCTCGTCTCCGGGCGTCGGGCCGTTTAGTTCCCGGGATGCTAGAGATATAGCCCGGCGCTCCATCGCGGCCCGCAGTCAAATTCTGGCCGAACCTCAGCGGTTTCGCTGTCGCGGCGTTCGGATCCTGTGGTAATCGCATCAGCACGTCCACAGCGAGCGGCGCTTCCTCAACACCGAGGTTGAGGGAGCGCCGCTTCATATGGATCTACATAACAGTAAGGAGAAACCGTGGCAGCAAAAAAGAAACCAGCGGCCCGCAACTCAGCAACAAAGAAGGGCGCTGCGAAGAAAACATCGAGCGCGAAGAAAGGATCCGGACGGAAGACTTCTGCCAGGAAATCTCAGGGAAGTTTGTTGACGAAAGCCAAGAAGGCGCTCAAAGCAGTGCTGGCAGGAGCTGCCACCGGAGCAGCAGCCGGAGCAGTTACGGGCGCGGCTGAGGCAGGTAGCAAAGCAACTGGCATCCGCAGAGTAGACGTCGAAAAATCTACCGCCAGGAAAACCAGCACGAAAAAGAAATAGAACAGGATCCCCGGAAGCATTAGTGTCGAGGCCGATAAGGGAACCGTCCGAATGAGAGAAATCAGGTTGCCAAAAAGCGCCTTCTAACCAATGCAAGGCGCTTGTCAATCTATTCAAACGCCGCTTAGCCGAATTTCCGCTACCACTCCGCTCTGTGCATGCTAGAATTCACTCCAAAATTAGACCGCAAGGAAAAACCGACATGCCAGAACTACGAGGTGTTCAAGCCACTGATGACGTGAAAGCGGAATGGACCCGTGCTTATGAGATTTACCTCAGCGCCCCCGGTGATCGCTACGACAAGAAAAACGATCGCACTGCCCGGATTGATTCAGTAGCAAAAGAACTCCAACTTACTCGCAAGCAAGCGAAGAGACGCGTAAGAAACTACGAGGCCTGGCAGCGCAACATCTCCAAGAAACTGGTCAGCCCCTAAGTCTGGGCGTGGACCCAGTTACTCTCCATCGACAGTCAGTCAGTTAGCTCGTCTTCCGGTTCGATTCAGCGTCCAGGCATGGAAACTCTTTTAGCAAAGCATGTCCCTGAGCTGGACGGGCTGCGCGGAATCGCGATCACCTCGGTAATAATCCACCACCAGCTCGCTCCCATTTCCTTATCCGGAGGATTTCTCGGAGTCGATCTGTTTTTTGTCTTGAGTGGTTTCCTGATTACGAGCCTCCTGCTGGCAGAATTCGCCGAAAACAACAAGATAAACCTGCGAAAGTTTTACATGCGCCGGCTCCTACGGCTTGGTCCAGCGCTTTCGCTCTACCTGGTTGCCGCTTTACTGGTTGCATACTTCACACAATCCATTTCGATAATTCAGCAACTCAAACTGATCGCGCTCACAGTGTTCTACTTAACGAATTGGCGGATGGCCCTGGGTTGGGACTCGGCGCTCGACTCCACGGCTATCACCTGGTCACTGTCGATCGAAGAACAGTTTTATCTCGTCTGGCCATTGCTGTTAACTGCGTGTTTGGCATTGAGACTAAAACTGAGATTTATCGCGGGAGGCCTGGCGATTGTCATTCTCGGAATCGTTGTACATCGATACGCTTTGCTTGAAGCGGAGGCCGATCTGACGCGCCTTTACTACGGTAGCGACACGCGGGCTGACGCGCTCTTAGTCGGCTGCATATTCGGATTGCTGAATTCGAAAATGGTGCGGCTGGGAAATAACGTGTGGCTGTTAAAAACCGCCGCGCTGGTTTCGGCATCAGGACTGGGGTTTCTGATTCTTACCAGTCACTTCGGCGATCTCTTTCTTTACCGCGGCGGTTTCACCGCAATCGCTATACTTGCCGGTGTGCTGATTTACGTAGCCGCAAATGCACCGCCCCGAGTCTTGTCTGCGACGTTACGATTTCCACCACTGATCTGGCTCGGTCACATCTCCTATGGCCTTTATCTGTGGCATTGGTTAGTCGTTAGAAACGTAAGCTTTTACTCACTTGGCCGATGGGAGCCAACGGCGAAACTTGCTCTCGCGATCGGAATTGCTGCCACTTCGTTCTACTTCTTTGAGAAACCTATCAATCGACTAAAAACGAGGTTTGCTTCGCGGACGCCAAGACTGCCTGTTCCTCCTCCAACAATCTCGGACAACGTGGAGCCACACCCAGCGCCGATCGCAGAGCCGGCGCTGACCGCGAGTCGAAACTAAATAGAATGTAATCGACACTAGCCGGGCGGGCTCGGAACCAGCAGCTTTTGTCCGGCGCGGAGTGAGGCCCAATTGTCTATATGCGGGTTTAGTTCCCGTAGTCGCTGCGGAGTGGAGTTGTAGCGTTGAGCGAATCGGTTTAAGGAATCGCCTGGGCCAACCGTGATTTCAATAGTTCCCGAGGGACTGGCCGGTTCAGGCGAAACTGCCGCAGCTGCTGGAGGCGGAGTGGCGGCAGGTGACGGAGCGACCGGCACATTAATTCTCTGCCCCGTCTTGATGAGGTTCCAGTTCCTAATGGTGGGATTCATTTCCTTCAGAGTGTCGAGCGAAACATTGTAGCGTTCAGCAAAGTTTCGCAGTGAGTCTCCTGGTTTCACCGTTACCTCTGCTATTTCAACTGGCCGAGCCGGGGTCGCCTGACTCGCGTCCATGGCTTGCGCAGGTGTAGGTGTAGCCGTTGGCTGCGACACTCGCTCGCTTGATACTTCAGGCCCTTTCCTAAACATGCGAGATTGGAGCCACGCGCCAAGAAAAGCAGCGCCAACTCCAACGAGCAGCACGGACAAAAGCATCAGGCCTAGAGCAGGCCGTCGCATCCCTTTTGCGATTCCGTTATTGTCTCTTGTTTCAACAATAGCCGGCGCCGCGGTAGCCAGCCTGGTAAGTTTTGACACGTCGTGCTTCAGGCCCAGGACGTCCGCCGAATCGGCCTTGCTCTGAAAAGCAACCACCAACGTCGTTAACTTCTCATCGAGTCTTGCGAGATCATCCTTCGCGGGTCTCGCCGCTAATTCTGCTTTGAACCCAGCCAACACAGTGGTCAACTTCTCATCGAGTTTTGCAATCTCCTCTTTACCCGCCTTCGCTTCCAATTCTGTTTTGAGCGCCTCGATATCGTGGCGAGCATTCTCATCGATTAGAGGGCCAGCGACTTGCGGCTCCCCAACGCTACTGGAAATGGCTCGTGCTGCTTCATTTTCCGCCAGCGTGTTTAGCCTCGCTTCCAGTGACGCAATCGCCCTGGTTAGATCGGAAAGGAGTGGATTCACATCTTGTTCGTAGGGACCCGCTATCACAACAACGGTACGGTCATCGCGACTCGACGCGCTGGCTTTCATGAGTGCCTCGCAGATCAACTTCGGCTCGGGCGAGCCTGAATTCACGAGGTCGCGGGGCAACTGCCTTCGGTCAAAGCCTGCTTCGAGGCCCCGGGTCATGATTAGGACCACGTCTTCATCACGAAGATCAAACGTTTGCACCTGATCGGTCAGAGGTGAGTCCAACTTGTCATCACCCAGGCGATCTAAACCCGGTTTTTTCACCAAAGCTTCATCGGCTGTTTTCAAATCACTCGTGACGTCAAACTCATCGGACTTTTCGCCGCTCAAAGAGAGCAAGCGCCCGCCAGTAATATCGATCCTCACGTCACCGCAGATCAGGTAGTGAAGCCTGCGACCTCCCACAAGCGTCAGGGCGGCGCTGCAAAAAATCTCAGGCCCACTCGACTGCTCACTGAGGTGATGGAGAAAATTATTGATTTCCCTGGCCAGGAACCCAAGAAACAGATCGGCGGAGAATTTTGAGAGCGAAGCAAAGGAGCCGGCTACGGTTTCCAACTTGCTCGCCAGGGTCGCATTGAGATTCGCGTAGTCGTGTGGAGCAAAATCCAGCACGGCGAAGAGATGTCCCTGCGCTGTTTCGGTGTCGAAACAGAAGTTTTCATTTTGGGTCTTCGTCTTTAATTTGAGTGAGTCGTGCGCAAACTTCATCCCGTCAGCCCCTTCTTCTTTGCGTCGCAAGTTACCACGACTTCACGAATTGAGGAATAATCTTTTGAAACTCGCTTACGCTGCTGTGAAGTGGTGCTGGTGGTCCGGCACACTCGCTTCCCAAACTCTTTCGCGAGTGGTTACAATTCTCCGCATCCCCTTCGCAAGTCAGGTCAGCCAGTTTTCATTGGAGGAAACTATGAATTTTATCCGTCGTGGCCGAGTGTGGATCGGCGCCCTGCTAAGTCTGTTCGTCGGCCTCGCATTAACCTCTTCGTGCAATCAGCCGTCCGGTCCTGGGGCGGGAACCGACACCAAAGGTACCGTGGCCGAAGCTGAAAAATTCATCACCGACGCGGAGAAGAAGTTGTTCGAACTGAACATAAAGTACAGCCGCGCGGATTGGGTGAAGAGCACTTACATCACTGATGACACAGAGGCGCTTTCTGCCGAGGCAAATAAGGCCGTCATCACAGCCACCACGGAACTCGCTGACGAATCGAAACGATTTGACGGCCTTGATTTGCCCTCCGATGTCGCAAGAAAGCTGAAGTTGTTGAAACTTGCGCTCACCTTGCCCGCGCCTAAGAATCCCACCGAACGGGATGAGATCACCAAGCTCGCCGCCTCTCTCGAGGGCGACTACGGCAAAGGAAAGTATTGTCCGGAAGGTGATAAGGGAAAGTGCATGGGAATTGATGAACTCGGCGCGATCATGGGAAACAGCCGTGATCCGGAAGAGTTAAAACGCACCTGGGTCGGCTGGCACCAAATTGCAAAGCCTTATCGCAAAAACTATGAACGCTTTGTGGCCCTCAGTAACAAAGGCGCGGCGGAAATGGGGTTCAAAGACACGGGGGCAATGTGGCGCGCGAAGTATGACATGGAGCCGGATGCGTTTGCGGCCGAGATGGAACGCCTCTGGCTGCAGGTCAAGCCGTTATACGATTCGCTCTACACCTACACGCGTCACAAGCTGTCCGAAAAATATGGCAAAGAAGTGGTGCCGGCAGATAAGCCGATCCCGGCCCATCTTTTGGGAAACATGTGGGCACAGCAGTGGGGCAATATTTATCCTCTGCTTGCTCCGCAAACCGGAGACCGCGGCTTCGATCTAACTGCAATTCTCAAAACACGCAACACTGATCCTAAACAGATGGTCCGCTACGGCGAAGGCTTTTTCACGTCCCTCGGTTTCGAGTCGCTGCCGCCCACTTTTTGGGACCGTTCTCTGTTCAGCAAACCCGTCGATCGTGAAGTGATTTGTCACGCGAGCGCCTGGGACGTCGACTACGAAAAAGATGTCCGACTGAAGATGTGCATCCAGATCACTGAGGAAGACTTTACCGTCGTGCATCATGAGCTGGGTCACAACTATTACCAGATGGCCTACGCGGGTCAGCCGTTCCTATATCGCGACAGCGCGAACGACGGCTTCCACGAAGCTATCGGTGACACGATGGCGTTGTCCGTGACACCGCCGTATCTCAAACAGCTCGGTTTGATTGACGCAGTGCCGGATCCAAATGCCGACACCGGCTTCCTTCTGCAACGCGCGCTCGATAAGGTCGCGTTCTTACCTTTTGGTTATCTGGTCGATCAATGGCGTTGGAAAGTTTTTTCCGGCGAGGTCAAAGCCGGCGATTACAACAGGACCTGGTGGGAGCTCCGAGAAAAGTATCAGGGCATCGTGCCGCCGGCGCCGCGCACCGAAGAGGATTTCGACGCGGGCGCGAAATACCACGTGCCGGCCAACGTTCCCTACTCCCGTTATTTTCTGGCCCACATCCTCCAGTTTCAATTCCATCGAGCATTGTGTCGCGAAGCCGGATTCAGTGGCCCGCTCTATCAGTGCTCAATTTACGGCAATAAGAAAGCCGGTGAGAAACTAAAGCAGATGCTGGCGATGGGCCTGAGTAAACCGTGGCCGGAAGCGCTGAAAGCGATGACTGGCGAAGATAAGATGGACGCAACTGCGATCATCGACTACTTCGCACCACTAAAGACATGGCTGGACGCCGAAAACCAAAAAGCTGCTGCCACTAAATGAGGGTTTGGAGTACTTGCGTTCAGGCGGGCTTTGCTCTGGAAAATCAGACAAATACCCGCGTGAACGCGGTACTCCAAGTCTCATATCTTCTGACTTCTGACTTCTGACTTCTGACTTCTGACTTCTGACTTCTGACTTCTGACTTCTGACTTCTGTTTTCTTACTTCGACGGCGCGCTGATGTTTACGTCTACGCTCTTGTTGCCGCCAAACAGCCGGCCGCCAAACATAAACAATCCAACTATCACGATGATCACGAAGATCACCAACACCGCAACTACGCCTGTACTGCCTCCACCACCGTTGTCTCCCATAACATTCCTCCTGTTCATTGTTAAATAGCAAAGTTAGCTCGCGGTGGTGTCGCCACCGAGTAGCGTCAAGACTTCTCCAGTCACATAACTCGAATCAATTTCAGAAGCGAAGAAAACAAACGCCGGCGCGATCTCTTCAGGTTGAGCGGGACGCTTCATCGGGGTATCAGCGCCAAACTTCGCCACCTCTTTCGCGGCTTTGTCTGAAGGGTTCAGAGGTGTCCACACCGGTCCCGGCGCTACGCAGTTCACGCGAATTCCCTTCTCTACCAGATTCTGCGCGAGCGACTTCGTAAAGGCATGAATAGCGCCCTTGGTAGCCGAATAGTCGAGGAGGTGTTTGCTGCCCTCGAGACCGGTGATCGATCCGGTGTTGATGATTGCGCTTCCTTTCTTCAGATGAGGGAGCGCCGCTTTGGCCACCAGGAAATAAGCATAGATATTTGTCTTGAACGTGCGATCCCACTGTTCTGCGGAAAGGTCAGCGAGGGTCTTCTGATGTTGCTGGTAGGCCGCGTTGTTAACCAGAATATCGAGCTTGCCCAAAGCCGATACGGTCTGTCTTACGGCATCAGACGCAAACCTCGGCTCTGTAAGATCTCCGGCAATTGAAAGGCCCGACCGACCTTCCAGCTCGATTGCGCGCAGAGTTTCACGCGCGTCCCTGGATTCAGCGGGCAGATAAGTAAACGCTACATCGGCGCCTTCGCGCGCGAAGAGCACAGCTACGGCGCGACCGATTCCCGAGTCTCCCCCGGTTATCAAAGCCACTTTGCCCGTTAGCTTTCCTGAGCCCTGGTAGTGTGGTGCTTTGTAGCGTGGGCGCGGCGAGAGCTTCGATTCAAAGCCGGGTTTCCGCTGATGCTGGGCCGGCATAGGAGACTTCGGTTCCTTTAGCTGCCCGACGACCACTGATGTTTTCGCCGCGGTTTTCTTAGCAACCCTTGTACGTTTAGTTTTTCCTGCCCGTTTAGTTGCCATCTCGTGTTGTCTATGGAGCTCTCTATTTCGTTACTGAATACTTCTCTTACTGGGACCGCGGGCGCGCTCCCAAGTAGTGCGATCCTATTTCTTCGCGGCTTTTCGCCCGCTCTTCTTGCCGGCTTTCTTCGTCGACATTTTAGCGGCTTTCTTCGTTGATTTTGTGGCAGCTTTCTTGCCCGTTTTCTTGCCGCTTTTCTTGCCGCCTTTCCTGGAAGCACTGCGATTCTCTTTCTTGCCTCGTCCTGAACCGCTCTTCTTGCCGCCGCCAGATTCCTTATTCACCGTGGCCCACGCGCGCGCCTCGGCTTCCTTTTTCGAAACGCCACGCTCTTCATAACCTTCTTCAATGTGCTCGGCCTTCCGTTTTTGCTTGTCCGTGTATGCGCCTTTGTCTCCCCTTGGCATTCTCCATAACCTCCGTCAACTGGTCCTATTCCCACAAACGCTGCACATCTCGAAACATACCTCTGCAAATCCTGCGCCCGATGCTTCCGTTCTACCGCATCGAGCGCATTTCTCGACTCTAGCTGTATAGACCATCGCTTACTGCAGCGGAGAAAATGGTTGGCATTCGAGTTGCGGATTCAGCGTAATAGGCTAGCCACAACTAGAAAGGTGGTCTGTTAATAAACAAGCAGTCGCCGGAGCTGTACAGGAAGCCTACACAATTCGAGGAGGCTTAAATGCAAGGCAAAAAGGGCAGTGGAAAAAGAGAGTTGATCGATACGGGTTCGGACAAGCGTTACGTGCGTCGTGACGCCAAAGGGCAGTTTAAGGAGTCAGACGATCAGGGCCGATCACTGGCCCAGGATGTGAAGCAAAAGGCAAAGACGAAGGTTGAACCTGGTCAGGGAGACCGGGGCGACCAATAACAAGGGGGTCTTTCACCTCGCGGCTTTAATCGCCCGCCGGCCTCATTGAGTCCGGCCGGTCGACTTCTCTGCACACTGAATGACACGCATTCAACAACTGCAAAAGACGGGTATCGCCCGTCTCGGGACTGCTGCGCACGGCTTCCGTTATCGAAGTGCGGACGGCGGTAAAGTGAGTGCAGCAGATCTGGAGCGGATCAAAAAATTGAGAATCCCGCCCGCCTGGATCGATGTCTGGATCAACGCTGCCGGCGGGGGATCACTGCAGGCAATTGGAAAGGACGCGGCTGGTCGCGTGCAGTATCTCTATCATGAGAGCCACACACGACGTCAGGATAGCCGGAAGTTTAAGCGACTGATCAAGTTTGCTGAAGCGTTGCCAAAAATGCGCGCAACTGTCGCGACCCACCTCAGACATCCGGGGTTGGAACGCGAAAGAGTGATGGCCTCGATCCTTCGCATTCTTTCGACGTGTTTTATGAGACCGGGGAGTCATGTTTACGCGAGTGAAAACGGCAGCTTCGGTATCGCGACGTTGCGGCCGAAACATCTGAAAGTTAAAGGCGATGTGATTGAGTTTGATTTCCCCGGGAAGTCGGGCGTTCGACAGCATCGAGAGTTGAAGGATCGTCAGGTTGCACGCGTCGTCAGAGGTTTAATGAGACGTCCTTCGCGCGAGGTGTTCCAGTACAGGAATGGGAACGGCGATTTTGTTAACGTCACCCGCTCCCACATCAACGCCTACATTCGAGAGGTAATGGGCGAGCATTTCAGCGCCAAAGACTTTCGCACGTGGGCCGGAACGCTCGTTTGTGCCTGCGCCCTCGCTCGGGTCAGCGTAGAAGTGGATGCAACGCCGGCCACGCGACGCCGTAAGGTTGTTGAAGCAATCAAGGAAACTGCGAAAGTTCTGGGGAACACGCCGGCCGTTTGCCGGACCTCATATATCTGTCCGGAGATCATCAAGGACTTTGAGCACGGAAAAACTATCAATCGCTACTTCAATTCTCTAAACCAATTGCTCAGTTACCGCGGCCACAAACTCCACTCTGCGGAACGATCGTTACTCAAATTCATGAAACGCACCGCCAACTGAAAACCGAAAATGGCTTTGCACGGAAATAAGCCTCTAGGGCTGATAGTTTGTCTTTAAGCGCCAAAGGCGCGAAATATAATAGCCTGGGCCAGCGGCCCAGGGTTCAGCCGATGCGAAGTATCCAAAGCGCTGAAAGCGCGAAATACTTGGTCTCAAGTAACCGCTCGGATTGTGCACCTTCAGCGCTTAGAGAATGCCAACACATCACCATCCAGGCCCTTGGCCTGGGCTCTTACATTTCGCGCCGTTGGCGCTTTTGTGCAAAGCCCCGAAAATGCTTCAACCTGATTAATCGACTCGTTTCTGCTGTCGTTGGTTTCCTCTGCGTGTGGCATTGGTTTTGCGACTATCAGTCAGTAACACGCAAACTGTCCGGTTAACATGCGCACCTTTCGGAATTTTGTTCGCTTGACTCGAATGCAGGCCTGAAAAAATACGGCAACCGGATCGCAAACTAATTCTCGAGCATAGGGAGGATCAGAATGGAACAGGACAATCAAGGTCAAGGTAAGCAAGGTGACGGCGGCAGCCGGCAAAGCGGAGGGGGTCAACAAGGCGGCGGCAGTAAACAGGGCGGAGGCCAGAGCAGCAGCGAGGGCGGCAGTGAACATCGCGGTGGTGGCGGCCAGCAAGGTGGCGGTAGCCAGCAGAGTGGCGATCGCGGCGGTGCCGGCGGCGGCGGTACTGGCGGCGGCGAAAGCGGTGGAGCCCGCTAGACTTTTAGAGAATCACCCCTGCGCCAATGCAGACTGTAGAGGTGAGTTTACGGACTCACCTCTGCCTTTGAAGGCCCAACCGAACGAACCAAGGGAGATTAAAACTATGGACGCCTTTGAACTGCTTAAGAAAGATCATCGAAAGGTTTCTCAGCTGTTCTCAGAAATCGAATCCGCCAACGGTCAGGCGAAAGCAAAGTTGTTTAGCCAACTCAAGTCTGAACTCGATCTCCACGCACACATTGAAGAAGCCGTTTTGTATCCGGCCTTGGAAAACACGGACGAGGCCCGCGAGATAACGCTCGAAGCGTATGAAGAGCACAAGGTAGTCAAAGACCTGTTGGCAGAGCTTGCCGGCGCCGGAGAGCACAACGATGAATGGGATGCAAAGCTCACGGTGTTGAAAGAGAACGTGGAGCATCACGTCGAAGAGGAGGAAGGCGAACTCTTCGATAAAGCGCGCAAGGCGCTTGGTGACGAACGCATCGAAACGCTGGGCGCGGAACTCGAATCGGCAAAAGCCAGAAACACGAAATCCAAACCGCGCCGCACCAGCCAAACAAAGAAAGCGGCGCCGAAGAAAAGCGGGAAAACCGAAAGTCCGGGTGTCCTTCAACGTCTCGCAAGTTTTATCGGCCTTGGGGACACTTCGGCCAGCACGTCGACCAGCAACAAGAGAGCGGCCGCCTCCGGCGGTAAAGGTAAGGCACGTTCGACATCAAAATCCGCCTCCAAACGTTCTGCTGCCAAGTCTTCGAAGAGCACAGGATCGAAGTCAGCCAAGCCGCCAAGCAAGGCTGCGCTCAAGGGCGTAAAAACGAAGGGCGCAAAGAAGAGCGCTGCCAGGAGCGGAAGTAAGTCGAGAAGCTCCAGCAAAGCCACGCCTGCCAGGAAGACTTCTACATCGTCGCGCTCGCGCACGTCGGCCACGAAGAACGCTTCGCGAGCCGCGAGTAATCAAAAGGTCAAACCGAGCGGTGGCCGACGAAAAGCCGCGAAGGTGTCAACAAAAACTGGAAGTAGATCGCGCTAGCGGCAGGATTCTGACCGCTGCGCAATAAAGCAATCAACAAGGAGACAAGAACATGAACGCGTTTACATTACTCAAAGCGGACCACAAGAAGGTCGCCGGGATTCTCGAAAAGCTGGATGCCACAACCGAGCGCGGCGTGAAAACGCGCGAGGAACTTTTCACTCAACTCAAGTCTGAACTCGACCTCCATGCGCAGATAGAAGAAACCATTCTTTACCCGGCACTCGAAAAGGCGGACGAGACGCGTGAGATTACGCTTGAAGCCTATGAAGAACACCGCCTCGTTAAGCAACTGCTGAAGGAGTTGGAATCGATGGACAAAAGTGAAGAGCAATGGACCGCGCGCTTCACGGTGCTCAAAGAGAACATTGAGCATCACGTCGAAGAGGAAGAAGACGAGATGTTCAAGAAAGCGCGCAAGGTCCTGAGCGAGGAAGAAGCGGAAGACCTGGGCGCGCGTTTGGAAGCGGCGAAAGCTAAACCTTTGAAGTCAGCGGCCGCCAGCTGAGCAGGAGATAATCATGGAAGGACCTCTACGTGGATTACTCGCAGGCGCAGCAGCCTGGAAATTTGGCGGTGGCTGCATCTCAACGGGTGCTCGTTTTTATCATCGTGTTCTGGCTTTTGGGTTATGTAAACTGCTGAAGGCCTGAAGCTGCTTTGCGATCGACAAACCATTCGAGAGTTCCGTCGTTCGGTTTGATTAATGACGCAGGCAAACGGAGCGAGCCAGACTGTCGTTGCAATACCTTCGAAAGCGTCGCCGCTTTTTCTTCTCCGGTAACGAGGAAGATTGTGCGCGCAGCGGTATTTAATGCTCCCAGGGTCAGTGTTATTCGGCACTGCTCCTGGGGGCTTTTTGTTGGAACCACCAACTGGAACGTTTCTTCCAGTGCATTCGATTCCGGAAAAAGCGACGCTGTATGGCCGTCCGCTCCCATTCCCAGTAACACCAGGTCAAACCGCAGCCGGGCGACGGGCGCGAAGAATTGACTCAGCTCTGCTTCGTACGCTCGCGCGCCTTCAGTTGGATCCCCTTCTCCGGCTATTCGAAAAACATTCCCTGCTGGAAGTGGGACTTTCGAAAGCAACGCTGAGTGGGCCATCGCATAGTTGCTCTGCGCATGATCAAGGGGCACACAACGCTCGTCACCAAAGAACACGTAGACTCGCGACCACTCGACGCGATTCCTGAAGCCCTCGGTCGCAAGTAATTCATACACGCGCTTCGGCGTGCGACCTCCTGCCAAAGCCACGCTGAATCGCCCGCTCGACTCTTGCGCGTGGTTGGCGACTTTTACAAAGCGTTCCGCCGCAGCCTCGGCAAGCTGCTCGGGAGTTTCGAATACTGAGATATGCGGAGGAACTTCCATGGTGGGTGTGAACTAAGACATCTGTTTTTCGGACCGCCGCGGTTCCAGTGTTTGAGTGGGTCTATCCGGGCCTAGCGCTGCTGTTTCTCAAGCAACTCTTCCCATTCAGTGTGCACAAAGCCCAGCTCAGGCTTGTCAACGCGTTCATAGGTGTGTGAACCAAAGAAGTCGCGTTGCGCCTGCGTGAGATTGAGTGGCAAATTGGCTGCGCGAAACATGTCGAAGTAACCCAGGCTCGATGACATGGCCAGGACGGGCAAGCCCTTTTGTGAAGCGCTGATCACAATTTCGCGCCAACCCGCCTGCGTTTCCTCGATCGTTTTGCTGAATTGCTCATCGAGAAGAAGACTCGTGATATCCGCGTCGCGCTGGTAGGCACGCATTATGTCTCCGAGAAACTTCGCTCGGATAATGCAGCCGCCCTGCCAAATGCGCGCCACTTCACTCAGATTGATGTTCCACCTAAACGCCTCCGAGCCGGCTTTGATCAGGTTCATACCCTGCGCATAAGAACAGATTTTCGAGGCGTACAACGCATCGTGGATATTCTGCGTGATCGCGTTGGTAAGCTTTCCCTGCTGGTTGGATCGAGCGCCTTTTATTTTTTTGCTTGCTTCGAGGCGAGCGTCCTTCTGCGACGAAAGCGTGCGAGCCACAATCGCCGCATCTATCGTGGGAATGGCAACACCGAGGTCGAGGGCAATCTGGCTCGCCCACTTTCCAGTTCCCTTTTGTCCGGCTTTGTCTAAAACAAGATCAACCAGGGCTTTGCCCGTTGCCTCGTCCTTGACTCGCAATATCTTTGCTGTGATCTCGATGAGATACGACTCCAAATCACCGCGATTCCATTCATCAAAAATACCGGCCAACTCTTCAGTAGATGCGCCGAAGCCGTACCGCATCACTCCGTAGGCTTCAGCTATCAGTTGCATATCGCCATACTCAATGCCGTTGTGGACCATCTTCACGAAATGCCCTGAGCCACCCGGGCCGATGTAAGTCACACATGGACCATCCGGAACTTTTGCAGCGATCGATTCCCAGATCGGTCTGATTTGCTCGTAGGCGGTGCGGTCACCACCCGGCATGAGGCTGGGACCCAGAAGCGCTCCCTTTTCCCCGCCTGAAGTCCCGGAGCCGATCAGGAAAAGTCCGGTCTCTTTCAGTTCCTGCTCGCGCCGCTCGGTATCTTTGAAATGGGAATTGCCGCCGTCGATCAGGATGTCACCGGGTTCAAGAAAGGGTTTAACCAAATTGATGGTCCAGTCGGTGGGGTCGCCGGCCTTCACTAATAGGATGATCTTGCGGGGTGGTTCAAGAGATCTGACAAACTCCTCCGGCGTTTGTGCCCCGCGAATTTGTTTTCCACTTTCGCGGGTCAGAAACGCATTGAGCACCGCCGGCTCGCGATCAAAGACGGCGATTGAATAGCCATTGCGCTCGATGTTAAGGGCCAGGTTCTGGCCCATGACACCGAGTCCGATCAGTCCAATGGTTGCTTTAGCCATATCAGGTGCGTTCTTGAGCTAACTGCTCACGGTCAAATCAGCTCCTTCAACTTTCGCAAACCGCTGAGCACATCCGCACCCAGGTCAACGCGAATCGCTCTGCGTCCATGCGATAACAGCGATTCGAAATCGCCTTGCGCCTGAGCTTCCTTTAGGACGCTGAAGGAATATGGCTCGCCGGGGACCGCCAGATCAGTCGAGTCAGGCGCAGTCAGTTGAATAAACAGGCCGGAGTCCGGACCACCTTTATGCAGTTGCCCGGTTGAATGAAGAAAGCGCGGGCCATAGCCGGTGGTTGTCGCGCAATTGGTCGCCTGCCGCACGCTGTTGCGGAGCGCCTCAATTGCTTCATCGATTTCCTTAGTCTCTTCAACATAGGCGAGCACGGCAACGTAATCTCCTGGCTTTGCCCGTGCCAAATGTTGCCGGACCACCGCCGCGACAAGCAGCGAATCGCTGGTCGAAACTTCAGAGCGAAGTCGATCGTCACCGAAAACTGTCAACTGTTCATCCGCTGCGATGGCAGACTGCTCAGGCAACTTCGCTTCTTGTTTGAAAACCTCCAGCAGTGCTTTGGTTGCGTCTTTCGAGTCCTGAACGTTTGGTTGATCGAATGGATTAATTTTGAGCCGCCAGGCTGCAAATGCGGTGGCAAACTCCCAAAGGAAAAATTCGGCGCCCAGATCGTAAGAGTTCGTCAGCGTCCGGTAGACAACCGGATGACCGGCGTCCTCGAGTGCTTTGAAGCTCGACGTCGCTTCGTCGTCCAACTTTCCAACCGCAAGGGACACGAATAACCGATCGTTGCCGTAAGCGGATGCATCCCCAAGTGGCTCGCCTACCACCGGCACAATGCCGTTGCCTTCCTTGCCCGTGCTCTCCGCGATTAGCTGTTCAACCCACAACCCGACTGCCGAAAGACTTGCGTCGGTGATTATGGTTAGCTTGTCGCGTCCAGCCCGCGCACTCTCCGCCATGATTGCGCCCAGTTGCGCGCCAGGATTCTCGCTCGCGGAGACACTCGCATC
The DNA here is from genome assembly GCA_035557535.1 of Pyrinomonadaceae bacterium. Taxonomy (GTDB): domain Bacteria; phylum Acidobacteriota; class Blastocatellia; order Pyrinomonadales; family Pyrinomonadaceae; genus PSRF01. Next base: position 39,818 of record DATMDU010000006.1, read on the forward strand.
GCACGCGTTAGCCATGCCGGCGGCCCGTTCGAGAAGGCGTTTCACATCCAGACCCATTAAGGCCGCAGGCGTCATCCCGAAATACGAAAGTGCGGAATAGCGACCACCGATGTCGGACTGGTTCAAGAAGATTCGCCTAAAGCCCTCGGCGCGAGCTGTGCCGGCCATTTGGGAGCCGGGGTCAGTAATGGCGACAAACGCGTCACCCGGCCTCTCAGATTTACTGGCCACTTCGTGATACCAGTATTTGTGAAAAGCGAGGGGTTCAGTAGTGGTGCCTGATTTTGAGGCAATCACAAACAAGCACTTTTCCAGTTCCATTTGTTTTGCGAAGCCGGCGATTGCATCGGGATCAGTTGAGTCAAGTACCAACAACTCGGGAAACCCTTGCTGCCGGCCGAAGGTTTTTCGCAAGACCTCAGGACAAAGCGACGATCCACCCATTCCGCAAACCATCACATGGTCAAATCGTCCCGTATCTCGTATAGACTCGGCGAACTCCCGCAGCTCATCCGTCGCTCGAATCATTTCCTGGGCGACCGTTAACCAGCCCATTGAATTCGCGATAATAATTTGATGGGCGGGCTCAGTTTTCCAAAGGCTAGCGTCCCTCTCCCAAATCCGCCGGGCTACATTTTCCTGCGTCGCTAACAGTAGAGCAGCATCAACCGCACTTTGGTGACTTCCTAATGCAGCCATTAAGGTTTCGTTGATTGGTCTGCTCGAACCCCCTTTTGATGGCTGCGATTCCGCTGCTGAATTCATCACAAATAACCTCGCTCGACGTACAAGTGCGATTCCAAATGGGGCAAAGTCTTTAGGTGAACTTGAGTAGTCTAGCACGATTATCTGCGATGGGATTCAGTTGGGGGACAGCTTTAATAACAGGGCGTCGCGGGTCACCGCGCGGGCGTCGCAACCAAAAAAAGGGACACTCACTGAGTGAGCGCCCCCAAATTATCCGATTAGTTTTTGCTGGTCTCAGTGTCGGACAACTCGCGTCGTTCCATCAGGGAACTTCACGATCGCCGTGCCATCAGTGGCACGATAAAACTTTGGACTGGGGATTGGCAGGTTGTACGACGACATCCGATACGCGCGAGGCGATTCAGTGGAGCGTGCCGGAGCGTTATCTCGTAACTCAGGATTTGGCAGGCGAATACTGGGCGGACTCACTCGCGGTCGGCCGCTTGATGGCCTGGGCTGCGAAGGAACTTGCGAGCGGGAGTTTGCTAATGCCGTTTCTCGTTTCGGACTCATCGCCTCCGCCTTGTCGTCTGTCTTCGTAGTCTTCGTCCGACCAACCAGCTCATCCTCACTTTTCACCGCCCGAACTTTTTCAGAAGCCTGAGATCGATCCGGCTTTCGCGAAGTGCCGGCCGCGCGCTCAACGCTGACATTCCTCGGAGGGTTTGCAGCTGCATCGTTGCCATCCGACTGAAACCATCCCGGTGATCCGTACAAAACTCCGGCTGCTAACGCTACCAACACAACCAGGACGACCGTCATCGCTCCAGGACCAAAACGAGGGGCCGATTCCACCATTGCCATTTGCACGACCGCGCCCTTTACCATTGTTCCCTCATCGGCGATCAGGAAAGACTTCTCAGAGTCAGACAACGTCCGGGGAACCACACCCGCGTCAATGTCATCAGCGATAACGCTGGCAATGTCAGTGGTGCGTCCCATGCGCCTGAACGCTTCGCGAAACTCAGTGGCATCGGCGTAACGGTCTTCCGGCCGCTGCGACATCGCTTTTTGAAGAATCGCACCTATCTGCGGACCAACTGCCGGGTGAATCTTGTCGGCACGCTTCAACGGGTCGGGTTGCGAACTAACCACAGCGGAAGCTCTAACCAGGGCATCAGGCGGTTTGATTCCAGTTAACAAGTGGTAGAGAGTGGCTCCCAATGCATAAATATCACTGCGCTGATCCGTCCGTTGGTCTTGTATCTGTTCGAGTGGTGCGTAATGGCGTGTGTAACCGAAAAACGCCTGGGAGGCCGTCACCGAAGCATCCGAAGGCTGCGCTTTCGCTAAACCAAAATCCAGTAAGGCTATCTGGCCGTTGGAGGTTAACTTCAGATTATGTGGCTTGATGTCGCGATGAATCACCTGGCGATCGCGCGAATGGAGATATATCAATGCATCCAGCAACTGGTCGGCCCAGGCAACGACCTGGTCGCGTGGAAACGGGCCGGGCTGCTGTGAAATGATCTTGGCGAGGTCAACTCCGCCAATGTACTGCATTACAAGAAAAGCGCGGTTACCTTCGACGAAGTGATCGCTCACTCGAGGCAATGCCGGATGCTGCATGCCGGCCAGCAATCGCGCTTCATGCTCGAATTGCCTGCGCATTGAGGGTTCTGAAGAAAGCGTTTCTTTCAGCGCTACCGTGATTCCCAGCCGCTGATCCAGTGCTTCGTAAACAGCTCCCATACCGCCGCGGCCCAATTGGCGCACGATGAGATAGCGTTGCTGCAATACGGTGTCAGGACCAAGCGAACTACTTGGACCATCGTGATTGGGATCGTGAGAAAGCGACAATTTAGTTACTCCTGTACGGGAAGGGGCAGTACGCTTAGGGTTTTCGGAGAGAACTTGAAAAACGAATCGCGAAAGCTGAGAGGCTTAACGGGGCTGCGGTTGACTAGAACCGCATTCTTGATTGGAGTCGGTCATGTTTTTGACCAACGTTGAGAGTATAGGACAGCACAGGATGCATGTACAAGAGAATTGACATTTGGTACTGGTGCCCTTTACTTCTGCTTTGCGTTCTTTGCGAAAGCCTTTGCGGCCTTTGCGGTCAAAACCAAGACAAAACCGCAAAGATCGCAAAGCCGGACCGCGGAGTTCCGCAAAGAAAGAGCCCTCCATTTTCAAGCTGCATCAGTACCTGACATTGGGGAGTAGACATGCGTCCAGACTATGTGGCAGAAAGGGACAGCTCCAGGACTTCAGCCGATGCCCAACGCCTTATAGCGAGTCAGACTGGCCGCTTGGAACCAGCAATGACTGTATGGCACCTGGCGTGCCGGAGTGCGAGCGGGGGGTCAGCAGGGAGGAGGTTGCGCTCTCCCCGGAGCGAACTGGGGCACGACCTGAGTCACAGAATCCGAATCAAAAACGCTTAGTCAGGAACAACTACGCGCCCATGCTTTCGATCATCGTCGTGCAGTGCACGGGTCTCGGAAACCGCGTCGACCGGCACATCTGGATCCGTGCGGGGCGACCTTCTAAAGCGGTCGCGAAAACCTGAAGCAACGCCGGCAACTTTCCGCCAGCGCGACGTTTGGCTCAGGTCGTCAAGAAGCGAGTAAACAACTGGCGTCGCAATAAGTGTAAGGAGAAGTGAAAGCATCTGGCCGCCGATGACGACGACGGCGATGGAGCGCCGTTCCTCGGCGCCTGGGCCGGAACCTAACGCGAGTGGCAACATACCGGCGATCAGCGCCAGGGTGGTCATCAGAATTGGTCGCAACCGGTCGCGATTACCCTGCATGATCGCTTCGTAGCGTTCCATGCCGCGCTCGCGCAGGCTGTTCATGTGATCGATCTGCAGAATAGAGTTTTTCTTCACCACCCCAAACAGCACAAGTATGCCGAGGGCTGAATAAAGGTTTAGCGTATCTCCCGTTGCCCAGAGCGAAAGCAGTGCAAAAGGAATTGAAAGCGGCAAACTGAGGAGAATTGTGACGGGATGAATCGTGCTCTCAAACTGCGACGCCAGGATCATGTACATGAACAAGACCGACAAAATGAATGCCCAGATGAATTCAGTAAAGGTTCGTTCCAACTCACGAGCGCGGCCCGAAACGGTCGTCGTATAAGCCGCGGGCAGGTTCATCTTAGTGACTTCCCCGCGCAGCGCCTCAATCCGATCCGCCAGCGCGTAGCCCGGGGCGACTGAAGCGCGCATCGATACCAGCCGCTCGCGATTAAGCCGATCGATGCGTGAAGGATTGCTGTCGCGTTTGATGTTTACCAGGTTATCGAGACGTACCAACCCACCGCGCGAGGATGGAACATAAAGTCTCTCGATGGTTGCGACGTCGCTGCGATCCTGTTCAGCCAGCCGCAGCTGGACGTCGTAGTCTTCATTTATCGATTCGTCACGGAAACGAGACGCCCGGTCTTCGCCGCCAACCATCAATCTGAGCGCAGTTGCAATGTCGGTGCTGTCAACGCCGAGATCTGCAGCGCGTGCGCGATCGATTTCTACTCGCAGCCCCGGTTTGTTCAGCTTGAGCGAGGTATCGGCATCCACGATGCCACCGAGCGACTGCGAGCGCTTCACCAACTCATCGGCGTACTCCGCGAGCGCCGCGATTTCCGGACCGCGCAAATTAAAGTCGATGTCGAACCGGCCCCCGGAACCAAAATTAAACGACGGCGCATTGCGAACTGAGCCACGCATCGGCGCGTACTTTTGCAAACGACGTCGCACTTCCTGCATCACGTCCTGCTGTGCATAGTTTCCACGAAACGCTCGCAAGGGATTCCCCTTCTTTGTCTCGGTCCAGAGCCGTCCAAGGGAAAACGTGCGTTCTCCATGAGGCGCGATGCGAATGTAAGCGCCCGCCTGGTTCACTCCTCCCAGAAATCCGCCGCCCGCATCGGATAAAACCAACCGCACGCCGGGCGTGGCGAGAAGGTCTTTCTCAATGAGTTGGATTGCCTCGTTCATGATGGCGAGATTGGTGCCCTCTGGCCCATTGATGTTGACTTCAAACTCCGCTTCGTCGACGTTTGAGGGGATGAACTCCTGCTTTACTGCGCGGTAAAGCGGAAGACTCGAAAGCACGACGGCAATCGCTAGGACCGACACCGCTACCCTGTGACGCATAGCGAAAGCCAACATCGCCGTATACGACTTGTCGATCCATTTATAGAAGCCGCCGCGCGATCCTGTGGTCTTGTGACCGCCTCCACCGGCGTCGGCATCCTTTACCCGGATCAGTCGCGAGCTCATCATCGGCGTCAAGGTAAACGACACGAGCAAACTGACCATGATGGCCACAGCCGCCGTAATGCCAAACTGGTAAAGGAAACGTCCCGAAATGGAGGACATGAATGAGACCGGCAGAAAAATAACGACGAGCGACAGCGTTGTCGCCAGCACCGCCAGGCCGATGTCTTTCGTCGCCTCCCTGGCGGCCTCGCGGGGCTCCATTCGTTTTTCTTCGATGAAGCGGAAAATGTTTTCCAGGACCACGATCGCATCGTCGATCACCACCCCGACCATCAAGACCAGGGCCAGCATCGTCACGCTGTTGAGCGTGAAGTCCAGCGCGCGCATCATTGCGAATGTCGAGATCAGTGAGCAAGGAATCGCGATGGCCGCAATCAGGGTCGAGCGCCATGAGCGCATGAACAGCAGCACCACGAGGCTTGCCAGGATGCTGCCCAACACCAGGTGCGTTTCGATCTCGTTTAGCGCGGCCTCGATGTATCGTGATTGATCTCGAATGACTTCCGTTTTGACGTCGGCAGGGAGTTGGCTGGTTACTCGCGGCAACTCCGCCTTTACACCGTTAATAACTTCAATGGTGTTAGCGCCCGACTGACGTCTGACCTGAAGTGTCACCGTGGGAACGCCATTTAAACGCGCGACCGATCGCTGTTCTTTCGTTCCATCTTCAACCCGCGCGACGTCTCGCAGCCGGATCGGCGAACCTTCAACGTTGGCGATTACCAGGTCTTCAAACGCCTTGGGATCCGTGTAGCGACCGAGCGTTCGGAGCACGAGTTCCTGACGTCCGGTGTTCACGTTTCCACCGGGCACGTCAGCGTTCTGCCTCGTCAGGGCCTCTCGAATGGCTGTGACGGGAATTTGATAGGCAGCCAATCGAGCTGCATCGATCCAAATATTGATTGAGCGGTCTAAACCGCCAACCACTCGCACTTCGCCGACGCCGCTTACGCGTTCGAGCTGCACGCGCACCGTCTTGTCAGCGAGTTCGGTGAGTTCTCGAATGGAGCGATCACCTGAAAGGGCAATGGTTACAACCGGAGTGCTGTCGTTATCAAACTTTTGAATGACCGGCGGCGTGGCATCTTCGGGAAGATTGCGGCCGAGGCTGTTAACGCGATCGCGAATGTCCTGGGCTGCAGATTCAAGATCGCGATCGAGTTTGAAAGTGGCGATTACAAATGAACTTCCCTGCCCCGAAATGGAGCGAAGTTCATCGATGCCGTCGACAGTGTTGACGACTTCTTCAATTTGTTGCGTGACGAGGGATTCAACTTCCTGAGGCGAGCCGCCCGGCAAGCCCGTACGAATACTGACGGTGGGAAGGTCAACTGATGGAAAACGATCGACGCCCAGGCGAAAAAAACTCGCCGCGCCCACCACTACGAGTGACAGCACGATCATGGTCGCGAAGACCGGACGGCGAATACAAATTTCGGCTAACTTTTGCATAAACTCTCAGTTTCGAGATTCAAGTTCCTGGTCGCGGAAGGCACCGCTGCGTAGACAAACTCCACACTTGAAACTTGAAACTTGAAACTCGAAACTCGAAACTCGACACTCGAAACTCGACACTCGACACTCGAAACTATTGCACCACTTCGACGGCCATTCCCGATTGCAGGTTGCCGGGATCGACAATCACCTGATCGCCAACGTTTACACCCGCGAGAATTTCGGTCCAGTCTCCACTTTTTCGTCCGGTGGTAATCGGCTTTTCAAGCGCTTTGCCGTTTTGCACCACGATAACTTTTTCAATGCCCGCAAACGTGACGATTGCATTGTTGGGCACCGTCACCGCCATCTTAGCGTCGTTCGTCACGATCTCCGCTTTCGCAAAGGAACCAGGCCGCAGGTTGCCGTCGTTTTGCACATCGGCCTCGACCATCAGCATGCGGTTCAGCTGAGTTATCACTGGACTCAAACGCTTGATCTGACCGACGTAAATCCTGCCGTCGCCCTCGACGCTGACCCTCACATTTTGTCCGAAGCGAACCATGCCCGAGTCGCGTTCGGGAACCTCGGCGCGGAGACGCAATGGATTCATGCGCACAATGTCCACGACCGGCGCCCCGGCGGCGAGATACTCACCCACACTCGCGCGTTTTTCCTGCACGATGCCATCAATCGGCGCATAGACCGCAGTGTCTGCAAGCTGCTGACGGGCGAGCGAAAGTTCGCTGCGACGCTGGGCCACTAACGCCTGGCGATTGCGAATCTCTTCGATGGCATCCTGATAACGGCTAACTGCGACTTTGTATGCAGCATCGACGGTATCGAATTCCGAACGCGCCACAATTCCCTGCTGAACCAATGCGGCCGAACGGTCGCGGCTAACCTTTGCCTCGTCAAGTACGGCGCGAGCTTGCCTTACCGTCCCAGTCTGTTCAGGAGTAACTGAGTCGTCCTTGCCGTCGGGCGACAAACCTACGCGCGCACGCGCCTGAGCAAGTCCGGCTTCAGCCTGTTGCACACGCAGCCTGTAATCACTCTGTTCAACCTGGGCCACCATCTGTCCGCGCCGCACAACGCTGCCCAGATCAACTGAAATTGTGCTTAGGCGTCCGGCAACTTTCGCTGCGGCCGTGGATTGATCAAAAGCGGCAAGCGTGCCATTGGCCGTCACCGTTTCCCCGAACGGCGTCTCCTCGACGCGCGCGGTTTTCACCTGGCGCGCCTCTTTGTTTTCACCAGGTCGACCTTGTCGGGCCGCACCCTGGTAATCACTCTTGCAGGCTCCCGAGACTAAAGGCAGGACACAAAAGAACAATCCGGCGGTAAACCGGACGGAGGAGGACGCGTTGATTTTAGATATCCAATTTATCAGCATCGTTCACTTGGGGAGTGGCAATCTTAACCTATGCGAACCCCACAGGGTAGCAGCCGCCTTGAGTTTCTCGAAAGGCCCTAAAAAGCGGTAGGGGCACGGCATGCCGCGCCCCTACGATTCACTGACGTGCCTCGGTACCCTACCCACCAAAGCTCTTGCGGAAAAGGTAGGACATCTTGATGAAATACGTTCTGCTGTTCCGACGGAAACCCGGAACGATCTGAGCAGTAAACGGATTCGGTTCGCTGTAATTCATATCATCGTTGTAGCCGACATAGAACGAAGTGCCTGGGCTTGGGGTCCAGCCGGCCAGCAGTTGCGCTCGCGCCCTGCGGCTCAGCGTGTTGTAGTCGACGATTGCTCGAGCGAAGGTGGCTCGGGTGAACTGATAAGTGCCACGGAAGGTTAGCAGGTTGATATCAAATGCCGTGAGGCCTGTATCTTTGCGCACGAGCTGCTGCCTCACCAGATTGAGCGACATGCGGAGCTCGTTGGTCGGTTGATAAGTCACGGCGCCCGTCAACTCAAAGAGATTGCCCGCACCCGGATCCAATGCCGGAAAACAACCAGCCGCGAACACGCCACTTGAATTCGGACACTGACCGTTTGCAGCCAGCTCGCGCGCAACGAGTGCGGGCGGACTGACACGCGGATAACGCCGGCCACCTCCAAAATCCAAATCTAGATGATTTCGGCGCCACACTGCGCGCGCGTTAAACTGAATTTTCTTGCTCCACTGCGAACTGCCGGCGATGAAGAAATGGTGCTTCTGCACGGAACGCTCATCGTCAGGACCGAAGAACGCTCCGTTGCGTGTCGCAGTGCGCTTTGCCCCAAACTCCTCTTCGAGTATGCGCTCGTAGGCGGGCTCATAAGCCAAACTAAAATATGAATTCCGCGGCAGCCGCCACTCGATGTAAAACTCACTCTCCCAGTTCTGAATGCGCCCCTGAAAGTCGTAGCCTATCCAACTGAAGTTATGAACATGCCGGTTGATGATTTTCTTTTTTGGGTTGCGATCGGTGTCGTAGCGCGCAAAAAAACTATTGAAGTTGGTATTCGTGCGTCCGAAGAATCCAACGTCGGCCCGGTAATCTTTGGTGAAGCCCTCACCGTAAAGTTCCCAGCCAAGGTTGCGGCCCGACACACTGTAAGCCAGCGTATAGCCCAAACCATTTCCAGTCCGATAGTTGTTCCGGTTCTCATTCGGATCATAGAAAAAGTTTCGGGAATGCGTTCCCAGCAGTTGGAAGTTGAACGTCGTTTGCTTGTCGAGCTTGAATCGCCCATCGACTCCGGCCAATTGGTTTCGCTTTTCGATGAAGTTGTAGCTGGTGGCGAGCATGCCGATCGTGTTCTCGCTCTTGCCAAGATCGTGCTTAAGCCGAAGCACGCCAACATACGCATTCTTGTCCACGATATTTTCGTTGCGACAAAGCAGAGCGGGATTAATCTGACGGCTGCGCTGGCAATTAATCAGCGCCCCACGATCGTCGGCATTTAAGTTCCCGGGACCGTTGTCGGAAGCCAGCATTAAGCCAAACGTATCCGGGCCGCGTTTGCCCGAGAGCTTGACGGCTAGATCGGGGTCCACTATCGAACGCGTGTGGACGGCGTCAATGGGCGTGCTAAAGATATCGATTCCTTCCAGAAAGAAAGGACGCTTTTCCGGGAAGAAAATCGGGAAGCGCTGGTTTGTGGTGACGACGATTTGATCGGCTTCAACCTGCGCGAAATCAGGATTGATGGCAAGGTCCAGAGTTAATGCTGAGCTGGGTGTAAACTTCGCCGTCAACCCGGGATCAAACTTTACGGGCTCATTGACGATTCGCCCCGGATCGACAACGCCTACTGGCGGAGTAAACGAACGCACAAACCTGCCGCTCTCAGAGAGGGTCAGGCTGGGAATCAGTTCTATGGTGCGTTCAGCTGCGATGCCTTCAAGACCCGCGAGATGTCCCGCCTGGTTCATGTTGCCGGAGATGCTTCGGGAAAATGGCATCCAGGAATCCAGTTCACGATTAAAGCGTTGAATGCGTCGAAAAAAGTGGGCACCCCAGAGCTTTCCTTTACCGGCCTCGTAACGCAACGACTTGAAGGGAATCGCAATCTCTACTGTGTAGCCCTCTGGGCCAATGATGCCTTTCGACTCCAGGAGTAGATCTACGCTGAAGTCTTCGCCTCGCCCCTCAGTAAGCACACCATCGCCCTGGATTCCGAGCGGGTTGAAGAAGATCTCAAACGCGCGCCGCTGATCGTTGAATGTGTCCAGGTAGAAGCCAACGTAGTCATCGCTGAAAATGTTGTCGCGCTTGGCAACTGTCGACCGGATTTTGTCAGGCTCGTCAAACGCGCGAAATGCGATGTAAAGAAACTTCGGGTCATATCCGATCAACACTTCGGTCGGCTTCGACGGCGCAGTGTTGTCGCCCGGGTCGATCTGATAAAAATCCTTGAGCACGGTAGCGCTCTGCCACACCGGCTCATTGAGATTTCCATCAATAACCGGCGGCTTATCAAACTTGGGAATGATTACGGGGTTTGCCTTTTCGGGAGGCAAAACAACCGCGCCTTTGGCGCCCGATGGCGACCCGGATGATCCTGCGGTCCTGGTGGCTGCCGGAGCTGTAGACTCCGCTGAGGGCGCGGCAGGGGATGCGGTCGGCGTTGCCGTCGAAGCAGCCGGAGCAGTCGCGGGGACAACGGTCTGAGCGAGCGCGGGAACAGCAACAAAGGCGAGAACGCAAATAATCAATGCAAGAGTCTTCATAATAGTGATTTCCGCGGCCGTGCGCTCTTAATCCTGTTCGGACAGCCAACGCCTTGTTAAGCGAGAAACTCCGTCGCCAGTGTTCACAAAATTGACAAGCGTTCCCTTGACCAAAACGACGCGGCAGCAAGACGGCGTTTCAATGCCGGAGCGTTTCTTTCCTAACTACTTCGAATTCCCCGCCAGGATCTACACTGAAAGGACGCTGTAGTGAGCGCCGGTGTTAACCTCCCGAAAGAATGGAAATTGGCATTCCCTGGGAAGTAAGGCCTCTGGAAAAGTCGGACTTGGAGTCGCCAGCCACACGAAAGGTTGCACAACTGATCCGTCTATACGGAGTTTGTTACCAGGATCGAGCTGGGCTTTGTCGTGAAAGCCGTGTGGTCACTACCGGGTCTTAGCGCTTTGTTGTAGTCTGATTTTGTGTTTTGCGCCGCCGATTGAAGGCCTCCGGGCCCATCTACATAGGGCGCGCGAAGCACAGCTTTTTAACGAGCGAGGAAAGAGAAAGTTGCACAATCTTCCTCCGCATAGTCGGCCGAGTTTCCATAATTTTGGAGGTATTGATTGTCGACAGAGATTGCAACGCTTGCTGACCCGCTGTACGACAGCCCATTCATGCGAGCGTGCCGGCGCGAGTCGGTTCCATTCACGCCGATTTGGTTGATGCGCCAGGCGGGGCGGTATATGCAGGAATACCGCGAGGTACGTGCGCGAATGGATTTCCTTGAGTTGTGCAAGACGCCATCGATAGCGGCGGAAGTTACGGTGACCGCCGCCGAGCGGCTTGGCGTGGACGCGGCGATTATCTTTGCTGACATCCTTCTGATCATCGAGCCAATGGGATTGAATCTCGAATTTGCCAGGGGCGAGGGGCCAGTGATTCACAATCCCGTGAGAACGGCTGCTGACGTCGACCGCCTGCGGGAGGTTGAGGAAGTTGGCGCGCTGCAGTTTGTTTTCGACGCGATCCGAGAGACTCGGCGTGAGCTACGGGCAGACTTACCACTGATAGGATTTGCCGGTGCGCCATTCACGTTGGCGTCATACATCATCGAAGGTGGAGCATCCAAAAACTACGTCCACGCAAAGTCGTTGATGTACAACGACAGTGGCGCATGGCATGCGATGATGTCGCTGATTTCACGCGCCCTGATTAAGTATCTCAACGCGCAGATCGATGCAGGGGCCCAGGCAGTGCAGTTGTTCGACTCCTGGGTCGGTTGTTTGAGTCCTGACGACTATCGCCAGTTTGTTTTACCCCACACACGTAATGTTATCTCTGGCGTCAACCCTGGAACTCCTGTGCTTCATTTCGGCACCGGCACCGCCGCGTTACTCGAACTTATGCGCGAAGCTGGCGGCGACGTGATTGGAATCGATTGGCGCGTTTCCCTGGATTCAGCCTGGGAACGTGTGGGCAGTGATGTGGGCGTGATGGGGAATCTCGATCCGGTCGCACTCTTCGCAAATCCAGAGCACCTCAGAGCAGAGGCGCAAAAGATATTGAATCAAGCCGCAGGAAAGCCAGGTCATATTTTCAACCTGGGTCATGGGATTCTGCCGGAAACCCCAGTCGAGAATGTCATCGCCCTGGTCGACATGGTCCACCAAATGAGCCAGGAGTCCCCGAGTTCTGAGTCCTGAGTCCTGAGTCTGCAGCAGTTAATCAGCAACTTTATGAACAACCAGACTCAAGACTCCGGATTCCCGACTCAAGATGAATACGATGCCCTGCTGGTCGTCTCCTTTGGCGGGCCGGAGGGTCCAGACGATGTGTTGCCATTTCTCGAGAACGTCTTGCGAGGCCGCAACGTGCCGCGCGAACGCATGCTCGCCGTCGCCAAACACTACGAGCTGTTCGGGGGGGTTAGTCCAATTAACCAGCAGAATAGAAACTTGATTGCGGCAATGGAGCAGCAATTAGAACTCAAAGGTCCCCGGCTGCCCGTCTATTTCGGCAACCGCAACTGGCATCCGCTTCTCGCAGACACTCTTCGGCAAATGCGCGATGATGGAATCAGGAACGCGCTTGCGTTTGTCACCTCGGCCTACAGTTCATACTCGAGTTGCCGCCAATACCTGGAGGACATCGAACGCGCGCGCGCGACCATTGGCGCTGATGCACCCCAAATTGTGAAGTTGCGCGCCTTCTATAATCATCCTGGATTCATTGAAGCCAACGTGGCCAACATCCGCGACGCGTTGGAAAACACCTCAGATGCCGTCCGCGAGCACGCGACGATTGTGTTCACCGCCCACAGCATTCCCGAGTCGATGGCCTCTAATTGCGAGTATCAACCGCAGCTACTCGAAACTTGTCGTTTAATTGGAGAGAGACTCGAGATTAAGAATTGGCAGCTCGCCTTTCAAAGTCGCAGCGGCTCGCCGGCTCAGCCATGGCTCGGCCCGGATGTTTGCGATCATTTAAGAGAACTGTATGCGCGCGGCGTTCGCGAAGTTGTGGTGGCGCCGGTCGGGTTCGTGTCGGACCACATGGAAATCATTTATGATCTCGACTTACAAGCACGCGAGTTGTGTGAGCAGCTGGGAATGACGATGCATCGAGCAGCCACCGCCGGTACCCACCCAGCCTTTGTCAACATGATCCGCGAACTGATTCTGGAACGGACAAACTCGCACTGTTCGGCCGATGAAGCGGATAGAGGTCCTGTCCGAGTGTGTTTCTCGGATGGATGTTGTGTTTCCGGATCCGAGAAACGCACCGCGCCGCACGCTTAGTAAGAAAATGTGCGCAGACAGATCCCGCCTGAAGGCGGAACTCCAAACATGAAACGCGTTGTGATCATCGGTGGAGGCATCACCGGACTAGCGGCGACGCACCGCATTCTCGAGCGCAGTGAAGCTTCTGGCGAGCGGGTCCTCGTAACTTTGCTTGAATCCAGTGACCGGCTCGGAGGGATCGTAGAGACTCATCAGCGCGATGGTTTTCTGATCGAGACTGGACCAGATTCCTTTCTATCGGAAAAACCTGCGGCTCTGGATCTCGCGCATCGGCTCGGTCTGCAGCCTCACCTTATTGAGACCAACAAGAACTTTCGTCGCAGCTTTGTTGTGCGTCGCGGCCGTCTGCGTCCGGTGCCGAGGGGATTCCAACTGCTCGCTCCTGCGGAGTTATGGCCTTTCTTCAGGAGCGATATTTTCAGCTGGCGTGGGAAAGCGAGGATGGCCCTCGACATGGCGCTTCCGCGCAGGTCGGGAAGCGGAAGCTCTGATGAGAGTCTCGCGAGTTTTGTCCGGCGTCGCCTGGGCCAGGAAGCGCTGGAGCGCATGGGCCAACCAATGGTTGGCGGAATCTATACTGCGGATCCGGAGACTCTGAGCTTGAGGGCCACGATGCCCCGGTTTTTGGAAATGGAAAGCGAGCATCGCAGCCTGATTCGCGCGCTTCGAAAACAAAACAGAAACCCGACCGAAAGGGAGGGCTCGGAGGCTGGCATTGATACCAGCGGTGCGCGCTACAGTCTCTTCGTTTCATTCGATCGCGGCATGCAGCTGCTCACCGACAAACTTGCAGAACGCATTTCCGAACTTCACTCGCAGATTGCGAACGCCAATTTCTCCGAACGCCCACTCCGCTTAAACGCGACGGTGGACTCGCTGTCGCTGGAAAAATCAAGTTCAGGTGATGAAGTAGAGCAAGTATGGAAGATTCGGACTGATGATGGTGAGACACTGTCGGCGGATGCTGTTTGTATAGCGCTGCCCGCCCACGTTAGCGCCGCGCTGTTTCACAAAGTTGAGCCGCAGCTAGCCTCTCATCTCGGCGAGATCTCCTATGCTTCTAGTGCGACCCTAAATCTTGGCTATCGCCGTTCTGACATTCCGCACCATCTTGATGGCTTCGGCTTTGTAGTTCCATTCATAGAAAGGCGATCGATGATCGCCTGCACCTTCAACAGTGTGAAATTTTCAGGTCGCGCTCCGGAAGGATGCGTGCTGCTGCGAGTTTTCGTAGGCGGCGCACTACAACCCGAAATGCTTGAGTTGTCGGAAGCAGAGTTGCTCTCGCGAGTACGTGCCGACTTGCGCGATCTGCTCGGTGTTGAATCTGCGCCGATGTTTAGCGAGCTGCGAAGGTGGGAACGTTCAATGCCGCAATATCACGTGGGCCATTTAGATCTGGTTGCACGAATAAACGAGCGAGTTGCTTCCCTGCCTCAGCTCGCCCTCGCAGGAAACGCCTACTCAGGACCCGGATTGCCCGACTGTATTCGCAGCGGCGAGACGGCCGCCGATGAGTTACTCAAACGAGTCTGGCGTCCGGAGTCTAATCAGTAACTCTTATTTGGGAGCGCCCGACTCATTTCGCGAGCGACTCAATCCAAGTTGCATTTGTTTGCATCAACGGACGAAACGCTTCGCGCGGCACCGTCGTTTCGATGTGCATGTTGTCATCTGTATTGATGACCGCGCCGGCAACGGCAGGCCCCAGCTTGACTTCATCACAGACATACCACGACCGGACGTCAGCTTCGCTCCTGATGTTCACCCGGGCCAACTCAGCTGACACAAGCTGATGGCCCATGCGCTCACGCGTTCGTTCCATCAGTCGTTCAAACGGCAGTGGACTGCGACTCCCGACCAGCAGTAGATCCTTACCTTTTGTTGCGCCCTCTACACGATAGACCGACACGTGCGGAAACACTCGATGAAACGTGGCGAGCACGGAACGCAAACTGTCCGTGGACAGTTGATAGATTTGCAGCCATTGAACGAATACACCTTCGTCAGCCAATCGATCACGCCCGAGCTGGAAAAACTCTTCAGTAAAAAGATTGGCCACACCCGGCACCCACGGGTGGCTGGGCTCACTAACGATGATGTCAAACCGCTTTGGTGTTACGCGCAAATAGGTCCTGGCATCGTCAATAATCAAACGCATTCGCGGGTCGTTTAACGGTTTGTTGTTTACATGCTCGAACAACTTTGATCCCCGAATAGTCGCCGGCTCAAGCTCGACGCATTCCAGGTTTTCAAGCGACGATTGCAACATCGATCCCGCCGTCACGCCCGTAGCGTACCCAACCACCAGGGCATTCCTGGTATTAGGCGCGACCAGCAATGGCAGTTGGCCCAGCATCACCTGCGTGGGCATATCCTCCTTGTCAGATGCATTGGTGCGGCCGTTAATGGCCATGGAGATGATGTCCCAATCCTGACGCACGGAAACTGTGGATGTCGGTCCCTCTTCATACATCAGGAGTTTGTGAACTGCTGGTCCAGGGCGGCGGCTGGCTTCCTCAGTGTTTTCGCCTCTCGATTTTGCGATCACGCGCATCAGGCTGTCGAAAGCTCCGATCGACAAATCAGCGAGGTTCATCCTCGGCGCGAAGATAAACATCAGAACGATCAAAACAGCTGCTGCACCAGCCGCTAATCCGCGTTTGAGATCTCTATCGCCTGCTTCCTTTGCCGGTTGGTAAGCTACAGCCGCCACCACCACGCACGAGGCGGCCGCTACAATAATTGTGAAGCGTGTGCTGACACGCGGAATCAAAACAAATCCGGCTGCAAAGGCCCCCGCGATTGCACCAATCGTGTTCACCGCATAACTGCGACCCACAAGTTTCACTGACTCCTGTTCGGAATGGCTCCCCGTCCACACCAGCACCAGCGGCATTACTGTGCCCATCAGAAACGCAGGCAGGAGCACCAGCAACCCAACTGACAAAACCTGCAGCGCGAGCAGTCCCACCCAACTCTCGATATTCAAACGCAAGCCGGTCTGTATCAGGATTTCCGGAATGCGATTCACCACCGCCAGACTCAGAATCAGACTCACCGCCGTGAGCAATTCGACCTTTACCATCGTGGCACGCAGTCTTCCTCGGCCGCGCCGCGCGATCAGGAAAGCACCGGCCGAGAGGCCCAGGAGAAACAACGCCACCACAATGCTGAAAGCATAGGTGCTCGAGCCGATGATCATGGAGAGGATTCGAGTCCAGGCCACCTGGGTGCTGATAGTGACGAACCCCGAAACGAAGGCGCAAAATAACCAAAACCTCTTCGCATCGGGTTCGTCGGCAGTGACATGTGTTTCGGTTTCAACAGAGGGCAACTCAACTGCCTCAGCCGGCGATTCCGCTGACGCCAGCTTTGGCTGCCCTGGTCGATCCGCAAAAATCGCGACGATGCCAATGACGATGTTGATGAAGGAAGCCGCGTAGATCGTCGCCCTGACCCCAAGAATTGGTAACAAGAGAAAACCGGCGGCAAGACTTCCGCAGATGGCGCCGACAAGATTGCGAGTGTAGAGTCGCGTAACCGACGTGTTTGCATTAGCGGAGCGAGTCAAAGCCGACGATAACAAAGGAAGCGTGGCGCCCATTAGCGTGGTGGGAACCAGCAGCATCACACAGGAAAGCAGGAATCTTAAGGAGCTAAAGACAAAGAAACTCGGATGGAAATACTGCCAGATAATCGCGTAAAGGTTATCAACGACGCTGAAGAGAAGCGGCACCGCCAGCGCGTACAGCGCGATGCCAATCTCAAGTAAACCGTAGGCGCGCACAGGTCGAGCCACTCTTCCAGCCAAACGTCCTGCAAGCGCGCTGCCTAGCGCGAGGCCTCCCATGAAGGCGGCCAACACCGTGCTCACTGCCAGCGTGGTAGCACCAAATACGAGGCCCAGCATTCGGGCCCAAAGTATTTCGTAAATTAATCCCGTCGCTCCCGACAGAATGAAACAAGCGGCGATAATGCGTAGCGTAGTCGCGGAATATGCTGATGGTGCGGTGGGCTTCGCAGCCGACGAGTCCCTGGGTGTCAAAGAGTTTTCCTCGTTAATTGATCTGTAAACTGAGGGATGACAGGCAAGGTATTTCAGTCTACCACTACTGAGTGGTCTGGCGCGCCACCTTTCTTGATTCGGTCATGTGATTTCAGGTCTCTGCGTTAACTCGGCGATCTCTGCGCCTCTGCGGTGAGTGGGTCGGCATTAACCGCAGGCTGCGCGGCGTCGACGCAGAGAAGAATTGCGATCACCTGTTCGTTTGCTGTCACACGTAGATGACGTGGGACGCGCGCCAAATCCGCGCGGGAATTGTTCCGGGCGGCGCGGTCGTGAGCAGGATAGCGTAGTCTTCATCAACCAGGCTTTCGTCCTTATCACCACTTGAGTCAACCCCGGCAACTATCTCTTCAAGATCGCGTTTCTTTTCAGGACTCACCACGGCCAGCCGGCGCAAGCCGTCAAACATATGTCCGAGACCGCTGCCGTAGTTTCCGACATCCTCGCCAAGCGCCAGGCGCACCTCGGCGCGCTCATCGATGAAATGCTTCAGCAATGAAGCGGCCTGGACAACACCATCTTCGAAGCGTTTCTGAAACGTCTTGAGATCTGGATCGGGAAGTTCGCGCGTGTCGAGAACGATGGTAATCCGCCGTTCATCATCTGCGGTAAATTCTCGCACCATCAGATTGCGGGCTCGGGCCGTTGCTTTCCAATCTATGTGACGCAGATCGTCGCGCGCCTGATAGTTGCGCAAAGAAAACAGATCCTGGCCCACCCCGCGCCGCGAGGAGGCAAAGTGGCCGGCGTACATCGGCAGCAGATGCAGTGCGTCGCCCACTGGCTCGGGTTTTGGATACACTACGATGTCCACATTTCTGGCGCTGAGGCGACGGCGGAAACGGAAGAAGCCAAACGGAAAACGGGTTGAGAGCTCAAAGCCGTTTATGTGCACGTGGCCGCGTGCCCCGAATAACTGTTCCACCCGTTGCTCCGCGGCTGCATGGTGTGGGACATAAGTGAAGTAAGCCAGAGGCCGTTTAAGAAAGCTTCGACGGCGACGGCGATTGCCTGCCTTCTTTGAATCGTCGGGACCGCGAGCTTCAACCAGAATGGAAAAAGAAGGCAGGACCCGCTTGGCATTTCGCAGCGTGACGATCACCGGCGCTGATTCGCCTGCAAAAATATGATCCGGGAAACGCGCCGAGACAATTAGGTCGCGCAAAGACGCCCTGGCGGCCACACCTCCAACAAAGAGCGTGGAACATAGCAACGAGAAAACCAGAAACAGCAGGTTGTTTCCGGTATTCCATGCCGCAAAACCAACCACGATCATTATCAGCAGGAAAACCCCGCCGCCGCCCGTTATGCCCACCGGTAAATCCAGGCCCTTAACTTCGAGGCGGGCCGAACGCGCGAGCGGTGGAACGATGAAGATCAGCATTAGCGCCGCGCTGATTAGCGAGAGCGTCGCGGCCACTGCGGCTAAAGTGTAGTTGTCCGTATAGCGGGCGAAGACGGTGATGAAAGCTGCGACAAGTCCGGTGAGAACCAGGAGCGTCCCGAGAATTGCGTTGCGCCACTTTGAAAGGGATGAAGGCTGAGGGATGAGGAATGAAGATTTAATCTCTCGAAGATCGTCGATATTCCTTTTCATCCTTCATCCTTCCGCCCTCATCCTTACAGTCATCTTCCGCCTTCATCTTTCCTAAAGCGGCACGCTGACTGTCTTCATAATTTCTTTAAGCACCGCCTCAGCTTCCTGGCTGCGACGCATTGACGAGGAGAAGCGAGTGCTGACAAGAATGCGATGCGCAAAGACCGGAACCACCAAACGCTTGATATCGTCCGGGATGCAATAAGAGCGTTCTTCGGTTAACGCCAGCGCCTGGGCGGCACGAAAAAGCGAAAGAGTTCCACGAGGACTGACGCCGAGATCCAGCATCTCCGAATCGCGGGTGGCCGCAACGATACGCATCAGGTATTCAATCAACGCATCATCAACCGCGACCTCGGCAACGTTTCCCTGCAGTTCAACGATCTCAGACGCCGTCATCACGGGTCGCAAGTTTTCCAGTGGATCTCCATATTCGCGATCGCGCAGAATCTGTTTTTCATCTTCGGTAGATGGGTAACCAATACGGAGCCGCAGCATGAAGCGATCGAGTTGCGACTCGGGCAGCGGGTAAGTGCCGTGATGTTCGATAGGATTTTGAGTGGCGACCACGATAAACGGCGCGGGCAAAGGATGAGTAACGCCTTCGGCAGTCACATGTCGTTCAGCCATGGCCTCGAGCAGCGCCGACTGTGTTTTCGGGGTCGTTCGATTTATCTCGTCGGCCAGGACGACATTGGCGAAGATTGGCCCGGGTTTCCACTCAAACACGTTGGCGTGCTGGTTGTAAATTGACAGGCCTAGCACGTCTGACGGGAGGAGATCGGACGTGAATTGTATGCGCTGAAAACTGCAGTGAAGTGCGCGAGCCAATGCCTGGGCCAGCGTCGTCTTGCCCACTCCGGGAACGTCTTCCACCAGCAAATGCCCACCAGCGATCAGGGCCACTATCCCGAGGCGAACTGCTTCCGGTTTGCCCTTGATTACCGTCTCGATAGCGTTTTGCAGACGGTCGATCTTCTCCATTGCATCTGAAGCGACCAGCGTTGCCTGCCCTTTTGCGGTGTCGAAACTTCTCATCAATCAGCGCTCCGGTCCTGTTCCCTTAGCAAATTTGTTTCATTCTACATGCTACAACTCGCTCTGGCACGTCAAACCTTCTGGCGGCCGCACATGACGTTCACAATCCGCTGTAGTAAACTCTAGTCCGTTTCGGATTACACCCGTGTTTCAAGAGACACCTTTCCCAGGAACCTAACGATAGTTTGCGCGTGTAACCAGACGCGAGGAGATATTATGAAATTGGACCGTAATCATCGAAGTTCCCAGCATGGCTTTTCTCTCATTGAGTTGATGATCGTCATTGCGATCATTGGAATTCTGATCGCTGTGGGTGTGACCGGCTGGAAGGCAGCAGTAAAGTCGGCAAACGAGGCTGCTGCCGTTAAGACGCTGAGAACAATTGCCGAGCAACAGATGCTTTATTACAACGCTCACCAGCGCAGCGCCTTTGGGACGTTTGAAGAGATGTTGAAAGAAGGACTGCTCGACACCCGATTCAGCGGCGGTACGCCCGTGGTGGAAGGTTATGTCTTCAATATGCGAGTGATTCCCAAGTCAACCACAGCCCAGGCGGGATTCGCTGTTAACGCGGACCCGCAGGTAACTGAAGGCGTTGGCGCGACCGGGAAAAACCACTTCTATCTCGACTCAGACAGCAACACTATCCACGTCAACAGCACGCAGGCAGCAACCGTTGCCGATCCGCCCATCGGACAGTAGGCCCAGGGTTTTTGAACTGTAGCTCACCGGAACCCCACTGCGTATGCGGCGGGGTTTCGAATTCACCGGTTAAGTTCCCAAACTGTTCTGAAACGTGGCCAGCCTCTGCTTGAAAGCTTCGCCAGCTATCCGTACGTCTTCGAGAAACGCCGGCAGTTCATCCAGCCTCAGCGCCTGTGGTCCATCTACCAGCGCCTTGCTTGGCTCCGGATGGAAGTCCACGAGGATCATGTTCGCCCCGGCAATCACACCCTGCGCAGTGACGTGCATGATGTCCAGGATGCCTTCAGGACCTCGACTGCGGCTGCCGACAGCATGCGACGGATCGATACAGACGGGCATGCGCGTAAGGCGCTTGACCACCGGCACGTGTGCGAAATCCACGAAGTTTCGATGCGGAGCCGCAATGTTCGTCTTCATCCCGCGTAGTCCAAATACAACTCTGCGGTTCCCTTCACTAGCCAGGTATTCGGCGGCATGGAGTGACTCGTCGAGCGTGATCCCAAAACCGCGTTTGAGCAGGACCGGAAACTCGTGTTGCCTGCCGACGCTTTTCAGCAGTTCAAAATTCTGCGTGTTTCGCGTGCCAATTTGCAGCAACACGCCGGTGGGATTTCCAGCGCTCTCCAGGGCTTCCCGGATTTCGTCAAGCTGCGACTCATGCGTCACTTCCATCGCGATGATCTTGATGCCGTAAGTTCCCGCGAGCTCAAAAACGTACGGCAGACAGCTTTGGCCATGACCCTGAAAAGAATAGGGACTGGTGCGGGGCTTGTAAGCGCCCATGCGCGTACAGACCTGGCCATTGTCACGCAACGCGCGCATCATCGCGGCAACATTTTCGGGCGTGTCGACGGCGCACAAGCCTGCAAATACATGCAGCGTATCCTGGCCAAAGCGCTCGCCCTGGTACTCAAAATGACTTGACCGGTGGTCGTCCTTGTGTCGCCCAAGAATCCGATATTCTTCTGAAACCCGAACCACGTTTTCCACACCGGGCAAGCCTTTCATCTCTTCAACCGAAAGCGCCGCCGTGTTACCAATCAAATAGATTTCCGTTAACGTTTGTTCGACACCGCGTTGCCGGTGGATGCGCAGCTCGATATTCTGAAGCCGCGAGAGATGGCGCATCAAATGCTCATACTCGGGACTTTCCATCTCCGTGTTCGCTTTAAGGATTAGAATCATGTCGAATGCAAACTCGTCTGGTTAGACCGCGCGATGTCAATCGATGAGTAGCGCCCAAGGTACCGCACATGTTCGGCGCGTTCTCGAATGTCGTCGAGCGCACCACGCAACTCACTCTCATTGGCCGGCGCGTGCAGATCAAGATAAAAATTGTATTGCCATGGTCGACCCTTGATCGGGCGACTTTCAATCCGCAATAAATCTATTCCCCGGCGAACGAAAGGGCTCAGTGCATCGTGTAACGCGCCCGGCCGGTGGGCCAGTCTGACCACGAGTGAAATCTTGGTGCCGCGCGCGGTCGCCTCCGGGTTGGCAGCCAGGAGGACGAAGCGAGTGTAGTTTTCGCCATGATCTTCCAGGTGCTCGCTCAGTATGCTGCCGCCGTAAACACTCGCCGCGCGACGACCGGCAATGGCCGCTTTCGTGATGTCGCCGGTTTCAACGACGCGCCGCACGCTGCCTGCAGTGTCGTCAGTCGCAATTCGGTTCAGACGCGGGTGCGCGGTAAAAAAACGCTCGCATTGGGCCAGCGCCACCGGGTGCGATTCCACCGTTTCAATCGTTTCAAGAGAAGCTCCACGGCAACCAATCAGGAAGAGCGAGATTGGCCAAACCACTTCAGCCACGATCGACAACGAACTTTCCAGCAGCAAGTCGTAGCAACGGTGCACTGAGCCCATGAGGCTGTTTTCCAGCGGCGCCAGAATGTAGTCTGCGCTTCCCTCATCAATAGCGGTGAAGAGAGATTCGAACGTCGGTCGCGGCACTGGCCTGCAGCGCTGACCTATGAGCTCGATGGCAGCTTCTTCGCTGAAAGCTCCCTGCTCCCCCTGGAACGCCACGCGGGCTTCAGATTCCAGGTGTGTAGGCTTGAGGGACACTGCAACGGCGTCTGCTGCGGGCGAATGAAACGCGCGCAGTTGAACGTGCAGGCATTCGTCCATGATGCGCTGAAAAATGTTGATGACACTCTTTTCGTCCAGTGGACCAGGATTCAACTGGCGCAATCTCGCGAGCACCTCGCGCTCTCGCTGATTGTCGCAAAGTGAAGCGTCACCTTGTCTCTTGACCGCGCCTACTTTCAACGCGAGCGCGGCACGATCATTCAGGAGGCGAAGCAATTCCTCGTCAATGCTGTCAATCGCCGCTCGCGGATTATTTGCTAAATCGTTTGCTGAGCCGTCGGATGAGTCCTTCATTCCTTTGCCTCTTACGAATGATGCTGTTCAGGAGTCTTTCAGATGGTTAGCCTATCAGAGGATTGGCAAGCGGCAAGGGGAGATGAGGTCGACGTTGATACGACTTCCGATTAGGAGCCCGACGTCGCAACGCGCCTTTGCTCAAAGATGGCAATGTCGGCCTCATCAAGTAGAGTCAGGCCGATCTCGTCAAGGCCCTCAATCAGGCAACGGCGCTGGAAGTCGTCGATAGCAAACAACGCCGAGAATCCGTTTGAATCGGTAACGGTGCGGCGTTCGAGATCGACAGTGAGTTGGTAATTATTGATCTCACGGGCGCCCTCGATGATTCCGGCTACCTCTTCATCCTTGAGCGTCACCGGCAGCAAGCCATTCTTTAAACAGTTATTAGCAAAGATGTCGGCAAATGACGGGGCAATGATCACCCGAAAGCCGTAGTCCGCGAGAGCCCATGGAGCGTGCTCGCGCGAGGAGCCACAGCCAAAGTTCTTCTCCGCGACCAGTATGGAAGCCTCACGATAGCGCGGTTGGTTCAAAACAAAGGATGGGTTGATTTCTCCATCCGGCTGAAAACGCCAATCGTAGAACAGGAATTGGCCGAAGCCCGTCCGCTCAATTCGTTTGAGAAACTGTTTCGGAATGATCTGATCGGTGTCGACGTTAGCTCGATCAAGCGGAGCGACAATGCCGGTGTGGATGCGAAAAGGGTTCATTATTTATTGAATCTCCACTCTCGCACATCGGTGAAGTGTCCCGTTATTGCCGCTGCCGCAGCCATCATTGGGCTGACCAGGTGAGTACGGCCCCCACGCCCCTGACGTCCCTCGAAGTTGCGATTGCTGGTTGAGGCGCAGCGTTCACCGGGTTGCAGGATATCGGCGTTCATACCGAGGCACATTGAGCAACCTGCTTCGCGCCACTCGAAGCCGGACTCGCGAAAGATGCGATCCAGGCCTTCGCTTTCGGCAGCCCGTTTAACCGCCTGTGATCCTGGAACGACCATCGCATTCACCGAACTGTTGGTGTGGTAGCCTTTGACGATGCGGGCCGCCGCGCGCAAATCCTCAAGTCGGGCATTAGTACACGAACCGATAAAAACTCGATCAATCTGAATATCCTGAATCCTGGTCCGCGGTGTAAGGGCCATGTACTCCAGAGCTCGCTCGGAGGCCCGCCGATCAGGTTCATCCTGCAGGGCAGCAGGATCAGGAACAAAACCAGTCACCGGCACAACCATTCCCGGGCTAGTTCCCCAGGTAACATGCGGTTCAAGCGTTGTAGCATCAACCTCGACCGTACGATCAAACGCGGCGGCATCATCGGTGCGAAGCGTTTTCCAATCGGCCAGCGCTTCGGTCCACTCTGCACCCCGAGGAGCGAACCTTCGTCCTTCCAAATATGCGAAGGTAGTTTCATCAGGTGCGATCATTCCGGCTCGGGCGCCAGCCTCGATACTCATATTGCACAAGGTCATACGCCCTTCCATTGAAAGCTGGCGCACAGCCTCTCCTGCATATTCGATTACATGCCCGGTTGCGCCGTCGGTTCGAATCTGCCCAATGATGCCCAGCGCGAGATCTTTTGCAGTCACACCTTCCGGCAAAACACCGCGAACGTTGATGAGCATCGTGTGTGGCTTGTTCTGCGGCAGGCATTGCGTGGCAAGTACGTGCTCCACCTCGCTGGTGCCGATGCCGAAAGCAAGCGTGCCGAAGGCGCCATGGGTGCTGGTGTGACTATCGCCACAAACGATCGTCATTCCGGGACGAGTCAGCCCTAACTCAGGACCGATCACGTGAACAATTCCCTGCTCTGCGGAATCGATATCGAAGAGTTGAATTCCAAAATCGCGGCAGTTTTCTCGAAGGGTGTCGATCTGTTTTGCGCCGATGGGATCAGCAATTGGCAGACTGCGATCAGTAGTCGGGACATTATGGTCCGCCGTCGCCACCGTCAGGTCCGGCCGTCGCACGCGGCGATTCGCGACGCGCAGGCCTTCAAACGCCTGCGGCGATGTGACTTCGTGAACGAGGTGTAGATCGATGTAAAGAAGCGTCGGCTGGTCTGGGACCTGCCGCACGATGTGAGCGTCCCAGATCTTTTCGAACAAGGTACGTGGCATAACAACGAGAGGTCAGAGTTCAGAAGTCAGAGGTCAGAAAGGCGTTAGGAGCTCTTATCATGCTCCCGAGCATCTTCCCAACCTCCAGGCTCAGACGAGTTAACTCCTCATGTAATTCGGATGTGATGTAGCGACAGTCCCTTGCAAAATCTAAAGACGAATCTGTCTCGCTGTTTTCTCCGTCGCAGTCCGTCATCTTGCTAAGTTTTTGCTCAACTCAAATATCCTCATCGCAAGCTCGTAAGCCTTTTGGTAGACCGTCAGGTCTTTCGCCGAATTGATTTGCATAGGTTACAGAACGACGACAGACTCTAATTTGTCAAAGAAACTAAAACCCTTGCATGGATCAATTCAATACATATTTTCTTTCAACTGATCCTGACCTCTGATCTCTGATCTCTGACTTCTTGCCACTAAACCGCGTGATACGCGTGTCTCAAATCCGCAATTTCCGCGACTGCCTCAGTAACCAGCTCGCCAATCTCCGAGGTTGAGGCCATGTGGCCAATGCCGTCCGCGCTGATGTCGCGTGTGCGATAACCGGCGTTCAGCACGAACTGAATCGCCTCGTCGATATCGTCAGCCTCGCGCTCAAGTCCAGCGCTATAACGAAGCAACATCGAAGCTGAGGCGATCGCGCCAAATGGATTAGCAATGCCGCGCTCAGCCAGGTCGGGTGCCGAGCCGTGTACCGGTTCGTAAAGTCCAACCTCGCCGCCGATTGTGGCCGAGCCCAGCATACCCAGTGATCCAGTGATGGCTGCAGCCTCGTCTGACAGAATATCGCCGAAAAGATTCTCAGTTAGTAGCACGTCAAAACGTCGTGGAGTTGTGATCAAGTGCATTGCACATGCGTCCACATACATGTGCTCCAACGTCACCGACGGATAGTCGCGACCAACCTGCGAAACAGTCGCTCGCCAAAGTTGGGATGTCTCCAGCACGTTGGCTTTATCGACCGAAGTAACCTTTCTGCCTCGTTTTGTTGCGGCCTCAAACGCCACTCGTGCCACTCGCTCGATCTCCGGGACGGAGTAGCTCATCGTATTGGTGGCGGCCGAGTTCCCATTTTCGCCCCATTTGCCGCGCGGTTCTCCAAAGTAGAGCCCGCCGAGCAGCTCACGCACTATCAGAATGTTCGCGCCCCGAGCAACCTCAGGGCGCAGGGGAGACGCTGCGGAGATTGCCTCGTACGAAATTGCCGGGCGCAAATTTGCAAAACCACCGAGTGCTCGTCGAAGCAGGAGGAGTCCAGCTTCCGGTCGTTCCGCTGGAGGCAGCGAATCAAACTCCGGAGAGCCGACGGCTCCCAAAAACACTGCATCGCCGTCAAGACATGCGTCCAACGTAGCCGTCGGCAGAGGCGAACCGGTCTGCCTAATCGCAGCTCCACCAATCGGTTTGTAATCAAAGCTGAATTCGTGGCCGTGCAACGCAGCCACAGCGCGCAGCACACGCACCGCTTCGCGCGTTACCTCGGGACCGATGCCGTCACCTTCGAGAATCGTGATCCTTAGTCTCATTGTTCTTTTTTAGGCTTACCCTGCGTCGAGCTGCTAGCTTTGGTTGGTTCAATCAGATGTTTTGTCTTAGCTACCAACCGCATGCGCCCAACTGCCAGCTGCATTCGCGGCTTCGCTAACGATCGAGTCACGCGTTCCAAATCCACCTTGAAGCAAGGCAATCAGGTCCTGATCATAGATGCGCTTCTTGCGATCGGCGAGCGATGTGAAGCGTTTGTAGACAACGTCAACTTCCGCCGGGAGCATTGAGTAGCCAAGGTCTTCATAACGCAGCGCCAGGGCGTGCCGTCCCGAATGCTTGCCTAATACCAGGTTGCTCGCGGTTACGCCCACCGATTCAGGCGTCATGATCTCGTAACAAAGCGGATTGCTAATCATCCCATGCTGATGGATTCCGGCTTCATGCGCGAAAGCGTTTCGGCCCACGATCGCTTTATTCGGTTGCACCGGACAGTTAATGATCGAGGAAAGCAGCTGGCTCGTTGGATAGAGCTCTTCGGTCTGAATCGACGATTCGAAAGGTAGCTGATCAGCTCGCACTTTCAGGGCCATCACAATTTCTTCCAGCGATGCATTTCCTGCTCGTTCACCGATGCCATTGATCGTGCATTCCACTTGTCGCGCGCCGGCGTCAATAGCCGCCAGGCTATTCGCGACGGCCAGTCCCAGATCATCGTGGCAATGCACGCTGATAGTAACGTTGCGCTCGCCGACCAATTCACGAACCCTGCGCACCAGCCGCGAGAATTCCACTGGCATCGTGTAACCGACAGTATCGGGCACGTTGATCACCGTCGCGCCTGCCTCGATGGCGGCGTCAAACACTTCGCACAGGAAGTTGACGTCGCTTCTGGTCGCGTCCTCGGCTGAGAATTCCACGTCCTCAGCATATTCGCGCGCGAGCGAAACCGCTTCGCGGGTCATCTCGATCACTTCAGCGCGGCTCTTGTGGAGTTTATATTCCAGATGAAGGTCGGACGTGGCCACAAAGGTATGGATGCGAGGATGTGCGGCGTGTTCCAAAGCTGCGGCCGCTCTCAGTACATCCTTCTCCGAAGTGCGGCAAAGCGCTGCAACCGTAACGTTCCGGCAGTCGTTCGCAACGGCTTTAACTGCTGCGAAATCGCCCTCCGAGGAAATCGGAAACCCGGCCTCGATAACGTCAACACCGAGACTTTCCAACTGCCGCGCCATGCGGACCTTCTCAGCCAGATCCATCGAACAACCGGGCGACTGCTCACCGTCGCGTAAAGTGGTGTCAAACACCGCTATTCGTTCTCTTGCCATTTTCAGCCCTCCAGAAGAGGTCAATCGTAGAGGCTGCCTCACGGATAGTCAAAGTTATAATTTCTATGACTACATAATCTATCGTGATACCATAACCCGAAGGCAGGGGCACTATAACGGAGCCTGTTTTACTCACCGGATTCGTATGTGCTTCTCGTTGAGGTAGACCTGACGAGAGATTTTTAGAGGAGACTCGACCATTGGACATGAATCAGCTTGAGGTACTCATTGCGGTAGCGCAGGAGAAGAGCTTCTCTCGCGCCGCTGAGAGACTCCACCGCACCCAACCCGCAATCAGCCAGGCGATCCGCCGGCTGGAAACGGAAATCGGCGAACCGCTCTTCGATCGCTCGTCGAAGGACGGAACCATGACCGCCGCGGGGCGACTGCTCCTGGGCCATGCTCAACAAATGCTCAATCTGAGGCTTAGTGCGCACGCGGCAATTAAGGAGTTGAAGGGATTGCATCGCGGGAAGCTGAGCCTGAGCGCAAACGAATACACGGTAATGTACCTGCTGCCTCTCCTGCCGGTGTTTCGCGCGCGTCATCCCCATATCAAAATTGAAGTGAAACGAAGTTTGGCGAGTCGAATTTCTTCGGAGATACTCGCGCGTGAAACTGAGATTGGAATCGTCTCCTTCAAACCAAACGATACCGGCATTGCCTCGGTAGCTGTATTGACGGATGAATTAGCTCTGATTGTTCCGCCCAATCATCCGCTTGCTGCGAGGAAGGTCGTTTCCGTCCGCGAGCTCGGCGCGGAATCATTCATTGCGCATAACGTGCCGTCACCTTATCGGGAGAAGGTGGTGCGAGCCTTTGAAAAATATCGGACGCCACTAAACATTTCATTGGAGATGCCAACGCTGGAGGCGATCAAACGTTTCGTCGAGGGTGGTATGGGTGTGGCGCTGGTACCAAAACTTGCGGCACAAAGCGAGATAGTGCGCGGGCAGGTGGCGGCGCTCACGGTGCGGGAGATGAAGTTGGAACGGCGCCTTTATCTCGTTTACCGAAAGAGCGCCACCCTATCGCATGCCGCCCGGGCGTTCTTGCGAGTGGCTCGCGAACTACAAAAGAGCGTTCCTGCGGAAGGCAATTAGTGAATCGTCACTGCTATCGCCTTAGCGTTTTTTGAACCCGGAAGAAGCGTGGTCAGAGCAAGTGCGGAGAGCTTCACAGGTGGCCAGTGTCGTTGATGGAACAGGCGGTTGCGTCAGGGAAATCCGGTGTGTAGACTGACCGTCCATGATCTCGCCCGCTTAGCTCAGCAATTTAGCGCTCGCTCGCAATCCTCGTCTTGCCAATATTTACAGCCTTTCGCAAAGTGCGTTCTGCGCTTCTTGGGCTCCCCTTAGAATGGAATATGAAGGTCGATTTGCGGGCCTTCGTGGCTTTGACTTGTTCCTTTACTTTGGCCTTCTCGGCGCGTCGTCCGCATTCTGTAACCCTCTTCCGCACTCGCGTCCACTTCGCTCTAGAGCGGTAGATTCTTGATTACATTCTCCCATTCATCTACATCGCTACATGAAACGATCACTTCAAGATCATTAATCACTTGGCTCACGGAGAGACGCCGGGACACAATGATGACACCGGCAACACTTTCGCCTCCGGCGATCCTGGCTGCCGCATGACTGGGCATCGTGCGCCGGTCGTGAGTAACAACTACACGCTTCTGCTCAGCCGCCCAGGCTAACAGATCGGGATCAGATGCATCACCGAGACCAGCTTGATAGGCGGTGACAACATCCAACTTCGGAACCCGAAGTAGGAGCCCGCGCAGAATGACGTGATCGAGATCTTGATCAATGAGCAACCGCAGCATGGGAGCGCAATCTACCTTGTTGCGGTCGCATCGCCGTTGTCGTGACCCGTCGTCCACCGGTCCAACATACGAGAGCGCAGTTCGGCGATCTCGCTTTGGTAGGCCGGATTAGACTCCAGTTGTTCTTGAATAACATCGGCGGCTGCTTCCTGCTGCTCCAGGTACTCTTCAATCTCCGGGCGGTGTGTGAGGTAGTAAGCAATACTCGAGTAAACCTCACCGAGGTTGAGCGAAGGAAAGCTCTGGACAATTTGCTCGGCCGTGGCTCCGAGTTTGAAATGATGGACAATAGAATCCAAACTGACTCGCGAGCCCTTGATTCTAATTGTCCCTTGCTCAGTGACAACAAGTGGCATGCTGATGGTTTCTTCCAAGGCTACCATAATGGTCTTGATTATACCTGATCGAAGCGTTTGGTCCGAAGATAAACGTGCGGCGACAGGATCCCAGAGCCGCAAAGTCCTTTGTGATGTCCTTTTTAGCGGAGTTGATTTGTGAACGATGACGAGAGTCTGAAGGCTGAACTCGCCAAGGCGGTGGCCGAATGCGAGCATTTGCGTGATGAGAATGCGAGGCTCAGGCTGCGTATTGGCGAGGCCCCAGAGATCCGTCCCCCAAGCCCTGAGCGTCCGCCGTCGAGTACCGAGGCAAAACCACAACCAGCGGCAAAGGTAACCGTTGACTCGCGTCCGGAAGTCAAAGTGTCCTTGTTCAAAGATCTGTTTCGCGGCAGGGACGACGTGTACGCGGTCAGGTGGGAAGGTAAGAACGGCAAGACGGGTTACTCACCGGCAGGCAACAAGGAATGGGACCAGTCGCCTTCCTCCGGTCGAGGCCCGAAGAAGTCCTTTCGCATCACCAAGCTATTTTCATTAGGCGAGGAAGTGATCAGAAATCATCTGCTGGGAGAGCAAACCATCGGAGTCTATCCCCTGCTGACAGACGATACGTGTTGGTTTGTCGCGGTAGATTTCGACAAGAAGAGCTGGGAAGCGGATGCTTGCGCCTTCCTGAAGATGTGTCACGAGTCTGGAGTGCCTGCGTCACTAGAGCGTTCGCGATCAGGTAACGGTGGCCATGTCTGGATATTCTTCGCAAGTCCTGTACAAGCGGCATTGGCGAGGAAGCTCGCGAGCGCCATCTTGACTCGCACGATGGAGCGGCGTTACGCCCTGGGCCTCGACTCTTATGACCGCTTGTTTCCCAGCCAGGACACGATGCCTAAGGGCGGATTTGGAAATCTCATCGCACTTCCCCTACAGCACGGCCCGCGGGAAAGCGGTAACAGCGTATTCGTTGACGATCACTTGCAACCCTACGACGACCAATGGGCGTTCCTCTCCTTAATCAAGCGATTGACCCCGGACGAAGCGCAAGGACTTCTTCGCAAGGTCTATCCAACCGGCGACGTAATTAACGTTCGACATGGAGCAAGCGACTACGATGGCGCCAGTGATCCTTGGCTCCTTCCACCCTCTGGACGGATAGCTGATAGGCCGATACCAGAACCGCTGCCGCCAAACATATCGATCACACTTGGAAACCTGATTTACGTCGAGAAGATAGACTTGCCCAATGTGTTTCTGGATCGCTTAATGCGCTTAGCTGCGTTTCAGAATCCGGAGTTTTATCGCGCACAGGCGATGCGGCTTTCGACTTTTGGCAAACCCCGAGTCATCGCTTGCGCCGAGGACTTGCTTCATCACATCGCATTGCCGCGGGGCTTACTGAAAGAAGTACTCGATCTATTCGAGAGCCACCGCATCGAGGTCGAGGTTACAGATCATCGGTCCGGCGGAGTTCCTGTCGAGGTCGACTTCCACGGCGATCGCCGTCCAGGTCAGATAGAGGCAGCCAAGACTCTGGCTGCTAACGATGAGGGCATCCTTTGCGCTCCGACAGCATTTGGCAAGACAGCCATTGCTGCGCAGCTGATGGCACTGCGCAAAGTGAACACACTGATCCTGGTTCATCGCCGCCAACTAATGGATCAGTGGCGGGATAGACTAGCACTATTCCTCGGGCTCGCCATCAAGGATATCGGCCAGATCGGAGGTGGGAAGAACAGGCAAACCGGCCAACTCGATGTAGCAGTCATACAGAGCCTGATTCGAAAGGGCGAGGTGAAGGACGTCGTCGCTGAATACGGCCAGGTGATCGTGGACGAATGCCATCACGTCTCGGCCTTTTCGTTCGAACGAGTGCTGAAGAAGATCAAAGCGAAGTACGTGGTCGGACTAACGGCAACCCCAATTCGAAAAGACGGCCACCACCCGATCATCCTTATGCAATGCGGTCCTATTCGCTTCAATGCGAGCAGTAAGAAGCAGGCCTTGGCCTCAGCTTTTCAATACGAGGTCGTTCCTCGGTTGACCGAATTCACAGTGCCTCCCGAATGGAATGATATCGGCATACAAGACATCTACACCGCCCTCGTTCACGACGATCAGCGCTCAGACTTGATCGTCGCCGATGTTGTTGGCGCAATCGAAAAAGGACGGTTTCCGCTCTTACTCACTGAACGTACGGACCACTTGCAGATCTTGCTGGAGAAGCTTGTGCGAAGAGTGCCGAAGATCTTTGTGATGAAAGGAGGGATGGGAAAGAAGCAACGTGACGCGCTAGCCGCCAAAATCAGTGCGGTTCCAGATGGTCAACCACGAGTCATCCTCGCTACGGGTCGTTACATTGGAGAGGGTTTCGACGACGCGCGGTTGGACACGCTGTTTCTCGCGATGCCCATTTCTTGGCGTGGAACTTTGCAGCAATATGTCGGGCGACTCCATCGGCTTCATGCGGATAAACGCATAGTTCGAGTGTATGACTATGTCGATGCTTCGGTACCAGTATTGAACCGCATGTACGAAAAACGCGTAAAGGGGTACGAGGCCGTCGGCTACACCGTGGCTCGGCCGCGCGGCGAGCCAGAGACTCAGGCCGATTTGAAATTCGCAACCATCGAACGCATCGCCGTTCAAGCGGCTGTTGCATGTGAAGAGGCGCGAGGGTGTAAGGTCGAAAGTGTCGAGAGCGATACTCGCGGTTTTGATCTGATCTCGCGTCGCGCTCTCTCAAGAACTGACGGAAAACGGATCGAGACGCGGTTTATCGAGGTGAAAGGTCGGGCTGCGGTCGGCGAGATCGCACTTACCGCTAACGAATACAAAACCGCCCAGCGCCTGGGCGATGACTACTGGCTGTACGTCGTGTTCAACTGCGTCGCAACCTCTGGTAACCACCATCCAGAACCCCGCCCGCTTTGATTGGGAGCCATTGTCTAAGATAGATTGCTATCGCTTAGGTTCTGAAACGATTTTGAAGAGCCATTGAGATCGTAAATAATCTAAGATAATCTCGTTACTCATACCGAAACGAAACTGAATAACAATCCCAGCGAGACAATGAGTCGTGCGCCTTGGAAGAATCCCTGGGGATGATCAAGAATGAATAAATCTCTTTCAAGAAAAACCGGAGCAATCGATCTCGATGAATTGTCGCGCAAGACTGGCCTGATAGTAAGACCGCTTGATTCGGTGGCGTTGGAGATTCTGTTTGCGAAACTCGAAGCATATGATGCAACAGAAAGAGCTGAAACCTTGGCTTACCTCAAACACGCTCTGAACGAAACCCGCGCCTCGTTCGGGGCGGAGCCAAGCTTCCTTTTACCGTAAATCCGAGTTCTAGGTACCGCAGTAATGCTCTACCGAGAGAATGCTCTATTGCATTGGCAATTTGGCAATCACTACTCCTTTCAAAGCTGAAGGCTCACCGACGAAACCTCTCAAGAAATTGGTTGCCAATTTACTTATTGAATGCTCCCGTTGCTACGAATAGCCCGGAATTCCTACTATTTAAGAACGGTGAAATCGATGCGCTATTCTTGGGCTGTTTTGAAGGACTCCAGGGGCATGAGGGACAGCAGGGAGAACTGATTTACGCTCGCTAAGCTTTACGACAAAAAGATTTGTTGTGTAGACTGGACTTAACAGTTAGCGACGCCCGCTTGGCTCAGTGGTAGAGCACTCGCTTCACACGCGAGGGGTCAGAAGTTCGAATCTTCTAGCGGGCACCAAGATCTACAAACCCTTTAGGGCGACACAGAGGCTCCCGTCTTAATGCAAAACACCCGCGCCACTAACGTAGCGCGGGTGTTTGGTTTCAGATAAGTTTAGCGTTTGGCGTGGCGAAACGGTTCACCAGGGACCACCCCGGTTCGGCCTTAATTTCGAGGCTTTCCCGGCTTATCGTTTCGGGGCGGCGGTGGTTGGTTGTTATTTTGCGGGGGTCTTGGGTCTTTCTCTTTCACAACAACTTTATTGTTGTCAGGCTTCGGAGGACGATCCCTATCGCCACCCTTTTGGCCTAAGGCACCTACGGAGAGCACGCACCCCATAGCCACTGCCATTGTCAACGTTACAAATTTTCGCTTCAAATCAACCATTTTTTTGGGCCTCCTCATGCTAATTCAGCGCGCATGGGAGGGAGAGCTAAGAGATGCGCTGACCCCTAACGAGCAATACCAGTGCCAAAACGATGAAAACCAAACACCCTTTACAGCCCTCATAGATTAACACTTTGAGATGCGATCTCGCACCGTTTCGCACCACATCGCACGGTATCGTGCAGCAATGCGCCCCGTCTGCGGCTAACGACGAACATTCACGCTGAGCGTTCCCACGTTACCGCTCGCGTCAAAAGCTCTCAGGCTCACGGTATGGTCGCCGGGGCCAAGCGCCGTCAGATCTACCGTATATCGCTCGCGTTTGCTATCCGCTATCCCATCGTCAGGGAACAGCGGGAACCACGGTGCGCCGTTAACGCTCACGTCAGCCTTCCTAATCTTGCCCGTTGCATCATCTACCTCGAAAACTGAGCGACCGGCGGCGGCTCCTGATGGACCGACGGCGCGCAGCACGGGCGGCGTGTTATCTATATCAACCGGCTCGCTTAATCGCTCTCCTGTCAATGCCTGACCAAGCGGATTGTCAGGTGCGTCGGTAACAGTAATTTTGATGATGTAGCGCCCATCGGCCAGCGTTGCTCCATCAATCGTGTAAAAGTTTTCCCGCAGCTTGTCCTTCAGGAGCCGAAATGTACTTTCGTTGAGCCCTCGATAGTAAACCGCATACTCCAGCGTGTCGCCGTTTCTATCTTCGGCCTGCCATTGAAACGACCGCGCGCCCCGCTGAAATAGCCGCCGAGGCGGCACCTGAGCCGCGGCGCCAAACAATGCCGGATCTAGTCCTGCCGATTCCACGTTTGGATCAATCTGAAGCTGGGCCATCTGTTGTAGTCCCACCCCGATGGGCAAGGGGCTAATCGAGAGTATTTCCGGAGCAACGTTGCGCGGTAAATAGGCCAGACTCGCGTCTTCCATCCAGGTCTGACCGCCGCTTCCAGCAGAACGCAGGATCGCGCGCCACTGCACAAAGCGCGCACGCGGACTCGCGATCTGGCTGCCTTCGGGATCGCGATAAGCAGGACTCCAATCACTCCAGGTCGCATCGGGACGCTCGCCGTTTCCTGTGCGCGTTTGCAGTTCTACGTTCCCACTGCCTCGCCACCAAAGCCGACCCCAAACCGCAGTCAACTTTGCGTCGCGCACCGGCGACTCGTAAGAACCGTCAGTCACTAAGTCTCTTCCAAATCTGAACAGCTTGCCCTGATTGCTCGAGGCCGCGTACACCTGATCATTTCTTAACTGCAACGAGGAGATTTGTCCTTCGCTGGACTGCAACAGAAGCGTATCGCGCCCATCGTTCGTGACGGAATAAACCCTGCCCTTCTCGGCCGTACCAATCAGCACGCTGCCTGGCTGCAAGGCGGGCGCAATAGAAAAGGCAGTGATCGAATTAGAACTCCAAACCACATCGCTACCGCCGTCCGGCAAAATTCTAAATACGGCGCTGCGTGCGCTGGAAACGTCAGAACGGCTACGCGGCGTTTGTCCTTGCGCTTGAATGGGCGCGCCGGTCTCGTCAATAGCGGTAATCGTCACTGAGGTGGTTGGCGTGATCGTTCCGTCGGGAACCGCAGCTGCAGATGCCGTCGATGGTTGTCTTCCTGATGCTGCGTCACTTAGAGCCAACGCATAGATGGATCCGTCAGCAGCTGTTGTCAAAGCATGAACTTCACGCAGCGGTGCGTCGAACAGCGCAAATGCCTTTCCTTCAGGGGAGATGCGCAATACAAGTCCGCCCGGGTCAGTGCCCGCGATCAAGTCGCCTTGCGCACCAACGGCGAGCGACATCACGTGCGTTTGATTCGTAGAGATCAACAGCGAACTCTCAGGCGTGGCGCCGGCGGTGCGAACTCGATAGAGCTTGCCGTTGTCCCCGGTAGCAACAGCAACTGAACCGTCGGTTAAAACTGCAACAGCCCAGATATATTTGTCGGCGGGATCGAAAAACACTTCAGCACGTCCCTCGGTGCTGATCCGATAGACCTTGCCGTCTGGAGAAGTACCGGCATAAAGCGAACCGTCCCGTGCGACAGCCAATGCGGTGACATCAAGTTCGGCTGCGTCGTAGAACAATGCCCCTCGTCCATCCGAGGAAACGCGATAGATCTTTCCATCGTGACCCGTGCCGAGAAAAACATTGCCCCGACCATCGACTTCGCTTGACCAGATAAAAGCCTGTTCAGTGTTAAAGACTTCAGTTAACTTCGGAGCCAGCATCAACCTGCCTGTATCGCTGACGGAAACGCCCCGGGCATCTCCCTTAAGCAGTTCCGCGCGACCACTCGTCTCCCAGATCACCGGTTGGCCCGAATATGTTGCGGCAGCGGTAATGCTCATCAGAACTGAAATGACAAGAATCGCCAGAGCGTATTTTTTGAGTTTTGATTGGTCCATTTGGTTGACTTAGTTCCCTATGAATTTTGCATAAAGAGTTCGGGCAGTCTTTATTTCACTGGTCCCCCGGATAATCGACCGCGCATCCTGAAACACCGTTAGTTCAAACTCTCCTGTGCGGAATCGCAGCAGGTAATCGTTAAACTTCACCTCGCCTGAGGCGCGAAGTCGTGTTGCCAGGCTTTCAAAGTCGACCCGGGTAGATTGGGATGGAGAAATCTGCACTGCATCACGTCCACATAGAACTGCAGCGAAGTCGCCGGCACTCGCCTCGAGGGTCGTAAATTTACCGAGCCCGCAGGTCGGGCAATCAGGCAATGCCGCGCCTGGATTGATCTTGCGCCACTCATTCCGCCAAACATCAAACTGCATCAGCGAGTTGTGCAGCATCTCTTCGTGGCCCGTCAAAAGCTTCAGCGCTTCTGCCACCTGGACCGCAGCAACGACACTGATGATCGGCATGATGACACCGGCGGTATCACACGTCGGCGCGCTCGCGGCTGGGGGCGCTTCCTCAAAGACGCAACGTAAACAGGGCGTTTGATGCGGGCGAATAGTCATCGATACGCCATAAGAACCGACGGCTGCTCCATAGATCCAATTAACGTTGTGTTTGACGCAGGCGTCGTTGATCAAATAACGCGTGGCAAAGTTGTCCGTGCCATCTAAAACCACGTCGCAATCCTGAATCAGCTGTTCGATGTTGGATCCATTCACATCGGCAATCTCCGCTTCCACCTTGATGTCGCGCGTGATCTCGCTGATGTGATTTGCCGCGGCTACAGCTTTAGGTGTGCGGTCCTCAGCGTCGCGCTCCGTGAACATCGTCTGGCGTTGCAGGTTTGAAGATTCAACGAAGTCGCGGTCAACAATTCGCAGCCGCCCAACGCCCGCCCGGGCCAAACTCTCGGCGTGCGCCGATCCCAGCGCGCCACACCCGACGATCAGCGCGCGAGATTCAAGCAAGCGGGCCTGGCCTTCTTTGCCAATCCCGTTGAAAAGAATCTGCCTGCTATATCTTTCGTTCATTTCGATTCGATCCAGATGAAGTCAGGAAGTTCAGAGTTCAAGCTACATCTTTGTCTTTTGCGGAGAGAAGCAAACTAAAGTTTGTACTCTGAACTATTTGACCCTAACGCACGATTTGCTGCTGCGTTCATCACGCCGACTGGAGATGGAACGCCGGTCCACAGCTCGAATTGCGCCTCCGCCTGAGTAATCAACATCTCCAGCCCACCCAGAGTTTCGCAGCCAACGCTTTCCGCTTCCGTCAGAAATCGCGTAGGAATGGGATTGTAAACTAAGTCGTACACAAAGCTCGCACCTGCCAGCTGATTGGCTAAGGCCGGCGTTTCCGTTTCCAAAGATCCCGCCGTTCCCAACGGAGTGGCGTTAACCACAGCTGAGAAACCCGCAAACGACGCCGAGTCCAAATTACTCCACGCCGCGCCAAAGCTCTTTGCCAGCGCCCTCGCAGCCTCAAGGTCACGGCCAAACACAGTGACGTCAGCCTCCTGCTTGAGCAGACTCCACACCGCCGCTCTCGAAGCTCCTCCAGTTCCAATCACGGCACACCGCACTCCTTTAAGAACGCCGCGCCTCTTCAAAAGGGGCTTGATGAATCCTTCTGCATCTGTGTTGTAGCCTCGAAGTTGATCACCTTCGACCACTATCGTGTTCACTGCGCCGATCTCGCGCGCGGGCAAGTCGATCCAATCCAGATGATCCATGACGGCGGCTTTGTGAGGAGCCGTCACACTCAGCCCGCGAATGTTCCAATCCAGTTCCCTCGTCTTCGGATGGACCATGCGGCTGATGAAGCTTCGCAGATCGCTAACTTCAAATGGAACATACACTGCATTCACAGCAACTGAATCAAACGCAGCATTGTGCAGGTAGGGTGAAAGCGAGTGACCGACTGGGTGGCCAATCAATCCAGTGATCTGTGTCTGCCTGTCGATTTTTTCGATCCGGTACAACTCGCGCAGTTCGCCGGCCGAAACTTGACCAGGCGCCGTAGCCTTGTCTCCGTCCAGTGAGGCGTAAGTAAGGAATGCGCCGCGCGAAGGTCCAAGCACTCGGGTAGCAAGACCCGGTGCGCCCATCGCGATAGTTATCATCGTTTGCCCGTCGCTGATTCCGCGTTCAAGTAGCTGAAAGACCGGCAAACAATCGATCGCATCAGTTGCCTGCACCGCAATCTTCAGGATTCGCGCTCGTGTGTTCGACATCCGCTCATAAATTGCGGATAGATCAGCAGGCACCTCATGGAAATTATGATAGGAGGAGATGACGCGGCTCCAATCAAAGTGTTTGTCGGATTCAAACACCGACGGCGCTGTCGCGATATCAAATTCAACATCAAAAAAATCCGCGGCCGGACGGTTGAACAACCAAAAAAGTAGACGAAGCTTGGCGCTCAAATCGCGACGCCCGCCCTGTTCGGAAGGACGATAGGTAACGATTACGGGCACCGGAATGTCGGGGAAAAGCGCCTTGATGTCGCGCAAGGCTTCAAGTCCCAGAGAGACGTCGAGACAGTCGAGCCTGAGCTCAATCAGGTCCGCAGAGTTAGCGGCTCGAATCGCCGCGAGTTTGATCTCCTCAACGGAGCTCGCGCAAATTGAGGTGCAAATCCGAGTTCGCTTGGATTTCATTAAAACAAATTAGTAGGCGATGCCGCTTCAATCGAACATGAAGCTGAGCATCGCCTTTTGCGTTTCAAATTCGGCGGTTACGAATTCTCGCTGAACGAACGGAACTATTTCGGCGCCTTACCGGTGACGTCGAAATGTCGGGTTGGAACTTCGGCGCCCAGGTGTCGCGTGGTTCCTTCCGTGACGCTGGACGGAGGAGCCACCAGCTCGCCAGTGTTTCGCGTGGGAAACGCAGCCTGCCGAGTGGCCGGCCGAATGGAAGGTTGCGCAAAATTCCCCGGTCCAAGCCTGCGTTTCTCATACTCCTTGAGCCGAATGTATTGCGCGACGCCAGTTCCCATCATGGAGAATGCGGGAATTAGCATCCAAAACCACCATCCTCGGCCCATTCCTGAAAAGGAAAGCGCGATCGCCACGAAGAGAAAAGCGATTCCCATAAAGGCATTCCGAAAAGCACTGTCGAGCCGGGGCTCTGTGGATTTTTTTTGAGTGCCGCACCAACTGCTGTCCGACTGGTCCTCGCCGGAAGTGGGCGGACCCAGCATCGCATCGGAAATGAGGCTGATATTGGCTCCACAGGAGCGACAAAAACTGGCGCCTTCGAGATTCTGCGTTGCACATTTTGGACAGAACATTCGCACCTCCACTCCTGACACTGTGTCAGTTTACCGAAACCGAAGGATCATTTACTCATTCGAACGTTGCAGGCGCCTTTGCCGCAACGCCTCATAGAGAATAACTCCCGCTGCCACCGAGACATTTAAGGATTCTATGCGCCCGCGGAGAGGAATACGAACTAATGTGTCACAACGTTCACGCACCAGTCTATGAAGTCCACTTCCCTCGCCTCCAAGAAAGATCGCGCTGGGGACGGTCCAGTCCCATTCTGTGTAATCTGCTGCTGCATCTGCGGCGGCTCCGATGACCCAAATGTTACGTTGTTTCAACTTCTCTATCAATTGGACCAAATTTGTAACCCGCGCTACGGCGACGTATTCCAACGCTCCGGCTGCGGTTTTCGCCACCGTGGCTGTCAGCCCTGCCGCACGTCGTTCCGGAATGAAAACGCCATTAACCCCAGCGCATTCCGCTGTTCTCAGGATTGCGCCGAGGTTGCG
The DNA here is from genome assembly GCA_035557535.1 of Pyrinomonadaceae bacterium. GTDB lineage: Bacteria > Acidobacteriota > Blastocatellia > Pyrinomonadales > Pyrinomonadaceae > PSRF01. The sequence goes on from DATMDU010000006.1 coordinate 80,319, forward strand.
CGGGTCCTCAACTGCGTCCAACCCCAAAACCAGCGGCGGGTTCGCTGTGCCAACCCGAACGCTAAGATCTTCGAGGAGCTCATCAGCGTCACGGTAATCAGCTGCCGCGATCCGTGCAACTACGCCCTGATGGGTAACACCCGGCAAAGCGCGATCAACCGCGGCCCGCGGTACGCGATGCACAAGAATCCGCGCCTTTCTGGCAAGATCGAGCAACTCATGCAAGCGTTCATGCTTCGCCCCCTCGGCGATAGTAATCTGTTCAAGCCGCTTGTGGCCGGCCCGCAGCGCTTCGAGAACGGGAACCAGACCGTAAAGCGTGTTGGCTGAATCGGCACCTCCGGCCGACTCGTCGCCGTCACGTTCACTGTTGCCAACTCGCCGGCTACGAGTCTTCATTTGCTTTTTCCTTCAGCCTGATGGAGAAGTAGTATTTGAGTCGAGAGTAACGCAAAAACTGCTGTTCATTACTAACTTCCGTGGCGCTCCCGACGCTATATTTACCCGGACGATCGCGGCGCCAGCCGCCTGCTTCAATCTGTTGTTGTGAAGGCCACACCACTTCCAGAGCTTTCCGCGCAGAGTTATATGACTCGTCGCATTCAACTTGCGGCGCGCGATCGCGAAATACCGCTATGAGGGCCAACAGGTTCTCACCGGCGACGTAGCGCTTCTCTGCCCCAAGACAGGAAAAGTCGAAACTGTTGGCGGCGATGCGATAAGGCGTCACGTTCCCTCGGGTGTAAAACTCCATCGCAGATTCGTCCGCGAAAAATTCATTTGCGTCCAGGATTCGGTTCTCAGCCCGCGCAGTTTTTTGCTCTCTTAATTCGACGCGTCTGACGACCAACCTACCTACAACCACCAACTTCAAGATCGACCAGGCGACCGTGACACCTGGCGTATCCGGCGATTGATAGGCGACGAAACTCGACGCTCCGATCTCCAGTGCGCGAAGCTTCAAAGGCGGAGTATCGGCGACGCCGAGATCGGCATCCGGCACGATCACGGTGTCAATTCTCAAACGGTGGAGACGCCGCTGAACTAACAGGGCCTCATCCATCGTTGATGCACGCGCCAGCGGCAAAGGGATTCCGAACGAAAGGATCCGTACAACATCCGCCACGGGTAATCTTAAGAGATCAGCAGCCTGAACCAGTTCTGCATCCGTGAGGTTTAAAACCGGAGAGTTGGCCTGCCGCGGATTCAGCGGAGGAACGTTTGCGGACGAAGGCAAAATGATGTTGTTATATCCCTGCTCCCATTTTTCCAGTGGCCGCAACGCAGGCTTCTGCAGATTGCCTAACGTTTCATTAAACGGGAGCGCCGCTCCGCAATAGAGGCAGTTGACTCTGGTAGGGCCATTAGCGCGCAGGCACTCTTCGCAGCGGACCATTTGATCTGGCGCAAATGGCTTAGGATCTGAACTGATTGGATCAACGGCAGGTAAAGAAACCGAGTCGCTGTCGTTCTTGTTTTCGTCGCGCAAAAAAGCCTCCTGGAGGCGGGGATTATACGCCGGGACAAGGTTTCTGTCGCGAGAGTAAGTTGTAAGGGAGGTGCCAATTGATGACGAGTGAGAAAAACTACCAAAGGGTTCTGCTCCTGCTGATTCTTGCCGCGAGCCTCTCGCTTAGTTGCGCGCCGATTCAACCCACGAACCCGACTGGTCCACGCGGCGGTGCGAATTATCCGGTGATACTTGCTGAAGATAGTGCCCGGCGAGAAAGCGCTCAAGCGTCGTTTAGCAGGCTCAGCCAATCGCTAAATGGTCGCAACGCTGAAACAGGCGCGAGTAAATCAGCGCCTGTGGACCTTAGTCCAATAACCGCAACGATAACGAGCCTGCCGGCTGCGAATGGCAGCGTGTATCTGCCGAAGGTTGGTGCAGGAGCGGTAATGAACGAGGAAGAAACTCGCGAGTCCCTCCGGCGTTTTCTGAGAGATTGGCGCGACGTTATCGGTTCCGAACCTGCCAGGCTCTCGCTCGTTGATCACGTGGTCCAACCAGACGGCACTGCAGTTGTGAACTATGAGCAGCGTCCGTTCCGATTTCCGATTCGCGGAAATTACGGGAAATTGCAGATTCGATTTACGGCGGCTGACCGCCGCATCCTGACCATTTCGAGCACGTGTATTCCCGAGGCTGATCGACTCAGAAGCGCGTTGCGCGGACTAGGCGCAACGGGTGCTCTCAGTGCGCGGTTGACTGCGGACGAGGCGACCCGGAAGTTGCGGGACTCTGTTGCCACTGCTTCTGAATCGACGCCGGCGACAACCGCCCCGCGACTCCCGGCGAGCGCTCAACTCACTCCGCGCGAACTCGTCACGCATGTGCAGCCGTCGAAGACGCGTACCGATGCCCTCGAATTTCGCGTGGCCTGGGAAATTGAGATCACAGGCGCGCAGGCCAAACTCGGATATGTAGACGCCATCACAGGCGAGGTCTTCTCGGTTGAGTAACCCTGTCGAGTTCGTCACCGAAGGGCCGCTTGACCAATCAAAGTTAAAAAAGCATTCTAGAAATACTGAAAATCTTTTTAGGGCAGTCAATAGATGAATAATTTTGATCCGACGAACAGTGTCTCGTGGCAGCTGGGACACCGCGGCAGAGTGGCGGTCTTCATCGATGGCAATAATCTGTTTCACGCCGCGCGATTCCATAACATTGACATCGATTACAACAAACTACTCCGAGTGCTGCTGGGTGACGGGCGTTTGCTGCGTGCATTTTTTTACACCGGCGTCGACGTCGGAGCTGAAAGGCAACAGGGCTTTCTGCTGTGGATGAGGCGTAATGGTTTTCGCGTCATTCAAAAAGAACTGAAAACCTTTTACGACGGAACGCGAAAGGCAAATCTTGATGTCGAAATCGCCGTAGACATGCTGTCGCTCGCCGGAAGGTACGACACTGCCGTGCTGGTCTCGGGTGACGAAGATTTTGTTTACGCCGTTAACGCAGTTGCCTACAAAGGCTGTCGAGTGGAGGTTGCCGGTTTCCGCTCGAATACCGCGCCGAAGTTAATCGACGTCGCTGACTACTTCATCGACCTGGGCGAAATTGCGGATCGAGTTCGCAAGGAGATGCATGGACCGCGCTATGATGAACGCGAGCTGCATGAACAGCAACCCACGCAATATCTTCATGAACAGATTGAGATGGCTGTGCCAATGGCAGAAGGATTCCCGGCTAACATGCGAGTGATGATGGTGGAAACCAGCATCGAGGCTGAAGACGAGGAAATGAATACTGTCGAACTGATTCGCATTCTCGACGAACACTGATTCCTATGAAACTGTTCACCGTAGAAGAGGCCAACGCTTTGCTGCCGACCGTGCGGCAAATCCTCCGCCGCATTCAGCGTTCACGCGGAAAGCTTGGTAATTTCCGCGAGGGTGCCAAACAGGCGGCCGAGGGAGCGGAGCTCGGTGGTGGCGGCATGTCAGGCGGGGTGGCTTACGCGACAATCCTCACTGATTTCTCAGCCGAGATGGCTGAACTCGAGGGGATGGGCATTCAACTCAAGGACTTTGACCGGGGACTCATCGATTTTCCTTCCCTCCGCGAAGGACGGATTGTCTTGCTTTGCTGGCAGCTCGGCGAAGCCGATGAGTTGGAATGGTGGCACGACATGGATGCGGGATTTGCCGGCCGTACGCCACTCTAGAAATTTTCCACAACATCCTCAACCCTCTGGAACGCCTGACCCCCCATCGGGGCAACTCCAACGCCTCTTATATTTTCTGGTTGACCACTTAAAGTAGTTCCTGATACTATGCCGCCCAATTGCGGGTGAGCTTGGCCTGATTTTGAAGAGTCCCAGGGCCCTGGCTATTCAGACCGTCCCCATTCGGAGGCAGCTTAGTATGCAATGTCCCTCGTGCGGCGCGATTAGCAAGAAGCGCTCGTTGAAGTGCCCGGAATGCGGCGCTTTCAGGAATAAAAGCTCTGTTGCATCCTCCCAGTTAGTTAATCAAACGACCACAGTTGATGCGCCTTCCATCGAGGTGAGCGCCAATTCCCGACCGAGTCGTTCGCTGATCGAGTTCCCGGGCGTGAAGCACAGCATGCCCCAATGGCGAAAAGAGCTGGGCGAACGGGTTCGAGAAGTTCAGGAGAGACGGCTGCGCGAGGGTTCTTCCGAAAACGGATCGAGTGAAACTCAAACAGGTGGCGATCTAAACAGGGCGCCCTTGCTCGAGCTTCTGCCCCAGGCGGAAACGTCGCCTTTAAACCCAATTGTAGAGGCGGCGCTGCGCAGAATAGAACGGGCCTATAAGTCAGCGCCGGCTGGTGGCCACTACACAAACTATCAGGGCTCGGCGGCAGTAGCCTACGCTGAACAGCCTGAATTCATTCCTGTCAGCCCCAACAACGAACCCATGCCTTCCCTACCGGATTTGGAAATGGAGAAAACAAATTCTGCCCCCGAAAGAGTTCACACTCTGGCAGTGGTGCCCGACCCGATACTCGCGGTAGAGTCTGAACCCGTTGAAGACGAACCTGCTCTCGCATTAAAACCGAAGCGTTTGATCAACGGAGACCTTAACGATCCGGCACTCAACTACCTTGACACGATACCGACAACCACTACGGTGGACGACACCTCGAAACGCATCGCTCCAGTCTATTTGCGTTTCTTTGCTTCGTTGATTGATTTGGTGGTTATAGTACTTCTTTCGTGGTTACCACTGGCTTTGTCAGGCCTTACCGAATTGGCGAGGCAAGACATTCGGGCTCTGGCCCTGGCAGTCACGACCTTGATAGTCGTGGCGTTCCTGTATTCAACCATTGCTACTGCACTGACTGGACAGACGCTGGGAATGAAGCTCTTCTCGCTTCGCGTAATTGACGCCCGTACAAGAATGTTGCCGACGGGAAGCCAGTCTGCCGGGCGCGCTGCGGTCTACATTCTGTCCGTTGCCTCTTCCGGCATCCCGCTGATGTATACGCTGATTGACCGGGACAAGCGGGCGGCGCACGATCGTTTTACCCGCACTGAAGTTGTAAGAATCTAATAACTCCCGCGGGCACACGCCGGCTCTGCTCTGTAGCCAGAGCAGGGCCTTTTTCGTTTGTCGGTCCACTTTCGGTTCGTAGTCTCAGCATGCATCAGGAAACTCTCAGGGAGATCGTGAGCGAAGTAGACGCGCTCTTACGCGGCCGTTTCCTGGGCCGAGTCTTCCAGTTAAATTTGCACGCGGTCGCGATCGACTTTGGGATCAGAAACGCCGCGTATCTTTTCATCAGTATTGATCCGGCGGCGCCTCGCCTTCACCTAATCACGCGTAGCTCGAGGCAGCTGGAGAAACTTTCAATCCTACCCAATTCGTTTGCTCAGGCGCTTCGGACAAACTTTGGCGGCGGCCGGCTGCTCTCCGTCACCAAAGATGCGAACGATCGGGTTGTTCGTCTGGCCTTCGACGTAACCGACGAGCTGGGCGAGACTCACTCGCGATCCCTGATAGCCCAACTAACCGGAAGGTCGGCGAACCTCTTTTTATTAGATTCCGAGTCGCGGGTTACCCACGCGTTGCGAGCGCCGCGAGGCGAGGGCCAGCAGTTTGGAGAAGTCTATACACCGCCAACCCGGCAAGCGACGTCCGCCTCTGAGGCACACCAGATTCTTCGCGAGAGCTTCGCCACAATTTCCGCTGCGGCTGATGATTACTACCGGAAAATCGAGGACGAGCAGACATTCCTTGGCCACGCTGCGGAACTCCTGGCCCAGTTGAGAAAGGAAATCAATCGCCGGAAGAAGCTGAAAGCCAATTTGGAAAAGGATCGGCTGGGCCATGGTCTGCCGGTCGAACATAAGCGCCTCGGCGATCTTCTGCTCGCAAACATCGCCAGCGCGGTACGGAAAGGCAACAGCGTGCGCCTGCAGGACTACTACGCCGAGGGCGCACCAGTTATCGAGATTGAGGTTGACGAAAACACTTCGCTACAAGATGCCGCTGCCGAATCGTTTTCGCGCTACGGCAAGGCTAAACGGGCCATTGAGGAAATCGGATCAAGGCTGGCGCAAACTGCGAAAGAAGTGGCTGATCTGGAATCTAAACTTACTCGGCTTGAGAATGCTATCGCACAGCGCGACGTTGAAGCGATGGCTGAGTTTGCCAAACCGAAACAACGAGAAGCGAACCGCGAGAAAAAAAGGAGCAAAAGTAGCTCGGCATCGCTAGCCGGCATGCGACGCTATCTGTCCTCTGATAGTTATGAAGTGATTGTGGGGAGATCAGCGCGAGACAACGATCAACTTACGTTTAAGGTGGCGCGCCCGAATGATCTATGGATGCATGCCGGAGATTATCCCGGGTCGCACGTAATTATTCGCAACGCATCGAAAGCAGAAATTCCGCACCGCACGATAATTGAAGCGGCGCAGTTGGCCGCAAAGTTTAGTCAGGCAAGCAAGGATTCAAAGGTTACTGTCCATTACACGCCGCGCAAGTTTATTTCAAAACCTAAGGGCGCAGCGCCGGGCCTGGTGCGAATGTCCAGCTTTCGATCGATAATCGTTGAACCGGGTGAGACGATGGAGCGATTGTAAAAGGACGGATGACCGATGACAGCCGACGGACGCGGATTCGGTCGCTTGGGGCTAACTACCGTCGCCGGACTGCCGTCTCTGGCTACTTGTACCTGTAGGTGATGCGTCCCCTGGACAAATCGTAGGGTGACATCTCCACGCTTACTCGATCGCCGACCAGAATGCGAATTCTATTCTTACGCATCTTGCCTGAAATCGCCGCCAGCACCACATGCTCGGTGTTGTCTAATTGGACTTTGAAAAAAGCGTTGGGCTGTTTATCTATGATCGTGCCCTCTGCGGGGATCAAGTCATCTCTGGCCAAATAGTCTCTCCTTTGAAAAGTTTCGAGTTCGAGTTTCAAGTTCCAGGTTTGTGAACCGAGTTTCAAACCCTGGTTTGTGGGCAAACCCACGGGCCAAAACTTGAAACTCGAAACCTGAAACTCGGAACTATTCTTTATCGGCTCGCGCGTCGTGGTCTAAATGAGCGCGTAAAAACTGCCGAGCGCGGCACTGAGCGGCCAAAACCTTTGGCTGTGGTTGGCTCAGTCTTTCGTCCTCCGAATCCTGGCAACACAACTCGCGCAACTGGTTGGCCCGTCAACCGTTCGATCGCCCGCATCGATAATTCGTCCACCGGGGTGACGATGGTTATCGCCCGTCCAGTGTTTCCGGCTCGACCGGTGCGGCCAATGCGATGCACGTAATCTTCCGGGGCTGAAGGCACATCGAAATTAATCACGTGCGAAACAGAGTCTACATCCAGACCACGGGCGGCGATGTCGGTCGCCACCAAAACGCGGGTGCGGCCATCGCGGAATGCGCGCAGCGCTGCTTCGCGTTGTGGCTGAGTGCGATCGGAGTGAATCCGATTAACGCTGTGGTCGCGAGCTGAAAGAATGTGCGACAGACGTTCGGCACCGCGACGCGTGCGTGTAAACACGAGCACTCGTTCAAACTTTTCGCGTTCGAGCAAATCCAGCAATAAAGCAGTCTTGGATTCCTGCGCTACCGGATAAGCGCTCTGCTCGACCATGGTGGCCGCCTGGCCACGCGGGCTGACTTCGATCAGCTTCGGCTCTTTCATCGTTGTCCGGGCCAGCTTCTCAATGTCGGACGACATTGTAGCCGAGAAAAGCAGGGTTTGCTTCTTTATCGGAAGCATCGCCAGAATGCGGCGAATAGCCGGAAGAAAGCCCATGTCCAACATCCGGTCGGCTTCGTCCAGGACCAGGACCTCGATCAGCGAAAGGTTGATTGCGCCGCGCTCGACAAGGTCCAGCAAACGTCCCGGAGTTGCAATTACTACTGCTACGCCACGGCGAAGGTCAGACATCTGAGTACGTGCGCTTGCACCGCCGATGATGATGGCGCTGCGATTGGCTTTTACAACATTCAACTCGTTGTAGTTCTTTTGAATCTGCGAGGCCAACTCACGCGTTGGCGCGAGGACGAGAACGCGAACACCAGGTTTCGCTTTTTCTGTAATCCGCTGAATGATGGGGAGAAGGAATGCGGCTGTTTTGCCTGTGCCGGTTTCAGCACAGCCGATCAGATCCTGGCCGCTAAGAACTACAGGAATCGCCTGTAGCTGGATCGGTGTCGGTTCGGTGTATCCGAGAGACTCGCAGCTCCGCACCTGTGCGGGTGCAAGTCCCAATTGAGAAAAATTCATAAAATCCTTTTTAGTTTGTAGTCCGCGCAGAGCTGTTGCGGAGAGGTGTACGCCGTTGGCGTAAGTGATATCCAGTTCCGCGCAATGCTCCGAGAAATTGGATGGGTTTGACTGAAATCAACGCTGACGAGCGTTGGCAGCTGCGCGGCTGGGGGCCGTGCTGGAACTGCCAACGCTTGTCCGCGTTAAGCAGTGCTTACCAGCGTGGCTCGCGATTGCCGCCGCCGCCGCCACCGCCGTAGCCGCCACCGCCGCCACGGTTTCCACCGTAGCCGCCGCCGCCACCGCGATTGCCGCCGCCGCCGCCGAAGCCACGACCGCCGCCACCGCCGCGATTTTCGCGGGGTTTCGCTTCATTAACATTCAGCGCACGGCCGTTAACTTCCTTGCCGTTAAACTGGGCGATAGCTGCTTCGCCTTCTTCCTTGCTGGACATTTCAACAAAGCCAAAGCCACGTGAGCGACCGGTGTCGCGGTCTTCCACGACGCTCGCTGATTCAACCGTGCCGGCAGCTGCAAAAAGCTCCTGCAGATCCTGGCTGGAGGTCGAAAACGCGAGATTTCCTACGTAAAGTTTCATAGACATAAAGGTGTACCTTTCCCCTAGGGGGGATAAAAGAAGCTGCGAATCGGATTGGCTTCGGTCGAACGGTAGGAGCGAAGGGCCGGTTTTCGGATGCTCTAAGAGCGCTTCTGAAGTTGAAATCAGCCTGCTCTCGAACCATCCAAAAACGCCAGCGCTAATAGGTTCACGCGCGGGGCGCATCACCGTCGATGCGCGAGAGAAGGATTAACCGTGCGTCACTATGCACTATTTACCCAAAACTAGCAAGGTGAAAGGGCCAGAACCTGGGGAGGCATAGCTGATCAGGCCGTAACTTCTTTATTCGCCATCCCGCAGCAGAATCACGTCATCTATTTGACTTCCACGCGATAAGGCGATTTGTTTGCCGTCGCGGGACATTTGAAAAGCGAAGATAAGCCCGGAAGCGAAATTGGTAATTTGCCTGGGGGCGCCTCCGTCGAGAGGAATGCTCCATATGTTGTCAGCATCTGCTAGTGATGCGGCATAAGTAATAGCCTTGGCGTCTGCCGTCCATCCCAGGCCAACATCACGTGAATTGATCGAAACTTCCAGGGTGGCAATTGGCGCCCCGCCTCCGAACGGTATGACGACAATCCGGTGCGCGGCCGCCTCATAAAGCGCCACCATCTTGCCGTCCGGCGACACAGCCGCCCAGGTCGAGGATGTGTCTGAGACCTGTTCCGGATTTCCACCCAGCAATGGAATCTTCCAGAAGGTGGACTTCCCCTGCCTGAAAGATCGAAAAAACACCCATTGCCCGTCAGGCGAGCAAACAGCCTGCGAGTCGATCTCAGCGCCTTGCGTAAGTTGTTTTTGGTCACCGGCTCCGGCGTCGATCCGCCAAAGATTGAAATTGCCTGAACGGTTTGAGCTGAAGACGATGTGGCCGCCATCTGGCGAAGCACAACCGAGGCGCTCGATGTGCGCGTCTAGCGTCAATTGCTTCTTTGTGGTCCCGTCGGTCGCAGCGCTCCAAATATCGGATTGTTCGCCAGAGGGTGTCGTGTAGAGAATTTGGCCGTCAGTGGTCCAGGCGAGGGTTTCGCCGTCGTTCTTCCCGCTCGTAATCTGTTTTGCGCCTCTGGCGTCGACGCCCGGCGACACCACCCAGATTTGTGCTGACTTATCCGCCTGAATGGTCACTAATGTTTTAGAGTCCGCCGTCAATCCGAGGCTGCTCGTTCCGTAGGCGTTCAGATCGTTTGTAATTCTCCGCACCGCGCCATTCGGATAGCCGACGTGCCATAACTGCGTTCCGGCCGACACCAGTTGCGGAATGGCTGCGACGATCAATCCGCTTCCATCAGACATCCAGAGGACGCGAGAGACTGAGACCCACGTTTGCTGAGTGAGCGGCTGTTCAGCGCCGCCGGTCACCGGCACAGCGACTATCGTCGCAGACTGGCTACCGCTGAAGCTGCCTGCGCCACACGCTATCTGCTTCCCGTCAGGAGACCAGGAAGGTCCACCGCCAAAAGCAAAATAGTTTGGAAGGCTCCGGCTGGCGATTTTTTGCTCGCCGCTGCCATCCACGTTTGCAGACATCAAAACGGATTCCGAGGGAGTAGCGCGCACGAAGGCAAACTGGCCGCCGTCAGGCGAAAAAGTAATAGGACTAGTTACTCCACCCATTACGCGCCGAGGCGTCGCTCCCAGGACCGGAACCTGATACAGCGTGCCCAGCGAATCATCCTTAACAAACTGCGAGTAGAAGACCTGTTCACCATCGCGCGAAAAGGTAGTTCCGCCAATCTTGCCTTCGACGTCCGGCACAATCTTCACCATGCTGCCGCTCGAAATTTGCCTAACCCAAAGACTGTCTTTTCCCGCCTCCGTAGTTCTGAATACCACGTACTTACCATCCGGCGAGATTGAGGTGTAACCCTTGATTGAGGCGTTGCCGATTTTTCCGCCGGTCGTTAGCGGGGTAATCCTCATGCTGCGAAAGGGTTCATTCTTTGGGGCACCAACAAATTTTCCCCACCAGAAAATCACTGCCACGACCGCTAACAAAAGGCATAGGCCCGTGAGTACTACTGCTTTCTTGTGCTTTCCGATCTCCCCAAGAATGACTTCCGAACTCGACGTCGTAACTGCGGGCGCAGTTTCATTCGTCACGCCCCCTGCTTCAGCGGCAGTTCCCGAAGCAATCGTCTGGCTACCTCCAATGGTGGACTCAGAGTGAGGTGACGTTCCTTTAACACCGACTCCGCGGCCGCCGATTGCTGATGGAGCAATGGTGACGTCCAGATAAGCGTCGCCTTCCAGCTCGCGCCGCAAATCCCTTAATTCAATTGCCACGTCCTGAATAGTTTGGTAGCGGTCTTCCGGATCTTTCGCGAGGCAACGACGAATAATCCTTTGCAGTTCGGGAGGAGCAGAAGGATCAAACTCAGCAATGTTGCGGGCCGGCTCGTAAACGATCTTGTAAAGGGATGCAACATTCGACTCGCCTTGAAACGGTCGCTGACGCGTTACCGATTCGTAGAGCATGCAACCGAAGGAAAAGACATCCGAACGATGGTCGATATCGCCCGACTTTCCCTGCGCCTGTTCAGGAGACATGTAGCCAACGGTGCCGAGGAGTCGTCCAGGAACCGAATATTGGATTTGGGCCACGGTCTGGGCGTCGCTGGTCGTCTCACCATCAGGACCGGGAGTAGGAATCTCAATAAGCTTCGCCAAACCAAAATCAAGAATCTTGGCGTAGCCGTCGTCAGAGATCATCACGTTGTCAGGCTTTAGATCGCGATGAACGATTCCCGCCGCATGCGCCTTCGCCAAACCTCCCGCGACCTGCTGCAGATACCTGAGGAGCTTCCTAAGTTCAACTTGTTGATAGTGTATTTTTTCTCTGAGTGTCTTGCCTTCAACAAATTCCATCGCAATGAAGTGCAAGCCGTCGGCCTCGCCAATTTCATAGACGTGCGCCACGTTCGGATGGTTAAGGGCAGCAGCCGCTTTTGCCTCTTGTTCAAACCGACGCATTCGGTCTTGATTGGCGGCAAGCTCTACAGGAAGAACCTTGAGCGCGACCTTTCGATTCAAGGTCGTATCCTGCGCCAGGTAGACCTCGCCCATCCCGCCTTTACCGAGTTGCGAGTGAATCTCGTAGCGTCCCAGTCTAGTCCCCGCTGTAAGTGTCATTTTCGATCGGCACTCAAACTATTTTGACTAATGCAAAAGAGTTGGGTTTGCCCGCGCAGGAACAGCTCGCCGGCTGCGATTACAGGTGTCGCAATGAACACTTGATCGTCGAGCGTGTTGGTGGCGATTACTTCAAACTTTTCGCCCATCTTGAGCACCACCACGTCTCCATCCTCTGTGGCCAAATACAATTTGCCGTTGGCCGCCACCGGCGATGCCTTTACGTTGTACGCCTTCGGCAAACGCACTTGGGCATAATGAGGCTCTCCGGTGGTTGCATTGAAAACACTAATCAGTCCATTGTCAGTCACTACGTATAGTTTGTTCTCATGCAGCACGGGCGATGCAGTGTAAGCCAGTCCGCGCGTGTGGCTCCAAAGGATCGAGTCGGATTCGCTCAGATCTCCTTCTTTCCCCAGTTTGATTGCCATCAAACGCGGGTCGCGATAACCACTCATAACCAGAACCACGCCATTTTGATAAACCGGCACGGGTATGACGTTGGCGCCAAGACCCGCAGCCTCCCATATTACTTTCCCGTTAGCTGGATCGTAGCTGCGCACTCGGGTGGTACCGCTGACGACGATCTGTTTGCGTCCGCCATGTTCAATCGCGAGCGGAGTACTCCATGTGCTGCGCTCGTCTCTTGCCGTCCGCCACAATTCTTTGCCGGTTCGCTTATCGAGAGCAACGATAAACGAATCAGATTCGTGATCGAAAACGAGTATCAGGCGGTCGCCTGTCAGCAGCGGCGCAGTTCCCTCGCCAAACCCCAGCTTCATGCGCATCTGAACGCCAGGGTCCTTCTCCCAAATTAGTTTTCCATTGAAGTCGTAACAATAAATCCCGCGCGAGCCAAACGAAGCGTACACATACTTGCCGTCAGTAACCGGTGAATTGGAGGCGAAGCTGCCATAAGCGCGGTGGGAACCTTCGTGAGGCGCGGCGACCCTGGCGGTCCTTTGCCATAGCAATTTTCCGGTCTTGCGATCCAGGCAAAGCACTTCAAACTTGTGTTCGACCTGAGGGCGAGTATCTCCACCTGGTCCTCGCCCGCGCCGTTGTTGAGTGGCGCCCGCAGCCGGCTGCGGGTTGCCTGATGGCGCTGCTGCCGATGAGTTGACCGGAACGCTGTCAGTAGTGATTGGCGACGGCGCCGGTTTACCGGTCGGTACTGCGGTTGTCAAAAAGATCTTGTCTCCCCAGATGACGGGCGTCGAGTGGCCACGTCCAGGTATGTCCGTCTTCCACTTGATGTTGCTACTGTCACTCCAAACGGTAGGAGCATCGCCCCGCGCCATGCCATTGAAGAAAGGCCCGCGCCACTGAGGCCAGTGCGCCTGATCCGAAACCTGGGCGCCAACGAGGGCGCCGCTGGTACACAAAAGCAATCCCACACAGACACCGGTGACGGTCTTTTTCATCGGACTCTCCTTCTTCGTTGCTTTGAGACCGCAGTCCACTGCCTAACGTTTCAGGTTTCGGGCTTGGATCTTCCGCCAGGTACACGCTGCCCATCCATCCCACAACAATCGGGAAACGACTTCAGGTTAGAAAGAAGCGAACCGGCAGAAACGGTCAGGAAAGCAAGCCTCCGTGCTCTTAGACCTAGGTATTACGCGCATATTACCAGAGGAGGCGGCGGGCGAATAGACTTAGTGTTCAGTTCGGGGTTGCAAAAACGGAGATCGAAAGTTTGCCCGGCAATCATGAAGCCTCGAGTCGCGTGTGGCATTCGGACCTTGCGCCCACGCTCATTCGGTTTTCACAGCTCTTCCAGTTATCCTGAGCCCACAATGACATCTACTAAACCAACCTCCGATCGTTCTCGAGAGCTCTTCGCTCGTGCACTGGAACTAATCCCCGGCGGCGTCAATTCGCCAGTGCGCGCTTTTCGCGGAGTCGGTGGAACGCCACGCTTCATTGCCAGCGCCAGCGGCGCGACCATTACAGATGTCGATGGCCAAACCTACATTGATTACGTGGGTTCCTGGGGACCAATGATTCTTGGCCATGCCGATGCCGAGATCGTGGAGGCGCTCGCTTCGGCAGCGTCGAATGGAACGAGCTTCGGCGCACCGAACGCACTCGAGGTAGAACTCGCGGAGGAAATCGTCGCCGCCATACCCTCAGTCGAGATGGTGCGCATGGTGAACAGCGGTACCGAAGCGACCATGTCTGCCATCCGTTTAGCTCGCGGCGTCACGGCGCGCGACAAGATTATAAAGTTTGAGGGTTGTTATCACGGCCATGCGGATAGTCTGCTGGTAAAGGCTGGTTCAGGTGTGGCTACGCTTGGCCTTCCTGACAGTCCCGGCGTTCCCGCGTCGTTGGCCCAGCACACGCTGACGGTGCCCTTCAACGACGCGATCGCGCTCGCATCGGTCTTCAACGAACATCAGGACATCGCCGCCGTGATCATCGAACCCGTGGTTGGCAACATGGGTTGTGTTCCACCCCGTCCCGGGTTTCTCAAAGCCGTGCGCGAACTGGCTACCAAAAACGGTGCGCTTTTAATCTTCGATGAAGTGATGACGGGATTTCGACTCGCCCGCGGCGGCGCACAACAGCTCTACGGAATTTCACCTGACATCACCTGTCTCGGCAAAATCATCGGCGGCGGCTTGCCGGTAGGTGCGTATGGAGGCAGGCGGGAATTAATGCGCAACATGGCGCCGACTGGTCCCATCTACCAGGCAGGAACTTTGTCTGGTAATCCCCTGGCAATGACGGCCGGACTAATAACTCTGAAGCGTCTACGTGATGAATCCATTTACGCGACGCTGGAGATGAACTCGAAGCACTTATGCGAAGGGCTCGCAAACGCGGCGGCTGGAGCAGGATTAGAAACGGGGACGAACAGAGTGGGGTCGATGTGGACCAGCTTCTTCACGAGCGAACCGGTTGTAGACTGGAATACCGCCGGCAAGAGCGATCGGGATCTCTATGGCCGGTTTTTCCATGCGATGCTGGCTCAAGGAGTTTACCTGGCGCCGTCGCAGTTTGAAGCGGCATTCGTCAGCCTCGCGCACACGGAAGAGATTATCGACCAAACAATTGAAGCAGCCAGGAAAGCCTTTCAATCGATTCGGTAAGGACAGGCCTTCCTGCCTGTCCTTTACCTAACCAGCTTTGCACAAAAGGTAGGATTCGAGTCTAGGTAGTATCTGCACTCAAGCGCCAACGGCGCGAAATGTAATAGCCTGGGCCAGCGGCCCAGGAGTCAATCGAGAGCAAGATACTAAGCGCTGAAAGCGCGGAATAATGGTTACTTAGGAAATCGCGGTAATTTTTGGGTGGCCATTTCGCGCCTTCAGCGCTGGAAAACTGCGCCATCATTACCCAGGCCGTTGGCCTGGGCTTTTACATTTCGCGCCGTTGGCGCTGAAAGCAACCATCAACGGCTTTTTGTGCAAAGCCTTACCAACCAGCAAATGAGACTTTTCACGGACAGGCAGGAATGTCTGTCCTACAAAGGAAGCTCGATTACAAATCTGGCGCCTTCTCCGGGTTCGCTTTCGGCGGTGATGTTGCCGCCATGTTGCTCGACGATCTGCTTCACGATTGCGAGTCCCAGGCCTGTGCCGCGTTTCTTGGTCGAAAAAAACGGTTCAAAGATGCGATCCAACACCGCCTTCTCTATTCCCGGTCCCTGATCGGAAATGGTGATTCGCGCAAGTTTCGCCGGCCCAAACTCCTGGCCCTCGAGAGCGGAGGAAGCTGTCAACACTTCAGTCGCAATTGTGACCGGGCCGCGTTGAGAACTCGCATCGATGGCATTTCCCAGGACGTTGACGAGCACCTGACGCAGTTGATCAGGATCCCAGTTGCCGACTACTGCCTCGCTGGTAAACTCCTTCTTGATTGGGGTCGCTTTCTCACTGATCTTGTCGGAAACGAGTTCCAGGCTTCGTCCAATTAGCTCATGTAGATCGACCTTGCTGCGCTCCAGTTCTTTCCGGCTCGAAAACTGGGCCACATCCACCACCAGCTTGTTCAGATGCTTGATGCCGCGCTCAACCAGCTCGATCGTATTGAGGCCTTCCTTATCGTTTACGCTGTCGCGCAACATCGAGACGCCCAAGCGGATGCTGCCCAGGGGGTTTCGAATTTCATGCGCCACTTGCGCAGTGGCCTGACCGACTGCAGCCAACGACTCCTGCCGCCGCAGTCCGCGTTCAGCCTGAGCAGCTTCGGTCGCATCAACCAGCGTGAGTATCTGCCCGCGCGCTCCATCGATGCCCAGCGGCGATGAATAGACATCGAATGTCTGTTCTTCTTTGCAGCCTTCAGCCGGCCCACACACCCAGCGTCCACGATAGGTAGCTTTATCAACAACCGTCGCGTTTGCCGCGGCAAGCATTTTCGCGGCGCCTGCCGAAGCAAAGTCTTCGAACAGCGAAACGCCGATACTTGCTCGCGGGAAAATACGAAAGAAAGCGGCGTTTGCGCTTCGAATACGAGAGTTGTCATCGATGGCGGCGATGGCGCTAACCATTCCTTCGAGCATCTGGCTCGTGAAAACTCTTTCGCGGCTGGCTTCCCTCACGCTTCGCTGCATCTGAGCGAACCGTCGTTGCACCTCCCAAATAGTTGCCGCAGCGATGATCGCACCCAATATCAGCGCCATCGTGCTCCATGACCGAATAGACCGAGCGGCGGCTTGTTCGATCCTCTCGCTTTCGGTAAACACCTCGAATTGTTCCTCACCCGAGCTGACAAATAACGCATCAAGTTGCTTGTCCACAATCATGAATTTTTCAAAACCTTCGAGCGAGTAGCGGCGGAGATCTTTGGTGACCTCAATGAAGCTGGCTAAATCACGTCGAAACTGCTGCCACGTTGGATCCGAACCCAGGGGTGGACCTTCAGCCTGCTCCAGGAGTTCTCTTAACTCATCCTGCGCGGAAGTGAGACGCAAGTCGAACGGCGGCCTTAACTCATCGCGCGCTTCGGCATTCGCGCGAGCGCGAGCTTCGTTATTAAGTTTGGTTGTTGCCAGCCGTAGTTTTAGAAGCAAACTCAACTTCGCCGCGTGGCCTTGTTCCAGGTCCATCACGGCGACACTGACTTCATCCATGCGCCGGCCGCTCATCAAACCCAGCATGAAAATCAACACCAGCAATAAGAGGAACCCGCCAATTAAGGGAATGATCGCGGGCGCGAGTTCCGGCCAACGCCGGGAACCGGGCGAGTCGGAATCCGTCGATGAAGCAGAATCATCCGCTCGAGTGATGCGACGGTAAACAACTCCTACCTCGCGTTCCTGTTCCGGGTTCTCTTTTTGATCTTCGTCCATTTGGCGATTTCAGTGGCGCAGAGTAGGACAGACATTCCTGCCTTTCCTCGCCTTCTCGTTGCTAACGCTTGTCCAGGCAGCGGACAGGCAGGAATGCCTGTCCTACGGCTTCGCGTCCATCCAGTTATCGGCTATGCCGACGTCAACGATCAGCGGCACATCTAAAACAACTGCCGACTCCATTTCCCGCTTGAGAATTCCAGCAACATGTTCGGCCGTTTCGGCCGAGGCTTCGACCAGGAGCTCATCATGGACCTGCATCAGTAGCTGCGCCTTGATTCCATCGCGTTTGAATTCCTCATCGACCCTCAGCATCGCAATTTTCACGATGTCACTGGCTGTCCCCTGGATAGGCATGTTGATGGCTTCCCGCTCAGCAGCTTTGCGAATGTTGGCGTTGCGATCATTGATACCCGGGAGCGGTCGAATGCGGCCGTAAATTGAACGAACGTAACCATGCTCGCGGGCCCGCAACGGCACTTCCTCCATATAACGACGCACGCCTTTGTAAGTGTTGTAGTAATCAGCAATCACTTTCTTCGCTTCCGCGCGTGAAATCCCGACGCGCTGGGATAGTCCCCACGGCTCAATCGCGTAAGCAATCGCAAAATTCACGATCTTCGCAAACCGGCGCGCTTCCTTCAGTTCCTCGTCAGTCTGCGCGCCAAACACAAGCCGCGCGGTTCGCGCGTGAATATCCTCGCCATTCTGAAACGCCTCCAGCATGACAGGATCCTGCGTGATATGCGCGAGTAGCCGCAGCTCCAGTTGAGAATAGTCTGCTGAAATTATCCTGCTTCCCTTTTCAGCTACGAAAGCGCGCCTGATGCGGCGGCCGAGCTCGGTTCTGATCGGAACGTTTTGAAGATTCGGTTCACTTGACGAGAGACGTCCCGTGGCGGCCACCGTCTGATTCAGGAGACAATGAATTCTGCCGTCGGCTGCGATTTGGTGGGGCAGTGCATCCGTGTAAACGCTTTTGAGCTTGTCTAGTTCGCGGTAGTCGATTATCAGCTTCGGCAGCTCGTGAGTCAGGGCCAATTCTTCCAGCACAGCCTTGCTTGTGGAAACACGCCCTGTAGAAGTCTTTCGACCGGAGATGATGTTCAACTCGGAAAGCACATCCCCCACCTGCTTGGGCGAACCGATATTGAATTCCCGTGCCGCCAGTTCATAGATCTTCAAAGTTAACTTGTTCAACTCAAGACCCAGATAGTTTGAAAGGTCCTTGAGCGTCGCCCGATCCACTTTCAAACCCGCGCGTTCCATCCGGTAGAGGAGCGGCGCGAGCGGCAATTCCATTTCGGTATAGATCGTCTCAAGTTTCTTTTCGAGAATTCGGCTGTGCAAAACTTTCGCAGTGCGCGCCGTCAAGTCGGCCGCAGCCGCTGTTTCCCATTGAGCGTCGGACCAGCCGTTGGCAGGTTTCTCAATTCGCTCCACGCCGACGGCCTCGCGCGCAAGATCGCTGAGTTCATATTTGCTGCGATTGGGATCGAGAAGATACGCGGCAAGGAATGTGTCGTCTTTGACGCCTTCGAGGGTGATATCCAGTTTGGCTAACAGTCCGACGGCGCGCTTTAAATCATGGACGGACTTCTCTAACAATCCATTCGACAGTGCTTCGCGGATCGATGCGATGGCTGTTTCCCGGCCGCCGTTGAACCGATTGAAGTCGACCAGCGCGGAAACCCCTGGCGCCGTCGAGAAGGCTATTCCTTCGGCCAGGCCAAAATCCATTGCGCACTGCTCGTCTCCAAACTGCGGAGCCTCTTCGCTTTCCCGCGATGAAGTTTCTTTTGCAGCATCGGCCGGCGTTTTGCTGTCGGCTATTGAAATTCCGACGCTCTCTGCGTCCCAAAGGCTCTGCATCAACGCATCCAGGGCAGGACGCGAATCGACAATCTGATATTTCACCTCGCTGTCCGTGTTTGGCGCTGCTGCCGTCGCGGCATCAGCAAACTCACGCGTCAGCGCGGAGAATTCCAACTCCTTGAAGAGCTCATAGGCAGCGGCACGGTCCGGCGGTCTGGCCTTGATGTTCTCAAGATCGAGATCTACGTCGAGATCAAGTCGTATCCGTGCCAGCTCTCGCGACTGGCGAATCAGATCGGCATTGTCGCGCAGGGATTCACGGTAGGTTTTGTGTTTGACTTCTTCCCAACGGTTTAATGCTTCTTCGATCGAACCAAACTGTGTGATGACCTGCACCGCGCCTTTTGCGCCAATGCCCGGAGCCCCCGGAATGTTGTCAATCGAGTCGCCCATCAGGCCCAACAGATCAACTATCTTGTCTGCCGTCACCCCGAACTTCTTTTCCACCCAGGCCTCATCGCACCATTCAATCGGCGGGACATACTCCTTCCGCTTTGCGACCTGAGAATTTGTGCGCATCGAAACGACGTAAGGATCAGAGACGAGCTGGCACATGTCTTTGTCATTGGAGACGATGACGGCTTGCAGTTTTTGCTCGGCGACTTTCTTTGCGAGCGTTCCAATCACATCATCAGCTTCAAAGCCAGGCGCGTTAATCACCGGAATATTAAAGGCCTCGCAAAGACGAATGATGTAGGGCAACTGCGTGGCAAGATCCTCGGGCATGGCCAGACGGTTTGCTTTGTAGCCCGCAAACGTTTCATGACGAAACGTCTTCTCTTTCGATTCGAAGATCGCCGCAATATAGTCAGGCTTCTCATCCAGCAAGAGCTTCCGCAGCATGTTGGTAAAAATGTAAACGGCCTGAGTCACCTGGCCCTTTGAATTTGAAAGCGCAGCCACACGGTTAGCCATCGGCGCAAAAAATGCGCGAAAGATGTGTGACATCGAATCGATCAGGAAAACGCGTCCGACTTGCTTGTCACCAGCGGAAGCTTGCTGAGTTGGCATGTGTTTCGATCATAGAGAGGCGATTTCAGAGTGTCAATCAGTGGGTCGTTCAGTCCATTACTGGGACCGCGGGCAGGCTCCATACTGGGACCGCGGCGTCCCGCCCGCAATGAGCGCGAAGCGCGAACAGCACTTGCTTTCAGATTGATTTCTCGAACCATGCGCTACTGAAGCTCCAGTCGCTCGGCTTCTCACACAACCGAGCCTTAACCGGATTGTCTTCGATGTACTTCACTGTCTTACAAAAATGTTTCTGACTTCGCATGTAACGATCGAAATAGTCTTCGATCCAAAACTGCCCGGTTCGATGAAGCAACTTGTTCGCCTCGTGAGCAGTGTAAGATTTCAGAGAATGGAGGATATCTTTCAACTCATAGTTTTCGAAACGGCTCAACAATGAATGAACGTGATTCGGCATTACCACCCAAGCGAAGAGTCGATATCGCTCCCCGTCAAATCTGAGCAATGCGTCCTGGACCATTTTGGCGACGCTCATGTTTCTCAAGAGAGCTTCGCCATACCCCTGATCAAGATACTTTTCTATTCGCCGCTGCAATAGAGCCCTTTCCTGCTCGTATTGCAAAGACCTTAGCTCGTGCTTCCAACGACTGATCACCTTTCGTGGAATTGAATCGGCAAGATGAATCGTAACGAATTGTGGGACGGCCGTGCCGTCGAAGTGAGGCAAGTACCCTCGACTGTGCCAACCAGCAGCGTGCAGCGCCTTCTGATGGGGATCCTCGAACAATGTCATGCCGGCGAATGATACTAGGCAGGGTCTCTCCCTCGCAGAGCTAGTCTGCCATATGGGCGCTCAAGGTTTTTGCAAGAAGTCTTGTTCGCGCTTCGCGCTCATTGCGGGCGGGACGCCCGCGGTCCCAGTATTCGGGTTACCCAATCCTGCTGTGGCTTTTCCTAACGGATTCTCAAGCTATTGTGGCAACTCTGCCACATCTTTTGACTCGATGTCATCGATCACTGACGTTTGAATGACGGCCCAATAATTGCTCGTGAATTTGCGTTCTCAATTCGCTTTTTCAATCCAAACGCAAGGCGACTCCGACTTGATCAAACAAACCACGCTTGGCTCGGCAGTTGAAACCGACGGCATTGGACTTCACACCGCGGTGCCAGTGCATGTGCGGCTGGCGCCCGCTCCGCCTGACACCGGATACGTTTTTCGCCGCACGGACCTCGGCGGCTTTGAAATTCCCGCGACCGTTGAGTCAGTGGCCCATTGCGGTTACGCGACCACTCTGATGCGCACCGGCGTAATGCTCTCCACCGTTGAACACCTATTATCAGCCTTGCGCGGTCTGGGCGTGGACAACGTCTATATCGAAGTTGATAACCTTGAAATTCCCATCCTCGATGGCTCAGCGGAAGTTTTTGCCGAGATGATCGAGCAGGCAGGAATCGTGGCTCAGCCACTGGCGCGGAGGGCGCTGCTGGTCCGCGAGAAGGTCGCTTTCGAACAAGGGAACCGCCGGATTAGCGTGGAACCCGGTGACCGGTACCAGATTGATTGTTTGATCGACTTCGCTCACCCGATGATTGGGGTCCAGGAATTTTCACTGAATGTTGACAACGGATCATTTAGCCGGGAAATTGCCGCCGCGCGCACCTTTGGCTTTACCGATGAGATCGAAGCACTCCGGCGAGACAACCTGATTCGAGGAGGTTCGCTCGATAACGCTATCGTGCTCACGCGCGATGGGATGTTGAATCAGACTGGTTTGAGATTTCGCGATGAATTTGTGCGGCACAAGATCCTCGACATCATCGGTGATCTGGCGTTACTGGGCATGCCGATTCTGGGGAAAGTGGTTGCCGAACGCAGCGGTCATATCATGCACGCCGGATTGATGTCGAAACTCCTGCGCATGCGCTCCGCCTGGGATATCGTTGACATGCCTGAAATAGCGAAGGTCCAAAGTCCAATGTCCAAAGTCCAAAGTCCAATTCTCGCGACTTGATTCCCAAGCTTTAGCAGAGCTTCCGACTAAGGAATGCAAGTTCGCCAGAAAATTTTGGACTTTGGACTTTGGACTTTGGACCGTTTTCAGAGTCCGCTGCGCACAATGTCGTGAAGCCTGATTAGCCCGACGCAAACTCCTGCATCATCCACCACCGGCAACACCGAAATCTGCG
The DNA here is from genome assembly GCA_035557535.1 of Pyrinomonadaceae bacterium. Lineage (GTDB taxonomy): Bacteria > Acidobacteriota > Blastocatellia > Pyrinomonadales > Pyrinomonadaceae > PSRF01. The sequence continues at coordinate 102,598 of DATMDU010000006.1, forward strand.
ACGGACGATCTTCCATCAATCTGAGAGCATCGTAGGCCAGCAGTTCGGAACGAGCTGAAGTGGGATTGGTGGTCATCACTTCATCACACGTAAGCCCCGCAAGTGAGGACGCATCGCGCTTTTGAATTGTGCGGCGCAGATCGCCGTCCGTAATGATTCCCGCCAGCCGCCCTTCACTATCAACGACATTTACCGCGCCCAGTCCACCATCGCTGATGCCCTTCACTAGTTCTACCCAAAGCGCTTCGCGTTTGATGATGGGATTTGCGGCGCCGCCGTGCATGAGATCCGCAACTCTCAACGTGAGACGTTTGCCGATTTGGCCCGCGGGATGATTTATGGCGAAGTCATCAGGCGTCAACCCCTTGACCTGCATCAGTGTCATCGCGAGGGCGTCACCAAGAGCGAGCGCAACGGTCGTGCTCGTCGTAGGCGCGAGATTGAGCGGGCAGGCTTCCTGAGCGACCGAGCCATCAATCACAGCATCGGAACGGCGCGCGAGCGTAGAGCTGAGATTTCCTACCAGCGCAATGATCGGGACCTGACGATGCTTGAGGTAAGGCAGCATTCCAATTATTTCGTCAGTCTCGCCACTATTGCTCAGGATCATTACCACGTCGTCCGATTGAATAATGCCAATACCACCGTGCAAAGCGTCAGAAGGATGAAGATGGATAGCGGAGGTGCCGGTGCTGGTCATCGTGGCAGCAATCTTCTGGGCAATGATTCCTGACTTGCCCACGCCGAGAATCACAATCTTGCCCTTACATCCAGCGAGCAACTGGACCACTCGCTCGATTTCGTCCTGTTGCAAACGGGAAGCGGTTTCGGCGATTGCTTCCGACTCCAAACGCAGGAAGCCCTGCACTGCGGCGAAGTTTTCATTGTTGGCCATTGGATATAACTGATATACGAGGAAGTGCGGCTCTTGCAAGTCGTCAGAGGTCAGAGATCAGAGGTCAGTTTCGGACTCTCAATCGAGTTCGCATCACTAAAGTCTTAAAGTCTGACTTCTGATCTCTGACTTCTGATCTCAGAATGGCGGGCCCTGTGATGCTGTGCTATCTTTTCCTGCAAACAAGCATGCCCGCGTAGCTCAGTGGATTAGAGCGTTCGCCTCCGGAGCGAAAGGTCGCAGGTTCGACCCCTGCCGCGGGTACCAAAAACTGGTCCAAAGTCCAATGTCCAAAGTCCAAAGTCTTGTCCGCAACCAGGCTTATGACCCTGGACATTGGACATTGTACTCTTGAAGAACTACCCAACTGCCCGATCCGTAATCTCCAGTCCCTTATCGATGATCGCAAATGCCTCGCGCATCTCCGCTTCAGTGATACAGAGCGGAGGGTTGGTGAAAAACGTGTTCCAGCGCACAAACGTGTAGAGACCTTCCTGGCGAAAGAACTTCCCGAGCTCCTGCATCTCAGGCGAGGTTCCGTTGAATGGGGCCATCGGCTCGCGTGTTTCGCGATTGCGCACTACTTCAACAATTCCGAAGAGACCAATATTGCGGGTCGTGCCAACTGATGGGTGTCGACGCTGAAGGTCCTCAAGCAGACTGCGCATCAAGGTTCCCATGGTACGCGCGTTTTCGATAAGACGATCTTCTTCATACACCGCGATCGTCGCCAGCGCCGCCGCACAGGCCAGCGGATGACTGTTGTAGGTAAGGCCGCCGTAAAACACATTCTTATCGAAGTGGTCGGCAATTTGCCGCCTCATTCCGACGGCGCCCAGTTGCACATAAGCGCTCGTCAGTCCCTTGGCCATCGAAATCAGATCCGGCACGACCTTCCAATGATCCACTGAGAACCATTCGCCGGTCCGACCGAAGCCAGCCATTACTTCGTCGGCGATCAGCAAGATGCCGTACTTATCGCAAAGAGCGCGCAGCCCCTGCATGTAGCCATCGGGCGGAATCAGAACGCCGTTGGTCCCTACCACCGGCTCAACAATTATCGCCGCGACCGTTTTCGCACCCTCCAGTTCCAACACTTCTTCAGTGAAACTCAAAACTTCTTCAGTGGTGTTCGAACCTTTCTGGATGCCATGGTAAAAATCCGGGATGCGAAAGACACCGGGAATTCCTGGTTCCGCCGCCCAGCGACGCGGATCGCCCGTCAGCGTTAGCGCGCCCGCAGTTCCACCATGATACGACCGGTATCGTGCGCCAATCTTGTGACGACCGGTGAACATCCGGGCGATGCGGATTGCGTTTTCATTTGCTTCAGCGCCGCCATTGGTGAAGAAGAAGGCGTCTATGTCGCCAGGTGTGATCTCGGCAAGTTTTACACTCAACCGCGCCCGAACTTCGGTAGCCATAAACGGATTCGCATAAGGGAGCTTTGCAGCCTGCTCATTGATGGCGCGAACCACGCGTTCATCACCGTGCCCGATGTTGACGCACATCAGCTGACTGTTGAAGTCGATGAAGCGCTTGCCCTCCGGAGTCCAAAAATAAATCCCTTTCGCCGTAGCTACGGGAATGGGATCGACAGCGGATTGAGCGGACCACTCGAAGAGAGTGTGACGACGACAGAGTTCTACAATCTCTTCGCCGGTCATGTTTTCGGTAGTTGTAGTCATGGTTGGGGATGCTATCGAAATAGCGACTGTTTGACAAATTTGCCGCGGATTAGCGCAGATACTCGCGGGTAAGAATCAACAGAATCAATAAAAGACGACTCATCAAAGTCGGCTTGTTCAAAAATCCGCGTCTAGCGTTCGCTGGTAACCGATCTCACTTTCAGGTAACAGTTTGTGATAAGCTTCGTGCCAACTTGCTCCCCCTCCAAATCAGCGCGAAGTTTTCGTCGGGGAGAACAGAATCGTGTCGTCAGAGCTCAACAATCCAAACAGTGCGCAGCGAACGATTTTGGTCGTCGATGATTTTGATGATACGCGGCTACTTTTGCGAACCTGGTTGAAACGAAAAGGCTTTCGAGTGATTGAAGCCGAGAATGGCAGAGAGGCAGTCGAAACTGCGAAGAACCAAAACCCGGACTTCATCATCATGGACATCGAGATGCCCGAGCTTGACGGACTCGCCGCAACCCGGCAGATTCGGGCAATGAATCAGCTTGCAGGTGTGCCGATTGTCGCGGTCTCTGCCTATGGCGCCGATCAGTATCGCGAGCAGGCTCTTGATGCGGGTTGCGATGAGTATGTTTCGACGCCGTTTGATCCGGATGAACTAGAGAAACTGATTCGATCGCTCATCAAGTAGTCCAATGTCCAAAGTCCAAAGTCACAACCTAACAAAGAAACATGACAGTGCGATCCCACTTCTACCCTTGAGAGACCTTGGACGTTGGACTTTGGACCTTGGACTTTTATTTCTCCTCGTATGCTTTAGCCAGGTTTCGGCTCAGGAGAACAGATGTGTATTGAAGCTGGCGGAACTCCCCGATTCGCCGGCGCTGTTCGGCTTTCGCACCGGCATGACGATGGAACAGGTAAAGGTCAGGGTGCCGCAGATTGTGTTCGGAAAGGCTAATGAGTTTGGAGTTGCGCAAACAAGCATAAGCCCTGATTTCGATTCGCGATTCGATAAAGCAAGCTTCGCCGGAATCAGGACCATCTCGCTCGACTTTCTCGACAACCGGTTGACCTCAATTTGGCTAGGCCACGACAACACCTATAAGTGGCAGACGGTTCCCGAGTACGTTCAGGGAATCTCTCAAGCGCTCCGATTGCCAAATGGGTGGAACCCATGGAAGACGCGGGGGCAGCGACTCGACTGCGCGGACTTTGAAATCACTTTGACCATGCTCGGCGAGGGGCCCAGCTTTCGCATCGTCGATACGGGGGTTGCCAGGATTATCGCTGCACGACGACAGGCAAAAGAGGAACTCGATTCAGCCGCCGAAGAAGAAACGGGAGCTGAGATCGTTGGTGATAAGCAAGCTAAGGTTTATTACACCGAAGGCTGCCAGCGGAAGAAAGTGATAAACGAAACGAATCTCGTCGTGTTCGCAACGGTGGAAGAAGCTGAAAAGGCGGGATTCAAATTGGCGAGAGACTGCCAGTGATCAGAAGTCAGAAGTCAGAGGTCAGGGGTCAGAATGAATAATATCTTGTTGAATAAGTGGGAGTCCGCTGACTCTGATCTCTGATCTCTGATCTCTGATCTCTGATCTCTGACCTCTGACCTCTGACCTCTGACTTCTGACTTCTGACTTCTGAACTCTGATCTCTGTTTTTTCGAAAGGACAAACAACATGCTGAAAGAATTTCGGGAGTTTATTGCTCGCGGAAGCGTCGTTGACCTGGCCATCGCCGTAATCATCGGCGCGGCGTTCGGCAAACTTGTCACGTCTCTGGTTGACGGAATAATCATGCCGCCAATCGGCCTGCTGCTTGGCAATGTCGACTTCGCAAATCTGTTCATCGACTTGTCAGGACAACGGCCGGCTTCATTGGCAGACGCGCAAATAAAAGGACTGCCGGTGATTGCTTATGGCGCGCTCATCAACGACCTCATCTCGTTTCTGATCATTGCGCTCGTAGTTTTCCTGATCGTCAAAGCGATGAACAACCGTAAACGTGAAGAAGCTCCAACTACGAAAGCCTGTCCGTATTGTCTGTCGGCGATTCCGATTGAAGCGACCAAATGTTCAGGCTGCACATCTCCACTCGTTGCGGCCACAGACCTTCGACAAGGCACTCCCTAAAGGCCGTCCAGGGTCCAATGTCCCGAGTCCAGGGTCCGTCGGTGTTATGATCATACCGACGTTGGTCATTGGACGTTAGACTCTGGACTTTGGACCTTTTTAACTATGCGCGAGTGCCCTCGTTGTGAAACCTGCTATGAAGACGATGTAGTCGTTTGTCCCGTCGATCAGGGAAACACCAAGCAGACTCTTCCCGGTTCCACCCTACTATCCTCCCGTTATCTGCTGGAAAAGCGACTTGGCCGCGGAGCCATGGGCCAGGTCTATCTTGCCAGAGATCAGAACCTGATTACTCGCAAGGTCGCCATTAAGACAGTGCGTCCGGATATCCTGAGTGATGAAATGCTTCAGGAAGGCGAGGCGATCGCCAGGTTTGAGCGCGAAGCTCGCGCCGCCGCTTCGATTCGTCACCCCAACGTCGTTGATGTCACTGACTTCGGTAAGAGTGAAGAGGGTGTGTTCTTTCTGGTGATGGAGTATGTTGACGGCGAGAGTCTCTATCAATTATTACGGCGCGAAGGGACTTTGGATCTGCAGCGGACGATTGCAATCATGGGTCAGGTGGTCGCCGGAGTTGACGCGGCTCACGATGAAGGCATTCTGCACCGCGACCTCAAACCCGCCAACATCTTCATCATGCAACGCAAGCGGCCGGCGTCCAACGCTGGGGACGGCTTTGTGAAAGTTGGTGACTTTGGCCTCGCGAAGATAGTCCATTCGGATCAGTCGGAAACCAGGACCGGACCTGAGTCGCGCGGCATCATTGGTACTCCTGAATATATGGCTCCCGAGCAAATGCAGGCGGGCGTGCAGTTGGACGCGCGCGCGGATATCTATGCGCTCGGCGCCATCGCCTACCACATGCTGGGCGGTCGGCAACCTTTCATCGGCGATATCACTCAACTCGTGGCGCAGAAACTGTTGCAGTCTCCTCCGTCGCTTCTGACTTTGCGCTCGGACGTTTCCCCCGAAGTAGACAAGGCTATCCTGCACGCGCTCGAGCGTAATCCCGTTGATCGACCGGCCAGCGCTACTGAGTGGTTTGAGGAATTGGAAAACGCTTGCGGCAGGCGGGCCGAAACTCAAGACCGCCAGGATTCGCGTCTGGTGGTTATGGCTCCAAACGGTTCTGAAGTCTATGTCGACGACGAAAGACAGGCGAGCGTGGGCCGCTCCGGCAGGGTCGTACTCAGATTCATTGCGCCGGGTCAGCACGTGCTGCGCGTAGCGCGCTCCGGCGAGGTTGACGATGAACGTGTGATTGAAATTCGGGCCGACGGCATCGAGCAAATCATACAGGCCCAATTTGGCAAGCCACCTTCAAGTCAACAGTTGACTCCTTCGCGCGGCGGAAGTCTCGACAGCCGCACCGGTGTGACCGAGGGCTCTCCGGGGGTGGTTGCTTGTACAAAGTGCGGCTCGCGTTTCGCTGAGGGAACAAAGTTTTGCGGCCGTTGTGGAAATCGCAGCTTTCAAAATGTCGAGCACGAACTTTTTTCCCCGCCTGTCGTTAATTCACCACCAACTTCCTCGCCCGCTGTAGTCACCTGCCCCCGCTGCAACCGCGAGTATCCTTCTTCAATCAAGTTCTGCGGGAAATGCGGCATCCCGATTGGCATCCAGTCGCTTGACTGGCGTCAACCACGGCCCGTTGAAGTGGTTTGCAAGATGTGCGGCGGCACTTATCCCGCCGGCACCAAATTCTGTGGCCGTTGTGGTAAGCCGATCAGCTCTTGAGCCGCGCGAGCGTTTCCTATAATGTTTCGTCCTGGTTTTGGTGACACCGTTTACGTGAAGGTGAGCTGCGCGTAGCTCGAGCACTTGAGCCGCAGTCACGACGGAACTGAGTTCATAAGTATGAAACGTTGCCCCAGTTGTAATCGCACATTTACGGATGTCTCGCTGAACTTCTGCCTGGAAGATGGCACGCCGCTGATTCACGACACCGGACTGGATCCGGGCGCTACGCTGCGCTACACGGAATCCCGCGAGACCCATCCGCCGGTGACTGAGATCTATCCTTCGACACCGCCGCAGACTCAGCGTGCGCCTGTTCGTTATGAAACACCGCCGGCTCGGAACGCCCAGCCAGACCAATGGTCGCCGCTGCCGCCGATGCCACCGCAGAAGAAATCAAACGCAGTTTGGTGGATTCTCGGCGGAATTCTTGTTGCCGGGGTGGTAGTCGTCGGCGTTGCCGTTATGCTTCTGGCCCTCGCCAGCATGGGTTCAAACAACAACGCTAACAATAGAAACGCGAACACCCGCGCTGCTAATCGCAATTCCAACGCCAACAACGCGAATGGTTCAAACGTGAACGCCATCGCCACCTTGCCGTCGCTAACTACCGACGACTTCTCAGAGGAGACGTGGGGCAAAGGAACTTTTTCCTACGGCGACATCTCCTACGAAGACGGCGAATATCGCATGCGGGCAAAGGAGAATTCCTATCTGGTCATGTATGCACCTTCGAATAATTACAGCACCGAGAATGCGAGAACCAGCGTTTCGGTGCAGGATGTTGACGGCGGCGCGGTGTCGTCTGGTTACGGGTTAATCGTTCATGGACAAAAGACGGCAACCTCACAACTGGAGGATTATGCCCTGCTCATTTTTACCGGCGCTCAACCGCAGTATGAAATCATCAAGCACAAGGCCGGCGTCCAAACGACGGTAGTTCCATGGACCAAGTCCAGCGCCATCAATACAGGAACCGGTAGCAATAAGCTCGAGGTCCGTGCTCGAGGCCCTGAGCTTTCCTTCTACATCAACGGCCAATACGTGAACCGGATCTCGGACAGCGAGATTAAGAAAGGTGTTGCGGGATTCTATACCAGCGGCACGAGTGAAGTAGCCTTCGACGATCTGGAGATCAGGCGGTAAGCAGTTTTTCGTCCAAAGTCCTATGTCCAAAGTCCAACGTCTTCTGATTGACCGAACTCTGGAGTAGCATCAGCCATTGGACTTTGGACTTGGTTATGCAAGTAAATCTACGAGTGCTGGCGGGACCTTACCAGGGTAGGATCTTCACCTTCGATCAGCCGGACACATTTCTCATCGGCCGGACCGATGATTCCCACCTTTGCCTGCCCGAGGACAAGTTTTTCTCCCGTCATCACTGTTTGCTGGAAGTGAACCCGCCGCGTTGCCTGATGCGGGATCTGGGTTCGACCAACGGAACTTTTGTAAACGGTCAGCGAGTTAGCGAAGCCTTCCTGAAGAGTGGAGACCGGATCCAGGGCGGAGAGACTGTCCTGCTGGTGGAAGTAAACACTACTGAAACTACTGGCCCAATTTCAACGAATTCATTCCCATCGCGCGAGGAAAATTTCAGCCGGCCCACTATTGTCAACGTCGAATGCCTGAATTGCGGGAGGCGAGACAAGGCCGAGGCTGACTCCACTGACGAACACCTGACCTTTCTCTGCGAAGACTGCCGCATAGAACTTAAACATTCGCCGCAGCCCATTCCCGGCTACGACACCATTCGCATTCTTGGCCGGGGTGGCATGGGCTCTGTGATGCTGGCGCGAGATCAGAAGACCGGACGCGCGGTGGCGATTAAGACCTTGCTGCCGGAATTTGCGGTTAGCGATAAGGCAATGCGACGCTTCATGCGCGAGATCGATGTAGCCGCGGCCCTCAGGCATTCAAACATCGTGGAGTTTCTGGATCGAGGCGTGAATAATGGAGTGGTCTACCTGGTGACCGAGTTTATCGATGGACCAGACGCTGCGAAATTGGCGGATGCGCGGGGCGGCCGGCTCCCGGTTCCGGAAGGGTTGACCATCATTTCGCAGGCTTTAGCCGCGCTTCAACATGCCCACGCGCAAGGGTATATCCATCGCGACATCAAGGATCAAAACATTTTGGTAAGCGGGAGTTGGCCGCACATCACCGCAAAGCTAACCGACTTTGGCCTGGCCAAGAGCTTTACGCAATCCGGCATGAGCGGGGTAACTGTAGCAGGCGAAATGGCGGGTACACTTGCGTACATGCCTCCCGAACAACTCAAGAATTTTCGAGACGTGCAACCGCAGTCCGACGTTTACGCGCTGGGAATGACAGCCTACAGCCTGCTCGCCGGCACGCTGGCTCTGAAGCTGGGCAGAAAAACCAGCATGGCCGAAACGATCAAGGCAATCTTCGAGCAAGCGCCAATTCCCCTGCGCGAACGCGCGCCGCAGATTCCGCAACAAGTTTGCGAGATCATTGACCGCGCGCTCGTGAAAGATCCGGCCGAACGCTGGCAATCCGCTGCTGCGATGCGTAACGCGTTGATGCACGCGATGTAAAACCCATTCTTTTGCGTGTGCAGCCTGGCCTTGATTGCCCAGCAGTATCCTGCCCCCCGGCCGCAATTTGTTTCACCGAATTACCCGCCCGCAACTCAACTCTTCCCTTTTTCACAACCACCAACGTGTCACCGCAACGGGTATCAACGACGAATTCGTTTTTCCCGCGGGCTTTAGTTGTTATTCGGCCATCGTTAGTCGTCGTCGTGACTCCCGATGATGAGGAGACCCTCACACGACCAGCGTCGAGCATACTTAGAGCTACGCCGGCATTAGCGAAAGTTAACCTCACATTTGACTCCGGAAGAACTTCGATCCGACCGAGTTTTCCCAGACTAACGACTGCGCTCGAACCCTTCGCCGTCGTCACGGTGCTGTCTGAGAAGACGGTTGCGCCGGAGATTGCACTTGTGCCGTTAACCGAAACTTCGCCGACAACTGACAGGTCTCCTGTTGGGCCAGATTGGCCTTGTTGTGCTGATGTGATAACTGCCGTCATCGGCACGATCAAACCCACTGCGACTGAGCACAGCAGGAGCCGATAGTTTCGAAGGTGGTTAATCACCGTCACTACTCCTTCGCATCTCAATTTATTCGATGCGATTCGTCGCAACTTACTAACCCAGGTTAGCCGGCCGCCGGCGTACAACCAGGTGTGGCCGTCCCCGCGGTGTCCTGATTCCCAGCCGCAATCTGCTTAACGGCGGTACCGGCACGCAGTTCGACTGTGCCCACCTTTACCGAAACAAATGTGTTGCCGCACTTCGTGTCGACCGTAAACATTTGTCGCCCTGAGGCGTCAGCGACAACCTGCCCATCACTGGTAGTCGTCGTGGCGCTTGCGCTCGGAGAGGACGACACTCTGACACGACCGGCACTGAGCATTTCTATTGACACGCTGCCATCAGTAAAACTCAATTTCATGGTCGTCTCTTCCATGACTTCGACGCGGCCGAGTTTGCCCAAACTGACGACCGCACTCGAACCCTTCGCGGTAGTGACAGTGCTGTCTGAAAATACAGTCGCCCCGGAAACTGCACTGGTGCCATTAACAGTGACAGTACCGTGAACAGCGGCTAGTTTCCCTGACGGACCAGATGTGGCCTGTGGTTCGGTGCCTGTCAATGCCAGTGCCGCCGGCACAATCACAATCACGACAGCCAGACAAAGCACAATCTTATTCATCCTAATTTTCATGTTCATTGTCTTTCTCCTTTGCATTTTTATCATTCCGATGGGTCCGGTTCCGTCTGCGGACCAAACCATTTCCAAGTCTTACTCTGCTAAGGCGCAGAAAGAATTCAAAAACTATCATTGCCACGCAAGAGGCAAAAGACCGGAAACAGTCCTTCGGCCTTGATACCTTTGGCGCCCGACCGCGAGAAACTGCGCCCGCGATCTAATCTTCTTTTCTGACAATCGTCGCGGAAACGCCTGGCCCAGTAGCAACCCGGACGCTGCCCGTAGCGAGCAGGATTGAAATCGACGAATCGTCGTAGCGAAGTTTCATCTGCGTCTCCGGAAGGGCTTCAACCCGTCCGAGTTTGCCGAGGCTGACAACAGCGCTTGAGCCCTTTGCCGTTTCAACAGTGCTGCCGGAGGCGACGATGTCGCCAGTGGCCGCCGGCTGTCCGTTAACTTTGGCCATGCCCACAACGGTCAGTTGGCCCATCACATCCTGAGCTCGAGTGATTGGCAAACAGAGTTGCGCGGCGACCGCCAGCAAGGCGAGTGTCAGCCCAATCGCTACAAATCGACTGCTCCAGATGTTCTTAATCATTAGTTCGTCCTCCGTTTGTGTTTATGGTTGGTGCAGTCTTGCCGCGTTCCGGAGGCGGGACTTGGCATTCCGCAAATCTGCCGGGGGATTTAGTTTCCTGAGGCTGTGGAAGCTAACACAAGGAGAGGTTAACCAAAAGTTGCATTTTCCTTATGGCAGACCTGGCCGAAAACCTCAACAAAATAACGCTTTACTTGGGCGGTCAGGGGGCCGCATAATACGCCCATGTCACCGGCCCAGAGCCGGTTAAATAGTCTAAAAGGCCTTATAATTTGCGCCACCGCGGCCAGGCACGCTGAAGTTTACTGGACAATTTCAGGAGAAATTACAAATGAGATCGATTTGGAAGGGCCATATCCGATTCCTGCTCGTTGCGATTCCCGTCCGTATTTATAACGCGATCGAGACCGCCGAAAAGATTCAGTTTAACCAACTCCACCGCGACGACTACGGCCCCATCGGTTACGACAAGAAGTGTAAAAAGTGCGGACAGGTTGTCACCGGTGACCAAATAACCAAAGGCTACCAGTATGAGCCGGATCGCTACGCGATCATTGAACCCGAAGACATCGCCAAGGTTAAAATCAAAACGACTCGAGCGGTGGATATCGTCGGCTTCGTTGACAGCTCAGAGATTCCTTCCACCTTCTTCGACGCACCTTACTACGCCGGTCCGGACGGAGCAGTCGCGGAGAAGCCTTACGCCTTGCTGCGCGAAGTGATGAAGCAGACCGGCAAGGTTGGCATCGGCAAGGTTGTACTTCGCGACCGCGAAGATCTTGTTGCCGTGTTTCCGCATGAGGATGGCCTGGTGATGCAGAAGCTTCACTATCCGCACCAGATGCGCAAGATGGAAGACGTGCCCGAGCTTGCCAACGTAAAGAAGGCCGATAAAAACGAAATGAAACTGGCGACAATGCTGGTAGAGCAGATGGTGACTTCGTTGTCTGAAATCGACACGGTCGACCAGTATCATGAGGCACTCAAAAACATCATCGAGTCGAAGATCAAAGGCAAGAAGGTTGTGGAATTTGAAGAGGTTGAGGAAATACCAAGACTTGATATCATGAGCGCGTTGAAGAAGAGCTTGCAGCAGTCGAATCGCAAGCCGATGGTTAAGGCCGCTCCGGCAGCATCGAAGAAAAAGGCGCTGACGCTGGTGAAGGCAGAGGCGAAACCCAAGGTTGCCAGGAAACGCAGAGCTTCGTGACCTCTAGCGTCCCCTTCCTTTTGGGAAGGGGAATGAGGGGAAGGGTTTAACGGCGCGACAGGCCACTCTCCCCAACCCTTTCCCAGTGGGAGAGGGAGGATGTAATAAAGTTTTACGTTCGCTATAGATGAAAGAAAACAGTAATAAGGTCCTCTCGTTCCCGTCACGTGTTCCCGCGAAGGCGGACTACCAACGCGTCAAATCAAACTACTCGCTTCGCGAAATTAAGCAGATGTTTGGTCTCAGCGAACGCACGATCCGGCGCTGGACCGAGCAGGGGATCATCCAGGGCACGCCCACCGCAGAAGGCAGCGACTACAACTACAATTTCCAGGCCTTGACCCAGTTTCGGCGCGTGCGCGAGTTGCGCACTCAGGGTCAAAGCATTCGGCAAATCGAGGCGGAACTCCAGGGACAGTTAAATCTCTTTCTTAGTCTTGAAGTCGGAAAACTGTCGCGCCTGTTGACCCCGCTCGAAGAAGCCCTATTACTGGATCAGCAGGGCGATCCGAAGGCGGCGGAATGGTATCTTGAGGCGATCAACGACGGCGACAATGTGGCCGAGGCCTATTGCAACCTGGGAATTATCAACAAGGAAAAAGGCGACCTGGGTAAGGCGCTCGATAATTTTACGCTCTCGCTCAAACACGAGCCGCGCCACGTGGAAGCGCACTACAATCTGGGCAATCTGTATTACGACGCAGGAAATTTCCAGCTAGCCCGCCTGCATTATGAGGCGGCCGCGCAGATAGCTCCTGATTTTTCCCTCGTTTACTTCAATCTGTCGCTGGCCCATTTCAAGCTTGAGGATCTGGAGGCTTCCCTTTCAGCCCTGGAAACCTACCGGCAACTCCGTCAGCCGGATGACGAAGAAAACGACGCGATAAATCAGCTTTTAAAGGCCATGCAGGAGCCCCGGCCACCCGGACGTTAATATCCTTGCAGTTAAATACTCTTGCTGGGCTGGTGCATCCGGTCCAATAAGTCTAGAATTCAATCCTCTTCCGCAGTACCGTCTCAAGGAGGTTCCCCCACTTGCCGCAACCCAACTGTCGCATCCTATGTATTGACGATCATGAAGACACGTCTGAGATGCTCAAGCTTCTATTAATTCAGGAAGACTATGAGGTAACGACGGCGGTCACCATGCAAGAGGCTTTGAGTTTAGCTACCAGCGAAAAGTTTGACCTTTACGTCTTTGACAAGCATCTGCCTGATGGCAGCGGCATTGACTTGTGCTCAAAGTTGAATGAAGTAACACCCAGTGTGCCCTGCATCGTTTACTCGGGCGATGCTTACGACATTCATAAGTCAGAAGCTCTTGCAGCAGGCGCCGATGCCTACGTTGCCAAACCTGACATTGAAGGTTTGATTGAGAGCGTGCGGAGACTTCTTTCGCAGCGAGCTTGTGCCGCAGCCTCGTGAAGCGCAATGATGTTCCGCCAGCGCACGCCAGTTTCAGTCTAAACTTCTAACGAAATACCAGCAGCGGGGATCAGCAGTGGTGATCTAATTTCAAGTCTCAGCGGTAACTCGGCGATCTCTGCGTCTCTGCGGTGAGTGCCTTTGCAGGAATACTAACCGCGGAGACGCAGAGCACGCTGAGATCGCGCAGAGAAATTCAAATTAGGGCACTATCGGATCAGTGCCTCGCTTGACACTCAAATTTGCGCACGTATAATTTTCCCCCTCTCGTCGGGCCGATAGCTCAGTTGGTAGAGCAGCTGACTCTTAATCAGCGGGTCGCAGGTTCGAGCCCTGCTCGGCTCACCAGTTCTTGAAAACAGAAGCGGCGGGTTCTCTTTAACGACCCGCCGCTTTTCCTTTGTCCCTCAAAGAGGACTTCTCGACACCCTACTTATCTTCTTCTAACCAGTAACCGGGGAGAAGCCCTCATGCTGAGTCACTCTCAGAAAGAGGACTTGAGTGGGTCGATAAAACAGAACCACGACTGAGGCATGTCTCGCTGAGGGCAACCCGCTCTTAGCCGGACCTTTTGTGCAAGCAGTCTTAGCTCTCAAACGATCTTCCGGGGCGGGTTCTCTTAAGAAAACAGTTATCTCAAGTCTATTGACTTTGGACCAAGGTGAGAGTATAAGGACGCTCGTTACGGGCTGCTCTGCCTATATCACTCGCGATGTCGGTATAGCGGCCTCCAAGCAGTCTCAATCCCAACCTGCTTTCTCGATAAGGAGTCCTCTCATGTTACGTCGGTTCCTCTCGGCTCTGATCGTGCTTCCGATTGTCGGTCTTCTTGTTTATACAATCCTCCTAAATCCCAGCGCTAAAGCCTCCCCTAAAGAACTGACTGTAGTTACCAGGACCAGGGGACACGAGGTGTTGAAAGCCGAAGCTGTGGACGGCCAGGTAACGGTCACGCTAAAAAACAATCACCGACAAACGATAACGGCTTTCTCAATCAGCTTTGGTAACACTCTTAGAATTGCGTCAGACTTCGCCTATTCTGAGGTACATAAAGGGATCGCGCCCGGAGATACGTATCAAAAGCAATATCAGTTGTCCGCATCTGATATTAGTCCTGAGCTTCCAACTCTATACCTTCAAACTGTCTTGCTTGAAGATGGTAATGAAGATGGAGATGCCCTCATAGCCCAGAGAATAAAAGACGAACGCATTGGAGAGAAGATTCAACTTCTCAGGGCAATTAGAATCCTGGAAAAGCATGCGAAACTACCAAAGGATATGAGAGGGCTCAAGGGTGAGGTTGTCGCTGCCCTGGATGCTGAGGAATCAGAAACGCTCACGGCGCTAAATGAATTGCACCCCGGACAGCAGCGTAATGCGAGAAGTAAGCTGTCAGATGATGTGAAGGCGGGTCTTCTCACTGGCCAGGGAAAGATGCTCCAACGACTTGAAGCTTTGGAACAGTTTCCAGTTGAGCATCAGGAAACAGCATTCAAAGATTTAAAGATGCGCGCCAGCAGTCTAATCAACAAACTCTAACTCGACGAGTAAAACCTTTCCTTTTTACATTCCGAGGGCCCCCATGAAATCGTCACTAATTCGACTCACCCGTGTATTGAGTGTCTTGCTTCTCTGTTCGGTTTACATCTCTGATGTGCAAGCTACCGGCTGCAAACCAACAGGGACTCTTATCAGTGAAAATGCGGTTGACTGCACCGTTACTGGTGGACCAACTCCCGTATCAAAAACTTCTCACTGGAATATCTCCTGGCCTGACGGCCATTTTGACGGTCTGACGGCCAACGGAACGGGGCAATGCCATAATCGATGGGAGTGTTGCGACGTTACCGTGTCAGGCACCGTATGTTGGCCACAATTTAATCTGCCAGTTACAACCTCATTCGGCTCATTCAGCATTAGGGTCGACAATAAGGTTGTGAACGCCACTCTGGAAGTCTGTACTTCAGGTTGTCCTGGAACGCAAAGGAGAACCTATTGCAATACTTCGGAACAACAGACGTTTGAGAGAAGCTATCAGTGTGCGTGGGGTGGAGGGGATGAATGCGACCCGCAAGCTCAACAAGACTGCCTCAATCAACTCAGCAATTATTCCTGGAACTCATTAACCTGCGAATGCATCTGGCAGGGAGATGACCCACACTCTCCCATAATCATAGATACGGAGGGAAACGGCTTTAGTCTGACAAATCCAGGAACTGGCGTGAATTTTGATCTTGACAAGGATGGTGTCGCAGAGCGGCTTTCATGGACCAGTGCAAATTCTGATGATGCATGGTTAGCACTCGACAGAAACAACAACGGCTCTATTGATAACGGCGGCGAATTGTATGGTAACTTCACGCTCCAACCCGACCCGCCGGCTGGTGAAGAAAGAAATGGTTTCCTGGCGTTGGCCCTACACGATACAGCCGAAAGTGGTGGAAACGGCGATGGCAAGATCAACCAACAGGACGCAGTTTTTAATCTATTGAGGTTGTGGCGGGACACAAACCATAATGGGGTTTCGGAACCATACGAGCTGCATACCTTGTCCGGACTTGGTGTTGCCACGTTAGACCTTAAGTACAAGGAATCGAAGCGCACCGATGAACACGGCAATCGCTTTCGCTATCGCGCTAAAGTAAAGGACCAACACGGTGCTCAAGTTGGACGGTGGGCTTGGGACGTTTTCCTGGTTACTCAGTAATAGAACCCGGGTCGCCAGTCTTTGAAAAACAAAAACGGCGGGTTCTGCTTTAAGGACCCGCCGCTTTTCGTTTTGCTCTTCAGATACGAGTCGGAGTGGTTATGCATTTCTAGTTCAAGCCAACAGGTGCAGCGCTGTGGTAATAGATGCCGTTGAAAAGAAACTTAAACGTCCCGTGCGGCTGCGCTCGAAATGTGATCTCCGGTCCCAGCAGCAACACTCTTCCCTTCCCAACCGGCGCGTCAGCAACCGCAACGCCGTCTTGAAGATACTTTTGTCCCCAGGCCCATCCGCTTCTCAACGGTTTATCGTTCTCAAACCAGGCAACGGGTTTCACGCCGGCGAGCGCCGCTTCAGGCTTCAATCGAAAGACCGGGCTGCTGTCAAAAAAGAAGTCGACACGCTCGTTAACGCCATAGGCCAGCGGGTTTGTATTATCCACTCGCGCCTGCAGAATCGATCCTGGGATGAAGAGCTTCTCTCGAGGCAACGCCCGTTCACTGCCGTCCGGCATTTTCTCCATCAGCGCGCTAACGATCGGAAGCCTGGCGTGATAGGCAATGCTCGTGGATGTGCCCACCGAAATAATTGTCCCACCCGCTTCGAGAAACCTTTTCAATTGCGGCACCGTTTTCGCCACCGTCACACTGCCCAGGCGATCGCGATACTCTGCCGGAATCCTTTCCGCCACGGGTGTCGGATCCAAAGGGTTCTCGACCTGCGCTCGCGGATCGCGCAGCGGAATGCCGCCGGTGACGAATATCAAAACGTCAAACTTTGACGCCAGGTCGCCACCATCGAGAGTGCCTGGGTAAACCACCTGGAAGGGAAACTCAAACTTCTCCAGCAGGAAGCGCGTCCAGCCAGACGGCATCGAGCCGCCATAGCGGTCCCATAAACCGATGCGGACCGGTTTAAGCTTCAAAGCGTCTCCTGAAGGCTTTGCTGCGACGGAGTCAAAGTTTAGGCCAAGCTCCGCGGACAGCTTCTGCAGTTTCGGTAGAGTGGAAGCTTTGTTCGGAATGTAAATCGTACCTGGACCATACGTCTTCCCGTTTAAGTTGACCGGGAGCTTCAACCAATAAACTTCCTCACCGCTCGCGAGCATGCGATTGATTGCGATAAACGAGTCGTTCACCTGATGGCTCAAGAGAAAACCAACACCGGCCGAACCATCCGCGGCCATGGTTATTGTTCCGTTCCCGGGCTTCGCGAGGCCATTGATTTTTTCAAACGGGCCCTCGACCTTTTCAAGAACGCGGTCAAAGACCACGCCCATCTGGTAGGCCAACGTCCAACCGGCGCTGTCGTAAGGAGGCGTTGGTGGACCACCGGGATAAGGAACATCGTCCGGGTGATCCTGCGGTTCAAACATGTCGAGAACGTGAGGCCTAAAAGCCTGATCGGTCTTCACAACATATGATCCAGCAGGATAAGTTTTTCCGCCTGCTTGAAATGATGTGGTCGCGCGTTGAATGATGATGCCATTCTTGATCAATGCGTTGACGAATTTCGTGGCGGTCAGAAAGTCCGGCTGGTCGGACGGAATTATAAAAGCTCGCGGATCACGGTTCACCGGGTTCCGCAGGATCTCATAGTACTTGAGAGGAACTCCGCGCCGGCCTCCCTGCCCTCCCCCGCCGCCACTGTCTCCCGCGTCTGCCGTTGTCGCATCACCGCTACGCCGGGTTGCGTCAGTCTGCGTGGCTGCGTCTTTCGCGATAGCAGCCTGGACCTCCGCCAGAACCTTCGGGTGAATGGTCCAATTGTCGCGACTACCACGCTCGATGGAGTTTTTCCCCATCCGGTAGATGTTTAAAAGAAAGTTCTCGCGATGTTTCGAAGCGATATCCAGCACCGCGCGATTTGCCGTAGTCGAATAATCTACTGACTGACGGAAGTGCCACTTCTGCGGCGCAATCGGGAATGCCTGATCACCCTTGGGTAAGAGCTTGTTCGGCAGAAACGGAATCTCGATGGGCGTTGGATTTCCGATCGTTTCCGTCAACAAGCCGATCATGTTGTGAAAGCCGACGGTGGTACGCAGTCCACCATTCCACCAGGTGGAATAAGGAGCGCCGGATCGAGTGGTCGCACCTGGTTTCCCTTCAGCCGCAAAGCGGTTGTGCATTGCAGCCCCCACCAAATCGAGTCCCAGAGGCACGAGCGGATCGTGATAGTAATTGAATGGATCGCGAAAGGGCGGCGCAAAGAGTACCGTCCCGGGCGGGCCAGTTTGATGATGGTTATAAACAATCTGTGGAAACCATTCGTGATAGAAAATGCGATTGATTGCTTCTGTTTCAGGCTGAGTGCTCATGTAGAAGTCGCGGTTGTTATCGTGACCGACATACTTCTGATAAAGCCTGGGAATGCCTGAAGTCGAACGCTTCTTGGGATCTGATTCACGCATATACCAGTTGGAAACCAGATCGAGTCCATCAGGGTTTACACATACAGCGAGCAGGATGTCGTCCTTGAGAAAACGCAGCGTCTCCGGATCATTCATGCTGACCATTTGATAGACCAGTTCCATCAACTGTTGCACCCCGAGCACTTCATTCGCGTGCAATCCACCGTCGATCCAGACTACTGCTTTTCCTTCAGCCGCAAGGGCACGAGCTTGCGCATCAGTTAATCCTTCGGCAAGCGCGAGCCGCCGTGAGATTTCTTTATACCGGTTTAACTTTTTGTGATTCTCCGGTGAGGTGATGATTGCCATGAGTATGGGGCGACCTTCCGCCGTCTTGCCGATCTCAACGAGCTTCATGCGATCGGATTCTTTTTCCAGCTTCTTCCAGTATTCAGTTAGTTGAACGTAATTCGTTAACTGATAATCGTCGCCCAGATTGAATCCGAATTGGGTCTTGGGACTAGTGATCCGGCTTTGACCCGGGGCAGCAATTGCGACCAGCAAAAACACAAATGGAAGAAGGATGAGCGGAAACGGACGTGTGCGCATTTAGGTATGAACCTCTCGGAGCGTTGTTTGATCCGGATCAGGATATCCGAGGAACTTGCGACATGTCACTTTGGGCTCGCGCGAATGGTGTTGCCGTCCGATTCGGTTGCCGCCCCGGAAGTCGATGACGCAAGCAGTCAGAGTCGTTCAGTACCTTCATTCGTTCGTTTCTGACGAAGCGTTGACATCGGCTGCGCGCCTCAGATACTCTCCGCCCGAATGGTGTCCCAAACCAATCTCACTGATGACTAAAATCACTTAAGAAACCACCCCACCAGAGGAACTTTCTAATCATGTCGCACTCACAACAAGCAGCCGCGGGAGAGCCAGCTGCTGCAGACGGCACGGTGACCGAAGCAGTCGACCAGGAGCTACAGTTACTGTTGCAGGCAATCAGATCTGATGACGGCGAGGGTATTGCCGCCGCGATAGATCGCCTGGGCGAAAAATTTGGGACGGCCGCCGCGTCGCCGATAAACGCCGCACTCGCCGCCTGCGAGCTCAAGGATAAGATGCTCGACACCTTGACAAGCCGCGCGAAGACCACGGCTTCGGCACCCGCCAGTCTTCAGCTGGCTGCAGCCGCAGCCATCGTCGGTCGCGATGACCTCGCCGTTGAGGCTGCGGACAAGGCCCTGCAGATCGAACCTATCAATGCAAATGCGGCAGTGGTCCTGGTCGGCGCGGCCAACCGTCGTGGCGACTACGAGGAGGCACTGCGAGTGATCGCCGATCTGGTCGCGCA
Source organism: Pyrinomonadaceae bacterium (assembly GCA_035557535.1). Classification (GTDB taxonomy): domain Bacteria; phylum Acidobacteriota; class Blastocatellia; order Pyrinomonadales; family Pyrinomonadaceae; genus PSRF01. Next base: position 122,392 of record DATMDU010000006.1, read on the forward strand.
AGTTCCAGCCGCGGGGGACGAACCTATTTTCATAATTCAAAGCGCCATGGCTGAGATTGGGCGCAACCAGCCGAAAACCGCGCTGTCCGGCTTGGAGGCTGGGCTACCGCGATTGACGGCTGCCGGTCTGGAGTTTGATGCACAAGTAGTTCGGGCACGAGCACTGTGCGCTCTTACGGGACGCGGTGACGAGGTCGTCAGTGCGTGGGAGCGTGCCGTGGTCGTCGCCCGCCATCCGGCACAGGTCGAAGGCGCGCGTTATGAACTAATTGCAGCGCTTTGGGAAACTGGACGATATGACGAGTGCCTGCGTGAAATTGATCTTGCCCTCGCGGCCACCGCGGATCGTGCCGGCGGGCTCAAAATGCGGGTGAACGTGCTGGTCAAAAAAGGTGATATCGATGGCGCGCTTGCGGTAATGGATGATCTGCTTGCAAGTGCCGCTCCCGGGGAGCGCATGGATTTCTGTCTGCAGCAGGCCGGCATCTGCGCAATGGCGGGCCGGTGGAAAGACGCCGCAGCGCACTTCGATGCGGCGATAGCTGAAGTGCCAAAAGCCGCTGCCGATGCCAACGATCGGCGCCACGCAATCCAGATGCAGAAGGCGCAGACACTGGCCTCGCACGAGATCGACCTCGTCATCTCGGATCTCGACCAGCTTGACGCGGCGTGGACCGCGGGCGGGTGGCCCGTGCCCCTAGAGGTGCGGGTGGTCGGCCTGATGTCGGCCGGAAGAAACGCCGACGCACTCGCCTGGCTCAATCAGCGACTCGCGCGCTCCTCGACGCTTGCCGAACACCCGGCGGGCCATCATTTGCGAGCGGAGATTTTGCTCAAGCTCGGCGAGATCGAAGAAGCAATGTCCGAGTACGAACGCGCTGTAAACGCCGCTTCGACATTTACGGACCCACGCGCCTGGGGCTCTGCCTTGTATTGCGCGCTTACGTCGCAGCAATGGAACGGGGCAGTGACTGCGTACCAGAAGCTGAAGGAACTTCATCCCGCCTCGGTAGATTCCACGGTATGCGTTATGGCTGCTCAGGCCTATGTTCGTCTGGGCGACCCGCAGAAAGCACTCGATCTAACAGATGGTGACCCCCCGATCTTGCCCAACATTTTGATGATGCGCGACCTTTGTCGTGCCGAGGCTCAAATCCGTCTGGGTCTTTACGACGAGGCGCTCGCTACTACGGCAGAAGCCCTCGAGCGCTTCAATTCCGTCCGCGCAGAACCAACGCCGTTTCCGACTGAACTCGTGCTATCGCTTCACACTTTTCGTGCGCAAGCCTTCAACCAGACAGGGCAATTTGAAGAAGCGCGAAAGGCCGCAAGCGCGGCGATCGATATCGTGGACCAACCCGGCTCTCCGGTACCTGGGCTGACCGCACTAGTCAGGCTTGGGCTCTACATGCAGCGATCAGTTGCTCTGTTTCAACTTGGCGAAACGGCTGCAGCGCAATGCGACATCAATGAGGCCATTGACGGTTTCGAACGGCTGCGCCATAGCTCGGTTATGACCCTAATGGAAGGATCCCAGTTCGAAGAGTTCGAGGGTGCGCTCTGGTACTCTAAAGGCCTGGTCTTGGACGCAGAGAATCGCAATGAAGAAGCGTTGGCCGCGTACACGCGGGCGGAGAAACTCGAAAAGCAGGGCTCGGCAGCGGCCATAGCGCGAGGCTACGCTTTGTCCAGCACAGGCGCGTTCACTGAAGCAACTTTTGCGTTCGATGTAGCGCTCACGCGTGCCGCTTCTCCGCTGGAGCGGGCCGACGCATTCGCGGGCAAGGGTCGGGCGCTGGTTCGACTTAAGAAATATGAAAAAGCGATAGCTGCCCTGCAGGCTGCTCTCGACGCGCGCCTGACGACGCTTGATGACAACCCGATCGTTTTCGAACAGCTCGGCCTTGCCTACAGCGCATTACAACGCGATGGCGCCGCGAAACGCGCCTTCTACCGTGCGTGGGAACTGAGTAAGCCGGGTAAGCAACAGGTCAACCTGGCGCGTGGAATTACCGCGGCAGACTTACGCCTGGGCGAGCCGGAAAAAGCCCTTGCGTTCATCGAAGGTCTTACCGGTGAGATCCCTAACGATCGAGCGTTACTCTTTAATCGCGCGCTAGCCCTCGATGCACTTGGCCGCCGTCCCGAGGCGATTCCCTTCATGGTGCGGGCCAAGGATGCGGGTCTGGAGCGTGCACAGCGGGAGTTGGATCGCCTCGATGTTCCGACAGGTCTTAGCCGTTGGACTCACTACTGGTTCGGACCGCAAGCAAGCCAAAAGCGTCGAGCGTTTGGAATCACTTTGGCGATTATCGCGGCCACACTACTTGGCGCGCCCTTATATCAGTGGGGGCTTTCCGGAAAGCCAGAATGGTATCTAGTGCTTGTGCCATCGGTGGTTGCGCTTCTGGTGCTGGCCCTGCCGAACATGAAGTCGCTGGGCTTCGAGGGTGGAGGGTTGAGCGTGTCGGTCGAACCACTCTCTGCAACTGGACGAGACGCCGCCGAGGTCGCGGCACCGGAAAGCTCTGTAGTTCGCGAGGTGGAGGGCAGGATAAGACTAGCTGCCATTTCGTCGACGCTGCGCGCACTCCCTATTTTGAAAGACGCCGTCCAGGTTGCGCCTCAACTCTCGGTGTTTGTCATGCGAAAGGAATCGACGTTGCCATAGTTGGATTGAGGCGCGCGCCACTGCATAATCTCACTGCCGGTACAAAACAGTGATCCAACGCCCGACCGATCAAGGCAGAATTTTTTCATGGTCCAGTTCACGTGTAATTCCTTTACCAAATCACTGCGAACTCGCCAATCTACACGAAAGGCGCTACTGCTCGCTTTCGTTTGGGCCTTCACCGCGGGCTGGCACAACGCCTCAGCACAAACACCTACGCCCCAACCAACGCCGCAGTCGGCCGCGGACCGTCACCAGTCAGAGCGATCCGACAAGCTTACCGGCGGCCGCGTTGAGGTTGCAGAGTTTGAGCCGGCGCAGCCAGACATCCGCATTACGTTGAATGTCCCTTCGTTTCGGCTGACCCTGTGGCAAAACGGCAAAGAGGTGAAATCCTATTTTGTGGGTGTGGGATTGAAGGACCATCCGATTTACATCGGCGATCGGAAGGCTACCGATATCATCTGGAATCCGGATTGGATACCGCCCTCCAGCAACTGGGTGCGCGAAATGAGTGGTGTCAGGCCGGGCGAAGTCATTAAAGCCAGCGACCCTCGAAACCCGCTTGGCAAGATGAAAATCCCTCTGGGAGACAGCTATCTAATCCACCAGGCTAAAGGAACAGGCGACCTCGGCAACCTCGTGTCGCATGGGTGCGTGCGCATGTTGCGTTCGGAGCTTTACGATCTGGCGGATAAACTCATAGAGGCGCGCAGCGCGCCGGTCTCGCGTAAGCGTATCGATGCTGCCAAACGCGGTTCTCGTATGCTGGTAGTCAGACTTGATGACGTGGTGCCCGTGGATATCAACTACGACACGATCGTCGTCGAGGAGCGCGTCCTGCATGTCTACCCAGACGTCTACTCGCGGGGGACCAACCGGATCGCAGCGCTCCGCGCGGAGTTGGATTCTGCGGGGCTTGACTCTTCAAAGCTGACCGACAGATCGCTAAGGCAAATCCTCAGCAAGGTTACGCGGCGGACGCAGTTTGTCGTCGATTTAAGCAGCATCGAACAGGGACGAGCGCTGCAGGATGGGAAGGCGCTTCCTTTGATCCCGAGAAGGCCAAGAGCGATGAGCAGAAAGACCTAGCGATGGCTGAACGCACCAAACGGCACGCTTAAACCAAATTCATTTTCCATTTATCATTTTCCAGTTCTCATTTTTCATTGTTCTGGGACAAGTGTTTCGGTTCAAAACGAATTGATCGCAGCCGACCAGGATTGGTTGCGAGAGTGAAGAGTGTTTCTCAGCCACACCTTACTTTCCACTCTTCACTCTTCACTGTTCACTGTTCATTGACCTCAAGACGAAGAACAATGAGAAATGAAAAATGGAAAATGAGATATGGAAAGCTTTCTGCTTTCCGCCTTCCGCCTTCACTTCCCCACGTACTCCCAATGCCAGGGCTCATAGAAGTACGGTCGGAAGCCGAACCTCTCTGCGTTGCGGACCAGCCAAAGGTACACAGGAGTACGAACCTGGATTGCGCGATTTGAGTCGCGAGTATCAACTGGATCCCCTCCAACGTAGAGGTCAAGCGCGCGCCCAGTGAAGTGCGGGCTGTTGACTGCCAAACCTGCCGTTCCCGAGTTTGGTGACTCACGACGCAACTTTTCCTGATATTCACGCGAGCGGAAGGACGAAACGATCTTGAGATACTGCTCACTCGCAGCCAGTTCGCCCTTCGCACCTTTCGGATTGCGATCAAGACCGAGCGAACGCTCAGCAAGGGCGGCTGCCACCAGTCGCTTGTAAGCGATGTACGCATTGCGCTCGACCAGGCGCAGTTCTTCCGCGCGGGTAGGATCATAGAAGTCTGAGATAGGAGCCTGGAGTAGTTGGGCCGGTTGTGCCGGTGTGCGGTCCTTGATTCGCCGCGCCTGCCACTCACCAATCATTTTGTAGAGCGTCTCGTCATTCAGCACGCCGCTGGGAACGATGCCAAACTTCTTCTGCCAACGTGCAAGCGCTTTGGCGAAACCCTTCGAAGAGTAGTCGTCCTTTGTTTCAATCAAGCGATTGATTAATGGCGTGTAGAGGTACCAACCACGTTGCTGCTTGCTGCCAAAGATCCAGTTGAGGTCTGTTCGCAGCAGCGTATTGCGTTGGCCCACCTGGCTCGCCGAGGACGACTGAAGATTGAGGACACTCGCTTCGCGGTTTTCAGTTGCTCGGCCGAGCGCAACTTCTTCGTTGCGATTCGCACTAACGTCGAACCAAACGACGATGAAACTCGCCGCCAGAATTATCAGGAACGTTGGGACACGCATTTGAAAACGATTCATAAATATTGCTCGGCGAGTCGCAACACCCTCATTGATTCTCATTCACTCTTCGTAGCCGTATTCACCGGACGACTGTCCTTCGATTCTGCTGATACACGTTCGGCTGCTTGCTCCTATTCGCCAATGGGAAACTTTATTGAGCCCGGCAAAGTGATTAACGCCAGTTTCTTCTCTGCGATAGTAAGTTTTTCATACTCGACTGTCCCCTTCACCGAACACGCACCTGTCTGCATCTCCCGGATTGCACCGTTTTTGATCTTGAGATTGAAACCCTTCAGGACGAATCCGAGCCGCAAAGTAAACTCGAGCTTCGTTACAATAACATTCTGCATTTTTACTTCGATGGAAGGCTTATGTTGGCTGACGATTGTGTGTTCACCGAGTTCGATGTTCAGGACCTTTTCCGGCGACTTGCGCGATTCCTCCAGCACAACCTGCACGGCGCTGGCTTTTTTCCATGACGCCAGGAAAATGTCGGGGATGGGGATGTCAAATAACTCGCCAAACTTCTTGGTAATGTCGGGCATTGAGGCGAGCTTGACGCCTCTGACCTCTTTGACGATCTTCTCCTGAAACTCTTTCCATCCCTCAGACGATTGCTCCGGGGCCTCCGCTTTGGGGAGCTCGAAGACGTCGCGAAGGGTTGCTGGTGAATCAGTCATCTTCAGTCGTGATTGATCTGACAAGGTTTGGCTCCTCCGTATTGACACTGTATAGACCATCAGCTATGTCAGGGTTTAGGTGTATTTGTGAGTTTATCGCTAATGCGTTCGTTACCTCATCAACACTGGAGTCGCCCGCGTCTGGTACCGGGCGGAAGGTCGGCCGAGGTGCGAAGAGAACTTTGAAGGTCCGATAACCAACAAAGGCTATCAGAACGAGAATGAGCAAATACTTCCACCAGTTTTGCCCAAGGAGATCTCCGTCTCCGCGGGTCGGGTCGGTAATGGACCTCGTGGGATCGTCTGGCGACGAAAACGGTGAACTACCAGGCGATGACGATGGGGAACCAGCAGGTGACGCTGACGGTGAACTGCCAGGCGACGATGCCGGCGAACCGCTCGGCGATGGCGAAGGCGAAACCCCTGGCGTGGGTGAGGGCGAGCTGGCAGGAGTTGGCGATGATCTTGGCGTTGGTGTTGGAGTTGGTGTCGACGTAGGGGTTGGTTTCGATGTAGGGGTTGGTGTTGGCGTTGGTGTCGGCGGTGCGATTGACGTCACAGCGATCTGTCTCCGCCTACTAGTGACCTCAGTCTTGACCTGACTGTTAATCAACCGCCCCGCCTCGACATAAGCGAAGTAAGTATTGCCGGCGGAATATTTGTGTTTTGACCTTGAATCAGCTTGCCAGTCGCTCGAGGCTCCGTCTCCATAGAAGAATCGATACCTGATATTCGAGTCTCTGGGATTTGCTCGAGCGGTGAACGTCACCACGGTCTCTGTATTTGCGTTGGTCGGATTGACGTTGAGATCCACTGCGAGGCGTTGCTGCTGCGATCCGGTCACCACGATCGGTTTACGCGCGCTGGTCACAACAGTCCGGCCGGCGGTGAGACCACCCGACCCTATCTGGACATAAGCGTGATAGGTGTTCGGCGAAGCATAATCATGTTTCGATTGTGAGCTTGTTTGCCAATCAGTGGCGGCGCCGTCTCCAAACACAAATCGGTAACTGATATTCGGATCTCGCGAGCTGGCACGGGCGTAAAAGATGACCGTGCGTCCTACTTCAACCGTGGTTGGTACTGCGACGAGAATCACCGAGTCGCGTCGTTGGGTATTGACCTGGACCGATCGGGGCCTGCTGCTTCCCAGTAGTTTGAAGGATCCATTCTCTTCGGCGCCAATATCCACATGTGCGCTAAACGTCCTGGCCAGTGAATACGCGTGCGAAGTTTGTGGCTGGTCCTGCCACGCTGTTTGATCCTTGTCCCCAAATACAAAACGGTATCTGACGCCCCGATAGTTGTTTGCCAGCTGGGCGCTGAATGTAACCGGTTTCCCCAACGCGATTGAATTTTGGTCGACTGAAAGAGAGACCCGTGGTACCGGCAGAGGCGGCGAAAGGTCAGACTCAACCCAGGCATGAACGTCGTAGTGTCCTACCTTGCCATACTTGTGATCGATTTGACGATTGCGGGTTACCTCTTCTCTGCCATCTCCGAAATTGATCCGAAAAAGCGGACGATTAACACCAGCCGGAGCATCCAGATTGACTATCACCCACTCGCCGACCCGCACTCGGCTTTTGCTGATCGTAACGCGCGCAGGTACGCGTCCGAACGGAGGCTGCGACACAGCCGCGCGAATGATGACCCGGTTTGCGTCCTGGCCGAGGGCAATTCGAGAATGGTTCGCTGGCACGTAGGCCAGGAGCACAAGGAGAGCAACTATCAGATTTCGAGCTGGGGCCTGCATGTCTTCAAGATGCTTACAGTATCAAGTGGGAGGAAACTCCCATCCAACTGGGAATTCTGTGTGTAAGAGCGGGTCCGTGATTCCTCGCGAGTTCAGTGCGAGCCTCACAAATACGATAACCACCAATCGCGGCGGCGCGCTTTGACCCCGGCAAACCATTTGCACAGCGGGTAAAGCAAGATTACGCCGACAATCCAGGATGCGTAAACGACTGCCAAATTGAATCCAACGCCCGGCGGCGGGCCCGACAGAAACGCCTCGCTGCCAAACATCCAGCGAACCGGCTTGCCCGCAATCAGATGCAGCAGAATAGAAATAATGCGCGCTGTGATCCATTGCAAGATGTAGAAAAAAAGCGGTACGCGACCAAACGTCACCAGCACCTTACGCAGCCGGCCAGGTAACGACTGTGGTCGGGCCCGCGTCGCTGGAGTGTCACCGTGGGATTCCGATTGATGTCCTGTGCCTGCTTCAAACCATGCCAAAAGCAGCAACGCCGGCCCCAGAGTCATCAGCAGAAACAAGAGCGATGGCGGATACTTGGTCGTGTTCAGAAACGACAAGACAGTGAAGGTCACGCTGTTCTGGCGCGACCAGGGTTTCGGGTCGCCGTAGGTATTCCACAACCGCAGCCCAACAAACAAGACCGTTGCGACACTCCCCAGGATTAGCAGCAGTCGTCGCCGCCTTAGAACATCCCACTGGTAAACTGCGCCGAAGACATAGCCGGCGGCCATCACACCCACCCAGGGAATCAATGGATAAATCACGAACACAACGGGGCTGGGAAAAAACCACAAGATCGGAAAGCCTTCAAAGGCCTGATGCAAGAGAATCCACAGCTTTGCCTTAGCGGTAGGCACTGCGCTGGTCGGCCCTTGCCAACTTTCAACCTTAAACCTGTCGAGCAGGTTATGAAGCGCAATCATGCCGACACCAAAGACGGCGGTTATGCGCAACGGGAAATAGATCAATGCAGCCAGGACAATCATGGAGACGCCCAGCACCCAAATCACCTGCAGCCCGCCGAGTAATCGGTAGTCAACATTACCCAGAACAACGACGCGTATTACTGTCACTTCCAGGACAATGAGCCAAAGCCCGCGCGTTACCAAAAATCGGGCCAGCTCGCGTTTGCTCCTGCCGCGGGCATACTGCAGGTAAGCGCCGGTGCCGGCTAGAAATACAAATACAGGCGCGCAGAAATGTGTGATCCACCTCGTAAAGAAAAGAATCACGTTGGTGCGCGTCAGATCGGTGGGATCAAATCCCATGAGAACATCGCGATGAACGAAGTCACGCGTATGATCCAGCATCATGATTACCATCACGATGCCGCGCAGGAGGTCGATTGAATCCAGGCGCTTCCGGGGCGGAGAACCCGCCGGCAACTGTTCCGTGGCCGCGGCAATGGGAGGCATGCTGTGCGGGGGCTCTTTCCGTTCATTCGATTGTGGGACGGGATCAACCAAGAGTTATTCTCCGGTGGCACGCGGGTGTAAGGCGCAGATGATACCCAAAGAATACTTACTTTTGCTATTATTACTTTCGCACGCTGGTCTCCCTGTTCACCCCAAAACTCCTAGAGGTATTTCGATGTTGGTTTCCATCTCTCGCGCGCGCGCTTTAGTTTTCGTCGTCCTGGTTTCACTCATCCTGCCGTCGGGCTTGCAGCTTGGCGCCCAGCAGAAACCCGCTGAGGACCCGGACGTTTTGCGCATCAAGACGGACCTCGTGCAAACCGGCGTCACGGTCTTCGACAAGCAGGGCCGCTTTGTTGACGGGCTCAGTGCTGACCAGTTTGAAGTGAAAGTTGACGGCACTCCGGTAGCGTTATCATTTTTCGATAGGGTGACGGCGGGCTCTACTACAGAAGAAAAGCAGCTCACGGCGGTGGCACAGGGAACCAAGCCGACCCTAACACCCAGTCAGGCTCCGGTGAAATATCGCGGCCGGATGATCGTCTTCTTCGTCGACGACATGCATCTGCGCGCTCAGAGCGTCACGCGGTCGCGGAAACTCATCAACGATTTCATCGACAATCAAATGGACCCGGACGATCAGGTTGCGGTGGGTTCGCCTAGTGGGCAGATCGGTTTCCTGTCGAGGTTCACCGAAGTTAAGCCGGTCCTACGCGCGGCGGTTGCGCGAATTAACCATAAGCCTTACACGGTGGTGGATGCCGAGAACATTCGCATGACTGAGTATCAGGCGATCCGGATCGACCAGGGAGATAGAGACACTACCAATCATTTCGTCACTGAAATGTTGAAGGCCTCGAGTTACAAAATCGCAGGCGGCCAAAGCCTTGGCCCGCCGCAGGGAGGTCCGGTTAATCAACGGCCCGATCGTTCGCAGGAGCGCCAGGGAGGACTCAGTCCGGAAATGGCTGAGCGCAGCGTTAAGAACCGCGCCCAACTTTTGTTGCGCCAGAGCGAAGCAATCTCCGGCAACACCCTGGAGTCACTCGAAAGCGCCATTCGAGCAACCAGTCAACTGCCCGGGCGAAAGCTCGTCTTTTTCATTTCTGATGGATTTTATCTGAACGATCGAAGCACAGGCTTTGGTGAGAAGCTCAAAAGAATTACTGACGCCGCCGTCCGATCCGGCGTTGTTGTTTACAGTCTGGATGCACGCGGGATTGTGGGCGACACGGATGCGAGCAGTAACCGCGCGGATCCTTTTGGAAATCTTTCGCGCAGCAATATTGGTGAGCTTTCAGCTTCGCAGGACCCGCTGACGGCACTGGCCGGCGACACCGGCGGTCGCGCGCTGTTGAATTCCGAATCGCTCAGCACCGCAATCAACGATGCTTTGAAAGAAACCGCAAACTATTATCTGCTCGCCTGGCGTCCACCGACAGATGCCCAGAAGGATGGAAATTTCAAACGGATCGACGTGCGGGTTGCAGGTCGGCCTGAACTGACGGTGAGAATGCCGAAGGGATTCATGACCGGCCAGCCAAATACTGGCGCGGAGGCCAAACTATCACCCGTCGCTGCCACTGCGCCCGCCGTCGAGGTACCGGTGGCCGGAACCAAAGCGGTTGAGGTTGACATACTCGCCGCGCTTCGCGCCTCGACGCCTCAAAAAGGCTTGCCGACACAGGTTTCGCCAACGTTCATAGATGTTCCCAACACCGGACCGGTGCTTAATATCTCGATGCAGATGGCAACCAGCGGTCTGGATTACGGCGCCGACGGCAAACAACCTGCCGCGATAGATATTGGCGGCGTGGTGTACAACGACCAGGGTAAACCCGCCGGTAGTTTCAAAAATCGCATCAATGTGAATCCACTGGCTGGAGGAACCGCTCCGCCGCTGGATGCCGGTGTGATCTACGTTCACAAAATACCGCTGAAGCCGGGGCTCTATCAGGTGCGCGTGGCGACGCGAGACGATCGCAGTCGTCGTGTCGGCAGTGATAGCCGGTGGATTGAGATTCCCGACCTGGCGATGAAAAAGGTGACACTGAGTAGTCTTTTGGTCGGAGGACAGTTCATCGGTTCGACTTCCCAACAGACGACCTCGGGCGGCTCATCCGAGCAACTGCAATTCAGTGTCGACCGTCGCTTTGCTCGCGGGTCACACCTTTCTCTCCTGACGATGATTTATAACGCGGCTCGAGGTGGCAGTGGTGCTCCTGATCTGGAAGCGCAAATCAAGATACTTCGCGGCCGGCAGCCCATCATTTCCAGCCCGGTGCGAAAGCTAACCCTGGAGGCCGGGACCGATCCCGCGCGTATCCCGTATGGGGCAGATATCAAACTCAACACCCTGGCGCCAGGCCGTTACCTGCTGCGAGTTGAAATAAATGACCGCGCAGCGAACGCAACCGCCAGCCAGGAAACTGTCTTTGAGATTGAGTGAGGATTCCCGCGCGTTCTCGTTTAGTCGAGCACAATTTCACGGACATCCAGAATCTCCGGAAGTGATCGCAGGACTGTGATCGCTTCCGCTTCCAGATTCGCGTCAATCTCAATCACAGCCATTGCTTCTCCACCCCGCTCGCGGCGGCCCAGGTGAAAGCGGCTGATGTTTACTGCACGTTCACCGAGTATCGTGCCAACTCTTCCGATCACCCCAGGAACGTCGCGGTTGCGCATGACCAGCATGTGTCCCTGCGGTACAGCTTCTACGTGAAAACCGTCAATCTCTGTAATTCGGCCTTGACGCTTCTGCTCTCCAAAACCAAAGATTGTTCCCGCCAGGGAAAGTTCGCCAAGATTTCCGACCACGCGAGTGCGTATCGAGGGTACTGAATCCACCGCGGTTCGAACGTAGCTCGTAGTAACACTAATTCCACGCTCCTCCGCTATCAAAAATGCATTGACTGCATTTACTCGCGCACTCACATCGCGCAGCAAGCCCGCCAGAAATGCTCTGGTGATCGGCGCGGCATTCAGGTCGGCCATCTCGCCGGCATATTCAATCCTGACTTCCCTTACCGCGCCGTCAATCAACTGACTTTGAAAACGTCCCAGCCGTTCACCCAGCTCAATATACGGCTGCAACGAATGCAACTCTTTGGCGCCAATGGCGGGAATGTTAACTGCGCCACGCAAGGCGCCGGTCAGAAGATAATCACGCATCTGTTCGGCAACGGTGAACGCAACGCCCTCCTGGGCTTCGGTAGTGGATGCGCCGAGGTGGGGCGTGACGATCACTTCAGCCAGGGCGAGCAGAGGATTATCTGCTTCAGGTGGTTCCTTTTCAAAAACATCCAAAGCGGCGCCGGCTACGATCCCGGATTTGATTGCCTCGTGCAGGGCATGCTCATCAACGAGACCCCCGCGAGCGCAATTGATTATGCGCACGCCTCGTTTCATCTTCGCGAAAGCTTCCTGCCCCACGATTCCGCGAGTTTCCGCCGTCAGCGGCGTATGCACAGTAATGAAGTCTGCGCGCGCGAAAACTTCATCAAGTGGGCCAACTTCGATCTCCAAATCGCCCGCCTGCTCCGGCGCGATGAAAGGATCAAACGCAACGATGTGCATCCCGAAAGCGCGCGCCCGGGCCGACACAGTCCTGCCGATGCGCCCCAGACCAATTACCCCGAGGGTCTTGCCCTGGAGCTCCACTCCGATAAAACCTTTTCGCGCCCACTTTCCTGATTTCAAGCTGCTGTTCGCCTGAGGTACATTCCGGGCCAGCGAAATCAAGAGCGCAATCGTGTGCTCGGCAGTGGTGATCGTATTTCCGTCAGGCGCGTTCATCACCACGATGCCGCGCGCGGTGGCTGCCGCGACATCGATGTTGTCTACTCCCACGCCCGCTCGTCCGATGACTCTCAAATCGGTGGCCGCATCCATCACCTGTGCCGTAACCCTGGTCTCACTCCTCACCACCAATCCCTGGCAATCGGCCAGCGCCAGGATCAGTTCTTCGTGAGCAAGCCCGGTTCGTTTCTCAACGCCAAAATTCACATCGCGCAAAGGTTGCAGGCCGCTATCGCTGACTTCGTCAGCAACTAATATTTTTGTCATACCCATGGTTGCGCGGATTATAGCGGTTTTCGTTTCCTATTGTACGAATCAAACCTTTTATGTGGGACGACTAATTCAGAACCAGGAGCGGTAGCGACCGGGTGACCCGCCAGCGCCCAATTGAACCATTGCGAACAGAGCAGTGCTTTGGAAATGGACACTTGACCCGGTCGCCACCGCTCCCGGTTCTGAATAGTCGTCCCACCATCTCGGGCTCTTAAACCATTGGGTCGGCCCGCTCGAATGAAGGCCAAACTATTTTCTTCTGCGCTTTCACGGAAAGTTATAAGATACCCGCACTTTTTCTGACGCACGCCATCTATTAGGGGAGACCGACTCAGTTGATCACCACCGTTTGTTTGAACACCAAAACCAGGGAGTTCACCGAAAACTGTATCGCCGCGGACATCAGCGAGTTGCGGATCGCGGAGGGGAATGTCATCTGGGCGGACGTCAACGATCCGACCAGTCAGGATTTTGAAGCTCTGGCGGAGGAGTTTGGGTTTCATCACCTGTCAATTGAAGACTGCAGGAATAAGCACCAGCGTCCGAAGGTGGAGGAGTATGAAGGTTACTACTTCATCGTGCTCTATGAAGCCGAGCTGGCCGGACCAACTGATCGGCTCGAGCTACGCGAGCTGAATATCTTTCTCGGCAAGAATTATCTCGTCACGGTGCACAGCCGGCCCATTCGGGCCATCGAAACGGCCGCGCGGCTATGGCACGAATGGACCGATCGCGCGGAACAGGGCTCCGGACTTCTCGCGTATCTTTTAATTGACGGGATCGTAGACGACTACCTGCCGCTGCTCGACATCATCAGCGATAGAATGGACAACCTTGAGGATTCAATCTTTGGGCAATGGCGAGCGGAAGTAATTGAAGACATTTTTTCGATTAAGAAAAAGCTGCTCTACTTGCGCCGTAGCATCACTCCGCTACGCGACGTTTTCAACACCATGCTGCGGCGCGAGCAACCAATCTTTCCCCGGGAGACGCACGTCTATTTCCAGGATGTCTTTGATCATCTAATTCGGGTCGCCGACACCATCGACAGTTTGCGCGACATGCTTAGTTCAACCATGGATGCCTATCTGTCCGTTTCGGGCAATCGGATGAACAAAATAATGAAGCGGCTGACATCGATTTCAACCATACTGATGTCAGTGACTTTAATTGCCGGAATCTATGGGATGAACTTTACCCTTATGCCGGAATTGAGGTGGCGTTTCGGTTACGTCTACGCGCTCTCCTCGATGGTGGTGGTCGGAATTGCGCTGTATGTGTATTTGAAGAGAATAAAATGGATTTAAGAAAAACGCTGCACATCCACTCGCACGAGAAACGTAAGAAGGGTGACACCGCTCGACTCGCGGCACAACTGGCTCCGCTGGAAGAGCAGAATCAGAGCGCCGCCCAACAACTCACCAACCCGCCCGGTACGGCTGAAGTTCATGGCGATCAGGGATTTAGTGCGATCGTTGTGGACAAGGATGGACTGGTAGTGCCGACCGGTATTATGGAGGGCGGCGACGAGAACACTTACCTGGGAATGGAACCGGTGGTGATCGTGATCCTGGGTGTAATGCTTATCTTCATTGCCTTCATCGCCTGGCAGATCACACTGATGCCGATGGAATGAGTGGTTCGACAAATTTCAGCTTGTCGCCCTCGAGTTGATCGACAAAAAAAGTTTGTCAGACAGCTTACATCGGGCCGGCTTCCTTGATCTCTTCGCTCTCATCAAGCGCTCCGTCCGGCGAAATTGCGCCGCTACCATTGTCCTGGTTGGAATTCAGATTTGTCCGATTCTCCTCGACTTCCGCTAACGTCTCATCACTCGTGGCGTCAGACTGACGCTCATCCAGAAGTTCATCAGTAGTCTTTTGAGCCTCAGCTCTTTCTTGTTTCGGATCTTCCATGCTCGCCTCCTTTAAATGAACCAGCTCACGCACACCGCCAGCATCACACACACAGCTGCGTACACGCCGGCAATCAGATCATCAGCCATTATGCCAAGGCCGCCGGGTAGTGACTCGAGTCTACGAGCCGGATATGGCTTAACAATGTCGAAAAAGCGGAAAAGGATAAACGCCAAAATCATTGCCCACCATGCGGGCGTCACCATGAACGGGACTGGTATTAGCGCAATAAACTGACCCGCCACTTCATCAACCACAACTTTACCGGGGTCTTTCCGGCCCGAGAGTTTTTCAGTACGCGAAGCTGCCCAGGTTCCTAGCCAGGCTATCCCCACAGCTGCCACCAATTCGAAAACGATGACGCCGTAATAAACATGAAGCAGATTAAAATTGCGTGACGCACCCACCTCGAAGAAAAACTTCATCGCCGCGCCACGAATCAGAAGGTAGAGCCCAACGCCAACCAGCGATCCCCACGTTCCCGGCGCCAAAGGAAGATATCCCACACCGCACGTCGCAATCGCCAGGGCAAGGTAATCCTTTGCCGAATGCGGCGGGCGCGGCGATGCGACGACTGCCGCAGACGTGATCAGCGGAGGATTCAATTCATCGCTGGATTCCTTGATGGTCATTGTGATGAGTAATAAGCGATGAGTTATGAGTAATGCGTGGTAGATAAAGAACAATTGAGTGAAGCCAATTGCCCATCACTCGTGACTCATCACTCATCACTCATCACTAGCCTACGATTCTCCCTACCAGATCATATTCCTGCGCTTCCGTGATTATTACCTCGACCATGTCCCCCGGCGCGGGCGCAAACCCCTCGGGCACATCGTTAATGAGCACGCAACCATCAATGTCCGGTGCCTGAGTTTCCATCCGTCCCTGCCAAAGAAGATCAGTCTCGTTTGATTCGCCCTCAAAGAGCACCCTTACCTGTTCACCTACCATCGCTTTGTGTTTTCGTTTGGCAATTCTTGCCTGTTCCTTCATCAAACGCGCGCGACGCTGCCTCGCAATTTTAGGATCCACTTTGTTTGGCAGCTCAAAAGCCGGCGTCCCTTCCTCGTCCGAGTAAGTGAACACACCAACGCGATCAAATTCGACGTTCTTGATAAACGCAAGTAACTCTTCAAAGTCTGCGTCAGTCTCGCCGGGGAAGCCGGTAATAAAAGTGGTGCGTACTGCAATCCGGGGTACGCGATCGCGCACGCGCTTGATCAATTTTTCAAGCGCGGCGCGATTGCCGCCGCGCTTCATCAGTTTCAAAACATTCTGGGATGCGTGCTGCAGAGGCATATCGAGATATTTGACGGCCCTGGGTTCCTCCGCAAGGACATTGAGAAACTCGTCGCTGATGTGCGTGGGGTAGGTGTACATCACGCGTACCCACTCGATGCCATCTGTGTGCGAGAGTTCGCGCAACAAGTGCGCGAGGGCATCAGCCTTGCCGAGGTCTTCGCCATAGCGTGAAGAATCCTGGGCCACGAGAATCAGCTCCTTGATTCCCTCTTCAGCCAGTTGGTGGGCTTCGGCGATGATCGAGCCAAACCTGCGGCTGCGAAAATGACCTCGCATTTGCGGAATGAAACAGAAGGCGCAGGGCCGGTCGCACCCTTCGGCAATCTTAATAAATGCGTAGTGTCCCGGTGTCGCCAACACGCGCGGCGTTGATTCATCGTACAGATAGGTGGCGCTTTGATTACCAAGCGAAACGACCGGGAGCGAACGCGTATCTGTTTTCGGATCGCAAACAGCAAGAATGTCATTAATCTGACTCGTCCCGATGAATGCATCGACTTCCGGTATCGAGGCCTTCAATTCATCTCGATAACGTTCGACCAGACAGCCGGCGACAACCAGCCGAGTTGCCCTCCCATTCTCTTTCCATCGGGCCGCTTCCAGAATCGTGTCGATCGATTCCTGCTTGGCGGTGTCGATAAATCCGCAAGTGTTCACAACTACTGTGTCAGCTTCGCTCGCGTCTGCGGTAAGCTCGTAGCCATTCGCTTTCAACTGGCCCATCATCACCTCGCTGTCGACGAGGTTTTTGGGACAACCCAAACTGATAAATCCGACTTTTTTCATATCTGCGTATTTCGTCCCCTTCCCGTTGGGAAGGGGAATGAGGGGAAGGGTCCTGGACGATCTAAACCCTCTCCCTTCCCTCTCTCAGAGTGAGAGGGAAATAGGATGATTCAATTCCCAACTTCCATTTCACGATTTACATCTAGGCTTCAACTGTCCGCTGCTTCGAGGCTTCTAAGCACGCGTTCGATCTCCTGGAGTTCCGCCGATGAAAGTTGCTGGCCTCCGAACCTTACGCGATTGTAGGCGCGTGTGATAGCCAACGCGGGTTCGAGTTGCACGTTCTGTGCAAACTCAAGCGGTGTCAGGTGTGCGGCGCGCTCAACCCCGCGCCGAGCGAGTAGGCCCGTCAGTCGTTCGTAAAAGAGTATCGGTGACGGCGGCGGAGTATCTCGCTCTGGTCGAATCCGCAGGCTACGGCGCCAACCAAAACGCCGCACGCGCCGCGCACCAAACATAATCAAAACGCCGGCCGCGATTGTCATCACGGCGAAAGAAATCAGACCGAACCTGGAGGACACGGACGTGCGGAGGGCCAGAACCAGGCGCCCAATCCGGTAGCGAAAATCGTAAAGCTGACTCTGTAACGAAGCGGCCAGCGAGCGTTGCTCCTGTTTGTCGTAGCCGACGACATACTGAAACCAGATCAACTCGAAAGCCTCCGCATACTTTCCGAGTTGCGCCGCCAGGCCGGTGCGCATCGGTATGACCCTTCCGGCTGATGGGGTCGGATCGAAGGTCACCCAGGCGCCAGTTTCGGGAAAATAAACTTCAACCCAGGAATGCGCGTCGCTTTGCCTGACCGTGTAGGCCCCCGAGGCCTCGTTGAACTCGCCGGGAAGAAAACCGTTGACCACGCGCGAAGGAATATTGCGGGTCCTGAGCATCACCGCCATGGCCGTCGAAAAGTATTCACAGTGGCCAGCTCTTACGTTGAAGAGAAAGTCGGACAACGGGTCGGCGCCGCCGGCAGCCATTTGCAAACTGTATCCATATTCCTGCTGAAGGTGTGCCTCTATGGCTTTGGCCATATCGTAACGATTGCCCGCCTGCGCGTTCACTATGACTGCGTTAGTCAGCGCTCCTATTTCTGGATCAAGACCCCGAGGGAGCTCCAAATAACGGCTGAAGGTTACCGGGTCGCGTTGCCTATCGGCTCTCAGCAACCGGGCGTCGGGCTGAGTCATATCCGACATCGCGGTGTACATTGCGCGGCCGGATTGGTGGCGAGCTACCTGCACTGTGCCCTCGCTGTCGACCCGCAACTTGGCGAAATCTCCCTGAATCGCGATTGGGCGCGAGGCAGCAAACAGCACTGGAGAATCGATCGGCTCGAGAAAAACTGTCTGCGTCGTCAGGCGGTTCAACGCCACCGTAGTTCCCAAACGGATGAACCCAGGCCCGTCAAATGTTCGTTCGCTGCGGCGCACTTCAGCCGATTTTTTCCAGCCGCGGAGGGTGAATTCATCCAGCGCCACGCCTCGCCATCTGACGTCGAGATTCGGTTGCGGGTCTTCGATGCGAACGTGCATCACCACTGCATCGTCTCGCTTCAGGTTGCCGATCTCTCCCAGCGTCACGCTTTCAGAAAACCCGACAAAGTTTGAAAGGGCCGAACCCGAACGACTCAGCGTCGCGCCTCCCGAGCGCGGGGCCACGAGAAATAAGGGCAACGCCAGGACGAAGATCAAAACAAAGAGCAGCACGGCAATTACCGGAAGCCGGCCGGTCTCCACGTTGATCCTGCCCTTCCAGTTTTGGCGCGCCGCACTCCTGAAGATGCGCGAATCAGGCGGCACCAATAGGTGTGTCTCGGAAACAGCAATCGTCCGTCTGGCCTTGTGAATTTCAAAAGAGATGATCGTTGAAACGCTGCAGAGAAGGTAAAGCGTCAGGGTGCCGAGAAACACCGGACTAAAGCTGAGCCCGGCGGCGAGCAGCACTTCGAAAAAGGAAATCAGATAAAGAAAAACCCAGTCACGATCCTTCTTCAACTGCAGCAGTTTTACGGCGGACAGGAAGACTATGAGGTGCGCCAGGGCGGTGACACCGGTCCGTCCCATTGGTTCACCAACGGCCTTCTGGTAATTCCAGTCGAGGATGAAAAGCGGCACCGAAAGCAAAACGATGACGAGACCCACGCGTTCGGAGAGTTGCCATTTCTTACCTTCCCAGGTCCACGCCAGCACCATGACAATCGTGAAGATGCCGGCGAGCGCGACGTGCAGTCCTCCGGCGAGAACCAACGCAAGAGTGGCGCAGGCAATCATGGCGTAAGACGAAGCTCGGAAGTAGTTGCTAAAGTCCATTTTTCGTGCCGGTAACAGAAGGCACTAGATTAACACCGCCTATCCCAGAAGCGGGAGCGAACTAATGTTGGCGGCGCGGATGACTATGGGTTGGAACGAAAAAAGCCCGCTCGATATGAACCGAGCGGGCTTTAGTTAAATAATCCCGGCGACTTCCTACTCTCCCACACAGTTACCCGTGCAGTACCATCGGCTCCAACAGGCTTAACTTCCGTGTTCGGGATGGGAACGGGTGTGACCCTGTCGACAAAATCACCGGAAAACCGGTTTGAGATTTCAAATTTGAGATCTCAGTCAAAAGAAGAAACAAAGAACTAAGTACAAAGTACAAAGTTCAAAAGACCTTAGATAATCGAATAGTGACGGCTGTCTTCTGCAAGGCAATTTGAGATCTGAAATTTAAGATCTCAAAACGCGCAAGCGCGAATTTGTTGCTTGAGTAAATTTTATGGTCAAGCCAAGGGACTGATTAGTAGTGGTCAACTGAGCACATTACTGCACTTACATATCCACCCTATTAACCTCGTGGTCTACGAGGAGTCTCACTGGCAGAATTAATCTTGGGTCTGGCTTCACGCTTAGATGCATTCAGCGTTTATCCATGCTCCACATAGCTACCGAGCGCTACGG
>DATMDU010000007.1:0-5358 GCA_035557535.1 Pyrinomonadaceae bacterium
CCGATCCAGAACATCTTTTGCCATTGGTAGGAATCGTAACGTTTCGCAAGCGCGCGACGCCGCGCCCAGATTTCCTTGGCCTCGGCAGAGAACGGAAGCGCAAAACGGATCAGGGCTGGAACCACACGAAGGGCGATGAGCGATGCAACGAAGAATGCGGGAAAGACCCAAACCGAGTTGCCGCTTCCGAACAGGGTGCGCGACACAGGCGGACTGCACAGACCGATCAACACCCGGACGAATGCGCTCCAAGGCCAACTATCGAGCCCGACCAGAAAGCGTTCGAAGGGTCGCATGATCACTCCCTCGCTTCGCCAACCTCGTGCCAAGCTATTGATCGCGCCGCACCCGGAACGGAACTGGAAGGTAATAGCGCACCAAAGAGAACGCCAAATATAGAGGAGCCGTGACCCTGAAGACGCCGGCGATCAACACAAGGTAAATGGCCAAGCAGATCGGCACGGAAACCAAGAACCTCGTCAACTGAGAAAGATCAGCCAGCAGTTCCCGCTCTATCGCAAACCCAACCAGCACGGTGATGAGTGCTGCCAGCGTTTGTGGCCCCACTGCCCGAAGCACGTCGCCGGCACCTATCCCTAACGGTTGCCCGGCATACGCCAAGGCCGGAATGAAAAGGCAGAACGTGACCATGGCATGCGCGACCGCCACGCCTTGAAGCCCGAAGGGGACTGCTGAGAGCACGGCCACAAGCTGACATATCGCGCTAAAGACGCCCCACCGCATCCAGCGATCCGAACGCCCAGCCGCAACATGGAGCCAGCCGAGCGTACGCTCGGTGACGTGGGCAATGCCTTTGACAGCGAAGATGCACACCAATGGCCCCGCAATCGCCCATTTTTGTCCAAGCAACAGCACCACGAAATCCTCCGCGGTGACGGCCAGGACCGCGAATGCTCCGGCAGAGAAAAAAGTCAGTGATGAGAGCGCTGCGGCCCAAGATCTCTTGAGTTCGCTCAAGTCGCTCCTGAGCTTGCTGAGGCTGGACACCGCGACGTCATGCAGTTGCGTAAATACGCTCAGCATGTTGTCATAAAGCAGGAACGCGTTCTGGAAGTATCCAAGAGGTCCTGCGCCATAGAAGTATCCGAGCGAGATTCTATCTGCCGATCTCGCCCAATAGTCGGTCATCGTGAACCCAGTTACCCCCAACCCGAAGCGGAGCATCTCCGCGCTTCCCGAGCAGTAGCGCGGTCGTCCCGGTACCCATGGGCAGATCACCCATGCTGCTATGGCGGACAAAGTTGTTGTCAGGATGGGCTTTGCTACAAGTGCCCAATAGCCCCAACCTGTGAAGGCCATCGCGATCGCGATAATGCTGCTGACCACATTGGAGGTAATATCGATAGCGGCGATTTGCCTGAACTGCATTGCACGGCGCATCAGGGCAAAGTGCTGAGACGACAGAGCCGCCATAACAAGCGTCACAGACGATGCGATCGCAATGCCCGTCAGGGCCGACTCGCCATAAAATACAGCGATGAACTCGCCGCCACCGGCGAGTAGCGCTGCCAACGTGGCGCCAATTGCGACCTTAAGCCAGAACAACGCGCTGGCTTCGGCGTGGGTAATTCGTCCTTTCTGAACCGTGGCGTCGGTTGTGCCGAGATCGATAAGCATGGGCGCGAAGCCGATCAGCGCAAACACCATGGCTACCAGACCGTAGTCCAGAGGGTTCAGCAGGCGCGCCAACAGGATCGTCGAGCCCACCTGCACAATGATGTTCACGCCGCGCGCGGCGAGGAATGCGATCCCGCTATGCAGCGAATGACGACCAAGTCCCGCATGCGGCGCGTTCTCGTCGAAATACTTTTGGGCTCTGGCACTCAATTTGAACTACTCTTTTCATGATTTCTTGTTCAGCAAGAAGCTGCCCGCGATTCAGTCTTTATCGCTGCTAGAAGAAATCCGTTCCAACCAGATCTCGCGCCAAAACGGATAGATCGCGCGAGGACAGAAGCGCCGGCACTTAGCATAACGTGCCTCGCAGACGACATTCTCGAGCACGATGGCGTCGGACTTGAAGTGAACCATCTTTGATGTCCGCTCATCGATGACCCGCTTCAGCCGCTTGTGAACCTTGTAGTCGCGCTCGGTGAATAGAACCATCTCGGCATCGAAATACATGCCTCGATTGCGATAATCCGAGTTCAGCGTATTCAGGATTTGACAATAAGGCTTGACGCGTACGATCTCGCCTGGCTGCAGATCAAGTTGCGACTTCGGCGTGAGCGTGCCTTGGGGTACGCCGTATGGCCGCAGCGGATACGGAGATCCGCCGATAACCCGTTGAAAGGCGTCATACGTCCAACGGACTGCATAACCGAACCCTATGCCGGCCTCGGCCACAGTACGCAAGGCAGAGAACAGGAGGCCGGCTGCCAATTGGGACAATCTGACGTTTCCTGACGTGTAGTCTTCCAGGTATTGCCGGACGTCCCACCACGGCAAGGGCTGTGTCGCGAACTTGACTTGCGTGTTCTGACACACATAGGTCGGGTCGGGATCGCCGGGAGATGCAGGAACCTTGACGCCCAGTCGGAGCTCTTCCTCAGTACATTTCACATGCTGGGAAGGCTCGTCCCGCGATAATATCGCGAGGCCGGCTGCGTTCTCGTCGTCGACGCGCTTAAGCCATGCCTCCTTCCAGAAGATCAGGCATCCGGCCTCGCATCCGTCATGCGCCGAGCCGTCGCAGCGAATATTCTCCAAATGCACGGCGCCAGCCATCTTCCGGCCGCCGATGCCCAACGCAGGATCGCAAGTCTTGTGAGCCCGCTTGCTCACTTGCATCTTCATTCCACAGTACTGCAGCATCTCCGGCATGAACGGCAGTTCGTCCAACCGGCCACTGCCATCCAATGTGCTGAGTATCTCTTCCTTTGTTCGTATCTGCACCCATTCTCCGGCCCGGAGTGGGAGACTAAAGATCGTTCCGTTCTTCATGGCTGCACTTTGGATGGAGTTGCGGTCAAGGCTCGATCGGCGCCTGAGCTACAAAGTCAGCGAGCTGCTTTAGTCTCTGTTTTCTCTTCTGGAGTTGAGGTGAGGGAGTAACTTTAGCCAAGTTCAGTACATGCTCCCATCGGTAAGCCCAATCGTGGTGAAGCAGCATTTGGACCATGTTGTTCCTGCGCGCAGCGACCTGCCTCTCCGGCTGCTTGTCGCGCTCTCGCATGATTGCGCCGATATTCTCCCCGTCAAACGGAAGGTCGATCAGTGCGTCCTGCCAGTGGAATATTCTGTCGAATTCGCTGTTTCTGGGGCGTTCTCCGATGATGAGAGCTCCGGCGGCTGCGCCTTCGAAATAGCGGCATCCAAACTCGCTCGTTTGGTCTGTCTCGCCGGGAGAGTCGATTTTGCCGGGGTTGGCTATGAAGTATCTGCTTCGCTTCGCCATGTTCGTCAGCAGCAGCCTGTGCTGATTGAGGTCATATGCAGCAAGATTGCTGAACGTATCGTACATGTAAAAGGATCGGTCTCGTTCGGCGATCTCTAGAAGCGCGCGATGCGTCCGCTCGGACCTGCGACCGATACTGAGAACATCTATGCACCTCCTAGGCGGGTCGGGGTAGGGGCAGAAGCGGAAGGCGTCAATCCCTCCGGGCAAGTACATGCACTGACCCTTAACTACCCGTCTAAACGCATCGAGACGTGGAATGAAGGAGAACACAAAATCGAACTGAGAGAGCACTTCCAGGCAACTGCGGTGCGTTGCCATGTCCTTGATCCAGAACTCAGTCAGCCAGCAAAAGGATGTCTTGCAGCGATCCTTCCAGCCCCGAACCGAATTGACGTTCAAAAGCTCTGACGGCTTCTCGCACACGGCAATGAAGACATCGTAATCCTTCTTGAGGACAGTCTTCGGAATTCCTGGATTGAGAGGGGTTGTGAATTTCCGGCCGTATCTGAGAGCTATGCGCTTGCCGAGCGGATACCAAGTCGCCGGGTTAGGGGCTAGAACGTCAACGGCATCAATCTGCTCGAGCACACCCTCGAACTCCTTGATCGGGCAACGCCAGACTTCCCGCTCGTAGACGTTCCTTTCGGAAAACAGAAGTACCCGTGGCGTCTGGGATATTTGCGCCGGTTCAGCATCCAGTTCACGCGGGAGGTCTGCCATATCCATCGGTCGCAGGATCCTCATCACGAAATGAGCTGCAGCATAGCCGACCGGCTATGCCGCGGCCGGGCGATCAAACGGGCTTATCGTGCCGGCGCCAGGGCATGTTGCCTTTGTCCACCATGTCCTCCAGCGCCTGCTTGTCCCGCATTGTGTCCATGGGCCGGAAGAAACCTTCATGACGGTAGGCGATCAGTTGACGCTCGGCGATCAATCGGTTGAAGGGCTCGAGCACCAGTTCCTCGCCGTCACGAATATAGTCGAAGATCTTGTTGCGGAAGATGAAGTATCCGCCGTTGATCCACATGTCCGCCTCATTGCTGGTGCGGAAGCTTGTCACGGCACCGTCGGCTTCGAACTCGGCAAGGTGGAAGTTGAGCGGTGCGCGCACGGCTACAAAGCAGCCGATCTTACCGCTTTTCTTCAGGAGATCGATCATGGCAGGCAACGGAGCGTCAGCCAGGCCGTCGCTGTAGTTGGCCAGGAACATTTCCTCGTCCTTGACCAGGTGTTTGACGGCCATCAGCCGCT
Source organism: Pyrinomonadaceae bacterium (assembly GCA_035557535.1). Taxonomy (GTDB): domain Bacteria; phylum Acidobacteriota; class Blastocatellia; order Pyrinomonadales; family Pyrinomonadaceae; genus PSRF01. Next base: position 4,673 of record DATMDU010000007.1, read on the forward strand.
CGCCGATATTGCGCCACATGCCGGTATCAACCAGCGTCACGCGCCAATCGGGCGGCATCTCACCCAGCACTTCCACCTTCCGGCCGTGATCGGAGATCACGCAATCGGAGTGAATCGACGGCTTGGAATTGAGAAAAAACTCCTTGATTACGTTGGCCTTGTAGCCGAGGCACAGGATGAAGTCCCGGTGCCCGTATTGGCTGTAATACTGCATGATATGCCACAGGATCGGCTGATGGCCGACCGGTATCATCGGTTTGGGAATGCTCTCGGAGTAGTCGCGGATACGCGTGCCTAACCCACCGCAAAACAAAACAACTTTCATGGCGCCACCTCGCGCGGGTCGATCACATGAACTTCGGGAATCGGCACGATCAGCTTGCAGCCCCACCCGGCGGTATGACGCATCTGAGCAGCGATTTCCTGCCGCAGATTCCAGGGTAAGATGAGCAGATAGTCGGGCCGGTATGCATCGATTTCGGATACGGGCCGGATCGGAACGTGCATACCGGGCGTTACGCGGCCGTGCTTGTATGGATTCCTGTCGACCGTGAAATTCAGGAAATCGGTGCCGATGCCGCAGTAGTTGAGCAAGGTGTTGCCCTTGCCAGGTGCGCCATAGCCGCAGATCCGCTTCCCCTTGTCCTTGCAATCGATGAGAAACGACAGCAGCTTGCGCTTGGTGC
>DATMDU010000008.1:0-2510 GCA_035557535.1 Pyrinomonadaceae bacterium
CGATACTCAAATGGTGGCCGTTAAATTCTTCGCAGCAAAAATAACCCGGAGGCACCGCGGTGGAATTTGCCGGCGTCAACCACTTAACTCAAGGTCGGTGGACGCGGGTCGCCCATTAGCAGGCAGGTCAAGAGGCACAGACGTTCCTGTGAGAATTTTTTATTCTCTCCTTTCAACCCTCGTGGAATGTGTGATCCCTGATTGACGCGCCCCTGTTTTCATCAGTTGGTGTCGGACCGTAGGGTCGGGTAAGGACACGGCGTTGCCGCCGCATCCTCCCCTAAGAACCGGACTTGAACGTTTCCGCTCATCCGGCTCAAGCCGTCACAAAGCGCCGCGCAAGCAGCGCCGGTGTTCACGACAGTCGATAGTCAGGTCCGGTTGCACCGATCCGCTTTGCGGTTCCACGCGCCGCAAAGTATGAACGCCACTCCGAATCATACGGATTAGCGTTACCTCGGATCTTTAAATGCCGGCGGATCGTGGTCTGATTAGCGCAGACCAGCGGAAGCCAATCTTTGCCACCATCCGGTTTACGCTTGCCAGTCTCCGCCGCAAAACGCCAGCTTCGTCCGCTAATCGAATGCCAATACCGCTTAAGCCGCCAACCAGCCGACTTGTTGCTGTGCCGACGCTTCGCCCATCGCCATAGACAATGCCAAAGCACATAATCCACCTTGCGGAACATCCGCGTCGCCACAATATGCCGATGGTAGTTCGCCCAACCAAGGATAACCCGGTTGAGCGCGTAGATCAGCTGAATTTGCGGCGCTGTCGCGTTCGCACGCAGAACGGAACGCGCTTTCATCAAGAACGTATGCGTATTCTTACGGGACGGTGTTATCAGAAGCTTTCTACCGTACCGTCGAACATGCTGCCCCAGAAAATCAAACCCATCATCGATATGCGTGATACGGGTCTTGTCCGGCGAGAGCTTAAGCCCTCGTTCAGCCAAGAACTGCTCGACCAATGGTCGGACCTCACTCTCCAGCACCTCGTAAGAGTTGCCGGTAATAATGAAGTCGTCGGCATACCGTACCAAGCAAACTTTGGGGTTGTACTTGGGCCGCCCCCGACCCCGGTTCTTGCGCGGGAAGGTTTCCTTGAGTAGAGGCTCCAATCCGTCCAAGACTATGTTCGCGAGTGCTGGCGAGATCACCCCACCTTGCGGGGTTCCCTCATCCATCGCAAACAAGGTTCGCTTCTCGACGTAGCCACACTTCAACCACTTCCACACCACTTGTGTATCGACCGGAACATGCCTCATCATCCACTCATGGCTGATATGATCAAAACAGCCTTGAATGTCGCCCTCAAGCACCCACTCTGGCGATATCTTGGGGCGGCTGAGCAACTTGAAGCACTGCTCGATCGCGTCCGCCGTGGAACGAGCGACCCGAAAACCATAGGAGTTCGGATCTGCCAGAGTCTCGGCAACCGGGTCGAGTGCAAGCAAATACAACGCTTGCATTGCTCGATCACGCATCGTCGGGATACCGAGCGGCCTTTGCTCCCCATTGGTTTTTGCAATGTACACACGCCGCAGCGGTTGCGGCCGATAGCCACGCCGTCGTAGCAATCCAATCGCGCTGTATTTGGCCTGCGGGGATCTCCACACCGCACCGTCTACCCCCGCAGTGTCTTTGCCCTGATTGCCCGTCACTCGTCTTACGGCAAGGGCCTTGCCACTAAACGAGTGGGTAAGCAGCCATTGCAAGGCTTTCACCTTGCTCCAGCGGCTCGCCCGTGTTGCCTTTACGATGCGTGCCTGCAGCCTGCTGACTTGTTGCTCGTATTTTCCCCAGTCCAACTGGCTCCAGGGCGAAGCGTTAGCGGAGGATGCACACGCGATTTTCACCACGTTCATTTGCGATTTCCTCCTGTGCAGGTTCTGTTGGCTCTCTCGTAACGAACGTCCAGCTGGAAGTGGGCCCGCTTTCGCGGCAGAGTGATTTTGCAACTCCTATCCGATTCATTACAAACCGGCATTCGCTTTCTCCAGCCTCCTTTGCCCGCTATCCCAACGGCCCATCTTACGATGGCGTCTGCCTCTTGTGCGGCGGGATGTCGGGTTTAGCGTGTTTCGCTCCAGTGACATGGGTGACTTAGTCCCTGCCTCTGCACCGGCGGTCGTGATGTCCGTGTGCTCCAAAGCGGAGGTGGAGCAACCGACCGCGTACCGTTTGGCTTGAGCCTATCAGCGTCTTTGGCTCGTCTGACTTTGACGGTGTCTTAAGCAGTTCACTTACGTTGGACATATCACTCAGCCTAACCCCCGAACCGCCTGACGCTGGCAGTCCCCACGGCTCCCTCGCGGTCGCCACAGCGCTCATCGAGCGAGGGTATATTGTCTCGGCAGCTTCAGACCCAACCGTTACCAGTCACGCCTGTGCCGATAGGCTACTGCGAACGGAATCGCAGGTTCGCTTACGGAGGTTTCTTTTCTATCTCCATACCGAACAATCACTGAAGCGACTTCACGTCGCACTCCGCACCAGTCACCCATCAGG
>DATMDU010000009.1:0-2503 GCA_035557535.1 Pyrinomonadaceae bacterium
AATGGGCGAGCAGCCCCACCCTTGGCTCCTGCTGCAGAACCAGGATGGGAAGAGCCGACATCGAGGTACCAAACCGCGGGGTCGATAGGAGCTCTCGCCCGCGACGAGCCTGTTATCCCTAGGGTAACTTTTCTGTCACCATCAGCCTCCAATAGTGAGGACATGATGGATCGCTAAGCCCGGCTTTCGCCTCTGAATCCCGTATCATTGGGGATCCAGTCAGACTGGCTTGTGGCTTTGCCCTCACCGGCGGAGTTCTGTCCCGCCTGAGCCAATCTTTGGGCCCCCTCGATATTTTTTCAAGGGGGTGCCGCCCCAGCCAAACTGCCCACCTGCCGGTGTCCCCGTGAGAACGGGTTAGCAATACGATAACCAATGGCTGGTGTTACACTTTCGCCTCGACCAATCCCAGAGAACTGGCTTCGAAGGCTCCCAACTACTCTCTGCATTGGACATCATATCGCAACAACAGGCTGCAGTAAAGCTCCACAGGGTCTTCTCTCCCCGACAGAGGTTTGTGGACTGTTCGTCCACGTTATGTGGCTTCACCGGGTTGTAGGCGGGGACAGCGGGGCCCTCGTTGTTCCATTCATGCACGTCGGAACTTACCCGACAAGGCATTTGGCTACCTTAAGAGAGTCAGAGTTACTCCCGGCGTTAAACGGCCCTTAGCCCAGTTGAACCCAGGTTTTAGGTACCGTCACTGGCCAGGATACATAGGCCGTACACATCCTTTCGGACTTGCGACCAACTGTGTTTTTATTAAACAGTCGGGACCCCCTAGTCACTGCGACCTGCAATTCCTATTCCTCATAAAAACTGCAGGCACTCCTTATACCATAGATACGGAGCTATTTTGCCGAGTTCCCTCGCCTTACGGTATACCCGACAGACCTTAGATTACTAATCCAGGGCACCAGTGTCGGTTCTCGGTACGGACATGAAAGAATCTCCCTTAACTTGCTTTCAGTGTCTCCTGGATTCAAGTAAACCCTCCTTGCGGAAGGCCATTCTCATCTCATCAAGGTTCTCACTATTACAGTACTCCCCCTGATTAGAATAATTAGACAGAACGACGATTCTGCTTACCCTATCCTGAAGCGACAAGCAAGGTACAAACGATCTTTCATGGCACTGGAATATTAACCAGTTTCCCTTTCGGACAACGCTGTTGAGGTTGTTCTTAGGACCGGCTAACTCCCGGCTGATGACGCATTGCCGGGAAACCCTTGCCCTTGCGGTCACCGAGATTCTCACTCGGTTATGCTGTTACTACCACCAGGATCTGCACTAGTACGATCAGTCCACTGGACTTCACAGCCCAGCTTCGACCCAATCACTACGCCCACCTACCATATACCAGCATTGCTGGTAATCTAAAGTATCGGTAATCTACTTGAGCCCCGTGCATTTTCGGGGCTTCCAAGCTCGGCAGGTGAGCTGTTACGCACTCTTTAAAGGATGGCTGCTTCTGAGCCTACCTTCCTGCTGTCTGTGCTCGAAAACACCCTTTGGTTTGACACTTAGTAGATATTTGGGGACCTTAACTTTAGTCTGGGTTGTCCCCCTCTCGGTTATGAGGCTTACCCCACATAAACCCGCTTCCTAGCTTCTACGACGCTTGTACCTTCGGAGTTCGAATGGACAGCGAGCCCTTTCGAGCCCTTACTGTCCGATCGGTGCTCTACAGTACAAGCAATCTCGACTAAGACAGGACTGCGATCCAATTCGGTGGGAACTAGCGATCACCGGACTAGATTGGTTTTTGACCCCTAATCCCAGATTAGAGGACCGATTTGCACGTCAGGACCCCTGCAGACCTCCAGCAGGCTTTCGCCCACCTTCGTCTTATCCAGGAATAGATCGTCCGGTTTCTAGCCTTATTGCTATGACTAAAGACCCTTTCAGATCTCTCGCCTTGCTAATGCTGCGCGAATTTGGTTTCCCTTCGCCTTCCCTTTTAAAGGTTAAGCTCGCCATAACAGTAATCTCCCTGGCCCGTGTTTCTAGACGGAACGTATAACTCTAGAAGGCTTCAAATCCTTACGGATTCTCTACCTGATTCCTTTCGAGCCATACACGTCTGTAACCGGTTGGTTTCAGGCGCTTTTAACCCCCCTTCCGGGGTACTTTTCAACTTTCCCTCACGGTACTAGTACGCTATCGGTCTTAGATAATATTTAGCCTTGGATGCTACTTTCACCCACATTCACTGGCCACTGCCAAGGCCAACTACTCTTGTTATAGAACAATCCTATTTTTATTTGTCTACGGGGGTATCACCCTTTTTCCCAGTTCTTTCCAGAACACTTCGACTAAAAAAACAGGATCTAAAAACTATAACTCACCACATCTCTATAATGTTACCATTAAAGATTCAGTTTGGGCTGTTCCGTTTTCGCTCGCCGCTACTTACGGAATCTCGATTGATTTCTCTTCCTTGTCCTACTCAGATGCTTCACTTCGGACAGTTCGCCCTCCCCAGCATAAAGCAGGGGAGTAT
>DATMDU010000010.1:0-4045 GCA_035557535.1 Pyrinomonadaceae bacterium
GCGGACGTCCGCCGGGCTCAGCGCGCCGTCCGAGCCCACATCAACCACACGGTGAAGGAGCTTCGTAAGTTCCTAAAGGAGCAGGAGACCAAGGCCTGAGTCAAGAGACCCTGCACTAGCACCAAACAGCCTGGTTAAGACACGTCGTCCGGTCGCGACCTGTCGACGACTAGCAATGAGAACGATCCTGGGTTGGTCGGCTTTCCGCCTTCACGCTGCCTCCGGCGGGCCCTGCTTCTGTGTTTATGCCTTATTTGCGATGAAATCATCGCTTCCCCCTTTTACATACAGTTTCTGCCAACTAGGCTGACGGTGCATCACCCGGTTGATTGGCTAGTCCCACTTCTGTGTGTCGAATCAACACCCGTGTTTAGGGCCGAGCGCGTCTTGCTCGGCTGGTCGAGAGCACGACCAATTCATGTGTGAGTAGAGGGGATCCGAATGAAAGCCTTAAGGATGCACCGGGGCCCTGTGGCCCTGAGTGCCGCACTGTTGATTCTCATCGTGCTGGTGTGGCCCACAGGCGCGGCACAAGCTCACGGTGATTGCAAGTCGCACGCGTCGCTGGTCAGAATATCGAACGATAGCTTGTACGCCGCCGGCAACTTCATTTGTAGTGCCCCTCGGCACGCCCTTCTGAAACTGACCGTTTCCCTGTGGCGATGCAACTCCGATGCCTGCTCCACCACCACGGCGGACATCGTTCGCATCAAGGGCTTCCAGTGCGAGGAGTGCAAGTCGATGGCTAGCAGCTTTACCGTCGATTGTCCCGGAGATGGTACGTACCGAACTGTGGTGAAGGGATACGCGTTCAACAAGACAGGTGGTCTTGCAGAATCGGATACGGGCTCTATCAAGAAGAGGATCAACTGCTGAGGTTCGATGGCTAAAACGTTCACGCCGAAAACTCTACGGAATGAAGCAGGTCGAGATGTGCCTCACCCAACATCGAGAGAAGGACATGGAATGAAAGTCTTAAGGATGCACCGGGGTCCTGTCGCCCTAAGTGCCGCGCTGTTGATTCTCATCGTGATGGTGTGGCCCATCGACGGAGCTCAAGCTCATGGTGATTGCAAGTCACACGCGGCGTTGGTCAAGGTGTCGAACGGTAACGTGCACGCCTCCGGCAACTTCATTTGTACTGCCCCTCAGCACCGCATTGCGAGTGCGACCGTTTCCCTGTGGCGATGCACCAACACTGCCTGCTCCAGTCCAGACCGGATTTACCAAAAGACTTACACGTGCGAGCACTGTCAAGGGGTGGCTGGTGGTTTCACTGTCGATTGTCCCGGAGATGGTACGTACCGTACCTTGGTGAAGGGAGCGGCACGCAACCAGATGGGGCGCCCTGCGGAGTCGGACACGGCAGCGATTAAGAAAACGATCAACTGCTGAGGCCCAACTGAGAAAGGGTGAGTCGACAACCCGTCGCGCAAAGACGAACTGGGCGCGAGCTCGTTGCACCGCTGCTCGATTGAACGTTGGCGAGGATGCGCGCATACATACCCAGCCATCCCTTATTGGGACTGGGAGTCAGCATCAATGAACGAGTGATGCCCATAGTGCCGGGCTCGCGTGCATGGAGCGCGCCTTCGAATTGGTCTCGAGATCACGCGACGTTTTTCCACACGCTGCGGGGCGCCGGACGGAAGCAAAGCGAGACCCAGGCGCCGAAACATGGGTCCCGGGCTGACGCTTCGATATAAAATATTAACTCTTATATACACTTGTCAGCCAAGGCCGCCTGAGGAAAGACTCGCTGAATGTCTCTTGGGTACGGAGAACGTCCAATTAAGCTGCCTCATCTCCTCTACCCCCGGGCATCAGAGGAAGCACTCCGCTGGCCGTGAAGACTGAACCCAGGCCTCCCACTTGGCGCCGGCGACGCTCCAAACCATCGGATGCGGTCCAGGACCGAACCAGCCTCGTAGGTCACAGCTGGTTCACGCCTTACCTGCTATCAGGTCCCTCGATCATCATGGTGAGCTTGCTGCTGGCGTTCCCGGTCATCTACGCCATCTGGGGAAGCTTGTTCGACACCGAGTTCCTCGGCGGCACGCAAGAGTTTGTGGGTCTCAAGCACTACGTGAACCTGTTCAAGGACCCCGACTTCTTGGCGGCGATCCTTCGCAGCCTCATTTTCGTGAGTGGTTGCCTGATCCTAGGTACTTCGCTCGCGCTAATTTTTGCGTTCGCCCTTAACAAGGCAGCGGGATGGCTGCGCTTCGCGCGGGGTGTGACGATCGTCCCCTATCTCGTTTCAGGAGTCGCTACGGCGGTTATGTTTCGCCTGCTGTTCAACCAGGAGTTCGGGCAGGTCAACAGAACGTTGGAATTCTTCGGAATGGAGGGACCTTCATGGTTCTCCGACCCGATTCTTGCCATGACGGCGACGATTATTGCCCAGGTCTGGTCCGACCTTCCCCTTGCGGTGTTGTTGCTGCTGGGTGGCCTGCAGACGATCGATCCTTCGCTACTGGACGCGGCCGAAGTGGACGGCGCCACAGGATGGAACCGCGCGTGGTACGTCTCGATCCCCCTCATCGCACCCCAGCTCGTCCTATCGACTGTGTGGTTCAGCTATTCAACTCTTACCTCGCTGGGAGTCGTCCTTGCACTCACCGGGGGTGGGCCGGTTGATGCGACTAGGACCTTGCCCATTGTTCTCTACGACACTGCCTTCCGCGACCTGCGCACTCACGAAGCGCTCGCAATCGCCATCATCATCCTTGCCTTCAACGCGTTGCTGACGCTGATCTACGTCCGCGTTTCTCGTCGTTACGACTTGGGCAACTTATGAGCGCTCAAACCGTCTCCGCTCCGAAGATGCCGAATGTCGGTAGACGTTGGATACGAACGGTGTTGGTCTCGCTGCCGTTGATTGCGTTGCTCGTGTGGACTGTGCTTCCGATCCTGATGACGCTCTCGATTTCGTTCAAAACGCGTGCAGACGTCTTTGCGACGCCTCAGCTCATCCCTCCAAACCCGACACTTGAGGCCTACCAGTCGGTAATCGACCGGCAGGGATTCAGGGGGGCATTCGTCAACAGCGTTGTGGTTGGCCTCGGGACCGCCGTGCTCACGCTGGTTGTTGCCATCCCCGCGGCCTATGCCTTCGCCCGGTTCAGATTCCGCGGCCGCCACCTCCTTCTGCTTTTCACTCTGCTACCGAGACTCATCCCCGGTCTTGGTTTGATGGTTCCGCTGTACCGATTAGCCGTGACCCTGGGTGCCATCGACAAGACGATGACTCTGATCGTCGTGTTCACCGGGACCATCTTGCCCTTAGCCGTATGGCTCCTTGTTGGGTTCTTCCAACAGATCCCGCGCGACCTGGAGGAGGCGGCGAATGTCGACGGTGCCAACATGTTCTCGCGGGTCCGCTACATCGTGCTGCCGCTTGCGGTTCCGGCCATGATCACGATCGGGGTACTCGCGTTCCGCGAGGCATGGAACGAATTCAACCTCGTGCTGGCACTGACGCAAAGTCCCGGCAACCGCACGTTGCCCTACGAGTTGTGGCTGATGACCGACACAACGGGGTTTCAGGACAATCCGGGGCAGGCCGCTTTCGCGATGCTCACCCTCGTTCCTTTCATCTTCGTGTACCTGCGCCTCGAGCGATACGTCGTCGGCGGCATTACCAGCGGCGCGGTGAAGTAGTGGGTGATCGCGCAGGCGCAGGTAGCCGAGGTCTGGGGCGCGGCCCCCCGTTACTCGTACTGGCTTTGTTGCTGTTGGTCTAGGAGGGCCGTCGAATGGGCTTCTCCGTGCTGCTACAAGAAAGGTTGGGGGGCATGAACTTGCGGGAAACGAAAGCTTGGATCGGTCGCAGAGGCAGTGGTCGTCGACATCGAACCAGCATGATTGCAGTCATTGCGGCGTTGGTGTTGGTGCTTGCGGCATGCAACGGCGGTGACGATGAGGGTGGCGAAGGCGGTGACGGGGGCCCGGTTGAGGTGACCGTCTGGTTCAACGGCGAGAGCGTCCCGGAAGATGAGTTTGGGCAGCTCGAGGAAGAGCACAACGTGATCGTCAACTGGGA
>DATMDU010000011.1:0-8738 GCA_035557535.1 Pyrinomonadaceae bacterium
CATACAATAGCCGCCCCGGTCCCTCAGGGTGCGGCGCTCTCAGCTGAACAGATGGACAACCTGCTGGCGCCGGTTGCGCTTTACCCCGATCCGCTACTGGCGCAGGTTTTTCCCGCTTCGACCTTCGTCGATCAGGTTGACCAGGCCGCGCGTTGGCTGCGAGCCCACAACAACAATAGCGCGGGTGTTGATAACCAGTCGTGGGATGTCTCCGTGAGGTCGGTCGCGCACTACCCGCAGGTGGTCTACATGATGAGCGATAAGCTGGATTGGACCACAGCTCTGGGACAGGCCTACGTGAACCAGTCGACCGATGTGCTCACGTCTGTGCAGCGACTACGCGCGCGGGCCAAAGCGGCAGGTTACCTCGCTACTACCCCGCAACAGATAGTGATTGTGGAGCAAGAAGTGATCAAGGTGGTGCCGGCACAGCCCCAGGTGATTTACGTTCCCACCTACAACCCGCAAGTGGTCTATGTTCAACCGACGGGTCCTTCCACGGGGACAGTAGTGGCTGCGGCGGCGATTTCGTTTGGTGTTGGGCTGGCGATCGGTGCGTGGCTGAACAACGACTGCAACTGGCATTCGCACACGGTCTACTACCACGGTTGGCATGGAAGTGGGTGGGTAAGCGCCAGCTCCCGTCACGTTCACGTCAACAGCGTGTACGTCAATCGCAGCTATAGCACTGTCCACGTCAACTCCGCAGTAGTACATCGAAATGTGAACTACAACAACGTCAACCACTACAACAATGTGAACCGCAACGTTAATTACAACAACGTGAACGTGAACAATGTGAACCGCAACAACGTCAATCGGAATAACGTCAACACGAACAACGTGAACCGCAACAACGTGAACCACAACAACGTTGCCAGCAGGAACATTAATACCAACGATGCACGCATCAACTCGGCGCGAGGGCATACGAATGCCGGAGCAGGAACCGCGAATCGGACGGCGACCAGGCCGACGACCAGGCCAGCCACCAGGCCGGCCCAGCCGACGCAGCAGCGATCTTCGGCCTTTGGTGGATTCGGGGGTAGTGGCCACACCAGAGCTGCCAGTCAACGAGGACAGGCCAGCAGGGCCAGTGCTCAACAGAGCCGCTCCTTCGGAAATGGCGGCGGTGGCGGCAGGAGCGGCGCCCGGAGCGGCGGCAGGGGCGGCGGCGGGCGGCGTCGTTAATTATCGTTTCCAAAGGAGACTTCATTATGCGAATTCACAGCAGCAATAAACATCGTTTCGCGTGGCGCAGCGTGAACTTGGTTGCACTGATTGCAATAGCACTCGGCGGCGCAATCGTCGCGGCGGCCCAGACACAACAGCAACTATTCTCGAGCCCCGAAGAAGCTACGCGTGCGCTCGTGGCTGCCACCCAAGCCAGGGACAGTAGCTCTCTCGCTCGGATCTTCGGGCCACGAATTAAAGAACTGCTTTCCGGTGACCCGGTCTCGGACGCGAATGATTTTTCGGACTTGTCCGCCTACATCTCTGAAGGCACTAAGCTTGAAAAGGAAAGTGATCAGAAAGTTACTCTGATGGTTGGAGACGACCGGTGGCCGTTTCCCGTTCCCATCATCAAGGCGGGCAGCCAGTGGCGTTTTGACACCGACAATGGCGTAGAGGAAGTTCATAACCGGCGCATCGGCGGAAGCGAGATTGATGCCGTGCTCACCTGCCAGGCTTACGCGCTCGCTCAATACGACTATTTTAACGATGGGGATTGGGACGGTGACCAGGTATCGGAATACGCCATCAAGCTGCTCAGCTCTCCCGGAAAAAAGGATGGGCTGTACTGGGAAGTGGTTGGCGAGGAAGAGCAGAGCCCTCTGGGCCCGCTGGTGGCGCAGGCAGCAAACGAAGGCTACACCCGCAAGAAGGGAACAGGGACGCAGACCGCCGCTCCTTTCCGCGGGTATTACTTCAAAATTCTGACGCGCCAGGGCTCGAGCGCTCCCGGCGGCGCTTACAACTACGTCATCAACGGCAACATGATTGGCGGGTTTGCGCTGGTTGCGTATCCGGCCACTTGGGGTAACTCCGGAGTAATGACCTTTGTCGTGAATCAGGAAGGTCGTGTCTATGAAAAAAACCTCGGTACGCGAACAGCGGAGCTTGCGAGCGCGATGACTGAATACAATCCGGATTCAACCTGGATCCTTGCTCGCAACGAGTAAGAGCCATAGGACGCCTATCATGAAAATTAAACACCTAAAAAGCTTTATCGCCGGTGCCCTGGGGCTAGCGATCATCGTCACCATCATGACCGCCGCCGCGCAGGCGCAGACGACCGATACCCGCATCGGCAAACTGGACTTCGAGAAAGGATTCCCGACCAAGGAAACCACGCGGAAGCTCTTCGACGAAATGGACTATCAGCGCGCCGTGCAAGCTTACCTTTGGGCCTATCCGGTGGTTTCGTTCGAGTCTATTCGCATCGTTGTCAAACGCGACCTAGACACTGATCTCAACGACATGATCATCGCCGACAACTACGCCGACCCAAAGGGCGTCTGGCTCACAGCGAACGATACGACCATCTACGCGTTGGCCAATGTTGACCTGGGGAAGTCGGGCGCGATCGTCGTCGAGATCCCGCCCGGCGCCATCGTGGGCATCATTGACGACTTTTGGCAGAGATCAATTGCCGACGTCGGCCTGCCAGGACCTGATGGTCCGAAGGGCGGAAAGTTTCTCCTCCTCCCACCCGGCTATACCGGCGCCGCTCCGCAGACTGGCTATCACGTCCTCCAGGGAACGAGCAACAACTACAACGTCATGGTCCGCGGCATCGTTCAAAATGGTGAGAAGGATGGCGCAGTCGCGAACGTCAAACGGGTAAAGGTCTATCCGCTTAGCGAAAGCAGTAATCCGAGGGCCAACAAGTTCACCACCATGTCGGGAAAGGTCATCGATACGACTCCGCCCTCAGGGCTGGCGTTCTGGGAGCTTCTTTCGGGGTACATCAACAACAATCCCGTGCAGGCGCGCGACGTGTTCTACATGGGCATGCTCAAGCCGCTCGGCATCGAGAAGGGCAAACCATTTCAGCCTGACGCGCGGCAGCGCAAGATTCTCGAAGAGGCGGCACAGATGGGCGATGCGATGGGCCGCGTGATGCTGTTCGACGGCCCCGACCGATTTCGGCAGAACGGGCAAGGCCTCGGAGTAGAGCCGTTCCCCGGGTCGAAGTGGCACTGGGTGTTCCAGGTGAATCCCGTCCAGCAAACCGATACGTACGGGCAGATCGATGAACGGCTCCACTACACCTACGGTGCGATCTATACGACGCCGGCGCTGGGCATCATGAAGGCCGGTCCTGGAGGAAATTACGTCCAGGCGTTCAAGGACAAGGACGGGAATCGCCTCGACGGCGGGAAGAAGTATCGTCTGCACGTGCCTGCGAACGCGCCGGCCGAAGCGTTCTGGTCGCTGACGCTCTATGACACCGCGACCCGCTCCATGATCCAGAACCCGAGCAACGACTCGGCCCGCTCGTCACAAGACAAGCTCAAGACCAACGCGGATGGCTCGATTGATCTTTACTTCGGGCCCAAAGGAAGCGCTCCCGCCGGTTCGGAAGCCAACTGGATCGAAACCATTCCGGGCAAGGGCTTTTATCCGATGTTCCGGGTCTACACGCCCAAGGCCGGTTTGTTCGACGGGACGTGGAAGCTATCGGACATCGAGTTAATAAAATGAGAACGACTCAACACAACCTAGAATAACAAACTAAGAAGACCTATCATGAAAAACAAAATCTCAAGACGCACGGTAATCAAAGGCGGCGCCCTCGCGCTCGTAGGCACGGCAATAAGCGGCAGCACAACGGCGCAGGCGCAGAAGCCTGACAGCGTTAAGACCGCTGCCGGCGATACCAAGTCCGCGCAGCCCTCTGTCAATAAAACGCGAGTGGCATCGTGCAATTGCGGACAGCTTCGCGTGACCACCAATGGGCCCGACCCGGATCGGGTCGTCATGTGTAACTGCTATTTGTGCCAGAAGCAGACGGGCAGCCCGTTCTCAGTTCAGGCGCGATTCCCGAACGAGCAGGTGAAGATCGAAGGCAAATCGACGGCGTGGAAGTTTCCCATCGACGGCGCAAAGCCGACTACGTATCGCACCTGCGCCGGCTCGGACGGGATCACTAACTCGGCTGCTGATGTAGTCACGTCTCATTTCTGCCCTGTGTGCGGATCGACGGTTTATTATTTCCGAAAGTCCGACCCGGCGCGGACCGGCGTGAGAATCGGCGCCTTTGCCGACCCGACGTTTCCGCCGCCGATGGGTTCCGGCTTCGAAGAGTACAAGCATCCGTGGACTTCGAACATCGCGGCTCTTTCGATGCCGTTGGGGCACCATCAGTAAACGCATATAACGTAATAACTTTTATAGGAGACAAACCATGAAGATCAAACATTTACAAAGTCTTATCACCCTCGGCGTCCTTTTGACGCTCATTCTCACGCCAATGACCGCGAGCGCGCAGGCGGAGATCTCAAAATCCACTCTCACTCCGGATGCGGTCGAGACGCGCCTCGGTACGCTTAAGTTTACCGACGGTGTGCCCGATGCCGACACGACGCAGAAGGTGTACGACGAATTGGACTATATTCACGCGGTAAATGCCTTTATGAACGGATACCCTTTGGTGAACCAATTGGCGCTCCGAAAGGGATTCATCGCGGCCGGCATCAAGGATAACGAATTTATAGTGACGCCCAACCTAATGGATTCGAAGTCACTGTTCCTTACCGCCAATGCAGACACATATTATTTCTGGGGCTATCTCGACCTGACGAAAGGACCTCTAGTGGTTGAAACGCCTCCCGGAGCACTTGGCGTCGTCGATGACATGACCTGGAAATGGATCACCGATTTTGGTTTGCCCGGCCCTGACCGGGGTGAAGGCGGAAAATACGTGATCGTGCCGCCGGGCTACACCGGCACGCTGCCCGAAGGCGGTTACTACATAGGCCGCTCGGCCACGTGGCAGGTTTCCTTTTTAGGCCGCTTATTCCTGGTAAACAATGATCCCAAGCCTGTAGATGAAATTGTAAAGAAAACGCTCAAGGTTTATCCCTATGTGCCCGGAGGTTCGGGGTCAAGTGTTGGCACTTATCTGAACGGCAAAGGCTCACTGGGACAAATAAGCCCCTCGGTTTCGCCGAAGTTTATAGACGGTACGGGGAAGGTGATGAACACCATTCCGCCCGCCGACTATACCTATTTCGAAATGCTCAATGAGGTCATTCAAACGCAACCCGCCGGATCGGTGGACGCTGAGATCGCCGGACAAGCCGCGGCCATCGGTATCGTAAAAGGAAAGCCTTTCAATCCTGATGCTCGGATGAAGAAGATACTTACCGCTGCCGTCACAATGGGCAATGCCACGGCCCGTGCGGTTACCTTTAACGCTCGTGAAGCAGAGGGTTTTAACTATTACGGCGCCGGATCGCACTGGGTGAATTCCTTATTCACCGGCGGTTATGAATTTATGACACCGCCGCCCGAGATCACAAAGGACGGCGTCAAGCCGTATGAGAGTGATGGAGCACGCAAGCTAAACGCGCGCACCTGGTTTTTCTACCTGGCCACCGGCGTAACACCTGCGATGTGTATGCGTCTCGAAAATATCGGTTCGCAATACCTTGCTGCGTATCTCGATAGCAAGGGCGCACCCCTTGACGGTAGCAAGACATACAAAGTCACGCTGCCGCCTAACATTCCCGCCGCTAGGTTCTGGTCTTTTACCGTGTATGACAATCAAACGCGGTCGATGCTCGATACCCCGCAACGCTATCCACGCGCGGGCAGCCAGACGTACCCGTCACCCGCAGCTAAGCCCAACCCCGACGGGTCGACGACGGTGTACTTTGCCCCTACGCAGCCTGCAGGCGTCGATCGCGGAAACTGGATCCAGACCGACCCGAAAAAGGGGTGGTGTACGTTACTGCGGCTTTACAGCCCGCTGAAGTCATTCTTCGATAAGAGCTGGAAGGCCGGTGAGATCGAACTGGTGAAGTGACCATTCAAAGGAGTGTTTGTAATGAGTAGATACAGAGTACCAATCGCGATGTTTGCCCTGATCCTGGCGATCGCGGCTCCCTCCTTCGCAAAGACCAAGGCGCAGAAGCAGGCCGGAGTCCGCAAGAATGCGAACGAGACACTGGCCAGGCTTTACAAGGCGCGGCCGTCAGCTAAGGCCACCATCAAAGCGGCGGCTGGATATGCGGCCTTCAGCAATTTCGGAATGAAGATTCTGCTTGCCGGCGGGGGAAAGGGTCAGGGTATTGCCTTCGACAACCGCACGCAGAAGGTTACCTACATGAAGATGATCGAGGTTCAGGCGGGCCTGGGGATGGGAGTAAAGAAATTCCGCACCATCTTTGTGTTCGAAACAAAAGGCGCGATGGACGACTTCGTCAACAACGGTTGGGAGTTTGGCGGCCAGGCTACAGCGGCGGCGAAGTCGGGCAGTAAGGGCGGATCGTATCAGGGAGCGGTGCAGGTAAGGGAGGGCGTCTGGATGTATCAGCTCACGGACAAGGGACTAGCGTTGGAGCTTACCGGCAAGGGCACGAAGTACTACAAGGACGACGATCTCAACTAGCGCAGAGGTTTCGAGCTGGCGCAGGGGCGTTGTCTCGGAGGAACTATGAAACTTGTTTTGACGGTCTTGCTTGCGTGCGCAACCGCGGTGGGGGCGAATGCTCAAAAGAAGCCGAACGTAGTCATTATGCTGGCTGACAATGTCGGCTATGGCGACATCGGCGCATATGGTGCGGGCGAGGTCCGAGGCATGCCGACGCCGCGGATCGATTCGATCGCCGCTTCGGGTTTGCGTTTGACGCAGTATCTCGTCGAACCGGCTTGCACGCCATCGCGTGCGGCACTGATGAGCGGGCGCTATTCGCAGCGGCTAGGATTGAGCTCCGTCATAGTCGGAGGGACGCCAAATACGCTACAGGCAAACGAGATCACGCTTGGCGAGTTATTCAAGAGCGCGGGATACGCGACGGGTATTACAGGCAAATGGCACCTCGGTGCGGCCGAGCAAAGTTGGCCGACCCGGCAGGGATTTGACGAGTACAAAGTCGGTGTCTTCGAGTCGACAGACGGAACGCTTTATCGCGATTCGATGCAACGTAGCGGGATGCCGGAAGCCGCCATCGCCGCCACGGAGCCGTGGGTCTGGGATTCGGACGCAAACGGCGTGATGAAAAAGACCAGGGCGTACACGGTCGATTATCGTTCGCAGATCGAAGGCGACATTACTAACGCATCCGTCGATTTCATTAACCGCAAAGCAAAGGGCGACCAGCCGTTCTTTCTCTACGTTGGCTTCACCTACACGCACTACCCGATCCGAACCGCTCCGGAGTTTGTCGGCAAATCGCGCATCGGGCCGTATGGCGATGCGATCATGGAGCTCGACTACCGCACGGGCCAGGTTCTCGATGCCATCAAGGCTGCGGGCATCGAGGACAACACCATCGTGCTCTGGCTCTCGGACAATGCGGCAGCGCCGTTAGCCGGTCCGTCGGATACGCGGATGGGTTTTAACGGACCGTTCCGCGGCGAGCTTGGCGACGCAACCGAAGGCGCGATCCGCACCATCGGCATGGTCAAATGGCCGGGCAAGATAGTGCCGCGTGCGAGCAACGAAATGCTTTCGGTCCATGATTGGTTCCCAACGCTTGCAGGAATCATCGGAGGCAAAGTTCCTACCGACCGACCCATTGATGGCATCGACCAGAGTGCGTTCATTCTCGGCAAACAAGCGAAGTCGAACCGCGAGAGTTTGATCAGCTTTATCGGTGAAGATATCGCAGCCGTGCGCTGGCACCAATTCCGGCTCTATCCGAAGGAGTTCGTTTTGACGACCGGTAATCCGCCAATGACCGGCCTCGCCGGACGCCGAGCCGAGGGCAATGGCTTCCCCGCGATCTTTAACATCGAGGCCGACCCTCGCGAAGAGGTGAACATCCTCGGCACAAGTGCCTGGGTGGTTGGTCCGTATTTGAAAGTGATCGGCGAGTATTACAAGACCCTCGAAAAACATCCGAATCCGAAAGCCGTGAATATGACACAGTTCAGCCGGTAGGCTTATCGAGTCAATGGCTGTCAGTCTTGACCGTTAACCAATGACTGTTTCAAGAAGGAATGTAAACGTTATTCATCGAACCGGCGGCCGGAAGTAGCGACCGCGGACAGTAATACCTCAGGAGAAAAAATTCATGAATAGGTTCAAAGTTTTCGTAACGCAACTGCTTGCAGTCGCGCTGCTGGCATCGCCGCTGACGGTCATGCCCGTCTCGGCACAGCAGCCCGCTCAGGCAAAGGTCATTTATCCAACTGCAGCTGACCGCAAAATATTACCGATCCAGCAACCGGCGGTACCCAAGAGCAGCACAATGGATGCGAACGATGCTCAGCCACCACCGAGATTCGAGGTTAAGGCCCCGGACGGTGCGCCCAATGTTTTGATCATCATGATCGACGACATGGGCTTCGGGATGTCCGACTCGTTCGGCGGCCCGATTCACATGCCTAACGCGACGCGGCTGGCAAGCAATGGTTTGCGTTACAACCAGTTTCACACCACGGCCTTGTGCTCGCCGACGCGTGCGGCACTGATGTCGGGACGCAACCATCAGATGAACAACTTTGGGTCTATCGCTGAGTCTTCCACAGCGTTTCCGGGAAACACCAGCATCCGCCCGAATAGC
>DATMDU010000012.1:0-4320 GCA_035557535.1 Pyrinomonadaceae bacterium
GTATCCATTCTCTTTGAGCACTCTGGCTACGTCGACACCGTATGAGAGCAGCGTTTCGAGCCCGCCCAACTGGCGCCAGGTTGGTCCCACCGAAGGGTCCTCGATAAATCGAAGCAGCATCTCTTCGTGATTGCCGCGCAACAGCGAAACTTGCACGAAGCAGTTGGGTCCTTCCGCAAGACGCTCCACGACACCGGACGAATCCGGGCCGCGGTCCACATAGTCACCGAGGTAGACTATATGGACGATAGATGCAGCCTTGGAGGCAAAATCCGCTTCGATCAGCGCGTGCAGGCGGTCCAGGAGGTCAGCTCGGCCATGGATGTCGCCGATCGCATAGACCCGTGCACCGTCCGGGACTGAGGCCGTGGTGTCCAGGAGCTCATGCGATGTGCCTAGACCGTTCATAGGGACAAGCAAACAAGAGCCGGATCATAGCAACGATACCCCAGTGGGGCCAACATCTTCGCTAAGCGGTAGGTCGTCGTGGATGGCGAAGTCACACGTTCTCGCGGAGCTTGTGCTTGTGTAGCAAAGATATCGGATTACCCTGTTCGGCAATGGAACGTGATGCCGCTTCCAATATCTCGACCACCTGCAGGCCAGTGGTCCCGTTGGAGATAGGAGAAGCACCAGTGTAGACGCAGTCAATGAAATGTTCTGCTTCTGTCTGCAAGGCTTCCTTGACGGAAAGATGCGGCGCCCACATGTCGCCGGCACGGTACCCAATTCTGAACTGATGGGCATCTTCCTCTGCCCGTCTCACGGTAATGCCCTTGTCATACACCTTGATCTTCTCGGTTGCTTCCAAATCATCGTACACGATCATCTTGCGGCTGCCGCCGATGAACGTCTGCCGAATCTTGACCGGAGAAAGCCAGTTGACATTGAGGTGCGCGATGCAACTGCTCTGAAAGAACAAGGTAATGTGGGCCATGTTCGCCGGAGTTCCCGCAACATGGCACGCACCCGTGGCCGAGACGGCTATCGGGGTTTCGTTCAGGATATGGCCGATGATTGATACGTCGTGGACGGCCAAGTCCCATATGACGTTCACGTCGCTTTGAAATAGACCCAGGCTCGCGCGAATGCCATTGTAGTAGTAGATATCTCCCAGGTCCCCTTCCGCTATGAGGTCGCGAATTTTCTGAACCGCGGGCGTATAAAGAAATGTGTGATCAACCATCAAGATAAGTTTTCGTTTCTCCGCCTCCTCGATCAGGTGCCGCACCTGATCGGATGTTTGTGCCAGCGGCTTTTCGATGAAAACATGCTTACCGGCTCTCAAGGTTGCCAACGCGAGATCGTAATGGCTCTGCACAGGGGTCGCGATCGCTATGGCGTCGACCCGTGCATCTTCCAGCAGATCGCCAAACTTAGTCGTTGCCGTGACCCCGGGGTGGCGGCGTTTGGCCAGCAGCAATTTACTAGGATCCAGATCGGCGACTGCGACGACCTGTGCTCCCTCCGTTTGGGCGAAGTTCCGCACCAGATTGGGACCCCAGTAGCCGTATCCGACCACTGCAATTCCTACCAACCCCTGCCCCATATCAATCCCCCTGCAACGCACCGATAGATTGCGGCAAGAGTGCAATATAGGGTGTCTTGTGTATTCCGGGGACCCAAAAGAGTTTGTTTGATTACCTAGTGTCGTCTTTCTGCACCGAATCGCGGAGAATACTGTCTGTCGTTGTCACGTCGCTGACCCGAAGACTCGCCCAACCGATGATGGACTTCCCTCGACCGTTGCGCCTGTCGCACGTTTTGATTGCGGTTAAAACGGGGGCTTATTAGATGCATTGGGCTCATCATTATTTCTGCCGCAATTGGAGTTAATCTAAAGCTGGAATGTTGCGAAGAGTGTGTGAATAGCCGTTCGGGTCCATTTTGAAGGCACAAGGAGATGGCGTCTGGGGGCCTGCCTTCACAGGAAGCTGGCAATGATTTGGATGTTTGTCGTCGACTGTGGAGTGGCCCTACTGCGGGGCCGGATCATTCGGCTTCGCTCGGTCATCACTGCTTCCGCTGCCGTTGTTCTTTGTGGTTCCATTGTTTTGCCGCTTTAGGTTGGCCGGCGTTTGCAGCCCATGGTGTACTCTTTGCCTTGCTAGGTGCATTGCATTGGCGCTTCTTGATAGGGATTGGATTGTCCCGATCATGGACCTATGAGCGTTCGCACGCGATTGTCACGGAATGGCCCGCGCGGCCTACAGTCCCCTCACCGGATGCTGAACGCGCGCCTTCTCCGTTTACGCTAGCGGGAAGCATGACTTGACCTAGACCTCTGTCGCGGTCAGTAAATGATCACCGACAGGGTCTGCCCAGATTAATACCGTTTCTAGATGCAGTGCATGCCTTCCAATACGCCCTTAGGTTCAAAGGCTGTCAGCCATCAGCCATTGCCAACTTCTAGCCCCAGGAATAGGATGCTTACGTTTACAGCACGGGGTCAGGGGCTTAGTTGAGTTGAGAAGGGCGTATGTTATGAATACGGTATATTTCGATCCCCCATTTTCGGACGAGGAAAGGCGCCGGCGCCTTTATGAGGGGCAACTCATCGTTCTTTCGCCAACGAAGAGTTCTCTAGCGTTTTGCAAATTTGCAAGGGAGCTGGCCGAGGAGGCTTTTGCCCCTCTGAATCCCGAGACGGCGCAATTCGACCTTCCCGTCGAAAAGTATGCCGAGATCCTCCAGAAGCTTAAGCCGACTTTCATTCACCACCCAGAGTCGAAGCGGTATCTGAGCGCCATTCTCGAGGACTGCGGCTGCGACCTGGCGAAAACCTACTATGAAGTTCCCAAGCTGCGTAGCTCGACCAGCAACGACTATCTGACCAAGGGCATTGCGTTTGCGTGGCACCCGCATCGTGATACTTGGTTCGCGGCCTTGCCAAGCCAGATCAACTGGTGGATCCCGGTATACGAGCTGAAATCCGACAACGCGATGACGTTCTATCCGCAATACTGGAACACGCCGGTCAAGAACAGCTCCAAGGGATACAACTATTACAAGTGGAACGCGCAGCATCGCGGCGGCCACGTCTCGCAATACATCAAGGAAGACCCGCGGCCCGTCCCAAAGGCGACTGAGCCCGTGAAGCTGGAACCCGAGATCCGGCTCCTTCCCCCGGTGGGCGGCATGATCCTATTCTCGGCGGCGCATCTGCATGCCAGCGTACCCAACACATCCGGCGTGACGCGCTTCAGCTTCGACTACAGGACTATCCATCTCGACGATGTCGCCGCCAAGCGCGGGGCACCGAACATCGACTCGGAATGCGAGGGCCACATGCTCGGGGACTATATCCGGGCGACGGATCATGCCCATGTTCCGGACGAATATTTCGCTCTTTATGACGATGGAGCTGAGATCGGTGGCAAGCCTGCCTTCGAGCCGACCGCCTAAGCAAGCGTGACCGGCAGAATAAGTAACCAGCTGCAGCGACCTGGCCTCGAAGCGGCTGCGGCCAATTTAAGTCAGTTGACCACAGGCAAACAGCGGCGCAACGCGTCCGCGATGGGAGCATCCTCGTGAGCGAACAGTTTAGAATCGTCAACCGTTCGTCGACGGATGAGCTCAATGTCCGCAACCGGCTGCTGGACCTGTACAAGCGCTCACCCATTCCGGAGCACGAGCAGCCGGCCCACTTGGGCCTGTTCATCAACCGGCAGTTGATGGCACGCATTCTTTGGATGCACGAGATGTACTCCAAGGTCATCAACGTGCCCGGCGTGGTCATGGAGTTCGGAGTTCGCTGGGGGCAGAACCTGGCGCTGTTCGAGTCGTTTCGGGGGATCTATGAGCCCTACAATTACACCCGCAAAGTGATCGGCTTCGATACGTTCAGCGGCTTCACGGGCATTCATGAGCAGGATGGCACTGCACCAATTGTCGCTGAAGGTGCCTATTCGGTAACGCCAGGCTACGAGAAGTATCTATCCGAGCTTCTCGACTATCACGAGAAGGAAAGCCCCGTTTCACACATCAGGAAATTCGAGCTGGTGAAGGGTGATGCATCCCAGACCATCGAGGAGTACTTGGAGAAGAATCCCGAGACAATCGTTTCGCTTGCCTACTTTAACATGGACATTTACCAACCGACGGTGAAAGCGCTTCAGGCCCTGAAGAAGGTCGTAACCAAGGGAAGCATTATCGGCTTCGATGAGCTGAACTGTCCGCATTTCCCTGGAGAGACGCGTGCCCTGCAGGAGGCATTCGGCCTCGATAAGATTCGGCTTGTACGTCATCCCCACAATCCCTATCCGGCTTATTTTGTCGTCGAGTAACGGATTTACGACGAAGATATAAATTCGATCGCCG
>DATMDU010000013.1:0-1975 GCA_035557535.1 Pyrinomonadaceae bacterium
GAAACCGCGTGCCTACAAGCGGTCGGAGCACCTTCGGGTGTGACGGCGTGCTTTTTGCATAACGAGCCGGCGAGTTACTCGTCACTGGCAAGGTTAAGCGATGAGCGGAGCCGCAGCGAAAGCGAGTCCGAATAGGGCGATCTCAGTCAGTGGCGGTAGACCCGAAACCGAGCGAGCTACCCATGGGCAGGTTGAAGCGGGGGTAAGACCCCGTGAAGGACCGAACCGACCTAGGTTGAAAACTGGGCGGATGACCTGTGGGTCGGAGTGAAAGGCTAATCAAGCTCGGAGATATCTGGTTCTCTCCGAAATATATTTAGGTATAGCCTCCGGCTAATTGCGTTGTGGCCGTAGAGCACTGTTTGGACGCGGGGCCCCACCAGGTTACCAACTTCAGGCAAACTCCGAAGACCATTACGTGTACCCAGGCAGTCAGTCTGCGGGGGATAAACTTCGTAGGCAAAAGGGGAACAGCCCAGACCGTCAGCTAAGGCCCCCAAGTGCTAACTAAGTGGGAAACGATGTTCGGATGCCCAGACAACCAGGAGGTTGGCTTAGAGGCAGCCATCCTTGAAAGAGTGCGTAACAGCTCACTGGTCAAGTGTTCGAGCGCGGAAAATGTAACGGGGCTCAAGTTAGCCGCCGAAGCTACGGATTGCACCTAGTGCAGTGGTAGGAGAGCGTTCCGTTCCCAGTGAAGCGGCCGCGTAAGCGAGCCGTGGAGGGTACGGAAGTGAGAATGTCGGCATGAGTAACGAAAGAGGAGTGAGAATCTCCTCCGCCGATTGTCCAAGGGTTCCTGAGTAAAGTTCGTCTGCTCAGGGTTAGTCGGGACCTAAGGCGAGGCCGAAAGGCGTAGTCGATGGCCAACGGGTTGATATTCCCGTACCACGTTGTCTCCGTTACGACCGATGGGGGGACGAGGAAGGCTAGGGAAACCCAGGCGATGGTTGCCCTGGGGTAAGCGTGTAGCTAGCTCCTTCAGGTAAATCCGAAGGAGTGTTGATGCGAGGCGCGATGCCAGCTGGCCGTAAGGCCGGCGAGTTCCTGACGCCATGCCTCCTGGAAAATCCTCTAGGCAGGAGTCGCGTGCCCGTACCAAAACCGACACAGGTGGACAAGTAGAGAATACTAAGGTGATCGAGATAACCATCGTTAAGGAACTCGGCAAAATTGCCCCGTAACTTCGGGAGAAGGGGCGCCCCGGTAGGGTGTACCACCTCGCGTGGGAAGCCCGAGGGGGCCGCAGTGAATAGATCCAACCGACTGTTTACCAAAAACACAGGTCTCTGCTAAGTCGCAAGACGACGTATAGGGGCTGACGCCTGCCCGGTGCCGGAAGGTTACGGGGAGGTGTTAGCGGCTTCGGCCGCGAAGCACCGAACCTAAGCCCCGGTAAACGGCGGCCGTAACTATAACGGTCCTAAGGTAGCGAAATTCCTTGTCGGGTAAGTTCCGACCTGCACGAATGGCGTAACGAGTTGGATGCTGTCTCAACGATGGGCTCGGTGAAATTGCAGTCTCGGTGAAGATGCCGAGTACCCGCGGCTAGACGGAAAGACCCCGTGAACCTTTACTGCAACTTGATATTGGAGTTCGGTACATCTCGCTCAGGATAGGTGGGAGGCTACGAACCGATGGTTTCGGCCGTCGGGGAGCCAACCTTGAGATACCACCCTTGGTGTGCTGGGCTTCTAACACAGTTCCGTGATCCGGGCTGTGGACAGTGTCAGGTGGGCAGTTTGACTGGGGCGGTCGCCTCCTAAAATGTAACGGAGGCGCCCAAAGGTTCCCTCAGCACGGTTGGAAATCGTGCGTAGAGTGTAAAGGCATAAAGGGAGCTTGACTGCGAGACCGACGGGTCGAGCAGGAACGAAAGTTGGGCTTAGTGATCCGGCGGTAGCAAGTGGAAGCGCCGTCGCTCAACGGATAAAAGGTACTCCGGGGATAACAGGCTTATCGTTTCCAAGAGTCC
>DATMDU010000014.1:0-2465 GCA_035557535.1 Pyrinomonadaceae bacterium
CTGCCAGTAGATGAAGCACGCGATAATGCATTGAAAAAGATGAGCGACTCTCTGGGCAGTATTGCTAACGCAATCAAAAAGGCTATCGCCGGTACTAGCAGCCCGTGGTAGAAGTCCGATTTTTACAAAACGCACGGAATCAGTGCGAAGCGGTGACTTGGGACCGCGAATAGTCTCAGATCGAGTCCTCGGCAGCGAATAGCGGTCACTCGGTCGCGCAGTACCACCCACAGAGTAAAACAAAAAGCCCATACGGCGGCCAAACGGCCCTGCAGGCCGCGTGGCGTTCCAATACCCGTCAACGTGCGCATCCACAGGCCCAGATTGGCGGCCGCCACATGTACGAGCAGCCGTTTGAGAATATTGCCGTGCCCGCGCAAATGAGTCCGACGCATGCCGCCCGTCTCGTAGAGGTGAGCATTGGGTCGCTCTAACAACTCTCCCCGTAGCCGCATCAACTGCTGCCCGCGCTCGCCCCGAATGCGCCGCCGATTAGCATACACCGCGTCGCGCTCAGCGTGCTGACCCTGCCAGTGCTGCCGACCGCGATCCGGTTCACTGATGTAGGTGCGTAGTCCCAGGGACTGTACATCGAGTAGGGTTTGCTTGCTGTGATAGCCCTTGTCGTCGACGAGTTCCTCCCCCGTCTTCACCTTGTCGTCAGTGACCGCGGCAACGGCTTCCAACTGTTCGATCGCTTCGGGCAGCGTCGTCTGGATCGTGGTGGTGTCGCCCTGATCGGCTTCCTGCAACGTGACGGCGACGATGGCGCCGGTCTCCAGATCCACCGCATGCTCGGCTTTATGCGCTAAATGCGTCCGTCCGTCCTTCATCTTGGCGATGCGCGCGTCGGGGTCGTACGGATGTTCCCAGTCCTGGTTCGACCCTTTCTTCTTACGTTTACGATCGAGCTTCGCCAGGTCGGCACGCGTCGGGGTTTCAATGCCAGACTCTTTAGCCAGCTTGGTCAAAAACTCGTTATAGCTCTCCCCAGTGTCGCGGCGCACGATGCTACGCAGGGCCGCGTTTGCTTCGAGTGTCGTCGCATCGATCGCGAGCGTCTTCCCCTTGATTAGCCCCGCGATCCCCAGACATTGAACAACCCACGTGAACACGGTCCGATGCGTGTCCAAATCGATCAATCGTCGCGTCCGCGATATTGTCGAATGATCCGGCGCCGCTTCGGTCAGCCCCAGCCCAAGGAACGACCGCACTCCTGACGAATCCGCCGCGCGCCACGCCATTTCGCGTTCCGACTCCAGACATTCGAAGTAGCCCAGCAATAGGAAACGAAAATACTGCCCCGGCGCCAAACTCGGCCGCCCCATCTTCTCGGCATAGAACGACCGGCATTGTCCCTCAACAAACTCGTCGAACCCTTGCTCGACTAACAGCCGATTGAGTTTCTCGTAGAATGGGTGACTCACCGACTTCGGTAGCTCGCTGACCGCCACCCACATCGCCGACTGCTCTTCGCGCTTCTTCTGTCCCATTGCCATGAAAAAAACTTTAGTACCACTCACCGTTCGTGTCGACACCTCTCCACCACCTACCGCCACTCCGTGAACGACTTTCACCACGGGCTGCTAGGGCAATTTCAACATCCCCACCCAGGAGAGCGGCAGTGGCTACACCCGATGAAGGGATATACACTAACTGAAAGGCCAGGCTATGCTTACGAAAGAGTCCAGCATCCTGGGCGATCCAAGGTAGCGAGTAAGATACAGACTGGGCAGAATACAGGGCACTGAGTTTTTCAGCTGCTAAGGTTTGGCCGGATATCAGAAGAAAAGAAAAAAGGGCTACGGTGATCACAAACTTCCAGCTCGAATGGTTCATCTTATTTACCTCTCCGGCAACTACAACGAAAACGTTCTCTCTCGTATTTTTCAGGCCCTCAGTTGGCTCTGATAAGAATGCTCAATGATTGGACTAGGATTTACAGCAACTCCCACGCCGACCTCTGCTTGGAGCGACAGTGTGTTTGAAATCTCTTAACTTGGATCGGATGCGGCGCGCAACTGCGTTCGGGCACAGCCGCGCGTGCCTAGCATTTGGGCTGTTGCGCCCAAATCATGACCAGTTTCTGACAAACACTCGAAAATTCCCGCTCTACCCTCCTTACTCGTTCTCTGAATCACTTGTCAATTTCTCTAGAGGATAGCCGCAAACATATTTGACACTCCCTAGGGATTTTCATATACCAACGGATGTTTTGGCAATCTTCCGAGGAGGTTTAGCGGAGCATGATGCCGCAGCACGATAATTTCTATGACGTTTATTCGAAGGCAAAGAAGATCAAGATCAAATGGCCGAACGGCGCGCGGATGGCGATCGCTCTGGCGGGCAATTTAGAAGCCTGGACGGAAATTCCCGACCCCAAGCACCGGCGTACCCACCACGTCGGTGGCTCCAATCCGATCAAAGAAGACGATGTGGTGTCGCTCTACGATTGCCGCACGGCG
>DATMDU010000015.1:0-1466 GCA_035557535.1 Pyrinomonadaceae bacterium
GTTTGAAGCGCCGGCTAATCTCGGAAGGCCGATCGAGTCGAAATAGCGATTGCGCAGTGCTTGTTGAACCGCCGGATGGCCTGACATACGCCAGAGTCCCGTCGGTGAACCGGCGGCGACCGCAGCATTAAACTTCGGTACGCCGCATCGACGCAGTTCTTTAAAACGGTTGTGTCCGTTCAGCCACTGCCGCCAGAGGTACATCCGTAATCTCCGGCGAATCCACGCATCCAGAGTCGAAAGCACTATTGGAGTTTGGCAAAAGCCAAAGTAGCCTCGCCAGCCAATAAGATATCGAGCCAATGGCTCGACCAGCTTGACCAGACTTACTCCAGATGTCCGACGTGTCAGTTCCCGTACCCGTAGCTTGAACCGTTGAACTGCCTTCGGCGAAATTTGCCGTTGGCGCCCATCGTTTGTGATACTAAAGCCCAGGAACTTTCGCTCCTCTGGTCGAGCCACAGCGCTCTTTGACTCGTTGACTTTCAGCCGAAGCCTAGTCATCAGAAATCTGCTCACGCTGCCCATGACCCGCTCGCCCGCGCGCCGACTGCAAACGTAAACGTTACAGTCATCGGCGTAACGGCAGAATCGATGGCCCCGGCGTTCCAGTTCCTTATCGAGTTCATCCAGCACCAGGTTACTTAACAGAGGAGAAAGAGGCCCCCCTTGCGGTGTCCCTTCATCGATCGGACGGACCAACCCGTCTTCCATCACTCCAGCGTTTAAAAACGCTCGGATGATCTTGAGCACTCCCTTATCAGCCACCCGCTCCGCCACCCTTGCCATCAGCCTGTCATGGTTGACTCGATCGAAGAATTTCTCCAGGTCAATATCAACCACCCAGTTGTAGCCCTCAGCGATGTACGCTTGAGCTTGGGCAACAGCCCGATGCGCTGAGCGACCCGGGCGAAACCCATAGCTGTGCTCGGAAAACGTTGGGTCCCAACTTCTCTGCAGAACCTGAAGCAACGCTTGTTGGATCAGTCTATCGACGACGCAAGGTACGCCGAGCTTCCTGATCCCACCATCCGGCTTCGGGATTTCCACCCGCCTGACCGGCTGCGGCTTGTAAGTCCCGCTTAGAAGTTGTTCCCGTATCTCACTCCATTGCTCCCGAAGATAGACCAGGGTCTGTTCGATGGTCATCCCATCGACCCCTGCACTACCTTTGTTTTCACGGACACGCTTCCACGCTATCTCAAGGTTTTCTCGTTGGCACACCTCCTCCATTAACCGTTCTTCTAATGCCGGGCTTTCAGAGTTTCGCTTCGCCACATGCGCTTCGGTCCCTTTGCGGACGAAGTTCGCGGTTTCACCCCAAACTCCTTCCGTGAAGGCCAGATGCAATTGCTTGCTCCGGATTTTCTGCCGCTTTGCGCTCATGAGTTGCGAGTCCTACTTGCCACTCCCAATCGTTCAGGCCTTCAGCAAGTCGTTACCGGTCCGGCGAGCCCTGCCGTTTC
>DATMDU010000016.1:0-38271 GCA_035557535.1 Pyrinomonadaceae bacterium
TTGGGCGAACAGCGTAAGGGGGCGTCGCGGAGTGAGTTTAGATAGCGAGGAGCAGTCAGTGGTCAGTAGTCAGTAGTCAGTTGTCAGTAGTCAGTCGTTTGTGATTACCGAAGACACCGGCCACTGACAGCCGACAACTCACATCTGACAACGGACCACTGACAACGGACAATGGACAAAACCATGGACGAAACAATGTTCATCGATCCGCAGCGCTGCATAGGTTGCCGCGCTTGCGTGGCGGCTTGCCGTGAGTGCGGGACGCACAAAGGCTATTCGATGATCTATGTCGATTATCTGGATCGATCTGAGACGACCGCGACCATGCCAACTGTCTGCATGCACTGTCTCGAACCGACGTGTGCGCTGGTTTGTCCCGCCGATGCCATCAAGTCGACAGACGATGGCATCGTACTATCGGCGATGAAGCCGCGCTGCCTCGATTGCCGCAACTGTGTCAACGCCTGTCCGTTTGGTGTGCCCAAGTACAACACTGAGATGCACCTGCAGATGAAGTGCGACATGTGCTTCGATCGGACTAGTGAGGGCTTGAAGCCGATGTGCGCCAGTGTCTGCCCCACCAGCGCGATCGCATTCGGAAAGTACGAAGACATCGTCCCGCTTCGTCGAACAAAGCCGGTTAATGCCCACGTCTTCGGAAATCAGACAGTCGAGACAAAGGTCTACTTGATGTTACCCACTGAGGCGGACGAAGTTGAGGTTGATGGCTGCGGCGTGTTCGAAGGCCGGGTGAAAACTGAACAGCAACCAGCGAGTGAATCGTGGATCGATTTACAAGTTGAACAAACGGATAAGAGCAATGAGTTCTAATCTCGACAATACGATCAAAAAAGTACTCGCTGACGATCGGTCAGACGAAAACGACGTGCGATCAGCTACGGCGGCGCATCAACGTGACTTTCCGTATGACCGCGAAGAAGAAGCGCAGGTTACGCGGCGTGAGTTCTGCAACTTTCTGGGACTTACTTCTGCAGCGTTGTTCGTAGGCGCGGCCGGTTTCGCAGGCAAAGCGGCGATTGACGCTCGCCAAACGCGCGTATTTCTACCGTACAGAGTTGAAGGCGGCGAAGGACTCGCCCCTGGCTTCTCGCTGAATTTTCATTACCCATCAGCCAACGACTCGGCGATCCTCGTGCGTACGCTCGACGGTGAACTCCATGCCTTCGGGCAGAAATGCACCCACCTTGCGTGTCCGGTCTACTTCGAGCGCGCGCATCAGCGTCTCGAGTGTCCTTGCCACGATGGTGCGTTCGATGCCAGAACCGGAAACGTTCTGTATGGCCCACCGCCCCGGCCACTTGATCCAATTAAGTTGGAAGTACGCGCTAATGGAGAAGTCTGGGCCATTGGCAGGGAGGCCAGCAGCGGCGAACATTCGTCATGATTGAAGATATGCAGAACTCAATTGATCAAACTAAACTGCGACCCAGCAATCTCGCCGGCAAAGGGAGAACTGCCGTCGCGCAAGCTCGGCTTATTCTGCTCGTCATGATCAATGTCGCTCAGCTCTGGGTGCTCGCGGCGACGGTTGAAGCCGCATTGGCGCATCGCTTTTCAGCCCTGCTCCCGCTCGTCATTGCTTCCGGGATTTGCTTTGTCGTTTCGCTTACGTTGATTTTCTGGTGGCGCCCCGCCTCGCGCCGGTTTACCAGTTCCGGCTACATTAAGCGATGAAGAACCCAGTCGAGTCTTTGCTGGAAGACGACCATGAGTCGTTGGCCCAGTTACTCACCGAGCTCGACGGAGAGCTGGCAAAACATAATTTCCCCCACGCTTTCGAGTTGCTCGATCTCTTCTGGGCTCGGCTGGCGGTTCACATTCGCGCCGAAAACCTCCATTTGTTCCCTGCCCTCGCCAACGCCCGGGCTTCGCTCTTTACCGGGACGGGCGGTTTGCCGACACGCGATGAGGCGCACACCCTGCTCTTGCAGCTACGGAGCGATCATAATTTTTTCATGAAAGAACTTTCGGAGATGATCAAAACTATGCGCGAGATTGCTGACAATCAACGGGCGCCCGCCAAAGAAATTGAGGGCGTGAGGAAGCGTATGATTATCATCAAGAAACGATTGGAGACTCACAACCAGTTGGAAGAGGAGCAAGCCTACACTTGGCCGTCGTTACTCTTCGACGAGCCAATGGTGGCCAGGCTGAGTGAGCATCTTCGGCACGAACTTGAAAATCTTCCCCCACGATTTTCCAATGGTGGTTTGCCTTGATTAGCGCTTGCTCGCGTGCAGAATCGTCAGGCCCACAATTTCGCCATCCTCGTATCGAACGATTACATCATTATCGGTGATATCGCTCTCGGTGGCATGACTCGGCTTTTTGAAATTGATGTAGAGGGTGTCAGCTTCGGTGTCATACGATGACCAAAGCAAATGGCTCGGTGACTTTCTGAGCGCGGGCACGAGCTTTAGGTATTCCTCAATATTTGCTACGGCCATAACTGCTTCCTTCTCGTCAGAGAGCCCAATCGACGCGTAAGAAACGCGGTGATAACGAACCCGTCATTCTCTTGTTCACGATACACGACAACTATATATTTGCCCAAATCAAGCTCGCGCACCGCAAGCAATTCGCCCGCACCACCTTCTACAACACGCAGAGGGTCTTCGACGGCTTTCAAAACTTCCGAACGCAGACCAGCTAGTTCGCCATGCTCATCAGTGATGTGCGCCCAGCGCTCATCAGTTAAGCGAATCAGAATACCGCTTTTTGAAGTTACTCTACTGCTCAACTGCTAGCTCTCGCTGCTCGGTCGCTTGATAGCATACTGTCAGGAGCTTTCATCCTCGAACACGCGGCAGACGTTGCTCAATAGGAACGCTATGCATCAGTTGTTTTAGTTGC
Organism: Pyrinomonadaceae bacterium; assembly: GCA_035557535.1. Classification (GTDB taxonomy): domain Bacteria; phylum Acidobacteriota; class Blastocatellia; order Pyrinomonadales; family Pyrinomonadaceae; genus PSRF01. The sequence goes on from DATMDU010000016.1 coordinate 2,875, forward strand.
GTAAGTCTTACTTGATACTGACCGTTACTCGGCCTAGGTTTCGCTTCGACCAGGGCCCAGACTGGCGCACCCGGACCGTTATAGACTTCTTCAAATGAGCCGTTTCGCTGAAGCAGAAAAACCAATAGCTTTTCCGGAGCACTTCGGAGAGATACCGATTACCTTGTGTGGCCTTAATCTCAACCTTGCAGGTATCTGCCTGCGCGTCGTGTCCAGGGTAAGAGCAGCGAAGGAGATTCAAGCCGTAATGATATTCGGCAAAACACTCCGCCAAGCTGCCAACCATATGCCCATCAGGTGTGAAGGGACGGCCTGGAAACATGGATTCCAATTCTGCGAGTAGTCTATATAGCTCCATGATCAACTGAGGAAATCGTTTGCGATCAAGTGGCATTGCTAATTCTCGCTTAACAACCATTCCGTGAACGCATGATAAGGGCAACGGGTGAACTGACCAATGTGGATAATTACGCGATCAGGTCGGGAGTTCTCGCAACTCGCCGAGTAGTCACTCAAAACTCCCTGCAAATCGGAGCGGCACAATCGTTGCTCAAGCTTGATTGGGCCGTTTTGTATTTGTAAGGAGGCAGCATTGGAAACTACAACGAGATTTGCTCTTGGTGAGGGTCTGAAGACCGAGAAGATGCCAGGTCATTGGGTATTGGCGCGTTTGGGTAAACGCGTGCTCAGACCGGGCGGAATGCAGCTTACGCGTCTTATGCTTAACGCACTTCAAATTCAAGGCACAGATGACGTGATTGAATTTGCGCCAGGCATGGGCGTGACGGCTCGCCTCACACTCAAGCTGGAGCCGAAGTCTTATACCGCTGTGGAGCGAGACCAGGCGGCCGCGAAATTGGTAGCTGGCTATATCAAGGGTGCTCGCCGACAGTGCGTGGTAGCCGATGCCTCCAATACGGGTTTGCCGGAACGTAGCGCGTCCGTCGTATACGGCGAAGCTATGCTAACAATGCAGACGCAAGAAATTAAACGCGACATCGTGCGAGAGGCCCATCGGCTTTTGAAGGTTGGCGGACGCTACGGCATTCACGAAATGTGCCTGATGAGCGACCGTCTTGACGAGCATGCGAAAAGAGAGACCGAGAGATCGCTGACAGGCGTAGTCCATCACGGTGTTAGGCCGCTGGCTATAGCAGAATGGCGCTCGCTTTTGGAATCCGAAGGGTTTGAAGTTCAATCCGAAGAGACGGCGCCGATGAGTTTGTTGGAACCCGGACGGCTGATACGCGACGAGGGTTTGCTTGGAACATTGCGCTTTATATGGAATTTGCTACGTGACTCAGAAGCCCGACAAAGAGTGTTGGAAATGAGAGCTGTCTTTCGGCGCAATCGTAACCAACTAGGCGCAGTATCAATTGTTGGCATCAAACGTTAGAACCGGCACGTGGTGGCTGAGTCAATTCCTTAATCAAATTGTCATGAGTGATCAAACGCAGAATCCAGTGAAACCCGCAGAAGTGAAAAACCTCGCCGAGCTGTTGCAATACCAGGATAGTTCAATCGTGAGCCGCGTGCTGCTGAAGAATAAGGGCGGCACCGTCACTCTATTCGCCTTCGACGTTGGTGAAGGCCTAAGCGAACACACCGCACCCTTCGATGCTTTAGTAGTGGTCACAGAGGGCGAGGCGGACATCGAGATTGCCGGCGAAGGCTTTAAGGTGCGGCAAGGGGAGACCATCATCCTGCCGGCGAATCGGCCTCATGCGGTGAGAGCAGCAACCAAGTTCAAAATGCTGCTCATCATGATCCGCGCTTAGCTCTTTCAGAAACGATTTGAAACAGCGAATCACAGCGTTCGATAAAGATGATGATGGCCATTGGCGGGCTGCGCTTGAGTGTGGGCATCTTCAACATGTCCGTCACGATCCGCCGCTGACAACGCGATCCTGGGTATTAACTGAAAAAGGTCGCGCCTCGCGGATTGGTTTCGAACTCGACTGTAAGCGCTGCGACGAAGAATTCGCACAGGAATACTAGCCCCAGGAGAATTCGACGGGCGCTCTGACCTGGTTCAAGGTTCGCGATTATTGCGCAGAATTCCACTCCTGTCTGCGAGTTTTCACAAGCTTTTCGCTCAAATCCTCCTAAACTCAGTCGAAAAGTAAACGGTACGGTCATTGCCATATATTGGCAGCACCGTACTACTACGAACTAACGACAGGAAAGCACTTCGTCTAAATCATGGCTCCGAACATTATGAAATCATTCAAACCCGGTGCAGCAGTAGCCCTTTTACTTTCAACTAGCGCTTTCGCAGTTTCGTTCGCCGTCTGGGGGTTGATGGGAGCACTAGCTCCGACCTTCGCGCAAACCTATGGCCTTTCAGGCAAAGCGAAAAGTCTGATGATTGCGATTCCCGTCTTGCTGGGAGCCCTGGGAAGAATTCCGGCCGGGATGTTGGCTGATCGTTTCGGCGGCAGAAGAGTATTTACCGCGCTGCTGTTACTTTCGGCAATTCCGGCCGTACTGATTGGACTGTCGAACAGTTACGCGCAGTTGATCGGGCTCGGTCTGTTCCTTGGAATTGCAGGCTCCACCTTTCCAGTCGGAGTTGGTTTCACTTCAAAGTGGTTTACGCGCGATCAGCAAGGGACAGCATTGGGCGTTTACGGCATGGGCAACGTCGGACAATCTGTTGCGGTGTTTGGCGCTCCCGTGTTGGCGATTGCGCTCGGGTCCTGGCGTCCGGTGTTCTACATATTTGGCGCAATATCGATAGTCTGGGCCGCGGTCTTTTATCTGTTTGCTCGCGACGCAGCTTCTGACGCAAAGCCGAAGGCGCTACGTGAAAACCTTGCAGTCCTGCGGCGCGAACGTCTGGCTTGGGTGTTGTCACTCTTCTACTTCTTAACTTTCGGCGGCTTCGTCGCGTTTTCCATTTATCTCCCCAGTTTGCTCATGGACAACTTCAAACTGAGTGCTGCTGACGCCGGCGCGCGAACCGCGGGTTTTGTTTTGGTTGCAACACTGATGCGGCCGCTCGGCGGCATGCTTGCTGATCGTAAAGGTGGGGCACGTGTTCTTGTTCCCGTGTTCATAGCAGTGGCCATTTTCGGCGCGTTAATGGGCTGTCCCTGGATGGTGACGTTTACCGTGGGCGCGCTCGGAGCCGCAGCAGCGTTGGGTCTCGGCAACGGCGCAGTCTTCAAGCTTGTGCCGCAGTATTTTCCGAAAGAGCCGGCGACAGTTACGGGGCTGGTAGGAGCATTCGGCGGCCTCGGCGGCTTTTTCCCGCCGCTGGTCCTCGGAATACTTCGTGATGCAACGGGCGCCTACACCTGGGGATTTATCTTTCTGGCGCTGTTCGCGTTGATGTGCCTGGCGGTGAATTACACAGTTTTCTTGAGACCTTCGCGAGCCGTGAAACTTGGATCGCGATCGAGTGCTCAATCAACATCAGTCTTAACTTTCTAAAAAGCAATTAATCATTTGGGAGGCATCATGAATCTGACAACCAATACGACCGTTCGAGAGTTGGCGCTGGAAATCCCAGCGGCTACGCGAGTCTTTGAAAAGATGGGAATCGACTACTGCTGTGGTGGTAATAGATCGCTGGCCGATGCCTGCGCCAGTGCCGGCGTAGAATTCAAAGAAGTCCAGATGGAACTGACCCTGGCCGCGCACGCACAAGCGGAAACGCCAAACTTTCAAACGGCAACGCTCGAAAACCTCATTGATCACATCGTCGTCAAGCATCACAGTTTCACTCGTCTTGAGATTGCGCGGCTGAACGCCTTGCTGGATAAGGTCTGTATGGCCCACGGCGAAAATCATCCGGAACTTGTTGAAATCTATGTATTGTTTCGCGAGTTAGGAGCCGACCTGGAAACTCACATGACCAAAGAAGAGCGTGTGCTTTTCCCGTACATCATCAGGATGGAGGCGGCAGCAAAGCAGCAGGTGCCTCTGTTCCGGGCGCCATTCGGAACCGTCGCCAATCCGGTGCGGATGATGATGTTGGAGCATGATCGGGCGGGAGAGTTGTTAAAGAAGATCCGGCAACTCAGTTCAAACTACGTTGCACCTGCCGATGGTTGCTTGAGTTACCAAACGCTCTACGCGGCACTCGAGACGCTGGAGAAAGATCTGCACCAGCACATTCATTTGGAGAACAATCTGCTGTTTCCCAGAGCAATAGAAATGGAACCGATAGCTGAAGCAACGACAGTCAACTAAATCGGAAGATCACTTAAGGACTAATTCGGTATGGGCGAGCATAACGTAGCGCAAGAACTTGACGAGCTAAAAGAGCAGATGTTCATGAAAGCACTGCTCGAGGATCTCCGCGCGCTTGATTACATGCTCGACAATGATCTCATTGAAAGCGGAGTGCGGCGCATTGGCGCGGAGCAGGAGATGTTTCTCGTCGATGAAAATCTCAGGCCTTCGCCCGTATCCGTGGAAGTGCTCCAACATGCCAACGATCCGAGACTGACTACTGAGATCGCGAGATTCAATCTTGAAGCGAATCTCACACCGCTCGGCCTCAGCGGTGACTGTTTTTCGCAAATGGAGTCTCAACTAAATGAGGTTCTGGCCCGAGCGCGGGTGAGCGCCAACCATTTTGGCGCGGACGTTCTGCTGTCAGGAATTCTACCGACGCTGCGAAAGTCGGATTTGACGCTTGAGAACCTCACTCCAGCCCCACGATATAAGCAACTAAACGATTCGGTTATCAGACTTCGAGGCGGCCCGTTCAGCATACATATCAAGGGGCTCGATGAGATCAACCTAACGCATGACAACATCATGATGGAGTCGTGCAACACCAGCTTTCAGATTCATTTTCAGGTCAGCCCAAAGGAGTTCGCGCCACTCTACAATCTGGCCCAGGCCATCACGGCTCCGGTACTCGCAGCCGCCGTTAATTCTCCTCTCTTATTCGGTCACCGTTTATGGCATGAGACGCGACTGGCATTGTTTCAACATTCCACAGATGCCCGTTCGGCAACGCAACAGGCACGCAGTCATCCAACGCGCGTAAGTTTTGGCAATCGATGGGTCGACAAATCAGTGTTGGAGCTCTTTCAGGAACAAATTGCCCGCTTTCGTCTGATCATGATCAACGAGATAAGCGAGAACCCGCTTTCTCTGCTTGCTCGCGGTGAGATTCCTCAACTAAGTGCACTGCGGATGCACAACGGAACGATCTGGCCGTGGAATCGAGCCTGTTACGGAGTAGCTAAGGGAATTGCGCATTTGAGAATTGAGAACCGCGTGCTTCCTTCTGGTCCCACGGTGCTCGATGAAATTGCCAACACAGCGTTTTTTGTCGGACTCATGCTTTCATTGCCCGGCGAATATGGCGAAGTCTCGAAGGTCATGTCATTTGACGATGCCAAGACAAACTTCTTCGCGGCCGCGCGTCATGGCTTGAACGCTCAATTCAATTGGGTGGATGGGAGAAGCGTTGCAGCCTCAGCGCTTATTCTCGATCACTTACTACCCTTGGCGCATCAAGGACTCAAACAGGCGAATGTGACTCGGGCGGACGCCGACCAATATCTTGGCGTTATCGAGGAGCGCGTCCGAAGCGGTCAAACCGGCAGTCAATGGACGATGAAGTCTCTAAACACATTGAGTGACAAGCCATGCGAGGTTCGAAACAGATTGCTAGCGCGAGAGATGCTGGCGAGGCAAAAGACTGGAGATCCTGTCCATCGCTGGCCGGTTCTGGAAGCGTGTGAATCCGATGACTGGAGCCAGGGCTATCAAACGGTCGGACAGTTCATGGCAACTGACCTCTTTACGGTTCGACCCGATGATCTAGTCGATCTGGCAGCGAGCGTAATGACCTGGAGACATATCAGGCATGTTCCGGTCGAAGACAATGAAGGACGTCTGGTTGGATTGGTATCGCATCGATCTCTGCTCAAGCTTCTGAGTCAAGGGTCGCTGGCCACTGAAGGCGCAGTCACGGTACGTGAGATCATGACCCCGGAACCGCTGACCGTGTCGTCAACAACTCCTACTTTAGAGGCCATGGAAATCATGCGACGACATAGGGTTGGTTGTCTTCCGATTCTTGATGACGGGCGTCTCGTCGGAATTGTAACCTCTTACGATTTTCTCGACGCGTCGGCGCGGCTATTCAAAGAACAGCTAACGACGAACAGCGTCTCCCTAAGTAATGACCAGCCAGCAGTGCATCAAGTGCGGGCTGCTGGAGCTGGTGCCAGTTAATTTGCGAGTAGATCGGAAAAAGAGCAATTGAACAAAGCAAGTCTGACAACTCGAACAGCCTTGAGGGCTTCAAATGAAACGCCGTCACAAAAGAATTGGTTTCATCATTGCGTCACTCGCCGGACTGGCGATCGCAGTTGGTCTGGTGCTGAGTGCTTTTCAAAATAATCTCGTCTTCTTCTTTAGTCCTTCACAGGTTGCCGCAAAGGAAGCACCTTCCGGCAAGACTTTCAGAATCGGCGGATTAGTGGAGCAGGGCAGCCTGAAGCGCGATAACGATGGATTGACCACTCGCTTTATCGTGACAGACACGGCCAAGAATGTTCCGGTGGTGTACAAAGGCATTCTGCCGGACTTGTTCAAGGAAGGCCGCGGTTGCGTGGCTCAGGGTCGCGTGGGCGCTGACGGAATCTTCTATGCGGATCAAGTATTGGCGAAGCACGATGAAAACTATATGCCGCCTGAAGCCGGACAAGCGATCGACAATGCGAAGGCCGGCAAGACCATGGTCGAATAAGCAAAGACTCCCTAGGCTGGTCAGGTCCCTGAGCAGTTTTTCGCATATTGCAGCGCAAGTTTCCGCAAGAATTATTTTACGGCTCACAATTTCCAGCAGAGGACCAGGGAGTTCCAACGGCATGTGCATTGCTCCTTAGAGCAAGAGGGGAACATGGAGTTTGATAATCGTAGCGGCAGGCCCGCTACTAAGCAGGCCAGGGAAATTGGAGGTGGATGCTATGGCCAAAGACGAACGCGACATCCTCGAAATCCTTAAAGATGAATTGAAGTTCATCGAACAAGGCGGGTATGGACGGTCGGTCCGTACGCCCTGGCAACCGAAATCAGCCTTTCAAGATTCCCTGACGTGCATCAACTACGCCGACTCAGAACATACGCACCCGTGCAACGAATGCCATTTGATCGACTTTGTCACCTCCGACCGACGAGCCGAAGTTATTCCCTGCCATTTCATTCCTTTGAATGAGTCTGGCGAAACTATCGAGGACTTGGAGCTCGAAGATAACGAGGCAAAACTCGAGCGGAGAGTTAAGGATTGGCTTCGTACCCGAATTCGCGAGATCGAGGAGGAGCGCTCAAGGGCGGACGTCGCTTGAGCGTTTATCCTATTGACGGCAAGCCGCCGGTTCGAAAAGCCGCGTGCCGGTTTCAACTGGCGCAAGATGAGGGGACGATGAGGGGGGTTACGTTCAGATACCAAGTCAGATGTAGCTTGCTTTGACGTCGGCACCAACCTTTTCAATAGCTTACAAATACTCAGCTTATCTCCCAAAGTTAGGAGAGAGCCTCTTAATCCACAAACTGCCTACGAGTTGTACCGCGATGAGTGTTAGGTGAACGCCCATTAGCAACAATTAGTAGAGCGATGTAGGTGGTCTGTGGATTCAACATTAATGGCATGCCCCTTCGTCGCAACAGGTCTCGCCTCGTAATGCCTCAATACCTTCCTTGACTATGATCGGAACCATAATGAGCGCGGCCACCGGATCGGCCCACCACCAGCCTAGTAAAGCATTCAGTAATAGACCGACGAGAAGAATAGCGGATAGGTAGGTGCAAAGTTCTGTTTGCTTAGAATCTGCCATCAATGCGCCACTCTTTATGCCTCGCGCTACTCTCCGTTTCGCTCGAACAAGTAATGGCATGATTGCCAGTGAAACCGCTGCCAATACAATTCCGATTAGACTCTCTTCCGGGGCTTCGCGCCGTATGAGCGACTTGACTGAATCGTAAGTCACATAAATTGCGAGAACTACAAAGCACACACCCACTATTCTCAGGCTGATTGCTTCCACGCGTTCACGACGTTCTTCATCAACATCAGCGTGCAGTCGCCAGAGCAACGCGGGACCGGAAGTGACTTCGATAAGACTGTCGAAACCAAATCCTACGAGCGCAATACTACCGGCCATCAGACCAGCTGCAACCGCAATGAGTCCTTCGAGGCTGTTGTACCCAATAGTGAAATATTCGAGATAGCGACCTCGCCTAACTAAGGCCGCTCGGTTGCTCCGTGCGTTGATGACAACTTCTTCACTCATATCCTTCTAAACTGTAGCACTTTGACTCCAACCCTCCGGCCGCTGTCAAACTGCGCTAAGACTCGGGGAGAAGTTAACTGTTCATTGACCCATTAGGATGTCGGTATATTCTCGGGTGTCTGTGATCGCGGTCAAACCATCCGTAAAGCGTTGGCAGTATCAATAGCGTCAGGAGAGTTGACGTAATTACTCCTCCGATCACGACGGTCGCCAACGGACGTTGCACTTCAGCTCCGGCTGAGGTAGCAAGCGCCATTGGAATAAAACCCAGGCTCGCAACTAACGCAGTCATAAGTACAGGCCGTAGCCGCGTCTCCGCACCCTCACAAACCGCGTCCGCAACTGACTTCCCTTCTTCGCGCAACTTGTTGATGTAGCTAACCATTACCACGCCATTGAGAACTGCCACTCCAAAAAGCGCGATGAATCCAACACCGGCCGAGATCGAGAATGGCATTCCGCGCAGAAAGAGAGCGAAGACTCCGCCCACAACGGCAAAAGGAATTCCGGTGTAGATGAGTAGCGCCTTTTTGACCGATGCAAAGGTCGTGAACAATAAGACGAAGATTAAAAAGAGCGCTAGAGGGACAACTATCAGTAAGCGTGCGGAAGCGCGTTGCAGATTTTCAAAAGTGCCACCCCAGGTGAGGTAATACCCCGGAGGCAGTTTTACTTGCTGGTCGATCTTACTCTGTGCCTCCTTGACGAAGCTGCCAATGTCCCGGCCTCGCACGTTTAGCTCGACGCCAATACGGCGACGCGTGTCTTCACGTGAGATCTGGGCCGGTCCTTCCACAAGTCGAATATCTGCAATCTGTAAAAGCGGAACCTGTGCACCGTTCGGCGCTGGGACCAGCAGGTTCTTGATAGTCTCAACATCGCGCCCGGTGTCGTCGCGCAAGCGAACAACCACATTGAAGCGCTGCTCACCTTCATAAACCATCCCTGCCTCTTTTCCAGCGACGATTGACTCAACCAGTTCGTTAACATCCTCGACGTTAATACCGTAACGTGCGATCGCGGCACGATTAGGCTTGATTTGAAGTTGTGGTAGTCCGGTCGTAGCTTCGACCTTCACATCTTCCGCCCCGCGCACCTGCATCACCGCGCGAGCGATTTCGTCCGCCGATTTCTTGAGTGTGTTGAGGTCGTCACCGAAAAGCTTGATAGCGATGTCCGAACGAACTCCAGAGATGAGTTCCGACACGCGCAACTCGATCGGCTGAGAAAAACTAAACGACGCGTTCGGTACTCCGTTTTCCAGTGCCTTCGCCATTTTCTCGACAAGTTCGACCTTCGAGTGCGTCGTGATCCACTCGGAAGCTGGCCTTAACTCGATGTAGAGATCGCTGAAGTCGATGCTCATCGGGTCGGTGGCGACTTCTGCTCTCCCGGTTTTGGAAACAACCTTGGTTACCTCCGGGAAACGCATCAACACCTTCTCCACATCGGTTGTGGTTTTGACTGATTGCGTTAGCGACACGCTAGGGAGTTGTTGCACCTGCACAGCCAGAGAGCCTTCATCCAAACGCGGTATGAACTCTGAGCCAAGAAACGGGAAGAGGACCGCGCTAGCGACTATCAGGACTAGAGCCACTGCAATAGCTGGCCTACGTTGCGCAGTCATGAACGAAAGGGCTGGACGATACCAGCGCTTGGCGATGCGGATGAGAAAACTCTCTTTTTCCGAGACATGTCCACGCAGCAGGAAGGTCATCGCCGCCGGAACGTAAGTGAGCGAAAGAATGAGCGAGCCGAGAAGCGCGAATACAACAGTCAGGGCCATCGGCTTGAACATCTTGCCTTCGATACCAGTCAGACTGAGAATCGGCAGGTAGACGATCATGATGATGCCAACGGCGAAGACCACTGGTCTGCCTACTTCGGTGCACGCCTCAAGAATCGTACGCTCAGGTCGTTCATGCGAACCTTGATGCTGCGCTTCGGCGCGGCGGCGTACAGTGTTCTCGACCATGACAACTGCCCCGTCCACGATCAAGCCAAAATCGAGTGCACCGAGACTCATCAGGTTGCCTGAGACATTGAAGACGCGCATTAAGATCGCGGCGAAGAGCATTGATAGTGGGATAATCGTGGCAACCAGCAAACTGCCACGCCAGTTTCCGAGTAGGAGAATGAGAACAATGATTACCAGTAGGGCTCCTTCAATCAGGTTTTTGGCGACTGTCCAGATCGTGCGGTCGACCAGCTCCGTACGATCGTAGAAAGGAATGAGCTGGACTCCTTGCGGCAAAGTTTTCTTAACCTGTTCCACTCGTTCCTTCACGTGATCAACTACCGTGCGTGAGTTCGCCCCTTTGAGCATCATCGCTATCCCGGCGACGATCTCGCCCTCTCCATCAGCCGTTACTGCACCCTGTCGCACTGTCGCGCCAGTGACGATTTCTCCGAGATCGCGAATATAAACAGGTATCCCTTCTTTCCCGGTTTTGACTATGATGTTGGCGATGTCGTCGGGGGATTCGACAAGTCCGATCCCGCGCAAGAGATACTGCTCCGACCCATGCTCGATATAGGCCCCGCCAACATTTCCATTGTTCTGCGTGACTGCCTGAACGACATTTCGTAAAGACAAGCCGTAGGATTGCAGCTTGGCGGGGTCTAGCCGTACTTGGTATTGCTTCTCGTAACCGCCAAAGCTATTTACTTCGGTCACGCCTGGCACACCAAGCAACTGCCGTCTAACACTCCAGTCCTGAATCGTTCTCAGTGCTGTCGCGTCATAGCCGCTGCCCTTCGCCGCTTTCAGTTCGTACTGGTAGATCTCACCTAAGCCCGTGGAGATTGGTCCCATCTCAGGAGACCCAATGTTCTCAGGAATCTGCTCGCGCGCCTGGGATAGACGTTCAGCCACAAGCTGCCGAGCAAAGTAAGTGTCTACGGAATCATGAAAAACGATGGTGACTGCAGAAAGACCAAACTTCGAGACAGAGCGGATCTCCTCAATATCCGGGAGTCCCGACATTGCGACCTCAACCGGAAAAGTAATCTGCCTCTCAATTTCCAAAGGCGCGAGTGATGGTGCAGCAGTCAACACCTGGACCTGCACATTGGTGACATCTGGCACCGCGTCAATGGGCAGATTGATGAGGCTGTAGAGTCCGGCGCAGGCCATGATCAGTACCATCAAAAGGACCAGTAGGCGTTGCGAGATAGCGAAACGAATGAGACCGTTTATCATCAGTGTCCGTGCTCCCCCATTTCGCCTTTCATCTTCTGTGTCTTGAGCGTGAAGCTGCCCCTCGTTACTACTTTGTCGCCAAGCTTCAGACCTGAAATCACCCGGTGATACCCGGACACCTCGCCGCCAAGCTCAACTTCCCGCACTTCGAAAGCGCCTGGCTCGTCGTCTTTAGGAATGAATACAACCGAGCGGTTCTCAATGCGTTGCACGGCTGTGGAAGGAACAACCAGTTCCTCCTCGGTGGCGGCACCCGTTCCTGCTTGAAAACCCACCTCGACGAACATGCCAGCCTTGAGGCGTTCGCCTGGATTAACCATCTCGATCCGCACCCGCGCCGTCCGCGTCTCTTCGTTGAGCCGCGGATCGATGTAGTTCACACGTCCCGCCATGGCGTCATTCCCCAACGTTGCGGAGCGCACTTCCGCTGGCGTGCCGACACGAATCTTGCCAACCTGTGACTCTGGAACGTTGGCAATGATCCAAACAGTGGAGATGTTGGCGATTGTGAATAGCGGAGTGCCTGCTTGAATCCCGGCCCCGGCATTTACCAGTCGTTCAACGACAGTGCCGGATACAGGGGCGCGCAGTGCCACGAGCGAAATGTTAGTGGTGTGCTCATCGCGACTACCGGTGGCCACCGGATCGCCTAACGTCTGTAAACTCTGACGCAGGTGGCCCACGTCAACCCGTGCTGTCTCGACTTCTGCTTGGGCTTGTTGAACCTCACGATTGACCGAGATGTTGTTTTGATAATCATACTCCGCCTTTGCAGACTTTTGTGCAGCCTCAGCGGCGACGAGGTCCTTCCCCGCGCCCGCTCCCAGTTCGATCAACCTTCGTGTTCGGCGCAACGTTGCATCGGCCTCATCGAGTTTCGCTTTCGCCTGTATTAAGGCCACTCGGTTTTCTGGACGTTGCACTCGTTGAAGAGTTCGCTCGGCCAAGCGCAATCGGGTCTCTGACTCGCGCAGCTTGCCATGCATCTCTGCGACTTCCGGACTTGAGATAACAGCTAGAATTGCGCCTGCACGGACGATATCGCCTTGGCCCACATTTACCCGCTCTATGCGACCCGATACCAGGGGCGACGCTTGCTGCGTCTGCTGCTGGTTGGTTTCGACGGAGCCGGTTACCTTGATCAGTGCAACCGCCGGGCGTTGCGCTACGCCTTCAATCGCGATTCCTGCGGCGGCCAACGCTTCGGGTGAGAGCATTACTTCCTCGTCCCCGTGCTCGTCTTTTTGCCCGGCGGTTTCAGTGTTTACCTTAACTTCTGTCGCCTTGGGCGAACCGTCGCGTGCCCAAAGCATGACCGCTATGAGTGCAACGACGGCGAAGATAACTACCAGAGCAAGAATCGCGATGTTGCGATTACGCGGCGAGCCGAACCACCGCTTCTCCACCGCGACTTCGTAAACTGATCGCTCGCCGGGAAGCATTTCTGTCTCTTTGGTAAGCTCGTTGTCGCGTCTACTGTTCGAATCGTTGGGTTTGAATTGATCTGACATGATTGCTTCCTCACTGTTGCTGGACTGGTGCGCCAAGCGCCGCTTGCAGGTCGGCCAGAGCCCGATAGCGCTCGGCGAGCGCTTCGGTGTATTCACGCTGCGCGTCGACAAGACGGCGTTGTTCGCTCAATAGATCGGTAATACTGAAAGCGCCGATCTCGTAAGCCGCGCGGATGGTACGGACGTTCTCAGTGGAACTCGGGATAACGCCCTGCTCGAACGTGGTTACCGCAGCGCGAGCGGCCTCATAACGCGCGTGGGCGCTCTGGACCTCTGAACGCACAACCGCCTCAAGGAACTCGCGCCTTCGCGCGGCTTGATTAATGGCTGCCGCAGCTTCTGCTTTCCCACCCTGGTTACGATTGAATACGGGGATGCCTACGGACACCCCGAAGGTAAGTAGTTTGTCGCGATCGCGAATCACACCTACTGGCGTGTCATCGAATACGGAACGGCCATAGGAGTATTTGGTGAAGGGCGTCACGTCTGGGACCCCCTGCGCCCGTGCCAAACGTAAACCTGCTTGTGCTACTTCTTCATTCAAACGCGCGAATCGCAGATCGGGACGTGTTCGAAGGGCGATGTCTATCGCCGTTTCTACGGAAGCCGGAGCCGTGGGCAGGGGCGGAGTTGTGATGTCTTCACGCAATCGCAAGAGTTCAGCGGCTGGTATGCCAGTTAGGCCCTTAAGTTTGAGAATCGTTGCCTGCAACCGCCCCTCGAGTAGTGCGCGGCGAGAGCGAAGACGGTCAACCTCGACCCGCAACTGGTTCAATTCGATAGGGGCGGTCTCGCCCTCGTTGACGCGCGCTTGCACAAAGCGAGTCGTTTGCAGATCCAGATTATTTAGTTCCTCTAACGTCCCGAGTTCTCGAAGTGCCGCTAACGCCTCGACGTATAACGTGCGCACTTCGTTTGTTAGCCGTCGTTCGCGATCTGCTACCTCAGCCTCCACCGCCTGGAATTCGGCCTGAGCAAGCTCAATCCTTTTGCGCCTCTTGCCTCCGAGTTCGAGTGGTACAGCGACACCAACACTTATTTCGCTTTCACCGCGCGCTCCCGTGAAGCGTCCCGTCGTTTGTTCAAAATCAAGAGTTGGGTTCGGTCTGAGACCTGCCTGTCGTAGCCGCGCCCCCGCGCGTTCTATCTCAATTTTGACCGCAGCCAATTCTCCGTTTGAGGCCAGCGCTCGACGAACCAGATCAGTCGATGAGGTTCCTTGCAGCGGATCGAAGTATCGATTAATGGTCGGACTGAGAGTGCTTGGCTTTAGCGACGAGCTTTCAAGCGTCTCATTGCGGTTAGCTGTTGTTCCTGAGCTGTTACCAGGTGGTGCCACGGCAAGCTCGGACGGATTCTGTGCTTGAACGCTACGCCACGAGCCTAGCGAAAGAAGGAATGCCAGAAGCAGGCCGCCAGCAACGCGTGGCCGCTTCTTCAAAAACCACTTCATTGTTTTTCCTCAAACTAATGCCGGGTATTCAACCCAAGCATTAACGCCTATATGAGCCCCGCTGGAGACAGCAGTGCTATCAATTTCAAAAGACGCTATTCAGACCCGTTCACACGAATGCACGGAAGCCTGGACTCTCAGAGAGAGCCGCGACCGGATGACCGAAAACTCAGTTGATTAGGCGGACCGAGGAGGGTGGTATGGAATGTCAGGCGGTGCTGAAAGAATTGAAATGTCTGGTCGCGAGCCGGTGGGCAGTTTGAGTTCTGCGTTCTCTACATTTACGAACCCATGACTCGCCATCACGTGAGCGCAGCAGCAGAAGCAATCTTCACCTCTTGGAGGTGTGTCTGAAGGTTGCCGATCGGAATTGTTAGGCAGTGATGCGTCAACCGGCGCGGGAGTCTCGTCGAGTGTTGCTTCTTTTGAACCTGGGGACGAATGGTTGATTGCTATGTTAACAGGTTCTTCGCTACAGAGCTGAGGAAAAACCAAGTCTACTGCTGTGTGGAACAAGAACAAGAGAGCGATCGCCTGAACGAGGCGTCCTTTTCGTAACTTGCCAATGTTCCAACTCGATATCATAAGAGAGAGAGACTACCCTGTATGCTTGTAACACATCTGAAGTTTGACGGTCAAAACGGAACGATAAATGGTGTGTCAAAATTCCAAAGCCACAAGCAGACGCCTACCATGTGGGCGGACCTGTTGCCCGGATTTTGTGCACATTGATTTTGGAGATGAGGGGAAGATGAGGGATTTTGTGGCTGCACAGGATGAGGGGAAGATGAGGGGGTCACGTACCGATACCAAGTCAGACGTAGCTTGCTTTGACGGCTGAAACGTCGGTAAATACTAACTTGGTAACGCGTAGTAGAGTGCTGTGAATACATGGCAACGGGCTTAAAATCCGTTGACCGTAAGGTCGTGCGGGTTCGACTCCCGCCCTCAGCACCCTTCATTTCAATTACTTACGAGCACTCATCGATCGGGTCCTAAATCTCACCACGGAGTTAACCCGGTTGCGTCTATTTTGATTCGATTTCCCAGGAAAAAATCACATTGGACGCGGAGTAACCTAACGCTGCTCCGACAAGTAACGCCGAGCCCGCTACTAAACCCCCGGAACCCTGCTTGTAACGAGACGGGAACCCCCACAATCAATATTTTATTTCCTGGAGCCGGACTGCTTGGCCCATGTTTCCAGCACGTCTTGAAGTTTCTTCGGATCAACTGGTTTGACCAGGTGAAGATCGATGCCCGCTTCTTTAGAGCGTTGGCGGTCAGAGTCCTGCCCATAGCCGGTCATGGCGATCAACCTCACATTCTTACTCTGTTGTCGTTGACGAAGGTGTTGCGCGACCTCGTAACCGTTCATATCTGGCAAGCCGATATCCAACAAAACGAAGTCGGGTTGATACTCGAGTGCTGTTTCCAAAGCGGCCTGACCGGAGTACGCCGCTTTAACTTCGTGGCCAAACATTTGTAGCATCATGACGAGCATATCAGCCGCATCCATGTTGTCATCAACCACCAACACACGCGAAGTTTGACCCGAACGCTGCGCTGTTTCAATGGGGGCGATTGGCTCTTCTGCCGAAGAGAGTGCAGGTAGCCGCACGACGAACTCGCTCCCGTGCCCTAATCCCCCGCTATGAGCTGCAACTTTTCCGCCGTGCAATTCCACCAGCTTTTGCACGAGGCTCAAGCCGATGCCCAACCCGCCTTCTGAACGATCCAGTGTCCTGGACGCCTGTGTGAAGAGATCGAAGATGCTGGGCAATAGTTCGGGAGCGATGCCCACACCGGTATCCCGCACCCGCAGCACCACGTCAACTTCATCCTCCTCTTGTTTCACGGTCAACCAAATATGTCCGCCTTCGTCTGTATATTTGGCGGCGTTGTTGAGCAGGTTGACTACGACTTGTTCCAGTCGGGTCGGGTCGCCCTTTACCCACACAGGTTCAGCAGGTAGCGACACCGAAAGATCATGCTTGCGTCGTTCAATCAGTGGGCGCACTGACGCTACTGCATGTTCCGCGATACCCCTTAGGTCCAAGTGTTCAAATTGAAGCTGAATTCTCCCAGTGATCACTCGGGAGACCTCCAGTAGATCGTCAACGAGGTGCGCCAGCTGCCCTACTTGTCGCTCCATGGTAGTTATGGCTCGCTGTTGGATGGGATTCTCATTGCCTTGGAGTCGAAGGACATGCAGGGCGCTGAATATCGCAGACAGGGGATTGCGCAACTCATGGGAAAGCATCGCCAGGAACTCGTCCTTGCGCTGGTGAAGGTCTGCTAACGCTTCCGCCTGATCGTGCGTTTTCCGTTCCAGGCGGCTGCGTTCAGTGATGTCCCGTATGTTGCACTGAATAACCTTGCGATGATCGACCTGATAGACGTTGCTGACAAATTCAACTTCGATCTGCTCACCGGCTTTGGTTTTGAGTGGCAGATTCTCGTAGCGGATATAGCCTTTGTCTTGCAGTTCTCGGAAAGCGGCTTTGTTTTCCTCAGCATCTCGAAACATACCGATCTGCCAAAGTTCCTTGCCTACTATCTCAACTTGCGAATAGCCCAACATGTCCTTGATGAAGGGATTGGCATCGAAGATCTTACCTTGTCGTTCATCGAGGATGAGGATGGCGTCCTGCGCCGTTTCAAAGAGTCGCCGATAGCGGAGTTCCGAATCCTCCAGTGCTACTTCCGCGCGCCTGCGCTCGGTGATGTCTTCGATGGCGAGGAGGATCAGGCTCGGCGCGCACTCAGCAGACTCGAAGCGACTGGCATTGAGCAGTAGGATTTTTCGGCCGATGGTCGGGAAGGTGTGCTCAACCTCGAAGTCATGAACGGGGCGCTTATCGCTAAGTACTTGATCCAGCAACCCTCGCAACTCTTAGGAATGTCCCACTGACGGTTGCCCAAGTCGTAAATAAGCTGGTTCTCTGTTTCCTCCGGCGAGATATGAAAGGCCTCGTAGAAGCTTCGGTTCGCAGTTTTGATCCGTAGGTGATGGTCCAGAACGATGAACGGCTCCCGCAGGGTTGCGATGATGCAATCGCAGTAGTTGACCTTATCCTGTAGTGCCGCCGTCCGCTTTGACTCTGACGTTTCTTTGTCATTGTCCATTGCCATACCTCCTTCCCACGTGCGAACCTGAGGTAATAGGTGATTGCAGCTCGAGCGCGCCACTACGGGCGCGGGATATTAAATGGGGGATGAGAATAGTATAACATCGGCGGAGGCACTGCATTGAAGGGCAAACGGTGATGGCTAGGCTGGCAAAACCCCTTCTTTATGATTCATCCTTATTTGAGTTCATCTCGTGAGATGGTTCTTAGCCAAGCGCGCCGCATGATGCTTGGCGAAGATTTGGATGTAGCCAGCGCCAGTTCCTGCGTCGGCTACGAAGACCCGTCATATTTTAGCCGTGAATATAAAAAGCTGTTCGGCGCTCCGCCGCAGCGCGACATCGCAAAGCTGCGCACAACCTTCAACTTTGAGACGCATCGGAAAAGTGCTTAACGCATGCCGTTCGACCGGGTAGCGAAGGAAATGCGCGATGTGCGGTGCCCCGATGGCCGCCCATCTGGTTTTGGCTGAGTATTATTCTCAATGTGGCGATTGTTTGCGACGTAGGATGCGATGGGGCATCGCCAAAAATTTAATTTTTTGTGTGGGAAATTTTTGACCAGAATTCCCAGCACGCTACGTATACTGACCCGTAGCGAATGGCACGGAATGTAAAAACCCTAATAAATCTGTGGTGGCTGCAACTTTCGAAAAGGCAATAACTTACTTTTTTGCCGAACCATTTGGTTTGGGACCGAGAGGTCGGAGGTTCGAATCCTCTCGCCCCGACCATTCATTTCACAACTTACGGCTGCCAGCACGGCCGCTTGCTACTCGTCCTCATGTAGCCATGCGGGTTGTGCGCGCCGTGGACCAATTCAACATAAAAGATACCGCGCAAGCTGACGGCATCGCGTTGCGTTAGAGTCGTCGTTTATGGTTAACGGCCTTCTCTCAACCTGACGGCATCCGTTCTGATTTGCGCTTCTTGAGCCTGCCCAAGAGAAAGCGCGCGCCGGCAGCGATGATTATCAGAGTGACAACTATGAGAAGAAGAGGAAAAGGCCTGGCCGCCGTCAGATTCTGTCCAGCGATGACTATCCCGAACGCATAAATCGCTTCAGCAATTGCGATCGCGCCAAGGAACTTCAAAAACGGGTAACGCAATCCACCAAAAAGATAACCGGGAATCTCCGAGGGGACCGCAATACAAAAAAGAACGACGGTCCAAAACTTCATTCGCTTCGAAACAAATTGCTGATACTCATCCAACCTTTCCTGGTAACCCAGACGTACGAGCAGTGGACGTGCGACATTTCCAATTCCGAATGCGGCCATCGCCCCGGCGATCCACCCTCCCCAGAGAAGCAGAAAAGAAATGAGCTTTCCCCAGACCAGAATTGCCGGCGGGACGAGGACTACACTCGACGTAAACGCGACCATCGCTGATATGGCGGCAAACAGAAAAAAGACTAAGGCGCCCATGACGGGATGAGCGTTCATGACTATTTGAGCCCACTCAGTCGCTTTGTCTATGAAGTTTTTGAACGCCGCAGAGTAAAGAAGAAGCGTTACGAGCAGAACTATCGCTCCGAGAAAGATCCAAAACCAGAGGGCGCTTAGTCTTTTGGCCGGTGATTGCTTTGACATGGGCAGACTGAAAGCCTCTTTCCTCTTTCAGATGTTCAGCCCTGGGCCTCGGCCTTTTCTTTGTACCGGAGAGTAAGCAACAAAGACAACCGCATGCGGGTTCGAGGAAGAGCTTTGGGTGATCAAACCGCTCCGCGTGCCATCCATGCCCCTTCGACTAGCGCGTCTGGGGCGTGATCAAGAACGAAATTCGGCTCAATTCCGTGCTCGAGAAATACTTTCAGCGCAGCGAGCAGAAAGGTGAACCCGCCGGTTGAATCTATTGCCTCGGCCACAACTTTGTTCGTATCGCCGCCGAAGCCCCAGTTCTTGACGATAACGAAAGTTGTGTGATTGCCCTTGTCCTCGAATGTCCACTCGACCGAGCTCGGATTCTCGGGTCCGTTCCATTCGATGAGAATTCGCTTATTCTTTTCGATCGATTTCACTTCCACTTCGGTGTGATGACCGTACATCTCCCAATCCCACCTGACACGCTTTCCGGACTCGAGTGGACCACTACTTTTTGAGAACCAAAAGTGGGATGTGATTGTGGGATCTATCAACGCTTCAAATACCTGTGCGACTGGTTTGCGGATGAGTAATTGTGCCTTAGCAACCGGCGGCTGGATTGTGTTTGTCATTAGTAAACTCCTTCTTACTGGCCGAACCTCAAGAGCTTGGTTTACCGCCTCGCTTTAGGCCTTTTGGGTTAACTCTTTTGGGGATCGATGGTGAATCTTCCAGGTCAGCCCCCTATTCATGGTTTATTCTCTCTCTTCTTTTTTCAATCTAATAACTGTTCACGTTTCTGGTCTGATACAAGCTGTATGCAGCTGTTGTCGCAAACAAGATGCCAACTGAACAGCCCGATGGCAGCATTGGTATATGGACCAGGGCGACCGAAATGAAAGCAACGGAAAGAGGAGAGCCGGAATACATCTTGCCTATTCACAGCTATGAAACAGCCTTAAGTCGGGGCCCAAAAGGAAGGGGACAGTTTGGGGCCTGCGGGTCAATCCCCGAATGGCCTGGCCATTTACCGGGCCGTACGTGTCAGTGTGTGCTACTGGTACGAAAATGAGAAACGTTGTTCGCATTTCATGCGAATCAAAATCATTGTGCAACTTACGTTCTTTGATCTGAGATACTGAACTAAACGCGACGCGTATGTCTGCGCCGTCCGCGCGGATCAACGGAAGAAGGATCAGACGAGGACCAGTCGGCTGAGGAGGTTCCATAAACATGAGGATTCTAATTGCCTACGACGGATCCGCAGGGGCCGATGAAGCATTAGATGATCTACCACGAGCTGGGTTAGGGAACAGTGTCGAGGCACTAATCCTGTCGGTAGCCGAACTTTGGCTTCCGCCACCACCTCCGTCAACAGGCTTGGATGAGTCGTTTCCGCTTTACACGCCACCGGGATTGCAGAGTGCGCGTGAGCATGTAGCGCAGGCCGTTGAGCAAGTGCGTTCCCTTGCAACGAACGCGAGCGCGCGTGTGCAAGCCACTTTTCCATCGTGGAAGGTCAGCACCGAAGTGTCCACTGGTTCACCCGCCTGGGAAGTGATCAATAAAGCCGATGCATGGGATCCAGACCTGGTCATTGTTGGTTCACAGGGACGGTCCGCGCTAGGCCGGCTTTTCCTGGGAAGTGTTTCTCAAAAGATTTTAACCGAAGCGCGTTGCTCAGTCCGCGTGGGCCGCAGACCGACAACTTCCGGCGCTGGATCGCTACGGGTCGTAGTGGGTGTGGACGGGTCACCCGGCGCCGAGGCAGCGGTGCAAGCGGTAGCAAAACGCGAATGGCCTTCCAACACAGAAATTAGTGTCATCGCCGTGCAGGATCCAAACGTGTCACTAGCGCTTGGCAGTCTCAATCCGCAAGTGACGGAATGGATGGGAGAGGCTGACGAAGGTGATCGTCAGTGGGTGCGCAAGATGGTTGAAGCTGCGTCCGAGGATTTACGTCGGGCTGGACTCAATGTGTCATCCGTTGTCAAAGAAGGGGACGCGAAAAAGGTTTTAGTAGATGAGGCTCAAGGTCAGGGCGCCGACTGTATTTTTGTAGGCTCAACCGGCTTCAGCAATCGCCTGGAGCGTTTCCTTCTCGGCAGTGTTTCAGCCGCTGTGGCAAACCGCGCAGAATGCTCGGTCGAGGTCGTGCGTAAAAACGCGATCGAGGAAGTATAGGCATTTTGCAGCATAAGCAGATCACAGATGATGGAACGTCCACTTCTCACTTTTGCCGCCCAGAGTAAATGATTAAAAACAGACGAGTGCAAAGGAGAAGAATGCAACGCACAGCGATTCCAGCAATCATACTTTCAGTTCTGTTCGCGGTCGCAGGATGCGAAGTTGCCAAGCGAGCTGCCCGGAGTCCGGAAACGGATGCTTTGTTGCGCGCTGCGAGGGCGGGAAATGCCGACACGGTGAGGGCTTTAGTCGCTTCTCCCAACGTGGATGTTAATGGCCTTGATGAGCACGGCAATACATCGCTAATCGAAGCGGCGCGGTTCGGACACGATGACGTCGTGACCGCATTACTTATCGCCAAGGCAGACATAAATACGAAAAACGATCAAGGCAAGACTGCCCTGATGTTGGCAGCCGAAGGGGGACATGATGAAACGGTCAGGATGCTTACCCAGGCCGGCGCTGCGAAATAGACTCGCGTGGTGGCTGAGCGGGTAAGACTAGAAAGAAAGAGGCTCGTCTAAGTGAGATGGCTCACCAGGCAGAAGTGCAGGATTTGGCAATCTCGTCGCAGCCTGAACGGTCGACAGACAACCGAACTTTAAAGTCGGTGCAGAGTGACAATCAGAGCTTCGTCGCACCGGCCGTCGAGTTCCGTAACGTGCATTTCTCGGGAAAACGATTTAGAAAAACTTGCTAAACAAACCAGGAAGTTAGACCTTTGTACGACAGACAACATTCGCTCAGCAGGAGGATAAAATCATTAGGTGGCAGGAGGTATTCTTTCCGAGCGTCCCGGTTTTAGAACTTATCCTGCGCGGCTCGCTCACTTATCTTGTACTGTTCGCATTTCTGCGCTTCATTCTCAAGCGCGTGACTGGCACCCTGAGCATTGGCGACTTGCTGATAATTGTGCTCGTCGCCGATGCCTCCCAGAACGCGATGAGTGCAGGCTACACATCCCTCACTGACGGCCTGATTCTGGTAGCGACGATCATCTTCTGGACCTACGCTCTGGACTGGCTTGCTTATCACTATCCGCGATTCGAAAGCCTGCTGCACCCGTCTCCGGTACCGCTGATACGCGACGGGGAAATGGTTGCGCGCAATATGCGGCGTGAGTTGATTACGGTTGACGAATTAATGAGTCACCTGCGAGAGCAAGGTGTAAAAGACCTAAAAGAAGTGACGATGGCCTCAATGGAAGGCGACGGACGAATCAGCGTCGTTACCAGGGAAAAACACTCAACGCGGCCGCATCATGGGCCAGTGAAATAGCGCCGCGTCTCAGAAATTTGTTGGTTGTAATCGTACGCAAATTGTCATGACTATATCGT
This sequence comes from Pyrinomonadaceae bacterium, assembly GCA_035557535.1. Classification (GTDB taxonomy): domain Bacteria; phylum Acidobacteriota; class Blastocatellia; order Pyrinomonadales; family Pyrinomonadaceae; genus PSRF01. The sequence goes on from DATMDU010000016.1 coordinate 25,542, forward strand.
GCGCTCAATCGGGCGGGTGGCCAACCATTCTCTTAGCTTTGTTTAGCCGTCTGCAGAGTTGCGCTCCACAGCTTTCCCTGGGGCGTAGTGCAACCTGGATCACGGCGCTAATAGGTGCGTTCATTGTGTCGGGTTGCGGTGGTATCCAGTCGACGTTGGATCCTGCCGGGCGTGAAGCCAAGAGCATCGCTGATCTATTCTGGTGGATGACGGCCGGTGCAGTCATTATTTGGCTCGCCGTGATCTTACTCACGGTCTACGCCGCTCGCACCCGATCCGAAGCACGCAATCACCGCCGAGATCGCATCTTTATCATTGGCGGTGGGGCCGTGATACCGACGGTGGTGCTCGCCGTGCTGCTGGTGTTTGGCCTGGCGCCAATCCCCACTCTCCTGGCTCCTGCTCCTGAAGGTAGTCTGAAAATCATCGTCTCGGGTGAACAATGGTGGTGGAGGGTGCGCTACTTTCCGCCAGGCGGGCAGGCATTCGAGCTGGCCAATGAGATCCGGCTGCCGGTTGGGGAGCCAGTGCAGTTTCAACTCGATAGTCCCGACGTGATTCACTCTTTCTGGATTCCTTCGCTCGCCGGCAAGATGGACATGATTCCCGGACGTGTCACTTATCTCGCACTCCAACCCACAAACATTGGTGTCTATCGCGGTGCTTGCGCTGAATATTGCGGGACCTCACACGCGTTGATGAATTTCTATGTCGCGGTCATGAGGAAGGAAGACTTTTCTGCCTGGCTTGCGCAGCAGGCTCAGGTTTCACAACCGCCTTCGGAACCAGACGCCGCGCGCGGTCAGCAATTGTTCCTCGCTCATGGCTGTAACGCGTGCCATACAGTGCGAGGCACCCCGGCTCGCGGCGTCATCGGACCCGACCTGACGCACGTGGGCAGCCGTCTGAGTCTCGCCGCGGGAACGATGCCGAATGAACCTGACGCTTTTCAGCGATGGATTGCCCACACCACGGAAGTTAAGCCCGCAGTTAATATGCCGCCGTTTCACATGCTGCCGCCGGAAGAACTGCGGGCATTAGCGACCTATCTGGAAGGGTTGAAATGAGCAGAGATCCGGAACCTCTACAACCAACGAAGGATGCGGAACCTCTCGGAAAGGCGCCTCCCGTAGAAGTTCAGCGCGCCCAGGCAGAGCGTTTGTTTAGGACGTGGAAAACGCCGGCAGGCTGGCGCTACTGGTCGTCGGTAAACAACACGGACGTGGGACTCTGGTATACGGCGATGACGCTGTTCTTTCTGCTCTTCGGAGGCGTTCTGGCGCTACTGATGCGGATTCAACTCGCGAAAGCCGACAACGATTTTCTTTCCGCCGAACTCTACAATCAGGTTTTTACCGTACATGGTTCGGTAATGATGTTTCTGTTTGCGATACCCATCTTCGAGGCCATCGCGGTCATATTTTTGCCGCAAATGTTGGCTGCGCGCGATCTGCCTTTCCCCCGTTTGTCGGCCTTTGGCTTCTGGTGTTTCCTGCTGGGAGGAATCTTTCTTTGCGGTTCGATTTTTTTTAATGCCGCGCCGAGTGGAGGCTGGTTCATGTACCCGCCGCTGACGTCGATTTACCAGCCCGGGATCGGCGCAGACATCTGGTTGTTGGGCTTCTCGTTCATTGAGGTGGCGGCGATTGCGGCTGCCGTGGAAATGATTGTAGGAACGCTCAAATGCCGCCCTCCCGGAATGCGGATCAATCTCATCCCGCTCTACGCCTGGTACGTGTTAGTTGCGGCGGCGATGATTCTCTTCGCCTTCCCGCCGCTCATCGCCGGCAGCATGCTCCTGGAGCTCGAGCGCGCCTTTGGCTGGCCCTTCTTCGACCCAACCCGGGGCGGCGATCCGCTCCTGTGGCAACACTTGTTTTGGCTCTTTGGCCATCCAGAGGTCTACATCATCTTTTTGCCCTCCGTCGCGTTGGTCGCGATGATTGTGCCGACGTTCGCGCGCAGACCGATCGTCGGCTATAGCTGGATCGTGCTGGCGGCGGTCGGCACGGGATTCCTGAGCTTCGGGTTGTGGGTTCATCACATGTTCACGACCGGATTGCCAGGCATTTCGTTGGGACTGTTTTCGGCGGCCTCGCAGGCTGTGGCGATCCCTACCGGTGTGCAGATTTTCTGTTTCATCGCCACGATAGCAGCGGGACGAATCGTGCGGTCGGTACCGATGTTATTCGCCTTCGGCAGTCTGGTGATCTTCGTATTGGGTGGGCTGACCGGCGTGATGATCGCGCTGGCGCCGTTCAACTTTCAGGCACACGACACTTTCTTCATCGTCGGTCATTTTCATTACGTGCTGATCGGCGGCGCTCTCTTTCCGATATTCGCGGGTTGTTACTATTTCTTCCCTTTGATCAAGGGGAAGAAGCTTTCCGACCGGCTGGGGAAGATCGCCTTCTGGCTCACGTTCATCGGCTTCAACATTGCATTTTTGCCGATGCACCTGACCGGCCTGCGCGGGATGCCACGCCGGGTCTTCACATATCCAACCGGACTTGGTTTCGACAACCTCAATCTTATCTCGAGTATTGGGGCTTTCATTCTGGCGGCTGGCGTTGCCGTGATCTTCTGGGACCTCGTTCGCCCGAAGACCAGGCAGCCATACTCGGAGCGCAATCCCTGGGGCGCCGGAACACTCGAATGGCTTCAGGAGATGCCGGGTATGCCGTGGGGCGTCAGATCCATCCCTGAGATTGACAGCCGGTATCCCATTTGGGACCAACCCAATATCATCCGTGACTATGACGAAGGCCGGTTTTACTTGCCCGACGCCGAAGAGGAAAAACGGGAGACGATCGTGACCTCGGTTATTGACGCGAAGCCGGAACAGTGCCAGCGGCTTCCGGGATCAACCTTCATCGCGCTCTTCGCCGCCCTGACTACTGGAGGGTTCTTTATCTTCGCTACTTATCATTGGTGGTGGTTGGCGTTTATCAGCCTCGGGCTGGCGATCTTTATCATTATCTACTGGCTGTGGACGGGGACTGCCATCATCCCGGAGAAGGATGAAAAGGATGTCGGCCTCGGTCTAAAGCTGCCGCTCTATGTTTCGGGATCTTTGTCAATGGGCTGGTGGGCAATGTTCATCACTATGCTTGCCGACCTAACCGCCTTCGTCTCACTCGTGTTTGGCTACTTCTTCTTCTGGACTATACACACGGACTTTCCGCCCGACCCTTCAACGGGGCCGGGTGTTTTCTGGCCCACCGTCTCCGCCGGACTGCTGCTGACGGCGTGGGCGTTGACTATCTTCGCAAGGCGTTGGAACAAGCGGGATTGGTCGAGCGGCTTCTACGCAGCGTTGCTGACGGCCTTCGCATTGGCCATCGGCGGCGGTGCTGCTTTAGTAGCCGGGCCGTGGATGACAGGTCTTGATCCGGCGAGCCACGTCTATCCGGCGACAGTGTGGATATTGGTTATCTGGACGGCGGCACACGTCGTTGTCGGACTGATTATGCAACTCTACTGCCTTGCCCGTCGGCTCGCTGGGCGCATGACTTCGCGCTACGACATCGATATCTCGAACGTCGCACTCTATTGGCACTTCGTTGCCGTCACGGTTGTGATCACCGTTGCAGTAATCGCTGGTTTTCCCCTGGTCGCATGAAGTGAACTGTCAGAACCACCTGCGGTCGGGCGGCGGGTCAGTGCCACGAAACCAGCGGGCGGCCGCAAAGCGAGTACTGAATTGTTGTTTATGAATCAGACTTCGGAAAAGAACCAAAGCTTGTGGCTGCTGACCGCTTCCCCGTTGATCTGGGCCGCGCATTTTATGTTGAGCTATGTCACGGCTTCCATCTGGTGCGCGAAGCTGGCTGGTCCCGATAAGTCTCTCTGGGAAGTCCGCGTTGCGATCGTCATCTACACGGCGCTCGCGCTCATCGGGATTGGGTTCATCGGCTGGGTCGGACATCGCCGGCACAGCTATGGCCATGCTTCCCTGCCCCACGATGCTGACACCCCGGAAGATCGTCATCGCTTTCTTGGCTTCGCGACGCTGCTGCTGTCGGGTTTGAGCGCTGTGGCTGTTATCTACGCAGCGCTCGTCGTGGTCTTCATTGGGAGTTGTCACTGATGCGTCGTGCTCTGCTGATAACTGGTTTGGTTACACTCGCGGCTGCGTGGCTGGGGCCGCTGCCGCAACTGGCCGAACGAGCCTTCTTCGCGCATATGACAATGCACATGGCAGTAGTGGCTTTGGCCTCGCCTCTGATTGCACTCGGCATCGCCGGAACGCAGTTGGATCCGGTACGTTATGTTCCCACGCTGTTTTCTCCCATACCTGTTTCCGTGCTCGAGTTGTGCGTGGTATGGGCCTGGCATGCGCCGGCGCTGCATCACGCGGCGCGACACCAGACGGCAGCACTCATCATTGAGCAGGCGATGTTTCTTCTCTGCGGTCTGCTCATGTGGCTCTCGGCGTTTGGCGGTGACGACCGGCAGGATGGTTCAAGGTCACGCCGCGCCGCGGGAGTTGTTGGACTCCTGCTCACCTCGATGCATATGACACTGCTCGGAGCGCTGCTCGCTCTAGCGCCGCGTCCTCTCTACGCTCATGCCGAAGCTTTCTCAAGCCTCACGCCTATTCAAGATCAGCATCTGGGCGGAGCGATAATGTTGATTGCAGGTGGGGTCGCGTATCTGGGTGGTGGCCTTTGGTTAACAGTCGGGTTAATGAGGGGCTGGACGCCTAAGCGGAAGCAGGAGGCATCGTAATGCGCCAGTTGGGCAGGATTGTCATGCAGACTGTGGCGGCAGCGCTGGCGGGTGTGCGGAGACACTTCCTCAAGCATAAATTCTGGACAACCACCAGGTACTTCGCCGCGTTCATGGCTGTCATGACGGTCGGCGGGTTTCTCGGCGCCGCTTCCGGAATCATTCCCATCAAAGCCAGCTCTGGCCATTGGGCGATTACCCAATGGTTCCTGCAATTTTCTAAACAACGCTCCGTCGCCACTCACACTTTGGGAATGGAGTCACCTGGGCTCGACCAACCGGCGCTAGTGCTGAAAGGCGCCGGCGCCTATGAAATGAATTGTCGTGCTTGTCATGGCAGTCCGGCAGCTCCATCCCCGCGAGTCGCACAGCACATGACTCCTCGGCCGCCCTACCTGCCATCGACCATCGGCAACTGGGACCCCGAGGAGCTTTTCTACATCGTCAAGCACGGCATCAAGTTTACCGGTATGCCCGCGTGGCCATCGCGCCAGCGCGACGATGAGGTGTGGGCAATGGTAGCGTTTCTGCAACGATTTCCGAGCCTCAAGGATGACGAGTATCGCCGGCTTGTGAACGGAGAGTTAGGCGTAAGCGGAGAAGCGGTTTCAATTGATGACTTGGAGAGGCCGGCACCTCGTGCAGTCGCCACCAACTGCGCGCGTTGTCACGGTTTGGATGGACTCGGACGGGGATTAGGAGCATTCCCAGGATTGGCTGGTCAGCAGGCTACTTATCTGAACCTATCGATGCAGGCTTACGCTAAGGGCGAACGTCATAGCGGGATTATGGAACCAATTGCGGCCGGCTTGACGGTCGACGAGATGTGGGAACTTGCACGTTACTATTCAGGTCTCCCAAAACGCTCATCATCGCTGGCGATACCTGAATCCGCATCAGCGATTGAGCGCGGCCGTTTGATCGCGCAAGAAGGAATTCCATCGCAGCGTGTTCCCGCATGCGTCGCGTGTCACGGCCCTGGTGAGATTCCTCGAAACCCAATCTATCCCACGCTCACCGGTCAATACGCCGATTATCTCGTCCTCCAGCTTGATCTTTTCAAAAACGAAAACCGCGGCGGTACGGCCCACGCTCACCTGATGCGCGCGGTGGCCCCGCGCATTACACCTGAGCAGATGCGCGATGTTGCGCTTTATTACGCCTCGCTGGAATCGAACTACGATCTTCCGCTGCCTTAGACAAGCGAAATCAACAAACGTGGAGCCAACCAGAATCGCCAACCTCGCGCGAGGGGAAAGCCGCGGGAAGTGAAAGGCCATACAGATCCGCGTCGAGATCAGCCCACTGGTGAAGACTGAGGAGGTTTCCGAGAGTATCAATCCCACCGTGTATGATGTCATTTTCAGCGAAGAGCATTCCGGCAATAAGACAGACGTTCTAAAGGAGTCGAGCTATTACACAGCCAGCGCTCGCTTGTCCAACACTACCTCGGCAAGCTTGCCCTGAGTCCTAATTCCGCATGACATCATTTTACAAACTGCTCGTTAACGTACTGATTGCTGCTGTTACCAATAACTACGTTTGGTTTGCATTAACCTTTTGGGTTTATCTGGAAACCAGGTCGGTGTTGGCTACGTCAGTTATCGCCGGAATTTTTTTGGTGAACACAGCCGTTTCCGGCTTTTGGTTTGGATCGATTGTCGACCATAACAAAAAGAAACTTGCGATGCTGATCTCCAGCTTTGCGACTCTCGTGCTCTTTTCCGGCGGCTTCCTGATTTATATCACCGCTCCGGACGGCGCTCTTAGAGACGTCTCCGGCGCCTGGCTGTGGAGTTTGGTTCTTATCTTGATGTTTGGCGTAAGCGCGGGGAATATCCGCAATATTGCCTTGCCGACAACAGTCACGATCCTGGTGCCGGAAGATAAGAGAGACAGGGCAAATGGCATGTCGGGAACGGTGATGGGAGTTGCTTTCGCAATCACTTCATTCGGCAGTGGATTGGTGCTGGCAAACGGCGGTATGCGCTGGGTTCTTGTTTCTGCAATCGTGCTGACAGCAATCGCAATTGTGCATCTGGCTTTTATTGCGATACCGGAAAAAAAGATAGCTCACTCACAAGAGAAACCGAAGAAACTGGACATCAAAGGCACCATCTCGGCGATAAGATCGATCCCCGGGCTTTTCGCATTAATTTTCTTCGCCACCTTCAACAACTTTCTTGGCGGCGTCTTCATGTCTTTGATGGATGCTTACGGTCTGTCGCTCGTTTCTGTGCAAGTTTGGGGAGCCCTATGTGGGTTCTTAAGTTTAGGGTTCATTTTCGGAGGATTGTATGTAGCCAAAAAGGGACTAGGAAACAAGCCCTTAAGAACAATGTTTAGAGTCAACATCGTTTTGTGGACTATTGCCATTTTCTTTACTATCCAGCCGTCAATCATACTCCTTGGCGTAGGAATGTTCTTTTGGATTTGTCTGATCCCGTTTGTTGAAGCTGCAGAGCAAACAATCATTCAAAAAGTCGTGCCTTACGAGCGGCAAGGCCGGGTATTTGGTTTCGCGCAGAGCGTGGAGCAGGCCGCATCTCCGATCACCGCTTTTACGATAGGACCGATCGCGCAGTTTATCTTTATTCCCTTCATGACCACCGGCAAAGGAGTAGACTTGATCGGGGGATGGTATGGCACCGGGATAGGAAGGGGCATTGCTCTGGTCTTTTCGCTGGCCGGAGTCATAGGGCTAATTACAACTCTGATTGCGATGCGGTCGCGCGCATATAAACTATTGGCCGCCGGATACGAGAAGTCACCAGCCACTTAAAATAGTTGTTGAATTTAAAATGACCAAGTGTTCCGTCGCGAAGATAACACGTTGAAGATGGTCCATCGTTACGCGACTCTCCCGGCGTCCGGATTTGAAGGAAATAGACTGAAGGAGGAAGCCAACTCATGCGCCACTCAAATCGGCTGCTATTCGTAATCGCTCTGATCGCAATTTGCGACCCGGCTGCGGGAATGAGGCCTGCGCCGACTGAATTATCCAGCGTCCAGAACAAACTGCTAAACACGCAATGGACACTCAAGTCGTTCGGCACGGTGGGCGCGGAGTCGCCCGTCGTCGCCGGAACCAGCATCACGCTCAAGTTTGGAGCTGACGGTCGCGCCGGTGGCTCCAGCGGCTGCAACACCTTCGGAAGCGATTACAAAGCGTCCGGCGACCAGCTTTCGTTCGGCCGTATCATCAGCACAAAGAGGGCCTGCACCGACGCGCGTGCCAATCAGCAGGAGCAGCGATTCTTCCGGGCTCTCGAGTCAGCAGTCAGATTCGAGTTGGCGGACGACCGTCTGACTATCTTTTACGACGGCGAGCGAAGCGCGCTAAACTTCGTGAACGACTCATCCTCCAAACCAGCGGAACAATACGAGGACCTGAACAGCCCCGTGACGCTGCTCGCGTCTTTCTATAACGCAGTGAACGCAAAAGAATACGAACGCGGCTATCGTTACTGGGAAACCCCACCAGGTAAGTTGGAAGATTTCATACGAGGCTATGCGGATACGACCAGCGTTCAGCTGATCGTTGAGCCGCCGGCTCGCGTCGAAGGTGCGGCGGGCAGCCTGTATGCGGAAGTCCCGACAGTGGTCGTCGCCCGTCATCGTGATGGGGGCCAACGCCTCTTCGCGGGTTGCTACACGATGCGCAAGTCGAATCTTAGCCCGACGGACGTTCCGAAAGTTGAAGTCTGGCGCATCTACAAAGCGAGCATGTCGACTGTTGCCGGTGATGCTGCAATCCCGCGGTTACTCGCGGACGCATGCAGAAAATGACGCGATGGTCCACCCGCAAAGTTGAAAGCGCCCCTCGCGCTAAGAGGGGCACTTCCTCGAGACAATTAGACGTTGCTATTCTGACGCGTGGTTACTATCGCAATTGGCGCACATTGTAGGCCGAGGCTAACGCATTCAACTCCGAGCGTAGCTGAGCCCATGCTCTCTCCGTATTCCCTCCAAGCCTCCTACGTCTTACCACGCCATTGATGCCCTCGGCTGTGCTCATGACACGAGAGACCTGAGACCTCGTATCCAGATAGCGATCCGTGCGGTCGAATTGCTGACGCAGGTAATCAAGATCGGTTTCGAGAGCACTGGCCCGCTGGTTCAGATTATCCTCGCGCATCGTCCCATCCAGGCGCGAATTATCAAGTGAACGATCAAAGGATCGAACAAATCTATCGCTCTGGTTTTCAACGCGCCTTATTAGCCGGTCGATCTCAGCTTTGGTGTTGACCCGATTGTACCGGCGATTCTGCGCTGATACCGAAACTGATAGTGCCATTAGCATGCAAAGACCGACTGCGATGCTTATCAATTTAAGATTTCTACTCATGTTTTTCTCTCCTTTGTCCTTTGAAATGTTTAGGGGAGAAACGCAATTAGCGTACATCAGTAGCCCGTGCGTCACGTTATTTAAGACGCCCTTGAGCCGCCATTAGTTTGAGTTTTCAATTCTCCGTAGATTCTGATTTCATGACATGTGTCATGACTTTGCCTTGTCTCTTGTCCCTCTGGGTCGCGGTACGTATGGTAGGAGTACAAGTAGCGACCGCGATGGAAACCCGACATTCGGCGAGCAGTAAGTCTTAACTGCTCGCGTGAATGCTGCAGGACCCACAGGATCCGGCAGAATCTGGTAGAGTTGCACCAGTTCAATAAGTACGAAACACCTAGACCAATGAAACGTCCCGTGATTGTCGCAGTCTGTGGTTTTAGTTCTGAGGTGGGAAAGACCACGCTCATGTGCGATCTCCTGAGAGCCTTCCCCGCATGGGAAGCAATCAAGGTGACCCGCGGACATTACCGATCGTGCGGCAAAGATCCCAATGCCTGTTGTGTTAGCGAGCTCTTGAGTGATGAGCCTGTAATTCGTTCAGGTCGCGAACAGAATTACGCGCCCGGCAAGGACACGGGACGTTTTTGGGATGCAGGCGCAGCAAATGTTCACTGGGTGATAGTAACCGACAAACAAGTTGAGCAAGGGATCGAACAAGCAATCGAACGCGTTTCAGCTCAAGGAGTGTTTATCGAAGGCAATAGCATCCTGGATTTCATCGAGGCTGATTTTGTCTTGATGGTGTCAAGAGCAAGCGGCGGGAAGATCAAAAGCTCGGCGCGGCGGGCGCTGTCTCGTGCTACGGCGATCTACCTGTCGAACCTCACGGAGGAAGGAACTGATGAGAGAACCAAGTTTGCTCTATGGCGCAAACACTCGGCCATGGAGAATCTTATTGGTGAACTTCCGATCTACACGCGGGAAGACTTACCGGAACTGATCTCGGTAATCCAAAAAATTGATCTTACTCCTCAGCTCTTAACACGCGCCGATATCACAACTCCACAGAACACTCCTCTACCGAGCTGACGATGACTGTGCCGTTTGAATCCTGGGATACTCGTATACACCGTGCTGAGGAACTCACCCGTAAGTCGGATGCAACCAGCGAAATCCTGGCGTTTTACTCCAAGCTGCTCCAGTCTCAAAAAGAAGTCGACGAGTTTCTCCGCAGTCGTCGAGGCTGGCTTCCTTCCGGATCGCTGGTCGAGGATCTTTCGGTAATCAGAGAATCTTTCCCTATAGTTTTGCGCACTGTTGAGTCGTATGGGTCGGCGCCACTTGCAGAGGAAGCGCGAACTCTGATTAACGCAGCCAGCGGAACAGTCGATGAGATGCTTCTGGACTATTGGCGTAATCCATCTGATACGCAGTTTTTTGCGAAAGCGTTTTTGCAACCGTATACACATTGGTTGGCGGAGTCAGGCGGTCAACCACTTGATAGACCGTTTGAAAACGATGACAAGCGATGCCCATTTTGCGGCGGTCTGCCGCAAGTGAGTTTTCTTCAGATCAGAGAAGCGACTTCAGAAAGTGGCAATCGAGACCTTGTCTGCGCAACCTGTACGATGAACTGGTCATTTAGACGCGTCGCCTGCGCATATTGTGGAGAAGAGCGGCCAACGAAACTCGGTTATTTTCACACGCCCGAATACGACCATATAAGAATCGAAGCCTGCGATACCTGCAAGCATTACATCAAAGGTGTCGACCTGACGCGACTCGGTTTTGCCATACCATTGGTAGATGAAGTTGCGGCGGCGGCGCTCGATCTTTGGTCTCACGAGCATGGCTACCTCAAAATTGAATTAAATCTGGTAGGCTTATAGCAGGGTCGTCAACTCATTTTCCTCCCACATCTCGAGACTCAAACCTGTTTTAGGCCCTCCCCTAAGATTGTCGGTTGACATTTGTAGTCATTCTGCCTAATCTTCGAAACCACACCCCCGATGGCATTAATCCGGAGATGAGAGAGTGAGCCGTATGCCGTCGCTCACACACATCTATCCGTTGTTCTATCCGGCAAGTAGCGGACCCTACTGTTCGGCTGTTTTTCCTCTGTCAACCTCACTTCCGTTATTTCAAAGTCATCATCATCCATATAATCTTTTCGCGATTGGAGGTAGGTCATGGAAGTCTCTCGCAGAACCTTCATCAAGACCACGATTGTCGGAGGCGCTGGTCTCTCTGCTTTCGGATTCAGTCTCGCTCCCGTATATGCACAAACTCAGGGACTAAAGATCGCGCGAACGACCGAGACGCGCAGCACCTGCCCCTACTGCTCGGTTAGCTGCGGCGTGATCATTCACACTCTTGGTGACAAAGCCAAGAACGTCACGCCTCAGGTGGTCCACGTTGAGGGCGATCCGGATCATCCCATCAACCGCGGCACGCTTTGTCCAAAGGGAGCCTCACTTGAACAGGAGATCACGAACGATCGGCGTCTGCTGAAGCCTCAGGTGCGGCGGCCGGGTTCGGACCATTGGGACGACATTTCCTGGGATGACGCCATCAACGAAATCGGGCGTTGGGTGAAGAAGACGCGCGATGAAACCTTTGTCGAGAAAGACCAGAATGGCTTAACGGTCAATCGGTGCGAAGGTATTGGATGGACCGGCGGTTGTACTGACACGAACGAATTAAACTACCTCGCCGTTAAGACGATGCGCAGCCTGGGGGTCTGCTATTTCGAAACGCAGGCCCGGGTTTGACACGGTCCCACGGTCTCCAGTTTGGGGCCCACCTTCGGACGCGGCGCAATGACCAACGGATGGATCGACATCAAGAATACCGACATGATGTTGATCATGGGTGGAAATCCGGCTGAGAATCATCCCTGTGGGTTCAAGTGGCCCATTGATGCCAAGCTGCACCGCAACGCCAAAATGATTGTCGTCGATCCGCGCTTTACGCGGACTGCAGCCACAGCTGATCTCTTCCTTCAGATTCGAGCCGGCAGCGACATTGCTTTCCTTGGTGGCTTAATTAACTACGCCATTCAAAACAACAGGATCGCCAAAGACTACCTCATCAACTACACCAACGCAGCTTTTGTCGTAAAAGACGGTTTTAAGCTCCCAGAAGATGGTTTGTTCTCAGGTTTCGACGGCGATAGCAACTACGAGAAGGAAACCTGGAACTACGAAGCAGGCGGCAACATCGGTCCGAGGACCGAGAGTCCGGGTGTTGTGGGTGCAACAACCCCGGCCCAATCAAGCGCGTCGTCAGTTCCTCAAAGCAACCAGGGATCCCAGACTGGTAGCGTAATGGAGAGCAGCACGGGAGGCGGCCATCAAGCCGCAGGTGGTCCAGGGGCAGCGGGGCAAGGTGGAACAAAACCACCACCGATGCTGCCGGCCAATGTTGCTTACGATCTGTCACTCCAGCACGAGCGCAGCGTGTTTCAGTTGCTCAAGAGACAGTACTCGCGCTACACGCCCGAGATGGTCGAACGCATCACGGGCATTGCGAAAGATCAGTTTGTTAAAGCCGCCGATCTGTTCACTTCGGTTCGCAAGAACGGCGACATGAAGAAGGCTGCCACCATCATTTACGCAGTGGGATGGACACAACACACATCAGGCACTCAGATCATACGCACAGCTGCAATCTTACAACTACTGCTGGGAAATGTCGGACGCGCGGGCG
>DATMDU010000017.1:0-1349 GCA_035557535.1 Pyrinomonadaceae bacterium
CCATGCCCGCGCACCAACTCGCTGTGGGTTCCCTCGATGCCGTTTCTCGGATGCATGGATTTGGAGAACCCGATCTCTCTCATTTCTTTGCGCCGCTTCTCGACCAGATCATGGCGCAATCCCACCACCAAGATTCTGCGCCCGTTTTTGGCACGGGTACATTGTTTTTGCACCAGACATGAATCACATTGACTCCCCCATTCAATCCGGTAGTACTCGGTTCCCATGTACTTATCCTCAATATGACTGCACTGCGTGCTGGTTTTTCCTTGAGGACAAACGGCCTTAAGTTTCTCGATGTCGACATGGAATGCATCCGCATTGTACGGCCCTTTGTGCGGATCGGGTCGGGTGGGACCTAAAAGCTCCATGCCGTTGTGTTCCGCTTGGGCTAAGGTGTTCTCGGTCACGTAACCTGCGTCGGCGTACATCGCCGCGGGCTTTAGCTCATGGTATTGCTGTTCTCGCCCAAGCGCTTCGGCTAAACCCGCCATCTCGTCTTGGGCCGCCTCGGTGGTGAGCATCTCGGTAATAAAACTCTCTGTGGGATCGCCTTTTTTCTTGGCCGGCTCCTCTGGATCGACACTCTCTACGACGTGCACCTTGTAGCCTACCCACTGCTTTTTCCCCTTGTCGGCATAATGAGCATCGGCATCATGGGGATTCTGCACGGAGCGGGGTGGCCGCCTAGAGGTAGGCTCAAGCTTTCCTTCGACCCGCTCAAACTGCTCGCCAAAGACTCGGCTAAGCAGTTTTATCGCTTCAAGTTCACCCAGCGCAGCGCTCTTTGCTCTCACCCACTCAAGCAGTTCCTGCATATCTTGCCCACACTGCCGATAACGACTGGCCCGTTCTTTTTTGCTCAGCCGCCACTCGATCTCACTCTGCACATACAATGCCCACAGCCGCTCCCAAAACTCCGGCCGCTCGCCACGGCGCGTCTGTTTCGCTAAAGCTTCCAACCCCAAGCGCACCGTCTCCACCGCGCACTCTAATCGGCTCATCTCTTTGACGTAACCCAAGATATGCGTGCTATCGAGGCGCTGCTTGCCCTTTTTCTTCACCAACCCCAGCTCCACCAGAATCTTGACTATCCCGTCAAAGATCACCCGCTCGGCTTTGTTGTACTCTAGCCGGTCGCGAAAATAGACCAGCACCGTGGGATGAAACCCTTCAAAGTCCAGTTCCAAATCCATGGCGTACTTCCAGCCCAGATGATACACGACATGCGCGCTGGCTGAGCGGTCTGGCGCCTTCTCCATAAACTGTAACAGCGTCACTCCGCAAAGCAGCACCGGATTGATCGCCGGCCTGCCGTTATCCTCGCAGTAAAGCGCTTCAAGCTTCGG
>DATMDU010000018.1:0-1325 GCA_035557535.1 Pyrinomonadaceae bacterium
GCTGGCCTGGGGGTTGGGGATCTTGGGCACGATCAAAAACGACGAGAGGTTGCCGGAGCCGGTTGGGCGACCAGTCCTTCGCTCTCTTAGTGACGAAATTTTCAATTCGCAACTGCCGGGCTAATGTTCGTAGCAGCGTAGCAACTGTGTTTCATGTCAAGTCGTCTGGTGAGAAAAATTTTCAGACCAGCGTATTTTGTTTTTCAGCATTGCGTTAAGGATTATCAGTAGCTTGTGCATGCAAGCGACGAGACAAACTTTGGAAACTTTGCCTGTGGCTTTAAGCCGCTTGTAGAAGGCACGAATGACGGGGTTGAAACGGGTGGCAGCCAAGGTCGCCATGAACAAGGCACTGCGTACCGAAGCTCTGCCGCCCCAGATGGTGCGACGGCCTTTGAGAGTACCGCTGTCACGCGGGAAGGGAGCCAGGCCGACCAGAGCCGAGATTTGTTTGCGGCCGAGAGTGCCGAGCTCTGGGAGTTCAGCGATCAGTGTACGGCTGCTCACGGGCCCAATGCTCGGCGTAGAGCAGAGAATTTCTTGGTTCTCTTTCCAGAGAGGATTTTTCTCGATGAATCGATCGAGGTCATGGTCGGCGTCATCGAGTTCCCGTTCGAGGTAGGCGATATGAGCGATGATCCGTTTTTTGATCGCTTTGGAGGCTGTGGCCAAGCGGTTTTTTTCAGCGACGATCATGTCGATGACTTGTCGTCTGCGTGCAGTCAACGCTCTGAGTTCCAAAGTGAGCTCGTCGGGGAGCGGGCGCGGTTGGGGACGGATCGCCTCGGCGTAGTGGGCCAAAACCGCGGCATCGATGCGATCGGTTTTAGCCAATTGACCGGTGGATTTGGCGAAGTCCCTGACCTGGCGAGGGTTAGCCATGACTACCGGGATCTTGGCACTAATCAGAGCGATCATGATCTGACGTTCAAGACCACCAGTGGATTCCAAGACGACCAGGTTTGGCGGAAGCTTTTTGAAATGTTTGATCAAAGCCCGGATGCCGGCTTTATCGTTCGTCACCGACAAGTTCTGTGCGGTGGGACGGATAGCAACATCGAGTTGAGCTTTGCACACATCGATACCGACAAAGACAACGGGAATACCCAACAGACAACCCTCCTTTATGTTTTGGATCTGCTCCAACCTAGCTCGGCCTTGCAGAGAATGCGGGCTTGGGTAACCCAGGCAACTGTTCGAGCTTTTGGGGAGCAAGGACGGGACGACCCTTGCTACATTACGGTCTGCACCGACCGAGGGGCGGGCGGCCTGTCCCGTCCTTTTCGTACGAACGTTTTTCATACAGACACGTTAAACTGATTATA
>DATMDU010000019.1:0-140217 GCA_035557535.1 Pyrinomonadaceae bacterium
TAGTGGGTCAGTTTGGAAATCGAAACAGTTTTCCTTTGCGAACTTTGCGTTTCAGCTTGGCGGTCTTTGCGGTTTTGTTTTGTACTAAAGCCTTACCGCAAAGGTCGCTAAGGCTTTCGCAAAGGACGCAAAGCAAACTGATCCACTACCGATTTTTAGCTTATCTTGCGAGCGTCTGGTCAGGGTGCTACCATCACTCACACAACAACTTTAACCAATACGGCGGACGCGATAGATAGTCTCACGGAGTTTTTATCGCAGACAGGCAGGCAAAATGAGCGAGGAACAAGCAAATTTCAAAGTAACCGATCGGCGTCTCTTCAATCCGGACGGTTCGGCCCGGGACGTTCCACCCGAAGAGAAACCAGAGCCGGTGCGAGAAGCAAAGGCCGACGAAATTCCATCACAGGCGGCGCCGTCAGCGCCCCCCGCCACAGCCCAAGCTGAAGTTACTGGCGATAGTGGAGCCGAGGCGCCGGAGGAATCACCGGCGGAATCTCCGGCACAAGCGCCAAGTGACCCAGTTGTGGATGAAGCCGAAGAAGAATTAATCGGCGCCGAGGATCCAGCGAGCTTCGCCAATTTCATGATGTCGATTGCGTCAAACGCCGCTTCGTCGCTGGGAATGATGGAGCATCCCGCTACCGGCAAACGCGAAGTGGATCTTGAGCTGGGTAAACACTGGATTGATATTCTGGGAATGCTGCAACAGAAGACGCGTGGAAACCTCCTGCCTCAGGAGCAGCAGGTGCTGGAAGGCCTACTCGCAGATCTTCGTATGCAGTTTGTCTCACTCAGCAACGCCACGCCGCCAATAGCTCGCAAATTCAGCGGGAGCGATATCACTGGCGCGAAATAAAAGTCCAAAGACTAAGGGACAAAGTCCAAAGTCATTGGTCTCACTGCTCAGTTTAGTAGAGCATGGAGATTTGACTTTGGACTTTGGACGTTGGACATTGGACTCAACATGAAGCTCACCTTCCTAGGTACGGGAACATCCACCGGCGTGCCCTCAATCGGCTGCGAATGTGAAACCTGCATCTCAGACGATCCTCGCGACAAGCGCCTGCGCGTTTCAATACTAATCCAACATGAAGGTCAGTCGGTGTTGGTCGACACTTCCTCCGACTTTCGTCAACAGGCGTTGCGTGCTCAGTTGAAGCATCTCGACGCCACTCTGATTACACACTGTCACGCTGATCACATTTTTGGCCTCGACGATATTCGCCCACTCAATTTTCGCCACGGAGCGCTGGGCCTCTACGCAAACGAGCGCGCTTGGGTGGATATCAAACGAATCTTTAAATACATTTTCGAACCGTCACACTTTGGCGGCGGCTTGCCGCAAGTGATTCCGCACACAGTGATGCCCGGCGCTTCGTTTTGTCTTGGGCGCAATTTAACGATCACGCCGGTTGAGGTGATCCACGGGCGGCTGCCGGTGATGGCCTATCGCTTCAACGACTTCGCTTATGCAACTGATCTCAGCGAGATTCCTGAGGCCTCAATTGATGCGTTAAGCGGTTTGGATGTGCTGGCACTCGATTGCCTGCGATTCAATCCGCATCCAACGCACCTCTGGTTGGACAAGGCCCTCGAGTACATTGAACGAATAAAACCAGGACGAGCTTACCTGACGCACATCGCTCATGATGTTAAGCACGCGCGCGACTCGTCGCGACTGCCGCCGGGAGTTGAGTGGGCCTACGATGGATTGGTCGTCGATGGGTGAAGATCGAGCAGGACAGTCCAAAGTCCAATGTCCAACGCCTCTGGATTGACTTTGGACTTTGGACTTTAGACTTTGGACTAACGCATGAGACTTTTTCATGGTACTGACAACGCCGAGATCCAGCGGCCCACGGTCCTGACACTCGGGGTTTTTGATGGCCTCCATCTTGGCCATCAGTTGATCATGCGTACTGTCGTTGAGAGAGCGCATCAAACGGGTGCGGTTCCGACCGTGATCACCTTTGACCCGCATCCGCGAGCTGTATTGCATCCCGAATCGGCTCCGCCTCTGCTGCAAACTCTCGATCAAAAAGTGGAAGGCTTCGGCGTGCTCGGCATCGAGCAGACGATAGTCGTCCGTTTCGACGAAGAATTTTCGCGTATCCGGGCAGAGGATTTCTTGTGCGACGTGGTCAAAGATCGACTGCATGCTAAGGAGGTCTACCTGGGGCGCGGTTTCGCTTTTGGCCATGACCGCGAAGGCAACATCGAATTACTCCGGCGTGTTAGCCAGGAACTTGGTTTCTTTGCCGATGAAGTGCCGGAAGTGCAGTTTCGCAATCAACGAGTCAGCTCCAGCAAGGTGCGCCAGCTGCTCGCGCAAGGCAAAGTTAATATCGCTCGACGTTTATTAGGGCGACCCTATGGGGTGGAGGGCCGCGTTGAAAAGGGCGCCGAACGAGGCAAAACACTTGGTTTTCCCACAGCAAACCTGCATCCAAAGAACCGCGTCATACCCCGCAACGGCGTTTACGTGACTGGAGCCTTGATCGATGGACAATGGCGCCGCAGCGTCACAAATGTGGGGCTGCGGCCTACTTTTGAGGCCGGTACGGAACCTTCGGTTGAGACTTTCGTAATCGATTGGGCGGGCGATCTGTACGGAGATGTGGTGCGAGTGCGTTTCCTCCATCGTTTGCGCGACGAGAAGAAGTTTGACTCAGTCGTTGAGCTGAAAACGCAGATTGAAAGAGACGTTAAGCGAGCGCAGAGTTATTTTGACCGCGACGCAGCCAGACAACGCCTCGCTTTGGTTTAGAATCCAGGTGTGACATTAGTCAGCATTCTATGAGTGTCGAACAAGCATTAGTACCACTGCAGAGGAAGCCTGCCGGCAACGGCAATGGCGCAGCGAACTCGCCAGTGAATGGCGGTTTCGTAACGGCGCCATTGACGCCAAAGACCAGCGCTGCTCCGGAGCCTCTGACCGACGAGATGGTAGCCGCGATTCTAAGAGGTCGTGGGTTGCGCGGCTGGTGGCACGCGGCACGAGTTGCACGCGTGCTCGGGCTCTTCACGCTGTATATTTTTCTCGATACCTACGATATCCGTGCTGCTTTCAATCGCCGCCACATCGATCGAATTCTTAAGGAATCCAGGTCAGGTAATTTGGCCGGTAGACTTCGGGCGCGCTTCCGGCAGCTTTTGAGTCTCACCCTCCACCACGCTATTCGAGCGCTTCGTCGCCTGATCTTTCGCGGAGCGGAGGGCTCGGAAAAGAAAGATGAACGACTGGGGCAGCAAGCCGTCTGGCTGAGATCCAGCCTAATCGAACTTGGCCCAACCTTTATCAAGATTGGCCAGGCTCTGGGCACGCGGGCCGACCTCCTGCCGCTCGCCTACGTTAAAGAGCTGGCGACGCTTCAGGATCAAGTACCCGCGTTTCCGACGGCTGAAGCTTACGCGCGAATCGAATCGGAACTAGGCAAGTCCTTGCACGAGTGTTTCGCGGAGATCGATCACGAGCCCATCGCGGCGGCTTCACTGGGCCAGGTCTATCGAGCCCGGCTCTCATCCGGAGAAGAAGTTGCAGTCAAAGTGCAGCGCCCTGGACTACCTGAGACGATCAGCTTCGACATCGCAATCCTTTACCGGATCGTTAAGTTGATCAACCGGTTCTTCCCCGTCGCAAATGAGAACGCCGACTGGGAAGGCATGCTGCGTGAGTTTCACTTCACGGTGTTCGAAGAGATTGATTACGTTAAGGAAGGACGCAACGCCGATCGATTTCGATTTAACTTCCAAACCTGGCGTACGATTCGAGTCCCGAAAATCTATTGGAGCCACACCAGCCAAAGGGTTTTGACGCTCGAGTTTATTCGCGGCACGAAGGTGACGGACCTCGAAGCGCTCGCAGCTCGTCGCATTTCCGCAGTGAAAGTCAACCGGCTTCTGGTTCGAACATATTTGAAGCAACTCCTGGAGGATGGCTTCTTTCACGCCGATCCACATCCGGGAAATTTGCTGGTCATGGATTCCGGCCATCTCGCGTTTTTCGATTTTGGCATGGTAGGCCGCATCACACCTCAATTGCAGTCGCGGATGATCGACGCTTTCTTCCATGTGGTTAGCCGCGACGTTTCGGGGCTGGGCCAGGACATCATCAATCTCAACTTTCTTAAACCCGGGGTTGATCCGGAAACGATTCGACCGGTCGTCGAGAGGCTTTTCAAGGTTTATCTAAACCTCAAGTTAGGCGAAGTTAAATTTAAGGAACTGACTTACGACCTGGCTGAAGTGATGTATGAGTATCCCTTCCGTTTGCCATCAAACTTCACTTACGTGATGCGCGCACTGATGACTCTGGAGGGAATCGGCATCGCCACAGATCCGGGCTTCAGTTTCTTTGAAACGGCGAAGCCTTTCGCGAAAGAGTTTATGTTGAAGCGCGAAGGCAAAGTTTTTCGAAAGATGATCTTCGACAAGTTGTCTGGCCGGGAAGATGGCAGTGGCCGCGTCGAATGGTCGCGAGTATGGAAACTCACGAAGATGGCCGCGCAGATGTACCTCGAAAAATGAGTTTGCTCCAAAAACGCAATTCGCTTCATCGGTGAGTAAGTTTCTGACCGCAATAGGGACAGTATAGCCACTTGGCGGACACTCCCGCTTTGCAACGCGGACAATCAGGCACTTTCACAACTGCGTCAAATGGCGTTCTCCAGGTGAATGAGGTTTCCTTAAATCTCTGGTTGGCCTTCAATACGAGCGTCAGTTTATCCTGCAGCAAAGTATCCACAATTTTCCGGCCGCTAACGGTAGCCGGAAAAATCAGAAGGTGCATGTTAGCGCTGCCAGCATCACCCTCCTGAGTGAGTATGGCCTTCATAGCCGACATCATTGCGGCAACCCTTGGAGGCACTTGTTCCAGTGGGGAAATCTCACTTCCATCTGACAATCGCAAGAAAGCGCGAGCGCGCACCTCCTTTTCATCCGCATACAAATCAGGTCCGGTAGGTTGCTGAATACTGGTCTGAACGAAGAGTGCGACATACGGAACGAGGAACGCCAGATCCTTCTCTACAGTCGACTTCGGCACGTCTTTTTGACTAACTGTGGCGGCAACGAAAAACTCGTAGGGAAGCCACATTGCCAGATAAGAGTGGCCACCCCGAAATTCCAGAGCCATTATCTCCTTAGTAAATGCCCCCAGGTCTACGGGAGCGGGGACGTCCTTAGCCGGCTGCTGTGCAGCCAGGTTAGAGGATAGAGTGGCAATGGCAAGCACAACCGCAGCAAGACGGGATAACCTTAAGTTTGGCATTAGTGGTTCCTTTGATCGGGCAGGGTTGGAAACTTTTGCATTTCCGAATCTACTATGGCGACCCACAGTCGATCTCTTTACGCAGGCATTGTTCTTGTAAATGGTTGAGAAGATGTCAGCCAGGGCGGGTGGTTCGCCGTTGCGGCCTTGAGCAAATCTGCGCGCGCGGCGATAAAGTCTTACCCCCTCCGGGAACGCAGACTTGATCAGGGATTTTGCTTCGCTAAACAATGCTGATGCTCTTCAGCCGTCTTCTCTGAAAGCCGCCAAATCAGGCTTGGCAAATTTGACCGAGCCTACCGCGGCGAGTGCAATAACTATTGTGCCCAGGAGCCGAATTGCGCCAGCCACCTTTGCTGTTGATCGCAACAACCCCAAACTGTCGAGCATGTAATTCCAGTCGTGTAATGAATCCTGGCCGCCAATGAGGGGCAGTTGGAGCGCCACCGAGTCGCCCGCGTAGACTGAGACATTTAGAATACTCTGCCCGACCCAGAAGAGCACCAGGGCCGCCGAATAGTATTTACTCTGGTACCAAAAATAGCCGACGAAGAGAGCCGGCATGATCACCTGGAAGAGCGAACCTCCGGCAATCATCATGAATTCTCCAAAGGGACTAAAGATGAGGTGGCCTGCCTCGTGAATCACGAGATTCACGCCGTCAATCAGATGCCACTGCGAAGGATCGTAAGCGCACCAAAGAAAATATAGAGTGGCGATTACAGCCACCGCTAGTTTCGGTCGAGACACGCCCAACCTATTATCAGTTGCCACTGATTGCATTGAAGAGTAATGGATAAGTTGCGAGCGACTGGGCGCGATATTGTGGTCGGAAGCCGAAGAGGATGATTCGGCCTTTGCCCACGGAGACTTCGACTAGTGCGGCCCGGCCGCGGATGCGGCTGTCTCCCAGCAGCCATCCTGAAAGTAGTGGGTTCTTGTTTGATGGATAACGCGCGATGATGCGGGCGTTACCAGAGGTGACTTCGAACACGGGCGAATCCTCTACCCACGCGATCGTTTCCCTCGCCATTCCTCGCGCAATTGCATGTGACGTATCGAGCTCAAGTCGCAGGATTGATCCCGGCACAAAAAACTCTTTTTGGGTAACACCGGCCACAACATTGCGAACGGGAAGTTTGAACTGTTCAATCGCAAAGCTTGAAGCTCGATTCAGAAAAACGAGCGTGCCTCCTTGTTCTACATACTCCCGCATCGCCTTCACGCCTGCCTGGCCGAGTCCACCGGTGTATTCAGGCGGCATTGCACCTGAACGATATCCATTGAGCAGTCCCGCCGGAGGCTGGTCGGGAATAACCAGCGCGTTGAATTTGTTGAGCGCTCCGAGCTTCACCTCCCGGTCAGTAAGCGACTCATAACGAAAGCAATCATTCGATCGCGCAGTTTCTTCAAAAATCCAGCGGGTCCAACCTTCATCCATAGCTGGAACGAAGGACCGGTAGAGCCCATAGACTTTGCGTTGACCACAACCACTTAGCCAGGCAGATTCCGCGCCTACCTGGGCGCGCTTGAAAGCGATGGGCTTGTAAATTGGCGTTACCGGCACGTCCATTAACAAGCCAAGCGAATGAGATGTAACATCGTAAGGCTGAATTGGATGACCTTCAGCGTCGCGCAGATTCGGATAAACCTGACGCTCCAATAAGGCCTTGGCAAACAATCCGTAAGGCTGGTCCAGAGGAATGATCGTTGAGCCTTCGGCGAAGGTTTCACGATTTAGCCGGAATCTCTTCACCCCCTGAGTTTCGACACCTCCTCGTTTTAAGATATTCAACAAAGCGTTTCGCCGTGTCCCGCCGTCACGATCATTTGCCTTGTAGGGAATAACAAAGGCGCGTAGCTCCCCAGCGGCGCGCGGCCGCACAGCTTCCTTTCCGATTTCATAAAACCTGCTCAACCAGCGTTCACGATTCGCCGAGGCGTGTGAAAGCAGAGTAAACGCCGCGCTCGTCATGTAGTTTGTGATGTCTCGCAGGTTCCATTCGCCGCCGCGCCACACAGGTCCAAACTTTTCCGATTCCTTCTGCGGATCGTAGCCCTCACGTGAACGCAACTGGTCAAACTTTAATGTGATTGGCGACGCGATCCGCGCTGAAGCAGTTTCGGAAAGAATGCGCACGCCGCCGTGGTAATGCGAATAGGCGCGCGCTGGAGTCCAGGCGTCGTAGGTTGAATTGGTTGTGATTCCCCTAAATGCGTTAGCGCGCAGCTCCCGCGCCATGAAATTGCCGAGCTCGGAGTAACCCTCGATGATTTGCTTCGGCACATTTGGCTCCACGGGGGCCATGTATGGCGGAAGAAACAAACGTGCGGCATATTCGCCCTGCTGGTGAATGTCGTGGACTATTTGCGGGTGCCAGACGTTGTGAATCTTATCCACAGTGATCTGCGTTTCCACCTGCGTGAACGCATACCAATCGCGGTTGTTATCATGGCCCACATACTTGTGATAAAGCTCGGGCGGACTAGTGCCTTCATAAGGAGTGCCGAGTGTTTTGTCATACCAGTTTTTGACGATATCAACGCCATCCGGATTCAGCGAAGGAACCAGCAGGATGATCGTGTTCTTTAGAACCTCCAAAATCTCCGGCTGATTTGAAGAGGCGAGTTGATGAGCTATGAGCATGCTCGAAAGATAAGAACCGACTTCCGTTGAATGAATTCCACAAGTAATCAAAACGATGGTTTTACCGCGGGCGATTAGTTCTGCGGCTTTGCGGTCGCGTCCACGGGCCGGCCCTAGCTTTCTTGGATCGGCGAGCAACTCCTGAATCTGTTTGTACTCGTCAAGTCTCGCGAGGTTTTCCGGAGTGCTGATCGTAGCCATGACAAAAGGAACGCCCATCGTGGTTTTGCCGAGGGCTTCAAACTTAACGCGATCGCTGGCGCGATCAAGGTTGTCAAAATAACTGAGCACCTGATTCCAACTTGCGAGTTTGCGATCATCGCCGGGAGTGAAACCCAGGACCTCCGCGGGCGCCGGAATGCGCGCTGCTGAGGCACTTGACGATTCAGCGCGACGCTGCGCAACGGCTGTTGACGCAAACAGGAGTGGAAGCAGAAAGACTAGTGCGAGCTCGCGGGTTGGTAATCGCATTTTGATCCCTGGATTGAATTTATCGAAGAGAGCGTGGAAGTTTAATCGAAAACAGTCCTAAGGTTGAAGGGGCCTTTCCTGGAACCGAGGGCTCCTCGCGCGCAACGCACTACCAGGTGCGCCGGTCTAAAGAGCGAAGGTTCTTTCGAGCTGCGCGCGCGTTGCGGGCGAGGGCGTCTGTTGCCCCATTAAACAGGCGCTTTCACAGCTAAAGTGCTTGCCCCCGCGCGGGAGACGCGTGTAAAGTAGCGGCGTCAATTAACCCCTTAGCACTCCCCGTTATATAAAAATCTGGTTGGAGGTCAACTTCTAATGTCGAAGGTCATTGATGATTTTCATGTGCCTGTGGCTGAGAGTCACGCGACGCATAAGCCGTTTATTTCCGCGGATGTAATACTGCCGGAGTTTACGGCTCGCGCTGTCATCGTCGGCGCAATCCTGGGAATCATCTTTGGCGCATCCAGCGTTTATCTGGCGCTCAGGGTCGGGTTGACTGTATCTGCTTCGATCCCCATCGCGGTCATGGCCATCTCCATCTTTCGGGCGATGGGGAAAACATCGATTCTGGAAAACAACATATCGCAAACGACTGGTTCGGCCGGTGAATCGATCGCTGCCGGCATCGTCTTCACGATGCCCGCGCTGCTGATACTTGGTTACGACCTTGAAATCTCGCGCATCACCTGGGTCGCGTTGCTGGGCGGGTGGCTCGGTGTGCTGCTCATGATTCCGCTGAGACGGGCGTTGATTGTCAAAGAGCACGGGAAGCTGATCTATCCGGAAGGCACTGCCTGCGCGGAAGTCCTGGTGGTCGGTGAGAAAGGTGGAACGGACGCGAAGACAGTCTTCGTCGGCTTTGGCGTGGCCGCCTTTTACAAATTCCTGATGAGCGGCGCAAGACTCTGGAATGAAGCGCCTTCTTACGTCATGCGAGGTTACCAGCGCGCGACTGTAGCTGCGGATATCTCGCCTGAACTCCTGGGCGTCGGCTTTATTATTGGGCCACGCATTGCCTCGATGATGCTCGGCGGCGGATTCCTTTCGGCTCTTGTGCTGATCCCGATGGTTAAGTTTTTCGGCGCCGGCTACTCTGAGCCGCTCTTCCCAGTCCTTCCGGGAGGCCCGCTGATCTCCGCAATGAGCTCCGGGCAGATACAGGACCTTTACATTCGCTACATCGCCGCCGGTGCGGTGGCGACGGGCGGAATAATAAGTCTGGCGCGCTCGATGCCGACGATCATCAGCGCTTTTTCGTCGAGCATGGGGAGTTTTGGGGGCGGTAAAGGCTCGTCAGCAAAACGTGAAGTGCCCCGGACCGAGCGAGACATGCCGATGACGTTTGTCGTTGGCGGGATCGTGGTCTTGTTCTTCGCCATTATGGCGTGGTTGATCTTCCAGGGTTCGCCGGGCAGCAGCATTTTGATGAACGTGCTGTCCGCGCTGCTAGTTATCGTGTTCGGTTTCTTCTTTGCCACAGTATCGTCCCGCATCACCGGCGAAATTGGATCGTCGTCAAACCCGATTTCCGGGATGACCATTGCGACAATCCTCATCACTTCGCTCATCTTCCTGTTATTGGGAATGGGCGGCGCTGATTCGCGAGTGCTGGCGTTGTCGGTAGGCGCTGTGGTTTGTATCGCGGCATCGAATGCAGGGACTACCTCCCAGGATTTGAAAACCGGATTTCTGGTCGGCGGTACTCCGGCGAGGATGCAGTGGGGATTGATGGTCGGCGCTACCACTTCCGCGCTGCTTATCGCCTACACTCTTTCGGCGCTGAATTCTTCGTACACAAATTTACTCCCGCGCAACTATCCGACCTATCGCGCGACCGTGAGCGCGAATGACACGCAATGGACCAAGGGTAACCTGGCCGGCGGTCCCTATTACGTTCATCGGCTGGCTGAGGATCAGAAAGCCTCTGACGGCACCGCGATCGCTTCAGGTCAATATCTGGTTAACCAGGTTGGTGAGATTCACTACAGAATAAATCCAGGCGTTGGCGGAGTGCGCATGGCAGTCTCAAACGAGAATCTTCCGGCAGCACCTTTCGTGGCCGGCGGCAACGTGGCCGTCAGCGATACGCGCCAGCGCGGGCTTGACGGTCAACTCTATCGAGTAGCTACCGTCAAGGAGGGCGAAAACACGAAGACGTTTTACGTGGACGACGCCGGGCTGGCGAAGTACGCGGAAGTTGAAACTGGTCCAAGTTCGAAGTTCGACGCACCCAAAGCGCAGCTGATGGCAGTTCTCGTCGATGGCGTGCTGACGCAGAAACTACCGTGGTCTTTGATTTTGATCGGAGCCTTCATTTCAATTCTGCTTGAGATTGTCGGCATCTCGGCTCTTCCATTCGCGGTCGGCATGTATCTGCCGTTTGCGACGTCGGCCACGATCTTTGTCGGCGGCGCTGTGCGTGCGCTAGTGGAGAGAGTTGCTCGAGGCAAACGTTCGCTGGCGGAGGAAGAGAGCGGACCGGGCGTGCTGTACAGTTCCGGTTTGATTGCTGGTGGCACGATTGCCGGATTGTTCCTGGCAATCCCAACGGCGCTCGAAAGCAACGTACTAAATATCGGCCGCTTCCTGCCTGAGGCGATACATGAAAGCATGATCATTGGACTGATCGCCTTTGGGGTGCTGGTGTTTACCTTGTATCGCGTCGGTCGCCATGGCCTCGGAGGTAAGCGTTCCGCTAGCGGTTGATGGCAACGCTTTTGGCCTCGCTATCCTCTATAAGAGTTGGGGCGCGCCTGTTTGTTTGAAGGTGGCCCCGACTCTTTTTACAATAACCCAGAGGACTTCTTATTCATGCGTTTTCAGCCACCCGCTAAATATGCGCACAGGTTCGGTGCGTTTCTCATTATTCTGACGTTTGCGGTCACCCTGATGGCGCAGACACCTGCCCGCACCCCGTCGGAAACGGTGCGCGAGTTTTACAAGGCCCTGCGCGAAAAGAGATTCAAGGAAGGTTGGGCGCTTTCAATTTATGCCCCGGCGCTGGAGGGACTAAAACAGCAGGAATATGACGATCTGCGGCCGGACTTTGAACGTATCGCGGTCGCCGTAAGCGAAGGCATCCCCGCCAATCTGGAGATTACCGGCGAACAGGTCAGCGGCGACACGGCGGATGTTTTTGTGCGGTTGGCTGACCATGAAGGAAAACCGAAGATTGAGCCCGTAGCTCTGATGAAGGTAAACGGCGTCTGGGTCGTGGGAAAGCGCGAAGATCAGGAACTGGTAAAGAAAGCTGGGAAGAAATTTTTCTTCAACGCGCGCATCGATGCGCATCACGACGACGTTCAGGAAATGTTTACACGGATATCCCTCGCGCTCCTGCTTTACTCTCAGCAACACAACGGCCAGTTTGCCGATTTACCGACCCTCATCGCGGCCGGTCTCGTGCCAAAGGACATCGAAGGGACGGCAACCACCGGTTACCGCTTCAAAATTACTGTGGCGCCCGGCGGAAAGTCGTGGAATGCCACGGCGGAACCGGCGCAATATGGGCGAACTGGCCGGCTATCATTTTACATGGATGCGGCGGGCGTTCGCAGTGCCGATGTTGGCGGTAAACCTCTTTCTCCTCCAAAGAATTAATTTCCGTTTCTCGCCGAACAAAGAAGTATGAATTATTTCCTCGCTCGTTGGTCACCTCGGTTCCTGTTCGTCTTCTCCCTGACATTGCTATGCGCAGGATTTTTTCACCCTCGCTACTCGGGCGAGGTCTTCGCGCAGCCGAACATCAGCGCGCCGCAAAACATCAGAACCCTGCCCCCTGGCGGACAGTCACCGAGGCCACGCGATTTTCCTCGCCGGACGATTGCGCCTGCACAAGCTGGACACTCAATAGTCAAAGGGCGTGTGGTTTACAAAGACAATTTGAAGCCGTTGAAGGGCGCGCGAGTTCATGTGTTTCCGGCTTATAGCGATTCAAGCGATTCAGATCTCAGCGCGCCGCCGGGCATCGTTGCGTTTACAAACAACAGTGGTGAGTTTCAGATCCCTGGATTGGCAGCGGGAAAATATTATGTCACCGTGGGTGGCGCTGGCCTCAGTTCTCCGAGCGGTCTTGGAATGAGACTTCCGATTCCGATTTCCGCGATTCCGAGGCGCGAAGACTTTGAAGGAATTGTGCCGAGGCATGATGCTCAGTTCACGGTTGACGGAACTAACACTGCTGAGGTCGAGATTGCCATTGTGCGAGGTGGCGCGATTTCGGGAAAGGTGATGCAGCCGAACCGCGCGCCTTTAACCGATGTGACGGTGAATATTATTTCCCGGGAGGGAACTCCCGGCGCCGGCACGATGCAGTTTACGACGCAGACCGACAGGCACGGTGAGTATCGTCTGGAAAATGTGCCGCCCGGTGAATACGTCGTCGCCGCGGCCGTTGAAGATAAGCAAGGAAGTTTTGATATCCGCTCGCGCATGCGAGGTGAGTCGCAGATGGTTACTTACCATCCGGCGGCAATAACCGTGCGGGACGCGACGGCGGTGCGCGTAGAGTCGGGCCACGAAACAACCGGCGTCAATGTCACCCTCATAACGCGTAATGAGTTTTCCATCTCCGGCACCGTGGTTAGACAGCACGACGGCACACCCGTCGCAGGTGCGACAGTAGTCTTGCGTAATCCGAATGCAGAGTCAGGAGGCATGATCTCACCAGGCATGCGTCAACGGTCGACGGAAAGCGACTCGTCAGGAAATTGGTCGTTTAGTGGCGTGCAGGAAGGATCATATATTGCTACCGCCCTGGTTCCCACGTCTCCACTCGCACGGCCGACTCGCATGCGCAGTCAGGCGCCTGAATTGGGACGGGCGAATGGGGAACCGTCTTTTCGAGGATCGCGACCACGATTCCTGATCGCTCAGCAGGAGGTGTTGGTTTCTGGCGCGGATCTAAAACAGCTAACGCTGATGATAGTTGGACCAGGCTCAATTAGAGGTTCAGTGTCACTGGAGGATGGATCTGCGCTGCCGGCGGACTTCGTAATTTTTCTGGAGCTGGTTCGCGACGGCGCAAGACCTGAACGGCCCCTGCCGATTAGGGTAATGCCAGACGGCTCGTTCAGTCTAAATGACGTTCAGGGCGGTGATGTTTACGTCAATCTGGCGCTGATCCCGGGCGCACCGTACGTGCTGAAGTCATTGACCGTAAACGGCACTGATCCTCGTCAGTCGCAGCTTAGAATAATTGAAGGTGCGGAGACAGGCCCGCTTCAGGTGGTGGTGTCCGCGAGCTCAGGACAGTTATCAGGCAGGGTCGTTTCAGAAAAAAACGGGGAAGGGTTGAGCGACTACACCGTGCTGCTGGCCCCGGTACGGAACGAGCTGCAACGATTTCGCACCTCCTATCTCACCGCGCGCACCGCGGCAGACGGCACGTTTCAACTGACGGGTGAACCCGGTGAGTATTTCGTATTTGCTCGCCAACGCGGCGACTTCCCCGCGATTATCACTGAGGATTTCGTTAGGGTGGAGGGCTCGAGGGCCCAGCGAATAAAGCTTACGGCAGGTGAGACGAGCCGTCTCGACGTGAAGATTCCCTGATTTGGTTACCCAAAGCAATAATCCCCGCCACCCGGTCGAATCTTTTTCTTGCGCACCGGTGACAAGCTCACTAGAATGATTTTTGACCTTTCCCCGATGTGTTCCCGGATAAGACCCCGTCCTCAAGTTAAAAAGACGCTTTTGACCAACAGGGTTCGCGCCGCAATAGAGAGATGCGGAGGCGGCTCTGGCCAGCCTTTTTGATTCAGTCTTGCGGCGGCAGCGCGTGCAGTTAGTGGGGAGAAGAGATGGAATTAGCCCGTTCAGTGGTTTCGCGTTTCCGCCGGTACGTCGGTGAACGCCGGAAAGGGAAACGGCTGAAAGTTCGCCTGCCATTCACCCTGTCGATCTCCTCTTCGGCAAAGAGCCGGAATGGTGCCAAACGAACCACTAGTATTGATGGTTACACTCTCGACCTTAGTCCCAACGGTCTGGCGCTCATCGTCTCCGCCATCCGCCTCGGCGAACAACACCTGGTCGGAGAAAACCGCAGTCTGGATTTGAATCTGAAACTTCCCAACGGTCCGGTAGAAATGAAGGTCACTCCAATCCGTTATGAGACTTTTGAAGAGGACGAGGCTCAGGCGGGTTATCTGATAGGTGTTCGGATTACCGAAATGCCGGATGATGATCGCGCCAAATTTTCCGCTTACGTTTCATCACATCGCAAAGGGTAATGGTTCCGCAGTAATTCCTAAACAAACTCGAGCCAACCGAAGGCTTCCGGCACGTGGAAATTCGGTTCCACCGTGAAGGTCGGTTGCCACGCGAGGTAGCGTTCGTTTCCTGCGCCAATGCAGCGGAATAAATTTACCCGCCACTTCTCACCCTTCTCAGGTTTAGGAATAGACTCGGACCATGGAATTCGGATCGCAATCATCAGTTGGTCCGCGGCAATCGACGCGGCCACCGTCATTCCGGACCTGAACTCAAAATCAGTTTCGCGCCTGGATCCTTGAAACCTGATACCCAAATCCACCCACTCACCGCCTGGCGCAGCTTCAAACTCAAAATACCGCGACGGCGTATTTGGATCGGGTGCGATGAAGATTTCGCAAACGTCCCGGTGCCAGAGACCAATCGTTTTCGTCTCAAGCTGCGGCTTTGCACTAACAACCGGCGGTTCTGTCTGGCGGCCAACAAAGCGAACGCACAATGCCTGATCAGTCCACAGGATTCGCGCTTCAGCGTGATGGTTGGCAGGGGCGGCTTCGCCTGACCACCTCCGTTTGATTTCCACCGGAGTCGCCGACCGCCAGTGAGAGCTTTCCAGATCATCCGGATTGAGGTCGGCAGCGATCCAGGGCGCTTCAATTCTCGCTGGTGAGTTATTGATCATGGAGTTAGGGCGTTGTATTTGCGCAATATTTCCAGTGTGCGAGGGAGTGGCAAAGCTTCGACGGTTCTCCCTCGGCCCGTCATGGTCGTTGCTCGAAAGAGAGAGTTATAAACGGCCTCTTCGGTTGCCTCAATGACGGCTAGAAACAAAGGCGACATAGCCTCGTTATGCAGCAGGGGAACGTTACGCGGCGCATTTCGCAGGTTCGCGTTGGGCGAGATGATACGAAGCTCAGGCGTTGTCGAAAAAGCAATTGCGTAATCGCCGCTGCCGTTTGAGGCGGACGAACCCGTGCGCGCGAGGCCCAACATCGTTCGTGCCGCGAGACGGCGAAGATTGCGAGCGTCGATTGGGGCGTCGGTGGCGACGACTATGATTACTGAGCCGTCTGCTACGTCGGCCTGAGAATGCTTGTTGACGAGCGGGTTTCTAGCCTTACCTGAAGCGCTGGCGAGTTCTTCTCTTAGATAAAACCGGCCCAACTCCTTACCAACTGGCGCACCGTTGATGGTCAGCACACCACCAAAATTAGTTTGCACCAGCACGCCTACCGTGTAACCACCCAGCGAAGCCGGCAACTGACGAGAAGCGGTGCCAATCCCTCCTTTGAAGCCAAATGCAGTCGTTCCGGTTCCTGCCCCGACAGAACCCTCTGCAACTGGTCCGCCCCGGGCGGCTTTGAGAGCAGCCAGCACATCACCAGAAGCTACATGCCGGCCTCGAATGTCATTCAACCCGCCATCATTCGTCTCAGCGACCAGTGGATTGATCGATTGCACATTTTCATTTCCCGGGAGCGCGAGCATGTAATCCAAAACTGCATCGGCTACACGTGGAACCGATAAGGTCGAAGTCAGCAGGATGGGAGTTTCAATTTCTCCGAGTTCGTTTACCTGAGTTGATCCCGCCAGCTTGCCAAAAGCGTTTCCCAGAAACACAGCGCCGGGGACTTTTTCGCGAAAGAGATTGCCGCGATGAGGCAGAATAGCGGTAACGCCAGTGCGCACATTCTCGCCACGAACAATCGTGATCTGACCGACAGTGACGCCGCTAACGTCGGTAATTGCGTTGAGCGGGCCCGGCTTCATCATGCCAACTATCACGCCGGCGTCGCGCGCTCTTGGCCGTTCGTTGGGCCGTTCAGTTTCCGGCGCCTTAGTTTGAACAGAACCGGTGAGCGTCAACGCAAACAGGCTAATCAGAATGAGCAGACTTGTTTTTAACATTAGTTTCTTTGGCGATGGAGGCCGACTTTGTAAACGAAAACCCTATAACAAACCGCGAACCCAGCCGCCGTCAACCTGCAGTGTGACGCCGGTGATATATGAAGCGCGTTCGGAAGCGAGAAAGACGACCGCAGCTGCAATTTCGTCAGGTTGACCAATCCGCCCCATCGGACCCTGCGTGGCCCATGACGCAATGATTTCCTCCTTCGACTTCCCCAAAGTTTTACTGCGAGCCTCGGCAAGTTCGTCCTGCCGCGCCGTAAGGGTGTAACCCGGTGCTACGTTGTTAACGGTAACGTTATCCGCCGCCACTTCGTTGGAAACGGTCTTGGCCCAACCGGTTAAAGCCGCGCGCACAGTGTTTGAATAGAGTAAGCCGTCGATGGGTTGTTTCGATGAGACCGAAGTGATGTTTACTACGCGACCCCATTTCTGCGCGCGCATTCCCGGCACCACGAGCTTTGCCAGACGAATCGCGGATAGCGCGTTTAGTTCGAAGGCCTTTCGAAACGCATCCAGATCAGATTCAGCAAAACTCGACACGGGCGGGCCACCCGCGTTAGTCACCAGGATGTCGATGCGCCCGGCGCGCTCGCGGGCAAGACTCACAAAATGCTCGACCGCAAGTTCATCCGTAACGTCAGCGCCAATACCGGCCACAGTAGCGCCGGTTTCATCGTGAATCTTCTGTGCCGCCTCGCTGGCTCGTTTCTCATCTCGCGAGCAGAGAAACACGCGGGCGCCCTCGCGGGCTAGTTCGAAGGCAACTGCGAAACCAATTCCTTTGCTGCCGGCGGCAACCAGGGCCACGCGATCCTTGATTCCAAGATCCATTTCTTCCTCTTTCTTGCGTCTGGCAGTGCAGCCAGCTAAAGCTTCAACTCTGAACTGCCTGAGTGCGCCGCTTGCGCATTTTCTGTTTCAATAGATTGGTGGACCAGCACCGGCGCGATTGGTTCACGCGGCTCATGGTCCCACCACCGTTCAGTTAGGAACCAGGCCAGGCCTGGCAGGAAAAAGAATGCTCCGACTCCAATCGTAACCAGTCTTGGCGACAGTCGGAAGCGATCCAGCAACTCGCCAATGAGATAATTTGACGCGGCCATGGTAAGTGTCAGCAGAGCCAGTTCCGCAGCAAAGACGCGGCCGCGAAAATTATCCTCAACATCGCGTTGGAGCAGCACCGTTGAAAAGACCCAAAGAATGCTGCCGCCAGTGTGGGCGATCCCTAAAACGATGAGGGCAAGAATAAAGTTGGTGGCGCTGGCGAAGGCGATGTAGCCGATAGCTCCGATTAGAAACGAGATTCCGATCGAAACCTGCATGCGTTTCTTGCCTTCGCCGGAAATTCGGCGCGCCACGATCGGCCCTACAGCCGTACCGATGCCTCGGGCCGCGAAAAGAATTCCAATCCCAAGAGCAGCGCTGTTGCGAACGGGGAAAATCCGCTCGCCGAAAACAGCCAGCAATGTCAGGATTCCGCCCCCCAATCCCCACGCAGGTTTTACGAGCAGGAGGGCAAGCACCCGTGGCCTTCGTTTTACATAGCGCGCCCCTTCGAGGGTTTCGGAAATTCCCGTAGCCCGCGCAAACGTCAACTTGCGTTTCTCACGCGCAGGCCGTTTGGGAAGACGCACGCTGGCGATAAGAACGGCTGACAGCACATAAGTTAAGGCGTCAAGAACAAACGAAACATCGGTGCCGAACCAACCAGTTATTAGTCCACCGATTGCCGCGCCCAGCGTTAACATCACAGACCAGGTGACGGAGGAGATAGCATTTGCCGCAACCAGTTCGCGGTCCGAAACGAGCGAAGTGATTGCCGCAGTCTTTGCGGGTTCAAAAAACGTTGACAGCGCCAACTGCATCACGGTCAGCACATAAATAATCCACAGATGATCAGCGCTCCGCACGAACAGAAAACCCAGCACGACAAAGGCCCGCAGCACATCTGAAACGATCATGATCGTGCGGCGGCTGAAACGATCCGCCAGCACACCCGAAAGCGGTCCAAACACGAAACTGGGCACAAACCGCGCAACCATCAATAATCCGACCGCCCGGCCAGACCCCGTCAAATTCAGAATAATTGTGTAGAGGGCGATCGTGTTGAACCAGTCGCCCATTTGACTGACGACCTGACCCAACCAGAGCATGCGAAAGTTACGATTGGAGCGAAGCAGCTCGATGTAACCTGCTGGGCGTGTTTCCGGCGTTGTCTTGGAGGTTGGCACAGTTGACCGAGATCGAGATTGGGCAGATGCGAAACCGCAGCTTTCGAGTAATGAATTCCTGATTGACCCTCGAAGGTTGCCGCTCGATCAAGTCTTTGTCAACTTCCCATTTCTGGAAGCCAGTTAAGCCTGGAGTGTGTAGCGCCGGCATGAATTGCAAAGTGCGGTTCAGACTTAAGCAGTTTGACTGCGTTACGCAATCTGACCTGTCACATTGATTTCAGGAAAGCGACTTTGATTCTGGAATGTTGTGGTTCCAGTAAAATTCTCAACAACCTGCCAATTCAGCTCGCCATTTGTCCGCGGCACAACAATTGAAAAGGGAAGAGCGCGGCTGAGAGGCCCATGGCTTCACGGACTCTCCGCACGGAGTCCGATGCCGCAAATTTTCCAAGAGAGTGGTTATTTAATTCGACCACTCGATTTTTGACAAACTCTCACCCAGCACGCGGACAAGTAGTTCGCGGCTTGCCCCAGGACCGGTGGCCAGAAGCAAAGCTGATTTGCTCCCAGCTTGCTTCTGGCCCAAGGAACGGTGCAGAGCTACTCAAGCGAGGTTCGAAACGGTTGTAGGGTTATGACGTTTTTTAAACCCGTTCAGAGAATTGGAAACGTGAATGACTCGACTCGACGCGGCTGACTACACACAAAATCCCCCGGCAGTTAGAAATACTCTGAACCTGGGTCTGGATGAGATTCTTCCGAAGAAGCGTTACCGGCTTTTTATGCTTGCCGGTGGCGCTTTCATTGCTGCCTGGGCTATCGACCAGGCCTTTTCTCTGGCCACTCTTTCGCTGGCTATCTTCTGCTGCGTTTACGTTGTTTACCTTGCGGGGGCTCGGTTGCGCGCCAAGTCAGAGGAAACAGAAGAACTCAGTCGCCTTCATTTCGCCACCGCCGAAGCCCTGGCCACCGCGATCGACGCCAAGGATCAAACCACGCACTGCCACGTCCGTCGCGTTCAAATTTACGCCGCGGGGCTGGGTGAGGTATTGAGACTATCCAAAAATGAAATCGCGGCCCTTAAAGCTGGAGCACTGCTCCACGATATCGGAAAGCTGGCCGTACCTGCGCACATAATAAACAAGCCGGGCAGGTTAACTCCCGCCGAGTTTGAAAAGATGAAGATCCACACGACTGTAGGCGCGCAGATTCTGAGTCGCGTTGATTTTCCCTATCCGGTTACTCCAATCGTGCGCCATCACCATGAGCAGTGGGACGGTCTCGGTTATCCCGACGGGTTGAAGGGCGAACAGATCCCCATCACCGCGCGCATCATCTCGGTAGTTGATTGTTTTGACTCTGTCCGGGAAGACCGTCCTTTCCGGCGTGGCATGACTCGAGACGAAGCGATTGCTTTCTTACTGCGCGGGTCTGGCAATCATTTTGATCCTAAAGTGGTCGACTTGTTTATCAAGCACCTGCCGGAATACGAGGCTGAGATCGCCGCCCTCGGATTGCCGCAACAGTTGCCCACGAATGAGGCACGCGAGCCGCTGGCATTGAACGTCGTGGACATGACTCAGACCAGGGAACGCGGATCGTATATGGCTTACGACCAGATCAAGAGCGCACATCAGGAAGTCTACGCACTTTACGAAATTGCCCGGACCTTTGGGTCGTCGCTCGATGTGAGAAACACAGTAGAAGTTTTAGTGGACAAGATCGGCCACGTGGTCCCGTTTGACACGTGCGTAGTCTATCTCTACGACGAAGCCAAGAACCGGGCTACAGCCACACACGTTGCCGGCTTGAACGCAAATTTGCTTGCCACGAGGAGCGTGGCGTTGGGCGAGGGAGTGACGGGCTTTGCGCTGGCAAACCGTAGTCCAGTTAATCAGCTTCATCCGAGTTTGGATTTTGCCGGACTGGAAATTGAACGTGAATATCGTTCGATGGCCTCTCTGCCGCTGTTCAAAGACGAGATGCTGTTGGGCGCCATTTCCGTTTATTCGACCGAGTTGGAGGATTACACAGATGACCACATGCGCTTGCTTGAAACAGTCACGAGGCTGGCTTCCGACGCCCTGGCTAATGCAACACATCACGCGGTAGCCGAGTCGAATGCTCTGACCGATCCGCTTACCTCACTGCCGAATGCGCGCTACCTGGCATTGCGTTTCGACGAAGAGTCTGCGCGCGCGCGTCGCAACGGTCAA
Source organism: Pyrinomonadaceae bacterium (assembly GCA_035557535.1). Classification (GTDB taxonomy): domain Bacteria; phylum Acidobacteriota; class Blastocatellia; order Pyrinomonadales; family Pyrinomonadaceae; genus PSRF01. The sequence goes on from DATMDU010000019.1 coordinate 20,899, forward strand.
CCCTTCCAGGTAGTCATGCTTGACCTCGACGACTTCAAAATCGTCAACGATACCTTTGGGCACAAGGTGGGAGACAAGATGTTGCGGGAAATGAGCCGCATCATTCAGGGCCAGCTTCGGGAGTACGATTTCCTGGCACGCTATGCCGGAGATGAGTTTGTCGCGGTGGTTCAGGAACTGGTAGGCGATCAGGTTGACGATCTGATGCACCGCATTGAAACGGCGGTTTCGGAATTCGTGTTGCACGTTCGCGCGGGCGGTGAAGCTAAGGTTGGTATCAGTGTGGGAACTGCGACTTATGGCGTTGACGGCGAGACCCTCGACCAGCTGTTAGTCGCCGCCGACCAGGCGATGTATCGCGCCAAGTCTACACACAAGCTGGATAAGATATCCCGTCTGACCATTCCCGAACCGGTTGTGCCTTCCGAGTCGCTGATGGAGATTGAAATTACAACTGACAGCCTCGCGTCGGTTTCAGTTAACTGAGCCCAACAAAAAAAGCGAGCCGCGAAACCTATGAGCAGACACTAAAGAGAAATTAGTGTCTGTTCGTGTAATGTCGTGGATCCTCGCTTGCGGCAAAACCATAGACTCCTCAAGACCCTGTTTTCAACGCGCGCGGCTTCTTCCCGTTCCACCATTCTCTCTTACCAACTTTGCGGAACCTTATGTCTTTGAGCTCGTGTTCAGGGTGAGGTTTATTATGCGAAGCAAAAAGCTAAGGCTAGAGGGTTTTACGCTGATCGAGCTGCTGATCGTGATTGCGATCATTGGCGTCATGGCGGGTGTAGCTATTCCCCTTTTCAAGAGTAGCGTGCGCAAAGCTAACGAAGCGGCCGCAGTCAGCACTCTAAACAGCGTCAGAGTGGCTCAAGCAAAGTATGTCATTGATCACAAGAGACAATACGGCACGTTTCGACAGTTGGTCGAAGAAGGGTATCTCGATAAGCGTTTCAACCATGACCAGCCTCATGAGCGCGGCTACATTTTTGTGATTACGCTTGCTCCGAAAGCTGAAGGAAAGGCAGCGTCATTCAGTGTGAACGCCAATCCGGAGCAGTCGAACGGCGTCGGCGCAACCGGCCGAAACTTCTATTACCTCGACCCGGAAAGTGGGATCTGTTTTAGCACCACCGGACCGGCAACAGCTGCAGACGAGACGCTTTAGTGAGAATGTTCGTCTTCACCACCTCGTGATTGCCGCTCTCAGTGCATCCGCTGTGTTTCTCTATGTCTCTGTGGCGGACAACCTCTGGTAAGAATTCACCACGGAGGCACAGAGAACACAGAGGACAGAGGAAGCCAGAACACGCCTCACCAAGGCTTTGCTCAAGAAGTCGTGCAAGGAAGCTTTAAGCGCCAACGGCGCGAACTGTAAAAGCCCAGGCCAACGGCCTGAGTACTCGTGGCAGCCAGATTCTCTGAGCGCTGACGGCGCGCAATCGGAGTCGCGTTCATGGCAGCGCCGTCATCCGTAACCGTGATTTCGCGCTTTCAGCGCTAACAGGTTTGCTTTCGACTGAGTCCTGGGCCGTTGGCCCAGGCTTCTACATTTCGCGCCGTTGGCGCTTGAAGCATGACCGCGCGTAACAGATCTGACTTTTTGTGCAAAGCCCTCACCAACTAACTTTCTTGACATTGGTATCCCGCATCGCTTTCAATCGCTTCCGGTTGAAACATGTCTGCTGCCATAACCCCCGAACAGAATTCAACGGTCCTGATAATTGACGACGACGAAGATGCGCGAAAAGAATTGTGCGCGGTTTTCGAGCATGCCGGCTACCGCGTCGTCGTCGCGAATGACGCGGCTTCGGCGTTGCACTTGCTTCACCGAGGGCCGTGCGACTTGGTCGTACTGGAACTCGCTCTGCCCGGCAGCGATGGTCTTGCTCTTTGCCGAATTCTTCGTGCCCAACCCACCACCAGCAAACTCCCCATCATCGCGCTGTCGAAAGACGATTCGGAAACCAATGTGATCAGTCGCGAGACGGAAGCCCTCGCCGCGGGGGCCGACGACTACATCGCGCGTCCTTCGTCTCTCGGTGAAATTGTTTCCCGCAGTACCTCCCAGTTGCGCGCCGCCCAACGCGAGCAGGCGTTGATTGGGAGTAATCGTGAGCTGAGATTTTTAGCCGACCTGGGGCGCGGATTGCTTCAGGCGCTTGAGCCTGACCAACTCGTGCGGCGCGTGGCGGGAGCGACTTACGAAGGCACCAGCGCGGCGCTGTGTGCTGTCTTCGTAAAGTTAAACGAACAGGATGACGCAGTGTGCGTTTTCGATCGCGAAGGCAGCGCTGAAGATTCTTCACTGCTTGAAACGGATCGGCTGGCAGCCTGGCTGGCGTCCTCTGCAGCAGTGCCAGGTCTAATCACTGACAAGAAACGTTTCGTTCTCCGCGACGAAAGTCATACAGTTGAATACTGGGCTCCGCTCAGGTTCGGCGGCAGAACTAAAGGCGCGTTGGTTGTGGCCTTTGACAGGCGTGAAGATTGCGACGATACGCAGGGACGGCTGATCGACGCTGCCGGACAACAGGCGGCGCTGGCGGCGCACATTTCGGTCCTCTATCAGGATGCGCGGCAATCGTCTGCAAATTTAGCGGTTGAGGTTGAAAGACGAACGGCTGAGGTGGAAGCACAAGGGCGCTTCATTGAGGCAATTATCGACAGCTTGCCGCTTTCTCTCTATGCCATCGATCGAAACTACGAAATCGTGGCCTGGAACCGCAACCGGGAGTTGGGCGAATTGGGAGTGCCGCGCGGTTCAGTGTTGGGAAGGAATATTTTCAGCGTCTTGACGCGGCAGAAACGAGAAGTACTCGAAGCAGAATTCGCTCGCGTGTTTGAAACGGGTCAGATTGATCGCATTGAACATGAAACGGCGACAGTCAGCGGCTCAATCAAGCATTGGTTGATCAGCAAGTTTCCCATGTGGATCGATCGCAGCGGCGAGGTCTCGCACGTAATCACCGTGGGCGAGGAAATTACCGGGCGGGTCGAAGCCACCCGGGCAGTAGCTCGCGCGGAAAAGCTGGCAGCTATTGGCAGGCTTGCCGCCGGCGTGGTCCATGAAATAAATAATCCGCTGGCTACAATATCGGCATGCGCGGAAGCGCTTGAATCCCGCGTGAATGAAGGGGCGTTTAATGAGTCGGCGGCGCTGGAAGACCTGCGCGAGTATCTCGGCTTGATTCGCAGCGAAGCGTTTCGGTGCAAGGCAATCACGAATGGCCTGCTGGATTTCAGCCACTCACGAACACTGCAACACACTCCAGTTAATATTAGCGAAGTGGTCTATTCCGCTTTCCGGCTTGTTTCCCATCAACAGCGCGGCGAAATGATAAAGTTTGAGATAGATACACCGGAAGGGTTGCCACCTGTTTCCGGCGACGCGGGCCAGTTGCAGCAGGCCATCATTGCGCTCGCGACTAACGCCATCGATGCGATGCCGGATGGCGGCGTGCTGGGAATTCGCAGCAGTCGCAAAGGATCAAGCGTGCTGGTCGAGGTTAGCGATTCGGGTGCGGGAATTCCCGCCGCCGACATCCCCAAAATTTTTGAGCCATTCTTTACTACCAAGGAGGTCGGCAAAGGCACGGGTCTCGGCTTGGCAGTTTGTTATGGTATCTTAACGGAACACGGCGGCAGTCTCGACGTGCAATCCACAATCGGCGTCGGCACGACATTCACCATTACACTTCCGGCGATGGACCAGGACGGAGACACCTGAGCTTGAGCGAGCAGAAGACAGCGCGAATCCTGATTGCCGAAGACGAAGCGAATCTTCGCCTTGTGCTGCAGAAAGAATTGGAACGGCTGGGCTACCGCGTGCAGGTTGCGCCTGACGGCGAAGCGGCCTTGCGCAAACTCGAGGAGAGCAATGTGGATGTGTTGCTCTGCGACATCAACATGCCGCGCATTGACGGCATGGAAGTTCTCCGCCGTGTTCACGAGCGACCAAATCCGCCGGAAGTGATCATGCTGACAGGGCAGGCGACTGTGGAAACCGCAGTCGAAGCCATGAAACTCGGCGCCTACGACTATCTAACCAAACCTTACCGGATTACCGAGCTGGATGTACGCGTTAAGCAAGCTGCGGAGAAGCGACGACTTCGGGTGGACAATCTTCGCTTGCGGGAACAATTGGCGCGGCAGTCGGGCTTGCCAGAGATCGTCTCAGTTTCAGATGCAATGACTGAAGCGGTGCGGCTCGTCGAGCGTGTCGCACCCTCCGAAGCATCGGTTTTGATTACCGGCGAATCAGGGACGGGCAAGGAGCTCATCGCCCATGCGATTCACCGTTTGTCGAATCGCGCCGATGGATCTTTTATCGACATAAACTGCGCGGCGTTTCAGGAGTCACTGCTCGAGTCGGAACTCTTTGGTTACGAGGCCGGCGCCTTTTCCGGAGCGAAGGGACGCAAGCTGGGGCTGATTGAACTTGCTGACGGCGGCACGCTTTTCCTGGATGAAGTAACTGAACTTCCGGCACAACTTCAGGCCAAACTACTGCGGGCGATTGAGACCAGAACGTTTTTCCGCGTCGGCGGCGTGCGCAAGGTTGAAGTCAATGTCCGCATTGTAGCCGCCACCAATCGAAATCTTGAGTCGGTGGTTGCAAATGAATCCTTCCGTTCTGATCTGCTTTACCGCATCAATGGTTTTCAGATCGATCTCGCGCCCTTGCGCGACAGGCCCGAAGATATCGAACCGCTGGCACGTTACATTCTGAATCGCGAAGGTGGAACCACCGTGCCCGAGATTGAGCCGCAGGCGTTGGACGCATTGCGAGCTTATAGCTGGCCTGGCAATGTGCGGCAGCTGAAAAACTGTCTCGAGCGCGCCGTAATTCTCTCGAACAACGGCAGGATCACCATCAACGAATTACCGCCCGAGGTATTGCGTCCGCCGTCGGTCTCGAGTGTCGCGCCGCTTACGGGCGCACCAGCGCTGCCATCGGATGCCCCCTTACCGGCTGGCCTCCCAGCGGCAGTCAGCGCCCCGACTGGTTCCCTGCGCGATGCAGAACGTCAACAGATTCTCTCTGCTCTCGAGCAAACTGGCTGGCATCGCGGAAAAACCGCTGAGATTCTTGGTATTTCACCCTCAACGCTGTATCGCCGCCTGCGCGATTACAACCTCGAACATCGTCCTCGTTAGGTTAATCGGAAAATCGGTTTCTTTGCATAATCTCAGTACTCTCTGTCGTTGACTTGGTATCGAGAAGACTTCAACGATGGAGACGCACCGGGTCGCTGAGAACTCGCGGAGGCGCGACCAAAAGCCGTTAACGCCCGTCCGTCACAATCTCTGGCCGTTTGGTCACATATCCTTTATTTCGGGCGCGGACTAGTGATATAGAGTCACCGTCCAAATCCATGGTTCGGCGTCTCCAACAGGGCAAATCCAAGGAGCCCTCGAGAACGCGGATTCATTGCTTTGGCCTCCCGCCGAAGTTTCCTGTGCAGTAAAGACTTTTGCGAGAACTTGTGGCCCAACCTTCTCAACCTATAGGAGTTTGAAAATGAGGATTCCATCTTACGCGCCCTCCGGATCGTTTCGTTCGCGTCTCCATCTAAATCAATCTTTTGTCGCTGCGTTCACTGTGTTGGGCGCATTTATTTTGCTCGTACTGGTTTCTTCTTCCGCATTGGCGCAGGGCGGGAATGCTCCGGCCGCAAATATTGCAAGAATGACAGTCAAATCCAGTGTGCTGGGGGAAGACAGGGCGATCCTTGTCCGAACTCCGGTAGGATACGAACAGAACAATCAAAGCTACCCGGTGCTTTATCTGACCGACGGTGATGCCCACCTTGGTCATACCTCGAGCACGATCGAATTCCTCGCTCGCAATGGACGCATGGCTGAAACAATCGTCGTTGCGATCCCCAACACGGACCGCACACGTGATTTGTCCCCGACCAGGCCGGAAACAAAGGGAGCGACTGGTGCACCGCAGTTTCCTACGGCCGGAGGCGCGGACAACTTTCTTAAGTTCATCGAGACGGAACTGATTCCCGAGATCGACAAGCGTTATCGCGTACGACCGTATCGCACTCTTGCCGGCCATTCGCTGGGCGGGTTGTTTGCGATTCACGCGTTGCTGACGCGTCCCGAAGTATTCAACTCCTACGTAGCGGTTAGCCCCGCCTTGCAATGGGACAATCAGGTGGCAGTTAAGCGAGCTGAAGACTTTTTCAAGACCCGAAAGGAATTGAATGCCACGCTGTTCGTTTCGCTCGGCGACGAGCCGGGAGGAATCGAAGACGGTTTCCACCAGTTTAAGCAGATCCTCGCTAAGAACCAGGTCAAAGGATTTGACTGGGACGCACAGCAATGGTCCGACGAAGACCACGGTTCGGTGGTGATGCGCAGTCATTATTTCGGTTTGCGCAAAATTTACGACGGCTGGCAGATGCCGCGTGACCGCGACATGGGCACGATCGCCGGCGGGTTGAAAGGCGCTGACGAACACTATCGAAAGCTGAGCGAGAAATTCCGATACGAGATTCAGGTTCCGGAGGCCATGGTAAACATATTGGGTTATCAAGCCCTCGGTGGTGGTAGAACCGACGAAGCGATCGCTATCTTCAAACGCAATGTGGAGCGCTATCCGGAGTCGGCTAACGTTTACGATAGCCTCGCGGAAGCCTATGAGACTACCGGCAAGCTCGAACTCGCTGCTCCGCTTTACGAAAAGGCGAGCACGCTCGGGCAGAAGAATAACGATCCGAATGCCGCGCTTTTCACTGCAAACTTCACGAGGGCCAGCGATAAATTAAAACAGGCTGCGGCTAAACCGGGCGAACCGGTTAAGAAGAGCCAGTAGTCCGCGCCTGCAAGTTGCCGCCGGCCGGATCGGGTGGGTCCGGCTAGCTGCCTGCGGCTCTGCCGTCTGATGTGTGGAGATTTGTGAACTTCAAATCCGCACTTCAGGCGGCAGAGTTGTGAATGTTGATGGTTTTCCGGTCTTTGGGTTGACAATATCAGACCGAGCGGCCTCTAATGATTCCAGCCGCCCGGGTGCGGCCAATCCCCATCTCCGAACCTCACGAGAAAAATCCAATGTCATTTCAAACTTAGGTTTTCCGCGCGAAATCAAGCAGCAGTCGCGCTTCACGAAACTCAAGCTGGTAATCCTTATGAAAAAGCTCTGCTTACTGTTCTTGTTTGTCCTGTTCTCATTCGAAGCGGCACACGCCGTTGTGTTACATGGCGTCGTGGCTGAAGTGGCGGACGGTCAAACTGTTGTGGTGCTCAGCAATGGAAGAAAGCTTACGGTCTCACTCAAGGGAGTGGAAGCTCCTGAATTGAAGCAGCATTTTGGTGACGTCTCACGCCAATACCTCGCGAGTTTGATTCTCGACAAATCCGTTGAAGTGGAGCTGAGGGAATTTAAGCTAGGGCAAGTGAATGGCAAAGTGATTTGGAATCAACTGGACATTGGACTGCAAGTGATTCGCGACGGCGCGGCGTGGTATGACAAAGTGAACGGTCAAAACCTTACCGAAGCAGAGCGCACGGTTTATGCGTCAGCCGAACAAGCTGCCCGGAATGAGATGCGCGGTCTCTGGCAGGACGGAACACCCATGCCGCCATGGGAATGGCGACGCGCTGAAGCTGAAAAGTTTTTTCCGCTGGTTTCGAAAAAGCGTTCGCCCGATCGCGGCCTGCGAACCGAAGACCTCCTTTTTAATGGCCGCACTGTCGGAGGAGTCGCCAGAGTTGGTTCGAAGGGAACGATTTCCTCAGCCAAGCCAACGCAAAAGCCACTTAATTCACCAGGCCAGGATGTCGACTTCAGCTCGTATCTAAGAATGGGGCGCACCAGCATTGTCTATTTTTATGCTAACTGGTGCCCGGCATGTCGCGAGATGACTCCGCAAATGGATCAGATCAACTCTGGAGTCCCGGATATGCAAGTGTTGTTCATGGATATTGCCGCCTGGAATACGCCAGTGTCCCGGCTACATGGCGTCGCTTTCGTTCCGTACCTGAAGGTTTACGACAAGAGCGGAAATCTTGTGGCCGAAGGAAGGAATGCCAGAGCCTGGCTGCAGCAGAACGCCAGCAGGCCGTAGCCGCGAGCCCTCGCTTTCCGGCAGTTAACGTTCCTTGGTATCAGCTACCACAACACCCGCCAACGCTATCCTGACTATGATCGAGTTCCTCGGCGCCAGGTTCACGACGTGTTGCCGAGTTCAAGAGAGTAGGCCGTGAATGGGAAGCGCTTCGTGCTCGTTGCGGGCGAGGCCACCCGCTGTCCCCGGGAGGTTGAGTTTGCGCGGCTCGGGCTCTTGCTCGCCGGGCAGGGTATAATGTAGGAACGTTTTAGAGCAGTTGTTTGGGAGGAAATCATGAGCTGGAATCGCCCTTCAGAATGGAATCAACCTTCGATGCAGGCAGGTGTCAGTGTGAACGACGAACGCGTCGGCGCATTCCTGAGTCGGGTCTATGGTTGGATGTTTGCAGGTCTTTTAATCACGGCCGTGACGGCTTTTGTAGTGGCGTCATCGCCCCAGCTCATCGCCCTGGTGTTTCTGAATCGACTCGTTTTTTGGGCGCTGATAATTGCGCAGCTTGGTCTCGTTTTCTACCTATCTGCGCGGGTAGACAAGATAGCGCCGGTGACCGCAGCGGGGTTGTTTGTCCTGTACTCCGCGCTCACCGGGTTGACCTCATCAGTGATCCTGCTTCTTTATACAGGGGCTTCGATCGTTTCCACATTCATTATTACGGCCGGCATGTTTGGCACGATGGCGGTGTTTGGGACCGTCACAAAAAGAAGTTTGGCGGGCTGGGGCCAGTTTCTCTTCATGGGTTTGATTGGAATCATCATTGCTTCGATCGTCGGTTTCTTTATTCAGAGTGACGCAATGCAGTTTGTGATTTCAGTGGTGGGTGTAATCGTGTTCACCGGTTTGACGGCTTACGATGCGCAACGTCTGAAACATATGGCCGTCGCGCTGCCTGACGGGCGCGTTGGATCCTACGCGGTGGTTGGCGCGTTGTCGTTGTACCTCGACTTTATCAACCTCTTCTTCTTTATCCTGCGACTGAGCGGAGGTCGCCGCGACTAAAGAGAGACCCACCCGCTACCGCGTGATGATACTGACCCCACGAGCTGCGCCCGAGTGATTGCGACGGATCGCTCCGTCGTCAGTCATCCCGTGCCTTCAGTTGTTTCCGATCAATCTTCCCGCGGTCATTCTTAGGCATCGAGTCGATAAATTCGATCCAGCGCGGGTATTTGTAAACGGCGAGATGAGATTTGACGAAATCTTTTAGTTCCTCGGCGAGCTCGCTCCCCTGACTCCCAGAGCCCTCCCTCCCAGTCTGGCTACTGCCCCGCAGCACAATGAAAGCCTTGGGTTTTATCAGGCCATCACCACCATCGTGGCCGGTCACGGCGCACTCGGCCACCGCCTCGTGTTGCAGCAGGCAATTCTCGATTTCCGCCGGCGCCACGAAGATTCCAGAGACCTTCAGCATGTCGTCCGTGCGACCGTGGTACCAAAAGTAGCCCTCATCATCGACGTGAAATTGATCTCCAGTGGTGCACCAGTCGCCTGCAAAAGTTTCCTTGGATTTCTCGTGCGCATTCCAGTAACAAAGTGAGGCAGAGTCGCCCTTGATCTTTAACGTGCCCATCTCCGCCGTCGCAACTTCTTTGCCTTCCGCGTCAACAACTTTCGCCTCGTAACCAGGAACCACTTTGCCGAGACTTCCCGGCTTGACGTCATCAGGCCGGTTTGTGATGTAGATGTGAAACATCTCCGCTGAGCCGATGCCATCGCAGATTTCTACACCGACGGTTTCCTTCCAGCGCGAATAGAGTTCAACGGGCAGAGCTTCACCCGCCGAATAACAGAAGCGCAAGCTTGAGAAATCGCGACTGCCAACATCCGGGGAATTGAGCATCAGATTGATCATGGTGGGCACGGTGGTGAGAATTGTTGGCCGGTAACGCTCAATCATTTGAAAGAGTTTTTCGGGAGTAGAGCGTTCAGAAAAGAGCGCTGTCGCACCACCCACTGCAAAGGGAAACAGCAGATTTGTGCCCGTCGCGTAACCGAAGAAAAGCTTGGGCACGGACACGGTGAGATCGTTTTCGTTTACGCCGATCGTGCGTTTCGCAAACACCTCGGTGTTGAATGGTAGATCGTGTTGCAGGTGAACGGCGCCTTTTGGATGCCCGGTCGAACCTGACGTGAATAGCCAGATGGCGATGTCGTCACGATGCGTGTCGGCCGGCGTGCATTCAACAGATTGCGCATTAACGATGGCGCTAAAATCAACTGCTTTCAATTTTGCGTTCACCGTCGTTAACATGCCGTCAGGAAGGGGGCTTGACCCCGCCTGCTGTTCGCCTACCACCAGCACAGACTTGAGATATCGCGAACCGGTAACGGCCTCCGCAAAAGTCTCCTGCAACGATTCGTGAATCACCGCCACGCGCGCGCGGGTGTACTCTAGATAATATTTGTAATCATCTGCAGGGAGCAGCGGATTGACCATCGTGATCACCGCACCGATGTGCGCCGCGCCGAACCACGTCCAAACAAACTCCGGACAATCCGGGAGCACAATCAACACGCGGTCTTCCATTTCAACGCCCAGCTCGCGCAACGCGTTGCCTACGCGATTTGATCTGCGTGCGGTTTCGGCATAAGTGAAGTTTTGGTCTTCGTAGTAGAGACAGATCTTGTTTTCGCGGCCTTCCTCCAGATTGTGGTAGAGGAAGTAGTCGGCCATGTTGAAGCGTTCGGGGAATTCGGGATTCAAGGCATTCGGTCCTCTCGGATTAGTAAGAGCAGAAAAGTCCGAAGTCTGGAACTACTTCGTAGGCTGGCTTTCGGTATGGCCGGCAAACGGGCAGCCCGCTTCACCATGTTTGGTATCGAGATAGGTGCGCGCTTCCCACAATTCCGGGAAGAATTTCTTATCCAGCGTGGTCTTCAAGTAGCCAACCCCTTCGGATCCTCCGGTTCCGCGTTTCGTACCAACCATGCGTTCTACCATTTTGATGTGATGGGAACGCCAGAGCGAGAAAAACTCGTCGTGTTCAAGCAACGCTTCGGCAAGTTGAAACTCTTCGTATCGATCTTCAAAATGCGTGAGCACTTCCAACACTGCCCGCGCGCGTTTCCCATAAGCTGTTTTGCGTTCACTTTCGTCCGCTGCTGAATCGGCTGCAGGCGCATCCACGCCGCGCGCGCTTAGCGCTGCGAAAAACGCATCCGCCAGAGAGGGCCCGTTGAAGCGTTTTTCGAGCCGACCGTGCGCAAATTCATCCTGGCGAAATTCGTTCAGGATGCCTGCCTGCTTCTCGCCTGAGGTAAATTCAATCTCGCGAAACTGCATTGACTGAAACCCGCTCGCCGGATTGAGTTGGTCGCGAAATCCAAGGAAGTTAATCGGCGTCATCGTTTCCAGAATATGAATTTGGGTCACGAGAAGCTTTTCAATTTCCACAACGCGCCGCATTGCCCGTGCGGCCGCGGCGAGCCTGTCTTCACCCATTAAAATTATCGCCGCGTCAATTTCGTGGAGAATTTGTTTGAACCACAATTCGTAAGCCTGATGAATTGTAATGAAGAGCAATTCATCATGATGTTGCGGATCCGATAGGCAGTCCTGAAGACCGATCAGGTCGGCGACGCGCAGGTATTTGTTGTATGAAAGCGTGGACTGCTGTCCGTATTGGTTTGGCATATTTTCAGTTGGCAGGGAAGCCCGGCGTCTCACAGACGCGCCGCGCCTGCGCCAGATGTCGCCAGCCATGGACCACGGTGACGACGAAAGCATCGGCCAGGCTATAGCGCATTAAAGGCGTCACCGGCGATCGCAACCGCGTTTTGTTGTAGTCAACTCCTTCGGCTTGACGAACGAAGCAAATAAAATCGTCTTGCTGCTTTAAAAACTTTTCCAGCACCTTTTCGATCGCCGGAGTATGTAAGGGTTGAAAGACTTTCGGCGATGGCACTTTTCTGGTGGTTTCCGGCAGGACCTGTTTAATTAGCCAACCTCCCACCCAACTCGGCCGATAAGGAATGGGCGAGCGCACGGGCCACTTCTCGCTGCCTCGCTTGATAGCCGCCGTTAGATACGCCTCAAAAGCCTTGCTTGTTGTCGTCAGGTGGTCCAGACACTGGCCAATACTCCAGCTCCCTGGAGCGGGGGTCCAGCTTAACTGCGCCTCACTAAGTCCTTCCAGCAGGGCCTTCGCTTCAGCGCTGTTTTTTTCGGCTTCCAAAGTGATCGTTTGCAAAAGATTTGCCGATTCAAGAAATTGCCTCATGGCAACAACGATCCTTTCCGTCAAAACGCTGCGCCGACTCTGCCGGCTGTCTCATAAGCAGCTGTGTCGCGAATTTTCTTCATCTCGCCAATGACAAGTTCCAATTCCTCATCAGTGTTATAAAAATGGGGAGAGATTCGGACGCCTGCTCCGGGTCGATAGTCGACAATGAATTCCCGCCTGACCAGTTCTCTGGTAATCGCTGCCGCGTCGTCATGACCGACCGTTATTGTGCCGCCACGGTCCGATGCGCTCCTGGGGCTGGTCACTTTGAAGCCCGCTTCCTCGGCCAAAGAGATCAAGCGAGTAGTTTGCCTGATGCTTTTCTCTCTAATCGCCTCGAGTCCGATTTCGTTGATGACTTTATAACCCGATCGCGCGGCGTAGAGGGCCGGAATAGCCGGCGACCCATGCAGAAAGCGTCGGATCCCCGAGGCGTAGCGAAGCTTCCTGTCGAAAGCAAACGGCTCTTCGTGGGCCATCCACCCGGTAGTCTTTGGTTCCAACTTCTCATGCAGATCCGGGCGCACGTAAAGATACCCAGCGCCTGGCCCACCACAGAGCCACTTAACCGATCCGCCGGTCGCAAAATCCACATTCAAATCTTTGACGCTGAAGGGAACGGTGCCCGCAGATTGATACGCGTCAAGCACGACCATTGCTCCAACCTCATGAGCGCGCTCGGTAATCGCTTTCGCATTTTGCAGGAAGCCACTCTTGAAAAGAACGTGGGAAAAGGGGACCAGCAACGTTTCTTCGTCTATCGCTTCGAGAAATCGCTCCAGCTGAATGGTGATTCCATCGTCAGACGGAACTGTCTCAATTCGCAGTTTGCCGTCGCGGGCGTGAGCTTCGTAAACGTACATCACTGAGGGGAAATTCAGCTCGGAGTAGACGATCTTGTTTCTCTTCGGGGTAGGCGCCAAACACGACAGAATCAGCGACTGACAAATTGAAACATTCTGATGCATGACCACGCTGTCGCGCTCTGCGCCGATGATACGCGCCACTTCATTGCCAACTGTCACGGGCATGTCCCACCAACCTTCAGCCCATGCACGCACGCCCCGCGTGGCCCACATGTCGGCATACTCGGCGAGCTGCGTCCTCGTCTCCCTGGGCATCGCCCCCAGGCTGTGTGAAATGAGATAGACAGTCTGGTCGAGAATGGGAAACTCACTTCGCCATTTGAGAAGGTCGTCAGTCAATAGCGTCTCCTGAATGTCTTTGAAGATGCTCTAATTTATCATAAGAAATGGGAATGATCTTCTTGCGGCTTTGCGGCGTGACGTGCGGAACGTCTTCCGACCTTCAATCTGCACTCACCAAACTCAGCGCTATGCCCTTCAGTTGGTGGCGGATGAAAGGGCACAGTCCGAATGCCAGTCAACCGCCTCTCGGAAGGTCATAGAACTTCAGCACATCAGATGGCACAGCCATTTAGCTTGACCGGCCTAAAGCGCCAGACGCATGGTAAAGTTGAAACATCAAGATGTGGAAGTTTAAGAATCCGATCAGGCATACGATTCCGGAAACCCGCTGGCCCTCAGCCGCGGAGGCAACGTCGTCTCTTCTTTATCAGCCGATCAGAATTGGACGAATCGAAGCCGGCAGTCGCACGTGGGTGCCGGCGATGGTTCCCTGGCGCGCGACTGACGACGGCTTTGTAACTCCCGAGGTCCTTGATTGGTATCGGCGTTTTGCGGAAGGGCGCCCTGGCGTCCTGGTTGTCGAAGCGACTGGTGTTCGAGATATTCCCAGTGGTCCATTGTTGAGGATCGGACACGACCGGTTTATTACCGGGCTCACTCAGTTAGTGGAGACTGTCAGGGAAGCAAGCCAGGGCGAGACAAAGCTTTTCATCCAATTGATCGACTTTCTTACAGTCAAACGGCGTCCGGAAAAACAAAAGTATTTTGAACGTTTTCTCAGCGTTGGCGATCGACATCGACACTCGTTGGCCGAACTCACCAACGAATCGCATTGGAGGGATGCGTCCGAGTCAAGCGTAAGAAGTTTTCTGGCGCTGGCGCCAGACGAAGTTGTCGATCAAGTTCTCAATGCGCGTGAGCTCGAGGCGCTTCGTTTTGGATATAGAGAAAATGTGAACGACGCCCACTTAGCGCATGTGCGCGAGTTACCCAAGGTGCTGCCGGAGATTTTTTCCGAGGCGGCGGGCCGCGCGCGTGACGCGGGCTTCGACGGCGTCGAGCTGCATTACGCCCACGCTTACACGATGGCTGGTTTTCTTAGCGCCTTGAACACTCGGGATGATGGGTATGGGGGCACCCGGGAGAGTAGGGTCCGCTTACCGCTCGAAGTTTTCCGAATGGTGCGCAAACAGGTGGGCAACGACTATGTGGTGGGCGTGCGGTTTCTGGGTGATGAAGTAATTGCAGGCGGTAACCGGATTGAGGACGCGATTTATTTCGGAGTTGAGTTTGCCCGCTCGGGCTTCGACTTTCTTTCTCTTTCGAAGGGCGGAAAATTTGAAGATGCGTCGCAACCTAAAGTGGGCCAGGCAGTTTATCCCTACACCGGCCGGAGCGGCTACGAGTGCATGCCGACCGTCCTCTCTGATGAAGCCGGACCTTTCCTGCGGAGTGTGCCGCTGGCGGAGGCAATCAAACGGGCCGTGAACGAAGCAGGGTTTGCGACGCCGGTCGTCTCGACAGGTGGCATATCGACATTCGAACAAGCCGAAGCAATTCTGCGACGAGGGCAGGCGGACATTGTTGGGTTGGCCCGGCAGGCATTGGCCGATCCTGATTGGTTCATTAAAGTGAAACTCGGGCGGGGTGACGAAGTGAGGCGCTGCACATACACGAATTATTGCGAGGCGCTCGATCAGGCGCACCGCCCGGTGACCTGCAAACTATGGGATCGCGTGGATCTCGATGAGCCGGAAATTTCGACTGTTGATAACGGACGTCGAAGGCTACTTGCGCCCGAATGGACGAGATAGTTAGCAGTCGGCGGATAAAAAACCTGGTTGATTATTGCTGTCGACTGCCGCTTCGGTCTGCCGACTGTTTCTCGTATCGCGCGATAAACTTCGGATCCCGGCGTCGCAAGTCTTCGTCGTCCACCCGCCCACTGCGTGTCATCAGCGCGTAAGCCAATTCAATCGGACTCAGCTTCATATAATCGCGGGCGTTTTCAAACCAGCGCATGCTGTCAAAAGCGGCCGCCTGGTATTCTGCGATCACCGGTTTGCGAGTCAATTCAAACGTGGCCAGCGCGTCCCTAACGTGGTCAGCGGTTTGGAAACACCTGTGTAAAGCTATCGCATCTTCAAGGGCAAGCTTGGTTCCTGAGCCGATTGAGAAATGCGCAGTGTGCAGCGCGTCGCCGAGCATTGCGAGATTCTCAAAAAACCATCGCTCGTTTTTCACCAGCAGGAAATTGATCCAGTTTGACTTGTTCGAGAGCAAAGGCGCCCTGTCCAGGTCCGCCTCAAACACCCGCTCGAGATAAGCGCGCGTTTGGTCGTCGCCCATCTCAGAAAAGCCGGCGGCGTCCCAGGTGTTTTTGTCGCATTCGATTATGAATGTGCTCGTGGTTTTGTTGAACTTGTAGGAATGGGCAGCGAAAACACCACATTCGCTTTCGCGAAACGTCAACGTCAAGCCATGGAATAATCTGTTGGTTCCGTACCAAATGTAACGGTTGGGTCGAACATCGAGATCAGGATGGAAATGGTTCGCATAGTCTCTTCTGACGGCGCTGTTTACCCCGTCTGCCGCGACCAAAAGATCACACCCTTTCCGCAGGGATTCAACATCTGAAACTTCGCTGCGAAAAACTAATTCGACTTCGAGCTCTTCGCAGCGTCGCTGAAGAATCTTCAACAATTGAAGCCGCGCGATTCCGGAAAAGCTGTTGCCGTGAATAGAAATCATCTCATCGCGATGGACGACATCTACATTGTCCCAAGCCTCAAAAATTCTGGTGATTTCGGCGTGCGACTGCGCATCGGCAGCGCGCAGGTTGGCTAATGTTTTTCCTGAAAACACCACACCCCAACCAAACGTATCGTCGGGCCCATTGCGTTCGTAGACTTTGATCTCATGCGTGGCGTCAGATTTCTTCATCAGGATTGCAAAATATAATCCTGCCGGGCCACCGCCAATGATGTTGATCTTCATTCACGTAGGACAGACATTCTGCCTGTCTGCTTTCTTAGGAAGGCTAACTTGACGAGGACAAATAGAAACGTCTGATCACTGGGCTTCGTCAAACGCCTTCTTCAACAAGCCACTGACACCGAGCGTGTCGGCCCACTGGTTTAAGTAAGCCAGATCCAAACGCGCCGCCGAAGCACCGATCATACCGACGACATCAGTCCATTGCGTATTCGAAATCCCACCGCCGGAGTGATACCAACGCAGTTTAGCCAAAATCGTGTCCTCGACGGTGGCGACGTAGACCATCTGGTCAACATCGGGCGCAATCTGTCTAAGCTCCCGACGCTCCAGTTGGTTTCTGGAGAACGGATCGGATTTGGGGATGAAAATGTCGACTTTGAAAACCGACTCCAAGTGGATCGCGTTAAACGATTGTCGCCTGTCAATCGCCTCTCGAACGGCCTGCTCGTCTACATAAAAATTGTCTTGGAGTGCATTCAGAAGAGGGATAACTTGCGCTGGTTTCACATCGGCGACGAGATCGATGTCGGCAGTTGAGCGGTACATGCCGTGAAGTGAGCTGGCAAGGGACCCGACCAACACGTAGTTGATCTTCTGCTGCTCCAGAATGCCGGCAACCTGGGACAAAACTGCGAAAGGACTTTCCATGACTCTGATTAATATCCTTCCAGCTTTGGGTCAAAACCGTATGCGCTGATGACTTGTTCGCGCGGAAGCACACGGGCAATGAACCTTCGGCGCACATCTTCGTCGGTCGCTTGAGGGAAACGGTGAATAATGTCGGCCAGAACCATCTGGCGGGTGGCTTCAGTCAATTCGAAAGCCAGCGCCAGCCGCTTCCAACCGGGAAGGCGGCGCATCAACTCAAACTGCATCTGTTGAGCCGTAACTGTCGTGTCCAGGGACAAGGGTTTCATCTCTTGATTAGCTGCCTGGTGGGTGGACCGGAAAACATGTCCTACTGCTCCTTCAACAGTTGACTGGCGATGATTAGTTTCTGAATCTCAGAGGTGCCTTCATAGATTCTGAGCGCCCTTACGTCGCGGTAAAGCCGCTCGACAATGCTGCCGCGCAAGAGTCCTGAACCACCGTGAATCTGAACCGCTTGATCGATGATTCTGCAGGCCGCTTCCGTCGCGAAAAGTTTTGCCTCGCTTGCTTCGCGGGTAACGCGTGCCGCTCCTGTGTCCTTCAAATGTGCGGCACGATAAACCAGCAGTCTCGCCGCGTCGAGTTCGGTCACCATGTCCGCGAGTTTCTCCTGGATCAACTGGTGCTCGCCAAGCAGCCTTCCGAATTGTTTGCGACTGCCGGCATAGCGGACTGATTCATCGAGGGCGCGTCGGGCCATGCCGCACGCAGCAGCTCCGACACTGGCGCGAAACGTGTCCATCGTTCGCATCGCCAGTAAAAAGCCGTCGCCTTCAGCCCCCACCATGTTCTCCGCCGGGACACGACAACTCTTGAATTCAAGCTCGCCTATCGGATGCGCCGCGATCATCGCCGTGCGTTCGACGACGTTGAAGCCGGGCATTTTGGCGCCAACAATGAACGCGGATAACAAAGCCCGGCCGTTTGCATCGGTGCCGGTGCGGGCAAACACCGTGTAGAAATCGGCGACTCCGGCGTTTGAAATGAAACGCTTACTGCCGTCGATCACATAGGTGTCGCCGTCGCGCTGGGCAGTCGTTTTGATCGCGGCAACGTCGGAACCTGCATCCGGCTCCGTCAAAGCAAAGGCGGCGATTGCCTTTCCCTCCGATGCGCGCGACAGCCAAAAATCGCGGACGTGCTCGGGGGCAGCGAGGCTGATTGCATAGGTGCCCAGGCCCTGCATGACAAACGCGAGGTCGGCGAGCGGGGAAGAATATGAAAGCTCTTCACGAATCAAGCAGAGGGCTCGCACGTCCAGCTTCTTCCCCGGCGATGCAACCGCATAGCTGAGTACGCGTGCCTCAGCCAGCGCGGCGACGAACTCACGAAGTTGCGCGTCGGTGTCGCGCTCTTCAGCAGCACGTGGTTCGATCTCCTGGGCGACAAACGCATGAATGTCTGCCGCGACGGTGCGGTGCTCGGGCGTGAAGAAGGGCAGTTGGTCGATGAACTTGTCCATAAGTTATTTGAAGATCAGGTTGAATTTTGGTTTGCGCCTGGCAACAAACGCTTCGTAGGCCTCGCGATAATCAGGATGCTGCATGCAGACGGCCTGCGCTTGCGCCTCGCATTCGAGCGCGTCGTTCAGATTCATATCCATTTCACGGTTCAGCATTTCTTTGGTCTTTGCGAGCGCGAAAGTCGGGCCACCGGCAAGTCGTTCCGCAAGTTCATTCGTAATCGTCGCCAATTCGTCGCCTGCGACCACCCGATTATAAAGGCCAATCGATTCCGCCTCGACCGCGGAAATGAAGTCGCCGGTGTAAAGCAATTCGGTCGCCTTGGCGAGGCCGACGACACGCGGGAGCAAGTGTGCGGCGCCCATATCTGCGCCGGACAATCCAACCTTAACAAACAGGAAAGCAATTTTCGCCTGGTCACTGGCGATACGGATATCGGAAGCTAATGCGATGCATGCCCCGGCGCCCGCTGTTGTGCCGTTGAGACTGGCGATCACGGGCTTTGGCAGAGCGCGAATGTTGGCTATTAGTTCGCACGTCATGCGGGTGAACTCCAACAGGCCTTCCATGTTGCGGCTGAAGAGCTCACCAATGATGTCGTGCACGTCGCCACCAGAACAGAAGGCGCGACCGGATCCGGTGATAACTACGACGCGAACGTCCTTTTCATCTTTGAGCGCGGCGAATGTGTCGGTCAGCTCGCGATAGACTTCAAATGTTAACGCGTTCAAACGCTCCGGCCGGTTGAGCGTGATTGTGGCGACACCACTATCGGAGAGTTCATAAAGGAAACTTGTCGGTGTTTGCATGTGGCGCGTCGTATGTCTATTTACTTGCTGTTACCCGTTTCAACTATCTTCACCGGCGCAGGCAAAGCGCCTGTGCGCAGGATCAACGCGAGATCTTCGGCTGCCTGTTTGGTGAACCTGCCGCTGATCTCACCCTGGTCGTAAATTTGTGACTGGATAAAGGCGATTGACTTAACCTTCCCGTTCAGGACCACCCCTAAATAATTGTTGATGTTCGCTCCGGTCCATGCTCCAAACTTTTGCGCACCTCCGGGCCTCAGAGAAAAGCCGATGTGATAACCATCGTTAATTCCTGTCGGTCTGGCCTGGGCATTCTGAAGCTCGCTACCGTCAACAACGGCGGGATTTTCAACTACGACCCATCGAGTTGATTGCCCGCTCACAGTGCCATTTCCGGCTACTGTTGCTTCATCTCGTTCGTTGTAAGGCAACACGCGCCGATTATCTGGCGCGTTCCCACCGAGAGAAGCAAGAGCTTCCTGCTGGTTGCTGAAGGTTTGCACGGCGTTGGGATTGGGCGGGCTGACAACAGCCACTAACTCCAGTCGCCCCTCGGAGGTAATCAGGTCCGTCAGCCGTTTTCGGTCAGCAACGTCGGGAAGACTAACGCGAATCCGACCATTCTCTGGAGCGCCTTCGGGAGTTACTTTTGAAACGTCGATATCTGCGGCGTCCAGGCGCCGTTCGATTACGCTGATGGTCCGACTAACGGCCATCGCACGATCAGGAACCGCCTGGTCGAGCTCAAGAATCAGGTGCCAGGTGAAAGGAGTCTTCGGTCGAAGGGGTGAACAAGCCAGTCCGCTGGAAACAAGAAAGAGAATGGCGATTGCAGTCGTAAATGATTTCTGCATGATAGTGATTGGATTCAGGAATTCAGGACAGCCATCGCTTCGATCTCAACCATCGCCTTGTCTTCAAGCAAACTCTTTACCTCAACCAAAGCCATGGCGGGAAAATGACGACCCATATGCGTGCGGTAACATTCGCCAACGGCTTTCAGGTTGGTGGTGTACTCTGTTTTGTCCGTCACATAAATAACCAGCCGGGCAATCTCATCTGCAGTGCCGCCGGCTTCTTTGACGACCGCCACCACATTTGCAAGCGCGCGATCAAATTGCTCGACAAAGTTTGCGCTGACAATCTGCTGGTTCTTATCACACCCGATCTGTCCGGCGACAAATAACAACCGACCCGCAGCATCCGCCAAAACGCCATGCGAAAAGCCTTTGGGCTGGCCGAGTGATGCTGGATTAATTAACTTGAAAGGCATAAGAAAACCGGACGGAATTGAGTAAGCAAGTTATTAGATTCTGACGAGCGGAGCAAGGTCAAATGTAGTGGAAACTAACAGTCTGCTCTTAAAGACCAAAAGTAAAGGCCGCCTCGTGAAAGGCGACCTCTGCTAATTTAACTGAGCGCGTTGTTTACAACACTTTATCCAGCCGTGAAGCCAGCTGGCTGGCCAGGTTGCCATTCGGATCGAGTCCGCCAATCGGTTCGCTCGGATTTCCCTGCTTATCGATAATGACAATCGAAGGCAATTGATCGATGCCAAACTTCTTCGAGGTCGCGCCGTCCGGATCGCGCAGTACGGTCACCTTAAGTCCATACTTCTGAGCGAAGCCGCGCAGTTGCTCGTTACTCGCAAAATTCTTCGACTTCGGATCCTCCGACTCAGTGCTTACCCAATAGACCACTACGCCACGGTCGCTGTATTCATCAGCCAGTTTTCGGATTCCTTGTAATTGGTTCTTAGACAGTGGCAGCCAGGAAGCGCCAAAGGCCAGCACGACAACTTCGCCGCGAAGGCTTTCCGCGGTGATTGTTTGACCGTCTGTCGACTTCAGGGAAAAGTCCACCGGCCCCCCGGCGCCATTCTGGGCCAGAGCCAACGACGCTCCGAGTACCGTTGTCAAAAACAGGGCCACGAGGGAATTTCTTTTTCGCATTTACTCTCCTTTGCCCGCGCAGTGCGTCGGGCAGTGCATTAGATGAAGGGTGCAGCCTTTTAGTTGGTCAAGCTTTCAAGTGCCCTGTTTGCTGCCTTTGCTCGAATAATCCAATGCTTCTGGCGGTGAAACGCCAAACACCTCTTCGTGCAAAACGCGGTAATCATCCCACGTGTCCATGTCGCGCGCAATGTATTTCGACTTGACGGCGAGCCGGCTTACGGTTGCGGAATGGACCTGGAAGAGTTTCTTCAGCCCTCGGTGCGGATCGAGTTTGAGCAGTTCGGGGCGAAAGCTAATATCGAGCAGCACCGGATGCCCGCCGCGATTCTCGAAGGTCGGCACGACCAACGCCGCGCCCTTTTGCCATTCTTCAATGAGCTGGGCCACTACCTCACGCGGAACCGCCGGATGATCGGCAGGCGTGATCAGCACGGCCCTCGTTTGGCCGGAGAGTTGACGAGCACCACAAGCGATCGAATCTCCCATCTCGCTGGCCGGGTCCTGATTGATTGCGAACGTAACCTCGGAATCGTGGAGATGTCGCTGCAACTTCTCACCCCGTAAATCCTGAGCAACCACGACGACGATTGTTTCAACTCCCCCTGCGCGGAGGTTTTCGATACAGGCCTCAATCACAGTCGTTTTGCCGAAGGGAAGCAACGGCTTAAAAGCGCCCATGCGTTCCGAACGTCCGGCGGCGAGGACGATGGCGGCAGTTTCAATGGTCTTTGGTCTTGGGTTTTCGGCCTTCGTCATCAGGATTGAATTATGGTCGGTCGCACCCAAAGACCAAAATCCCAAGCCCAAAGACCAGATAAGGATTTGGCGGTTTACATTAATTCCTGGAGGGCTCGGAGCGTGTACTCGCGCGCCATTTGCTTGCGCCAGTTCATGACAAAATCGGTGTTGTCGAGCGGGCGAGCTTTTATGTAGGCAGCTTCAGCGGCCGCCTGAATATGAACGCTGTCGAGTGGTTGGCCCACCAGCGCGTCTCTGGCATCGCCGATTTCCATCGGGGCCGGGGCAATGCCTCCAAGGACCAGCTTCGCATCTTTAACAGAGCCGGCCTGGTCCAGCTGAACATAGGCAGCTACTCCCAATACTGGAAAATCAAAGGCGCCGCGACGGCGAAGCTTTTGATACGAGGCGCGCCAGGCGCCCGTCGGCGGCAGATGAATATCAACCAGCAATTCGTCCGGCCGTTTGTGCAGGTAATCGATGCCGTCATCGTTATAGAAGCCGGCCGCATCGATCACTCGTTCACCGAGGGTTGAGGCCAGGCGAAACTTTGCGCCAATGGCCACCATCACCGGCACCAGGTCTGAAGACTGCACTGCCCAACACTTTGAGCTTCCGGGCGCCACCCAGCAAACGTCGCCATCTTTCTTCAAACAGAAGTTTATGCCTTTGCGCCACTCGTAATTCTGATCGTAATAATTGCAACGCGTGTCGAGGAGCAGGTTGCCGCCGATGGTGCCCATGTTTCGGAGCAGCGGCGTAGAGATGGTGCGGGCGGCGTGGGCCACCACCGGATAGTCGCGATTAATGAGCGGATGCTCGCAGATGTCTGTAAGCGTGACGGAGGCGCCAATTCTCATTCCCGACTTTCCATCGCCGGAGATCTGGTTCAACTCCGGAACGCGCATTACTGAAATGACAGTCTTTGGCGTCTGTTGCCGTCGCTTCATGTTCGGATAAAGATCGGTCCCGCCGGCCACAAACTGACCTTCCGGCCCTGAGCCTGCCATGATCTTTACCGCCTCCGCGATTGCCCGCGGCGCGCGGTAGTCAAATTTGGGAAGTCGCATCATAGGACATTCACCGAAGCTTGCGGTCCTGCATTCACAACCAAACCCTTAATCTTAATTACCGGTTGATCGGGATGCGCGGGATTGCCAACTACGCGGCGATTGGTGCAATCAATTAGAAGGTCAAGGCTTTCGAGAACTGTCTGTCCGATGAGCACTTCCGAACCGAGCACAACAGTTTCCTCTGTAGTGCGGCGCCCATTGATCTCAATTCCGACCACTTCGGTGATATCAACCTCTTCGCCACCATCGTTTGCGTATGTGACTCTGGTCGTGCGAACTATTGCGAGACCCAACTGTTGGACTACATGCCTTGGCAGGACTGATCTTACAGCTCCGGAATCAACCAGCGCGTCCGCTTCGTAATACCGAACTTTATCGGCGGACAGTAATCCTCGGCGAACCATTACCTCATCACCGGCGTTCGTGAGCTTAACTCGTACTCGCACCTCTCCCATCAGCGTTTTCCCGTCCCGGCTGTCATTGGCGAGCGACGCTATGGTGCGGACATCGCGCGTGGTGCGCAATTGTTCTTCGATGGGCGTGGTTTTCTTAATCATGCAAAGCCTCTGTTATGCGGCTCACGAGTGCACCGCCACGCGCGGCATCTCTTTCCCATCACCGCCTTCAGCCGGCGTCAGTACGCGCAAAGGCTCAGGCCATTCAACCGCCGGAACGGACGTTGGGCCATAGCGTCCCTCGCGTCCGCGCGCTTTCTCGCGTAACGCTTTCAGAATCTTTTCCGGCGTAATCGGCACCTCGTCAATGCGCACTCCTACCGCGTCGTAAACTGCGTTTGCTACCGCCGGTGGGACGGGCAGCAACGGTCCCTGACCAACTTCCTTCGCGCCATACGGTCCGTTTGGATCGGGGTCTTCGATTAGATAGGTCCTTACGTCGCACATCTCCATCGTAGTGGGGCTCTTGTATTCCAGGAGTGAGGGAAACTTATGCACCACGTTGCGGTTGGCGCGATAGACCATCTCCTCCATCAAGATTTCACCGAGCCCCATATAGACGCTGCCTTCCACCTGGCCCATCACCAGCATCGGGTTTATTGACTTGCCAATGTCATGCGCGATCCAAATTCGTTCGACAACTACAATTCCGGTTGAGGAATCAACGTCAACCTCAGCGATGGCCGCGGAATAACTGTACGCCGGCGAGGGCCCGACGCCCGCGCCTTTGTAACGTCCCGGCGAACGCGGCGGCGAATAGGAGCCGACCGTTCCAATCGTGCCAAACTTCGATTCCGCCAGCACCACCGCTTCCGCAAACGTAACGCCCACTTCAGGATTCTCAACATCGAACACGCGGCGTTCAGCCAGGGAAAGGTTTTCAATGGGGACTTTCAACTTCTCAGCGACGGCCATGACGAGGAGCTCACGCGCTCTCTCTGCAGCTTGTATCGCTGCATTACCGGTCATCAAAGTCACGCGGCTGGAATAGCTGCCAAGGTCAACCGGCGTCAGATCCGTATCAGCCGTGATCACACGAATGTCGAACGGATCTATTCCCAGGACCTCGGCCACGATGTACGCGAGAATGGAATCGGAACCCTGGCCAATGTCGGTCGAGCCGCACATTACGCAGACGCCGCCCTGCCGGTCGAGCCGCAGCTGAACGCCAGACTGCGGCATGTTGTTCCAGTAAATCGGCAGACCGGCGCCGCAGATATAGGAACTACAGGCGATGCCGATGCCTTTGCCGTACGGCAACTTTCGATTCGTCTGGTCCCAGCCCGAAAACTTGTTCTTCCAATCGGAACCTTCAACGATCTTGTCGAGGCATTGGCCCAAACCCATGCTCCCGATGCGCAGATAATTGGCCGTCACCGTATCCGGTTTGACCAGGTTTGCGCGACGCATGGCCGCCGGATCGAGTTTTAACTGTTCAGCGATTTTGTCGATCTGAACTTCCAGGCCAAAACGAGGCTGCGGAGTTCCGTGTCCGCGTTTTGGACCGCACGGCGGCTTGTTTGTAAAAGCTCGCAGCCCCTGAAACTTGTAGCGCGGCACTTCATATGTAACGGTTTGCAGTGCACCGGTGTAGAAGGTGCTGGCCACGCCGTAACTGCCATAGGCGCCGCCGTCCAGAAACGTCTGGAAGTGCATGCCGGTGATCGCGCCGTCTTTTTTTACACCGGTCTTTACGTGCATCAACACCGGGTGCCGACCGCGATGACAGTAGAAAACCTCCTCGCGCGTAAGCGTCACCTTCACGGGACGTCCGGTCAGCATCGACAACTTGCAGACTACAACTTCGTGATTGAAAGGATCACTCTTACCGCCAAAGCCGCCGCCGTTTGGTGTAGCGATAACGCGAATATGACTGGCGGGTAACTCCAAAACTTTGGCAAGCGCGCGATGAACGTAATGCGGCGTCTGCGTAGAACTCCAAAGAGTCAGCTTGTTGTCCGGATCGAAGTTGCCCACAGCCGCGTGCTGCTCCATCGGCAAGTGAGTGTTGCCTTCATAGAAGAAAGTGTCTTCTCGCACCAGATCGGCGAGGGCGAATCCGTCTTCGACATTGCCGAACTCGAGCGATACCTTCTTGTGCACGTTCCCGGCGTCGCCATACTCGTGGATCACCGGATCATCGATGAGGATTGCTTCTTCAATCGAGGAGATGGTGTTGAGCGGTTCATACTCGACTTCGATCAGGTTCATCGCGTCGAAAGCGACGTCTTCATCGATAGCGGCCACTGCCGCCACGGGGTCGCCGATAAAACGCACCTTGTCGATGCAGAGTGCATGTTCGTCCTGGCTAACGGGCAGAATGCCGTAGGAGTTTGGTAAATCTTTTCCGGTAATGACGGAAATCACTCCGGGAAGCGCCAGCGCTTTGGAGATGTCGATGCTCTTGATTAGTGCATGAGGCAGATGGCTGCGCAGCATTTTACAGAACAGCATGCGCGGCAAAACGATGTCGTCGGCAAACTTGGTCTGGCCGGTACACTTCGCCCGCGCATCGACCTTGCGAAAAGGCTTGCCGACGACGTTGAGCGGTTTCCCGTTGTTGTTTCCGTTCCTGGCCATATCAAATGGAATTTAGCCGCGGATACCCGCTGATAGCTATCCGCGTAAACTCGCGTTCATCCGCGGCTGATTCTATTCGTACCCATAAACACTTTCGCGCGGCAGCTCCGCTTCCTCGCCTCGCATGCGCGCGGCGGCAAGTTCTACGGCTTCGTAAATCTTGATGTACCCGGTGCAGCGGCAGAGGTTTCCAGACAGCGCATCTTTGATTACATCGCGCGAAGGATTTGGATCCTTCTTGAGCAGTTCTTCGGCGACTAACAGAAAGCCTGGCGTGCAATAGCCACATTGCGCCGCGCCCGTATCAGCAAAAGTCTCCTGCAACGGGTGAAGCTGTGCGCCTTCGGCCATTCCTTCGATCGTCTTAACTTCCTGACCTTCAGCGTCGAGACCTAACATCAAACATGAAAGGATTGCTCGGCCGTTAACCAACACGGTACAGGTTCCACATTCGCCGAGTTCGCACCCGTGCTTGGTTCCCATCAAACCGAGATCTTCTCGCAAAACTTCGAGCAGCGTCTTGTGTGGCGCGAAGGCAACTTCCGCCGGCTCGCCATTCAAAACCAATTGAATATGAGACTTTTTCTTCGTCGTCTCCATCTTATCGTTCATAGCACAAATAAAACCCGCGTAGCGGGTGTAAGCATAAAGCCTGGGGTGGAGCAAAGCGAAACCCCAGGATGTGGAAGTAAAAGTAACCGAGCGCGCGAAGCGTGCGATAGCCCATAACTGCGATGATTCAAAAGCTGTCGCCCACTTCGCGGGCTCTGTTTCTATCCTCCATCGATCCTGGGGTTTTGCTTCGCTCCACCCCAGGCTTTATGCCATCGCCACGCTTCGCGGGCTCAACCGCAAACGCACACTAGCTAGGTCTTCGTCGCAATACCCGCATCTTTCTTCGTCTTGTTCAGCACCGTGTTGTCGATTAGACGCGTCTTGCCAACATACGCGGCAACGGCGATCAGGATGGGCCGCTCGTCGAGCCGGTCAAGCTTCTCGAGTGTGTCGGCATCGACCACGCTGACATAATCCAGACGCACTCGCGGTTCAGTCTCGATTGCCTTACGCACGGTGTCAGCCAGCTTGCCGGCGTGATGCTCGCCTTTCTTGTAGGCTTCCTTGGCTTGTTTGAGCCCGCGATGAATCACCGAGGCGGCCTCCTGTTCTTCGGCATCCAGATAGAGATTCCGCGATGAGATGGCAAGCCCTGAATCCTCGCGCACGGTTGGGAGGACAACGATTTCGGTATCAAACGCGAGATCGCGCACCATTCGCTTGATGATCACGGCTTGCTGCGCATCCTTCTGGCCGAAGAACGCAAAATCAGGACGAATGGTATTGAAGAGAATTGAAACCACCGTAGCCACGCCGCGAAAATGGCCGGGCCTTGTTTCGCCCTCCAGCAGTTTTGAAAGCCCACCAACGTTCACGTAAGTTGAAAAGTCTTTCGGATAGATCTCCTCCAGTGGCGGGGCAAAAATGTAGTCCACGTTGTAGTCCGTGAGCAGTGCAGTGTCCTTGGTCAGGTCGCGCGGGTAGTGTTCAAAATCTTCGCTCGGGCCAAACTGAGTAGGATTTACGAAGACGGAGACTACTACGACATCGCACATCCGCCGCGCTTCGCGGACCAGACTGAGGTGCCCTTCATGCAAAGCTCCCATGGTCGGCACCAGTCCGATGCTGCGATCCTGGTCGCGGCGGATTTTGCGCGCGACGGAACTCATGCGCTGACGGCGATTAATGATCTCCATAGTTTATCGGGGAATTAGTTCAGGACTTCTTGGCTCTTGCATCACCAGACCGCGAGTCTTCGGCGGACGTAGAAATCTTGAGTTCATCCGCCGCCTCGACCGGCAGCGCATAAGATTCAGCGTCTGAGGGATAGTTTCCGCTGCGGACGTCGTCTGCATAGCGCGTCACGGCTTCCGACATTACTTCAACCAGATTAGCGTAGGGTCGAACAAACCGTGCGAGTTTACCAAAACCCAATCCCAGCATGTCATGAAGCACCAGCACCTGGATGTCGCATTCCGCTCCTGCGCCTATGCCAATCGTCGGGATGCTGACAGTTTCGGTAATGAGTTGAGCAATTTCTCGCGGCACAACTTCCAGCACAATCGCAAACGCGCCGGCATCTTCGAGGGCTCGAGCATCGTCAACCAGCTGGCGCGCGGCAGCCGCGGTCTTGCCCTGCACGCGATAAGCGCCCAGCTTGTTAATGGACTGCGGCGTTAATCCTATGTGGCCCATCACCGCTATTTCTTCGTCAACCAATCGCTTCACGAGCTGAACGCGTTTGTGCCCGCCCTCGAGCTTGACCGCTTCCGCGCCGCCCTCTTTCACGAGCCGCAACGCGTTTCGCACAGCGTCGTCTGCGCCGGTGTGAAAAGAACCATAGGGCATGTCCGCCACCAGCAGCGCGCGCTGAACCGCCCGCCGCACAGCCTTCAGGTGAATCAAAATTTCTTCGAGGGTGACTGGCACCGTATTGCCATAGCCGAGCACGACGTTCCCAAGACTGTCGCCGACGAGAATGATGTCGATCCCGGCTTCATCCACGATGCGTGCGGTTGGGTAATCGTAGGCGGTTAAGCAGACTAATCGCTCGCCTCTTTGTTTGCTGACCTTCAGAGACGGCGCATTTACTTTTTCAGGACGCTCAGGCTTGAGATACGGCATATTTCAACTCGCTGGCCACGCACGGGCGGCCAATTTAGTCGCCAATAATCGGCCAATTTCGGAGCATTGGAAGGTTGGTTAGCAAGTGTGGGGGCATTATAACGGCAAAATTGAAAAAAGGGGAAAATCCGTGGGGGACCAGGAAGGCGATGCCAAAGCTCTGGCATTTCAGAGTACAACCTTTTGGTTGCTTCGTCAGGAAGCAGACGCAAGCTAAAGCCTGAACTCTCAACTGCTTCTCGGACTCCAGAGCTTGACCTCGGAAACGTCATCAAGCGTTTCCAGCAACTGGGCCACCGTCTGATGAAGCGTGGGATGAATGAGCTGAGGCGCCAATTCAGCGAGTGGAACCAGAACAAAGCGGCGGAGATGCAGTCGCGGATGCGGCAGCGTCAGCGTCGGCGTGACGCAAGACTCGGCTCCGTAAAGCAGCAGGTCGAGATCGATTGTCCGAGGACCCTTCGCTAAATCGCGAGTGCGTCCCAATGATAGTTCTACCGCTAGCAAGCGCTCCATTACTTCGGAGGGATTGCTTCGCGCGTCGACTTTTAATTCCGCAACCATGTTGAGGAAAGGCGGCTGCGGAAACGTTTCCACTGCCTCAGTTTCATAGATCCGGGAAAATCGAGTCACGATTAGACCCGCCTCCATCATCCCGCGGAGACCCAGGAGAAGATTACCCGCGCGGTCTCCCAGATTGGAGCCGAGCCCGATGTAGATGGGAAGCATCGGAAATTAGAAGTCAGAAGTCAGAAGTCAGAAGCCAGAATCATGCGAACGTTCTCATAGGAGTATAGGATGAAAGTTTCGGGACGGACTACAATAGACCAGATCTAGAATGTAGTTCGTATTATTCTGACTTCTGACTTCTGACTTCTGACTTCTGACTTCTGACTTCTGACTTCTGATGTCTCAACTCTCAACACTTCTCTGGCTCAAGTGGACGCTGTTCCGCAATTCGATGCGCTCTTCCAAGGCAGTGGCGGGCCGAATCGCGACACTCCTCGGAATAGCCGCAGCGCTGGTTCTGGCTTTAATAGTTGCGCTCTCCCTCGGATTTGGCGCTTACGCACTGACGTCTCCGGAAATAGGTTTTCAGACTTTCCGCGCGGGCACGTCACAACGGTCGGCCGAAATTCCTTCAGCTGAATTTATTTTCTTCTCAGTATTCGCCATGTGTTACCTGTTCTGGGCCGTCCTGCCGCTGACCATGGGCAGCACCCGGCAGTTTGATCCGGGACACCTGCTGCTTTATCCGATTAGCCTGCGCCGCCTCTTTGCCATCGACCTGATCAGCGAGATCACGAGCCTTCAGGCAATTTTTGCAATTCCAGCGATTCTGGCGATTGGTGTCGGGGCTGGATTAGGAAACGGGAATCTTACGAGAGCAATGCTTGTTGCATTACTCGCAATCGGCTTTGGCGTCGTCCTGTCCAAATGGGTTTCAACTTCCCTTGGCTCATTGCTCCGCAAGAAACGCACGCGGGGCGAAACACTCCTGGCCTTGATTGGCGTGGTGTTCGGTCTGGGCGGGGCACTCTTTGGCCAGATTGCGCCTTCAATTTTCCGTCACGTCGAATCAATTCCCGCATTGCGTTGGACGCCGCCGGGCGCGATTGCATTTGCGCTGAGCACTGATCTGCGAGAAGGCGGCGCCGCCTACTTGTTTGCCGTCGCTGGACTCGTCGCCTACACAGTCATTCTTTTGGTACTGACCTTTTGGCTGGCGCGCCGCGCCATTCTTGGCGGAGGGAAAAGGAAACGAAAACGCGCGGCGTTGCCGCTAGAGAAAATCGACAACTACACGGGTTGGGAAGTCCCGCTGGTTTCGACCGCTCTCTCAGCCATCATTGAGAAGGAACTCCGTTACGCCTTGCGCAACGCCCAGGTGCGGATGATGGCCTTCATGCCGCTCCTCCTCATAGTGATTCGATTGATAAACCGGCGGCATCTGGACGGGCGGGGAATTGAAGGCGGTAGTCTTTCGGCGGATCTGATCACCTATGGTCAGCCACTCATGATAGCGGCAGGTGTTTTATACGTTTTCCTGATTCTCTCCGGACTATTCTGCAACCAATTTGCATTCGAAAGTGCCGGGATGCGCGCCTTTGTTCTCTCGCCAGTTGATCGGAAAAATATTCTGATCGGAAAAAATATTGCTACGTGCGTGCTGGCGCTGGCTCTCTCTATCGCGCTCGTCGCCATCAATCATTTTCTATTTCATGACGTTACTCGGGGAGCTTTGCTTTTTGGCGGCCTGAGCTTTCTGACCTTTGCCGCCATGATTTGCGTGATGGGAAACTCGCTTTCAATTCGATTCCCAAAGGCCATGAAATTCGGCAAACGATCAAACGTTTCGGGCGTAACGGGGGTGCTGCTGATTCCAATGATCGGCGTTCTAATGCTGCTGCCATTGGCGGCGGTGGCCGCCGGTTTCGTCGCGCGAAGTTTGCTGGTTGAGTATGTTACACTCGGTTTTCTGGCAGTTATTTCGCTCGGGTTTTATTGGTTGATAATAGGCTCGCAGGGTGAAACTCTGCAGCGAAGAGAATTGGAAGTCCTGGAAGTGGTGAAGAGTTCGGATAACGATTGAGTTGTCCCCGCAGATTCAGGAATTTCAGGGTACTAAGTTTCACCTTGCTGTCCTGGCACCCAATGCAACCTAAGGTTGGACTGTTAATTACATAATTCAATTCCAGCGATGTCTTGCTAACTGAGGCATCCGGGCGGGCTCGCAAGCCCCGTCAATACACAAATGGCTCGCAGAAGATTTCGCAGCAGTCAGCGTCACGAACCCGCTACCGAGCGGTCCTTTCAAGAGTACTACCTTTCAACACCCGCCCCGCAAACCTCGAGGATGGAACTGCTGCGATTGATCCGCGGCGGCGAAGACACTTTTCTCGAACTAAAGGTTAAGCTTTCCAATTCGGAAAAAATCGCTCAGGAAATAATTGCTCTCGCGAATACGGGCGGCGGAGTAATGATCTTTGGGGTAAATGATCAATTGCGCATCGAAGGCGTTGACGATCCCGAAAGCGTCCAGGATGAGCTGGTGAGAATTTGCCGGGAAGACATCGAGCCGCCGCTCTTTCCCTATGTCGATCGGATCGCTTTCGACAACGGACGGCGCATTGTCGCGCTGGATATTGAAGGGAAACGCCGTCCATACCGTACTCACGACGGTCGATTTTATCTGCGCATCGGATCAGACAAACGCGAAGCAACTGCCGAAGAGCTCGCTTCGCTTTTTGATGAATCGCGGCCGCTGAGATTTGAGAATCTGCCGGCGCTGGGAGCCGCTATCTCTGACATTGACGAGGCACACCTCTGGAGTTTCGTGCGCGAGTATTCGGGAGATGCTTTTGACAACCCAGGCTCGAACAGTTATCCAACTGCCGAAGTGCTCTCGCGTGATCTGTTGCTGGCTACCGACTTTAGAGGTGAAGTAGTTCCCACTGTGGCTGGCCTGCTGTTGTTTGGTCGCGATGATCGTGTGGCGGAGCTCCTGCCGCGTTCAGAGATCACTGCGTCGCGATTCGCAGGCGATACCATTCAATCTCCGGTAGTCGAACGGGTAAAGATCGCCGGCAATCTTTTAACTCTATATGAAGCGTCGCTGCGGTTCATCCGGCGCTACGCGGACCTCTGGGACACGCGGCCACGGAGTTTTCCGGCCGCGCATATTGAGGACAGTCCGGTTGCAGCGCGCGCAAATTACCATCGCGGTGCGGTCACTGAAGCGCTCGGCAATCTACTATTCCATCGCGACCTCAGCCTGCGAGATCAGTCAACGCGGGTGCAAATCTTCGATCACTCGATTGAAGTTATCAACCCCCGGCGCACGGCAGGGTTTTCACCCGTGGCGCAGAAAGCGATTCGCTACGGGCTTCCGCAGCGTTTGAATCCGCATCTGGCGGCGGTTTTCTCGAGCCCTGGATATGGAGTGGAAATGCCGCAGGGTGGGTTGCCGATGTTGTTGCGCGAGAGCCGGCTCTTCTCACACAAGCGGACCGAGATCATTGCGATCAACGATGAGTTTCGTTTGCGGCTTCATGGGGCGTAGGGAGAAGACAGAAGTCAGAAGTCAAATGCCCGAAAGCAGAAACTGAACTTAGAAATGGTACCCTCACTGCCCACTACTTCTTCGCCGAATCGGGCTTTGGTGAGTGATAAACCTGTCGCGCCTGGATCGTAAACTCTTTGTCGTCGTAGACCCCGTCGCCATTAACGTCAACACTCACTTTGATCTTGTGTTGTTTTCCGTCGCGAATATCGCCAGGATTGAAAGCGAGACTGTATTGGCTGCGTAGGAGCGAATTAATCGAATTGAGCACCTTGGGAACTTCACCTTCAAATGTGACGGGGTAATAAGCTCCACCCGTTTCATTTGCAAAAGTCTTCAGCGCGTTTTGGGCTTGCAGAAACGACATGCGGCCCGGATCGCCAAGCAAGCTGTCCTGGGCGCCAATCAAATCGCCATACTTCTTGAACCAAAGGTTTCCTGTTCCAATTATGTAGACCGGGATGCCAGAGCTTTGGAGAATCTTGCGCGCGTCTCCGTAGTTGATCTTGCTGAACGTATCAATACCTGAGGCAACCAGGATGACGGCCCGTCGTCGCCCCTGCACACTCACCAACCCGGCATAGTCAGTTTTCGCTTCTTTGGCGTCATCGAGCACAACTGAATCACCGCGCCCCCCAACCAGCACAAACTTAAGGGCGTCGAACAAATTCGTTTCCCTGAAAGCCGGACTGTTCCGCAGCAGCAGGTTGATCACATTCCGAATGCGTGCGGGATCGTTTGTGAAATCAGTCAAAGGCGTGGGACGCATGTCAAAAGCGACTACGGAAACGTAATCATCAGGCGGTTTGACGAACTGCGAAAGAAACATCGCCACCGGTCGCAGCACTTCATACGTGCCGGGGTCGAACATGCCGCCGCTGGCGCTTCCCAGCGCTTCAGAAAGCTTGCTGTACTCGACTACCAGCGCAGCCGTGATCGGCGCTTCAGGCGTGGCGAAATTAGTGATCGTCTGCTTCACGCTGTTATCAGTGAAGATGGCAAAGTTCTCTTTCTTCAACCCAGTAACGATCTGGCCAGTTTTCTTGTGATAGACCACTGCATCCACGTTAACTACCTGGGTCGTGATGGTGATTTTCTCAGCGTCCTGGGGTTTGCCGACAACATCGGTCGGGATGGGATCCTCGGGCTTTTGTTCGGCTGGTTCCTGTCCGGGCTCAGGCGGCCGCTTATTCTTTTTTTCAGTGGAGGTGGGCGGCTGACGTCGCGATTGTGCCCGGGCCAGATCAAAGTTTGATGAACCGAGGAGTCCGGCAGCTATAAATGCTACAGACAGTGTAGAAGCCAGCTTTGAGAATTTCATAAATCACCTGAATTCGGGGGAACGATTGGTACTTCGAGCCGCGGTCTCGCAAAATATTGGTAAAGAGTACGATGCGGGCGGGCAAACACGAGTTTGCCCCGCCGGCTCAAAAGCGCAGTGATTACCGAGCCTCGGCCTCAATCACTATGTCATAAGTGCCGGTGTTGTCTCGGAGATTTCCTTCGTTCACTCCCAGAAAGAGCACGCCATCGCGCTGCGCGACAAAGTCTCGCCGGGTGCCAATCAGAATAAAATCGTCGTTGTCGTCGCCGATAACCGCAATCAAGGCGCCTGTCGCTTCAGTACGGAGCAGTTTGTCATTGTCAGGAACGTTGCCAAGGCCGGCCGGCGTAGAAAAGCGGCCGCCTCCGAGTGACACGCGGCCCGTGGAGCTGATTCGCAGCCGTTGCCCCTGCCGCACCACTAAACCGGTATTAGTCCATCCGTTATTGGCACTGTCAGCGCGCACCGCCACCTTAATTGTAAAAAACTGCGGCCCTGATGAAGAAGGGGGGCTATTGGTCGTCCTCGACGCGGGAATGTTTGACGTGTTTGATGGCGTTGAGCGCGGTGGCGTGCTGGTGGGCAATGCCGAAGTGTCTTCGTTTCCCGGCGACGAACCTGCGGCGGAAGTGGCCGAGTCAAATTCGATTGAATCGACATCCTCCATGTAGATCACTGTGCGGCTACGGCGTCCCTGCGCGCCCGCGCCGATCAGGATGGTGAACTGTTGATCTTTAAAACCAACTACCTGGCCACGAATCACGCTACCGTCTTTCAGGCGAATGGTGTCGGCCAGCACTGGAACAAAGAGAGCCAGCAGAACGAGAAAGGAGCAAATGGTGCGCAGTATTGTTGTCATTCGTTTTCTCCAGGGGGTATTCCAAATACGAGTTTTACAAGAGTCGATTGCTTTTGCAAGCGGGAGAGGTAAAGCAGTAGTCCTCCGATGCCAGCGGCCGGCGAAAGGTTGTGACGAAACGCGTTTGTGGCCCATCGATCCGGGGGAGTAAACTGGAGAAGAACTCTGCCAGCCGAAACATATGTTGCCAATAAAAGGACTCTTTGAGATCGCGATTCGAGTGAAGGATCTGCCGCGCGCGGAAGTGTTTTACCGGGACGTGCTGGGATTGGAAGAGGGACTGCGCGACGTACGCAGGAACTGGTTATTTCTGTGGTTGCGTGGTCGGACAGGCATGGTTGTGCTGCAGGAGGACCAGGGTGATTGGCCGCCTCAGCATTTCGCGTTTACCGTCGAAGAATCGGATTTGACTCGCGCGGCGGCTTTGCTGCAAGAGAAAGGTGTTGCGGTTGCTGCGCCGGTCCATCATGAATGGATGAATGCGGTATCCCTGTATTTTGAAGACCCTGACGGCCACGATTTGGAATTTATTGCGTTGCGATAGTTCGATGGTCCAACTCTCCGACGAGTCCATGAAACACAAGTTCGCCCGATTAATTCTGCTGTCCTTCATTTGTGTCGTCGCTGGCGCGCAAACGTCTCTCCCTCTGGTTGCCAAACCGAAGAGCGTTACGGGTCAATACCGTTTGCGAAAAGATGAATTTCGGAATTCGCTCGATGTGCGACAGCTTCGCGGTGGCAAAATCAAATTCGCATTGATCGCGCTTTGGGTAAGCCCTAACAACCCGCAGAACATTCACAATGGCGAGCTCCACGGAGTGGCTCGCCTGGAGAATGGAGTAGCGATGTACGAAAGCGGGAATTGCAAAGTCAGGATGAGCTTCGCTTCTAACAGAGTCATAATCAAAACGGATGACGTTATCGATGATTGCGGATTTGGCGCTAATGTCGCCGCTTCCGGTACCTACCGAAAGATCAACAGCAAGAGCCCCAGGTTCGACTTTTGAACATCGCGCTCCGAATGAACGCCGGCGGCTCGCAATGTTTGAGCTGTTTCGTCGCAAACCTTTTTTGACATTAAGAACAACCGAATAACAAACCTCAGGCTGTTTGATCTGACATACTACGCCCACTAGAGAACACAACGGCGGACCCTGAACACGTGGACCGAGGACGGGGAACAATGGCGAGAGCAAAAACAGGGCAACAAGCCTGGTGGTTGGAGGGTATCGAACGCTGTCCCTCATGCAACCACACCTACGCCTATCGCACAGAGTTTTATTGCGTGGATTGCGATGGACCGGTTTGTTCAGTATGCGTCGAGACGAAATCAATTGAATCCTGGTGTCCGGATTGCTTCAAGTCGCGAGACTCAGAAAGCGAGGCACTGAAGTAATGGCTGCACGGGCAATCTGGAAAGGCATTCTTAAGATCGGATCGACCAGGATTCCGGTCAAGTTGTATTCCGCCGTTGAGGATCGGACCGTGCGATTTCACGTGCTCGACGATCGTCACCTCATGCGAATCAAACAACACATGGTTGACCGCGATACGGGTGAAGAAGTTTCCAACGATGAAATTCAAAAGGGCTACGAGGTGGAACCGGGAAGATTTGTGATTCTGACGGAAGAAGAACTGGAAGCCATCAAGCCTGAGCCTTCCCGCGATATCGAGGTTACGGAGTTTGTTCCTCCGGAGCAAATTAGTCAGCAATGGTATGAACGGCCTTATTACCTCGCGCCCGATGGGGATCAAAAAAACTACTTCGCCCTCGCGCAGGCGTTAACCAACCGTGAGGTGGAAGGCGTGGCCCACTGGGTCATGCGCAACAAGTCTTATGCCGGCACTCTGCGAGCGGAAGACGGTTATCTTTTTCTGGTCACTCTGCGAAACGCCGGCGAGGTGATTTCAGCCAGCGAACTACCGAAGCCCGGCGGCCCAGCGCCCACAGCGAAAGAGCTGGCGATGGCCAAGACACTGGTCTCAATGCTGGCCGGAGAGTTTAATGCAGAGGACTACAAAGATGAGTATCGCGAGCGAGTAATGGAGTTT
The DNA here is from genome assembly GCA_035557535.1 of Pyrinomonadaceae bacterium. GTDB lineage: Bacteria > Acidobacteriota > Blastocatellia > Pyrinomonadales > Pyrinomonadaceae > PSRF01. The sequence continues at coordinate 58,049 of DATMDU010000019.1, forward strand.
ATTGAACGCAAAGCAAAAGGCAAGGCGCCGAGACTGCGGGCAGTGAAAACTAAAACCAGGACCGGCTCGCTCGACACCATTCTGGCAAAGAGCCTTGAATCCTTGAAGAAGGGGAAACGCGCTGCCTAAGACTACGAAGAAAAGAAGCCGCTCGAAGAGCAAAGCGAGCAATGGCGAGGAGCAATCAGGTGGACGTCCCTTTTGGTCAGGTACCTTGACCTTCGGGCTGGTGAGTGTCCCCGTGAGTCTTTTTCCGGCGAGTCGGACTGTTCGCGCCCCACTCAAGATGCTTGGGCCAGACGGCCAACCGCTGGCGCGAAAATATTTTTCCCAGAAAACTGAAAAGGACCTCGACGCTGACGAAATAGTCCGCGGTTACGAGACAGATAAAGGAAAGTTTGTCGTAATCACTGATGACGAACTCGAACGCCTTGAGCCCGACAAGTCTCGTGACATCGCTCTGAAAAGCTTTGTTCCGGAGGATTCCATTCCGCCGATCTATTTCGAGCGTGGTTACTTTCTAGCGCCGGAAGGGAATTCGCAAAAAGCCTATAAATTGCTCGCGGAAACGATGAAGAAAACCAGTCAGGCCGGGGTGGCCACGTTTGTTATGCGTGGCAAGGAATACCTGGTAGCAATCTTTTCAGACAATGGAATTCTCCGCGCCGAAGTGATGCGGTTTTCGGATGAGTTGCGCTCGCCAAAGCAGGTGGACCTTCCGAAAATACCAAAGGTGGCGGCGGTCACAGTGCGCAAGTTTGAAAAACTAATCGGCAGCAAGTCCAAAAAAACATTCTCGACGGCCAAGTTGAAAGACCAGGAAACGGAGCGGCTCTTGAAGCTGGTAAAGAAGAAGCAGTCGAAGCGGAAGAATATCGTGGAGATCGAAGATGCCGATGCTCCTGACCAGGGCAAGGTCATCGACCTGATGGCGGTGTTGAAGAAGAGTTTGGTAGGCAAGAGTAAGTAACAGCACTCAAGCGGGACGATTAGCGACACGCAGAGAAACCTCCGCTCAGAACCTCCCGTTGCGTTGTCCTCCCTTCGTCGACAGCCCAAATTTCCAGTTAGAAGTTATATTTGCGATGCAAGTTTCCTTGTATTGACGAAAGTAAAATTATCCGTAGAATGCGCTTTAACGGCGATGAGTTGCTGGGGTGAGGACAGTGACTTGTAGAGGCTGAATGTCTCCGCCAACCGATTGAGGCCGGCTCAAAAACCGGCCTCTCGGTTTTTTAGGGCACTCTTTTTCGAGATTATCCACCCAATAACGTGAATAGCCGAGCAGAATAAGCGGCCGACAGGTGTGTTCCCGGGCCGCGAAGCGCTGCGAAACTGAATCCGGTCACGAAATCTCAAACCGGCCTTTCGCTTTTCATCACAGGGTTTCTGGTTGCGCGAGAAACAGTCATGTCTCCCGCGCCTCTTTCGAGCGTTTCGTGAAGTGCCAAATACCACCGGTGATCTCGACTGGCAAACGATGGCTCAACTGCCGGGCCAGCATGACAATCTGTCCCCGATGGTGACCTTCATGTGCTGCAAAATACGTTAGAACGTGCCCGACGTCGAGAGGAAAATTGCGCCAGGTATAAGAGGTAGACATTGGGATTGTGCCACCTCGGTCGAGACCGAGCGTGAGCAAACTGATGATGCCGCGGCTGCTGCGGCCAAGTGCGGTAACCAGCTCCTCCGGTTCAACCTTATGTCGATTTACCGCCCGCGGCGCCACGATGCCGTGTTCCTGTCCCAGCGTCTTGATCCACATACATCGCGCATTGTGGATGTGGCCGGCAATCATTCGGACAGTTCGTCGCGGAGCGCCCGGCACTGTGGCAGTCCATAGCTCAATGGGCAGGTTTTCGACGAGAAAGGTGGTGACGCGGTTGTTGGTTCTCCACGCGTCAAGCAGGATGTTTCTCTGATCAGTTGCAGATTTCATCACGGCCCTTCGCAAGTCTCACACCAGTTTACTGACAGCGATCCACGACTCCCAACGAGATGCTGGCAAGAAGGATAGGTAGCGCTCCTTGAGTTGTATTTTCCATCTCTGCCGCTCCTCCTCAAGTTTTGCTGGCGGGAATCTTATATTACTTAGCTACGCGCTTCGCGGGAAGACGCGCCAACACCGAAGCTATCGCAAGCGACACGAGAAACGCGGGCACCGCGGTGAAGATTGGCCACAGTACCAGCGCCAGCAGGTAGCGCCCGTATGGAGGGTTAGCCACAACCATCACCGCATTAATGGTCGCTGCAATAGCGAGCAAGAATGCCCCGAGCGCCACCGCCAGCGCTGCGTGCAGTGCTGTTACCAGTGGCGAACGATCCAGCTGGAAACGCTCGTATCCGATGTGAGCCGCAGCTACTCCGGCGCTGGCCACCCACGCCGCCAGTCGCCACGTGCCTACATTATCGTGGGGCAGCGTGGATCCTCTACCAATCAGGAAGTAAACGACGCCTACCAGAATCACTGTGCCAATCCACGATTTGTGACTCGATCTTTCCATGATTGTGGTCCAACGCTGAACCGATCTCTACTTCGGTGTGCACTTTCTATCGTTCCACCTGATCGTAACAATCTGAGTCCGAGGTGACCCAAAAGTGGAGAAGTCATCCCTGGTCGGCAGTCTCGATTTCGGCGGTGCGGGAGGTCCAATGGGTACTGTGAAAACAAACTGACCTTTCCTTAGTGTTGTTCCGTCGTACTTCGGGGGGCCAAAAGGGGCCACAAAAGTGAAACTCACTTTTTCGTACCCATATGTGGTCCAGGCCGCAGGACCGCCCGTTGCGGTTTGTCCAAACGATTCATTTTGCAGGCCACGAGTCTTCGGTGGAACCAACTCATTGAGGAGCCTCTTCAATTCCTTAAAGTCCAACTCGCATGACGTGCATACAAAGTTAGTCTCTTGATTAATTCGTTTCGGGTAGAGTCGCATGGAACAGACGTTCCCGTCTGCGGAGTATTCGGGTGTCATCCAGATATTTTCACTAACTGAATAGACGTCAAGCGGCTTGCCATAGGCGCGTTCAATGTCGGCTTCAGTTTGCGCGGAAACGGAATTGACCAAGAAAGTAAACATCAGCGCGGAAATCAGCAACGTCGTTTTCATTCCACTGTCCTCCCGCAACGATTTAGCGCTCCCCAGGCTCCTCAACCTCTGAGGTCGAGCGCTCAATATGTGTCCTCCCCCACCGCCGAATATCTTCAACCAGAGGTAAGAGTGACTGGCCATAGTCTGTGAGCGAGTATTCGACGGGAGATGGAATTGCACCTTGCGGTTGTCGCTTTACGATGCCGTCGCTAACCAGCTCGCGGAGTTGCTGAGTGAGCACCTTCTGCGATATGCCGGACATTTCCCGCCGCAGCGCCGCAAAATGTTTCGGTGATTCTGCCAACCAGTACACGATGATTAATTTCCACTTACCTCCGACGGCCGCCAGGGCAGCAGTCAACGGGCATCCGCTGACCGGATTGGCGCGGCGGTTGGGTCGATTGGGGCGAGTAGGGTTACCTGAAGGTGGCTTCTTGATTGCGGCCATGGGTCTAATTATATTCCCCCGTGAGTTTAAAGTCAGAGTACTCCAACCTGGGTTAGGAGATAAACCATGTTCGATCAGGTCTGCCGTTATCGAATCACGCTACGCTGCCGTTACCAGCTTGTCTGTTTGCGAACTGTTCTCTTCCTCTGTAGCTTGCTTGTGATCTCCCAACCTCTTCAAAGCGTGGCACAGACGACACCCGGCGGATCGAAAACAAGCCTTCAACAAACTCCCACGGAAAGGGATGGGCAACGTGATTTCGACTTCGAGATTGGCACCTGGAAAACTCACCTAAAGCGGCTGCTGAATCCTTTAACCGGCTCCACTACGTGGGTCGAATACAACGGGACCACCGTCGTGCGAAAGGTTTGGAACGGTCGCGCCAATCTGGTGGAACTTGTGGTCGATGGACCGGCAGGTCATTTTGAGGGCCTGAGCTTGCGCTTATACAATCCTAAATCCGGGCAGTGGAGCCTCAACTTTGCCAGCATCAACGGCGGTGTCATGACTCCGCCCACAATCGGTGAGTTCAAAAACGGGCGAGGCGAATTTCATAATCAGGAGACCCTTAATGGCCGGGCAATTCTAGTGCGCTTTGTCATCTCAGATATCACTCCGAACTCCTGCCGATTCGAGCAGGCGTTCTCAGATGATGGGGGCAAGACCTGGGAAGTAAACTGGATCGCGAAAGACACGCGCGTGAAAGAATAGGCAGACCAGGTTGCCGACATAGAATTACTCAGTGCCGAAGCGAACGCGTTCCATGATGCTTAAGGAGGTTGCCGATGATCGTCGAAGTACGCAGCTACAGAATCAAGCCGGGCCGACGCGCGGAGTTTATCAAGTTATTCGAAACGCGGGCCGTGCCGGCGCTGCGTTCACATGGGATGAAGATCCTCGGCCCCATGCTTGATCTGGAGAACCCCAACAAATTGGTCTGGTTGCGCAGCTTTCCTTCGCTGGAGGAACGCGACCGAATGAAGAACGACTTCTACGAAGGAGCGTTTTGGAAGAACGAACTGGAATCGATCGCCATGCCGATGATCGATAGTTACGATGTGATCCTGTGCGAGACCTCACCCGGTTATGTGTTTGATGGACCCCGCGAAGAGGGTTAGTGATTCGGAACCATTTGAGGGACAACGCCGGCAGCCAGGTTTTCACTTGCTTTGCCTCAAAAGCCGCCAACAGTTGGAAACTTCGCGAAGCGATCTCATTAGCACGTGGCTTTAGCCCGGTGACCCATGGGCGTCATTTTCGCCTCAATCGTTTCAATGGTTTTCCGCACCTCAGCAAAACCGTTAAAACGGTTAGGCGCACTTGGGTTGTCTTCTGGATCACCGGGCTGAAGCCACGGTGCTAATGAGATCGCTTCGCTCAGTTGCCAAGGGGGTTGGCTCGCGGGCAGTGATCGTGGCAATTCAATCGCATACGCCGCTAGGCTACTCCCTCACTTAGTTGTTTTTGGCGTAGGGACTTTCTCGGCAGTTGTGGCTTCGACCTCGGTTACAGTTCGCCCTTCAGTTGTGTCGGTTGAGACGCCCAGTTGTTTGAGAATCTCGGGCACGTTGAGTCCCAGCGCCTGCAGTTGCTGGAGCAGCCCGTAAATCATGGTTGGCCCAGTCTGAGCGAAACGATTGAGTCCGCCTCCGCCGCGACCATTTAAGTCACCACCGCCATGATCGATCATGACAACTTTATCAATGTTGCCGAGTGGCTCAGATATGGCTTTTAACGCCGGCGCCGTCGCTTCAATAATGCTGGGTAGTTTTTCAAGAATCGTTTGCAACCGCGCCGCGTCGTTAAATTCACGCCAGGCCGCCGCCTTCTCTTTGATCGCGGATGCTTCCGCCAGTCCCTGAGCTTCGGTCGCTTTAGCGTGGGCCAGGCCTTGAGCTTCTATCTTCTCCGCCTCCGCCAGACCAAGCGCGCGAATTTTTTCCGCTTCGGCGCGACCTTCCGCCTCGATCGCCGAGGCGCGCCCCAACCCCTCTCGCTGAAGCTTCTGGCTTTCAGCTTCGGCTGTCGCAATCAAGGCCTGCTTACGTCCCTCGGCCTCCAGAATCGCCGCCTCCTGTTGCCCTTGCGCCAGCAGCACCGCCGCCCGGCGCTCGGCCTCCGCTTTTTTCACTACTGTGGCTTCGAGTTCCTTCTCTCGCCGAAGCACCTCCTGCTCCTGAACAGCTATTTGCTCCTGCGTTCGAATCCTCTCGATACGAACTTCTTCCGCGACAACTTCCTGGCGCGCCTTTGCCTCTGACAGTGGTCCAGCCTGTTCAGAAGTAGCTTGCTCGCGTTTAATCTCTGCCTGAAACTGCGCCCGCTTGACCTCGGTCTCTCTGGTTGATGCGGCAATGTCAGCTTCTGAAGCGAGGCGGACTTTCTCACCTTCCTGCATTGCCAGCGCGGCCTTGATCTTGGAATCGCGAAGAGCCTCAGCTTTGCCTATCTCCGCGTCGCGTTGCACTTCGGCAGTGCGCCGCTGGCCCAGGGCGTCGAGATAACCTTCTTCGTCGGAGATTTCTTGAATTGTCAGAGCGTCGAGGCCGATACCCATCTTCTCCAGGTCGCCGGCCGCCTCGGTAGTTAGTTTCTGGGCAAAGCTCTGCCGGTCGTTGTTGATTTCTTCAACGGTGAGGGTGCCCAGGATCGCGCGCAGGTGTCCCTCGAGCGTCTGGAAGACGAGTTTATGAAACTCATCAGGTAGCATGCCGAGAAAGCGTTCCGCCGCCGCGCGCATCGAATCGTCGTCGCCCTTGATCTTTACGTTGGCGACTGCTTTAACTGAAACAGGGACGCCTTGCACGGTGTAGGCGCGCGTGGTGGCCAGCGGCACCGTGATCACATTCAGGCTTAGATATTCAACCTTTTCGAGAAACGGAACGATCAAGGTCGCACCGCCCCTGACCAGCCGGTAACCGACGAGAGTGCCATCGGCGAGCTTTCGCGAACGTCCTGAAATAACTGCTGCGCGGTTGGGCGAAACCTTGACGTAGTTTCGGCTGAGCAGCATCAGGGCGATCAAAAAGCCGATCACCACAACTAAAATCACAACGGGGATGAGTAGATCTTGCATCTCGGGCATTCGATATTTACCTCAAATATTGGTCAGCATTATCGGTGTACGGACTGACGATGACGGAGTCTCCCGCAACTTCCTCTACGCGGACCATCGCGCCAGCTTTGATTTCCAGGTTGTCTCTTGAGCGAGCCAGTTTCTCAATCCGCTCTTCGCCTACCCGGCAGCTAATCTGGCCCAGATTGCCGGGCGCAATCGAAACCGTGACCTGCGCTGTCCGGCCAATCATTTGCGCCGTGCCGACAGTGCTCGAAGACTGTTGTTTGTATAGGAAGCGCGCGAAGAGTGAAACGAGGCCGCCGAATACAATGCCACCTGTTAGGCCGAGCAGGGAACTGGCAACGATGCCGAGGCCCATCTGTACCCCGATTGCCCCGAAGCCTCCAAATGCTGTCACGAAAACGCTGATCACGCGACTATCCAGGAGGCCATGGCCGTCAGTCCCGCCATCTAATCCTGTTTCCAACCCGAAGCTGTCGAAAATATCTCCCACTATCAAAGAGATAAGCAGAAAGACAAAGCCGATGCCGGCAATCGCCAGGAAGACAATGAGCGGGCTAAAGTTCGAAAAAAATTCAGGCACTTAGTGACTCCTCGTTTAAGTGTGGAGTGGCCGAAACGGCATCGAGGTTCGAGAAGAACGGCGAACAAATTCGCCCGTAGCCTACCATTGCAGCCGACAAGTTGAAAGTGATGCCGGTGTGGCGTCTCGTCGCAAGTTATAGACGAAGCAGAGGTTGATTCTGGCAAGCAGTAGTGCCGGGTCGATGTCCAACACCATTTTATTCTGGCACCTCGGCTTCATTCAGCAGGTTCATCAGCCGGCCGTAATCAGCAAAATCCTCAGTTACATGTTTTGCTCCCGCCCGATTCAAGATCGCGGCCAATTCGCCACTACCGACGCCGAGAAAGGTAAAATTAAGATGGCGCGCGGTGCGGACATCCCAGAGCCCATCACCGATGCTAACTATCTTCGCAAAGTTGTTCAGCCGATGCTGCTCCAAAGATTGCGATACCGCCGACTGTAAGATCGCTTCCCTGGAAAATCCATCCTCAGCAAAAGCGGCCGGTATCTCATCAATATCGATGTTGGCCGCTTTCAACTTCAACAACGCAGATTCGCGCCAACAACCCGTAGCGATGGCCACGGCCCAATCAGGGTCTCGCTTCAGCCTGCTTAAAGCAACAGAAGCACCTTCAATTGCAGCAAACCCTGATGAGCGTGATTGATACTCTTCACTCAACCTGGTTACGAAGCAGGATTTGAACTTGTCTAACTCAGCGTCTTCTGGATCCCGATCAAATCTTTCTTGAAAAATCTGATTTGTAATTCCAGAGTCGGTAGTGTGAGGATAGGTAACCCAATCGGTGTTTATTCCGGTAATGCCATGTGCGTCAGACAGAGCTTTGACGAAGCATCCCTCATCGACGTCGTTAGTGTTCGTCAGCGTGCCGTCAATGTCGAAGATTGCCAGATTCACGTTTTCAAATCCATGCATCATGCTGCGGAAGCTGTCATCAATCGGTATTGCTTCCGGGCTGTTTACTGCAATTAGTCGAATCGGGGGATCCGCACCTTCACTACCGTGCCTTTCTTTTCGACCCTCGTGACTTCAATCTTTGCGCCGGCGATATGAGCTCGTTCTCGCATCCCGAGAAGCCCAAGTGTATGTTTCCCCAACTTCTCCTCGTCCGTTATGCCGCGCCCGTCGTCACTGATAGTAAGGACGAATTCCCCGTCTTCGTCAGTCATCTCAATGCTGACTGCGGTCGCACGGGCATGACGAACGATGTTAGTCAACGTTTCTTGAAAAATATGGAAGGCCGCCGTGGATTGCTCTCGACTCAGGTTAGCGTTGGTCAGAATGTTTTCATAGTTGACGTTGATTCCGGTGCGAGCTTGAAACTGTCGTGCCTGCCATTTAATTGCCGCAATCAATCCGACGTCATCCAGTGCAACGGGCCGCAACTCCGATGCGATTCTTCTGACCCTATCAATCGTAGTCTCAGTGAGCCTGATCATTGTTCGCATTTTTTGATGCAGCTCCCCGACCTGTGGCTCATTCGCACCTTCGGAAATACTTTTATTGGCAGTCTCGAGGTCCCAACGCAGACTGGTCAGTGCCGCTCCCAGTTCGTCATGAATTTCACGTGCAATGCGAATACCTTCTTCTTCCCGCGCCGATTGCAGGCGAGCCGTAAGCGCCCGTAATTGTTCGCTGGTTGCTTTAAGTTGCTCCTCTGCCTGCTTGCGTTCGGTGATATCCTGAGCGAAACCCAGCTTCGTCCTGTCCGACAATTTCACGAAAGCACAGGCTGCATCGATCACCCGTCCGCTGCGTACCTTGATTCTAAGATCCACCCATTCACCGGTTGATGCGGCAACCAAATCCATAAACTCCCGCCTGGACTCCGGGTCAGGAAACGCTTCGACCATTATGTCTACATTTTGATCGTGCAATTCTTCGAGCGTCCATCCCATGATCCGCTCCCACTCAGGATTCACCATGGTGACGGCGCCATCGTCGCCGATGAAACCTATCAGCACCGGGATATTGTCAAATATCGTCTCAAGGATCTCTTTTTCCTTTTTTAGTTCCTCTTCCGCGCGCTTGCTCGCTGTAATGTCCCGCGCGATTGTCAGCACGTTTATGACCGAGCCGTCGACATCAAGTTCAGGAAACAAGCGGAAACTGTAGTCAGTAAGGCCCCGAGGCATTGGCAACGTGACTTCAAGTTCATAGGACTCACCTGTGTCGAAGACTTCCGCGAATCGTTGACGAATCGGCTTCACTACTTCTTCCTGGAAATCCAGACCCCCTTCCCGATGGACCGAAAATATTTGCCTGCCGATCAAATCTTCCGCCGGCAGTCCAAATGACCTGGCCAGAGCGGGATTCGCGTAAGTTCGCCGAAGTTCTCTGTCATATCTGGCAATGTGATCGGGAGCGTTTTCGACAATCGCTCGAAACTCCTGCTCTCTCGCGTGGAGCAATGCTTCCGCGTGCTTTCTTTCGGTGATATCTTCAGCGATCCCCGCGACTCGATAGAAACATCCTGAGTCGTCCTTGATCGGAAACCCGCGATTCCAAATGCAGCGCACCGTTCCATCCGGCCGCACCACGCGATACTCGACCTCAAACCCCTGTTCACGGTCACGCTCCATGATGGCGACCATGCCGTCGCGGTCCTCAGGGTGGATGGCAGAGAAAAATGAGCGCGGTTCCTGATACAAACTTTCACAGGAGCGGCCCCAAACAGTTTCGTAGGCGGGGCTAATGTAAAGCATGTTGCTGAGGTCGGCTGTCGCCAGCCAGAACACTTCCCGAATATTCTCAGCCATCTGGCGAAACTGTTCTTCGCTATGACGCAGCGCCGCGTGAACACGTTTGCGTTCGATGACGCCGGCAAAAATTTCCCCGACTAAACGAAGCCTCGCCACCATCGCATCGGGCCAATCGCGGTAACTTACTATTGAGGTAAATGAAATGGCGCAGATGACTGATCCACCCATTATGACCGGGATGGTTAGTCCAGACTTAACGCCGAGCCTGGCCGCATATTTCCTTTCGTTCGCAGCTTCAGCAGGGATGTCCTCGGGGATGCGTGACCACTTCACGGTGACGCCTCTGCGCAATTGGTCCGTTATCCAGGGAAACTGATCCTTGAATTCGAAGGGCGGCGGCGGCAGGGCTTCGATTCCGGGAACCGTGTATGAATGGCTCCGGTAAAGAGTCCCACCCGATCCAAATTGAAGGAACGATGCCCGGTCCACGCCCAGAAACTTGACGAGCCTTTGCATCCACCTGTCTATTTCGTGATCCACCTCGTTGGTCGTTAGCTTTGCAAATGCGGCGGAGAGTTCGGTTAGCAGAGTTTCAAAACGCAGGCGTTCGTCGAGTGCCGTCTCGATAAGCTTGCGGTCGGTGATGTCCTGGGCAGTGCCGAAAAGCCGGATGACCTTGCCTGCTTCGTCTTTCTCGGCGTATCCGAGTTCCCTGATAAACCTAACTTCGTCATTTGGAATGACGATGCGGTATTCGAGGTCGAACGGGCATCCCTCGATTCTGGTTCGAGAGTTGGTCTCCAGCACGCGCGGTTGATCTTCGGGATGGACGCGACTCAAAAACAATTCATAACGGCGGTCGAATTCTCGCTCTTCAATCTCGAAAATTCGATAGAGTTGCTCGGACCAGGTCAGCTCGTCGGTGCGCAGATCAAGACTCCAGTTTCCTACCTTCGCCAGGCGCTGCGCTTCCGAGAGTTCCGCCGCCCGCTCCCGTAGCTCGTTTTCCACGCGTTTGCGGTTTGCTTCCGACTGCGCCTGCTGGCGAGTAGGCTGCAGCTCCTCGACTGATGCGTCCAGGACGTCGCGGGCTCTGCGATCCTTGCCAGGCTTCATTATGAATTGCCCCCGGTGACCACCAGGAAGATTGTTGGTTGACGTGATTGTACGATGGAGGGCCGCGCAAATCTAACCGAATCAAATGGGGGCCAGCGGAAGGCCCCTCTCCTTTTCGCTCGGCGCCCGCTCGCGGAATCTTCGACTGAATCCGGATGCGACGGCGTGATGACCCGATGGCATGAGCGGTGCAATCAAAATCTTCACAGCGTCTTTGACGCTGCCATCCGGTAGCCGGTGGTATATATCGCATCGGCATAAAAACTCATGCGGGGCACCTTGCTCCTATTCTCCATTACAACAGGAAGCCCGAAAACACCGGAACGCGACGCTCTCAGAGCATACGCACGCGTCGAGCTGGCTCTCTCCGATATTATTCAAGCAGCGCCATGAAAATACTTATTGCCGAAGATGACCTTATTTCGCGCCATTTGCTTGCCGCGACTCTGGAAAAGTTTGGATACGAGGTTATCGTCGCCGCTGATGGAGCAGAGGCCTGGGATGTACTCCAAACACCGGATGCACCGCAACTCGCAATTCTCGATTGGATGATGCCAAAGCTTGACGGCGTCGAGCTTTGCCGCCGGGTTCGCGCCAGGCCCGCTCAAACCCCACCCTACCTAATCCTGCTGACTGCCAGGAGTGGCAAAGCAGATGTAGTCGCCGGCCTGGATGCCGGCGCCAATGATTACCTGACGAAGCCTTTCGACAGCACGGAGCTTCGCGCCCGCGTTCAGGTCGGGGCACACGTTTTGGAGCTACAGAATATTCTGGCAGCGAGAATCGGCGAGCTGGAAGATGCGCTTTCGCAGGTCAAACAGCTGCAGGGCCTGCTGCCAATCTGTTCGTATTGCAAGAAGATTAGAGACGAGAAAAACTACTGGCAGCGGGTGGATAACTATCTGTCGGAAAACACCGACATGCGATTTACTCACGGGATCTGTCCCGATTGCTATGAGACTGCCATGCTCGAAGTTAAGCACTCTCAGCGAGAAGTAAGGTCGCCGCCGGCACCGTAGGCTGGTAACCCCACGCCTGACGCCGACGGGCAACCGTGTATCATCTCGCCTGCTGAGAGTTGCCGCCTCTCACGGACCAGGACGCAATTCGAAGTATTCTGCGTTTCAAAGTTTCGCCTGTTTGTCAGTTAACGACTCTTTGCCACTCTCTTTAGCTCTGTGATGTACTGCCCTTTGCTGTCCTCGACTACTACAAACTCAACTTTGTCACCAACTCGAATGCCATTCATGACTGATGGGTTTCTCACCCAAAACTCCATTGCCATGGCTGGCATTAGATCTTTTATCTCTTCGTGTTCGATTGCTACCCAACGCTCGTTTCGATTGACGGTGGTGACAATTCCGGTACCCGGATAAGGCTTGCCGAGAACCGCCGCCGGGAACCCTGGCGGACCTATGATGGACACGGGCTGCGGTACGGGAGTGGGTGCTGCCGGTTTCTCAGGCTGAGATTGAGAACGGCAAGAGAAAGCCAGCGCTGCTGAGAGCAGGACTATCAACCAAAACGCAAACGAAACTTTTGGCAGCATCTTTGCGCGGTCAGGCATATCAGGGATTCGCATGATTACGGAATGGTAGCGGTTCATTCTCCTTTGAACAACACGCAGGACACGCAGGCCTCCGCGCCCTTTCAAACCCTTACCATAAAGGTGAGGGGTGGCCAGGGAACTAAACAAAAACTCAACCTTCGTGAGCTTGAAGATCTCGCGCCTTGCTGGCGGCGATCCAGTCAACCTTTAAATCTATCGAATTAGCGGTACAATTCGCGCGTGTGGAAAGCAGCGGTCCGCAAACAGTTTCTCGGATACATTGTGGCTGTCATCGTCATTGCCGCAGCCACCGCTGTTCTCAATGTCTTTGGCGGTCACATTAATCCGACGACGGTTGCGCTCGCCTTCTTGCTCATCGTTCTTTTTGTCGCCGCCGCTTGGGGATCGAAACCCGCGGTGCTGGCGGCGCTTGTCGGCGGTATCTGCTTCAATATTTTCTTTCTTCCTCCAGTCGGCACCTTCCATATTGCAGAACCCGAAAATTGGATCGCGTTTCTTTCCTTCCTCGTAACCGGTATTACCGCGGGTCAGCTTTCCGCGCGTGCAAGAAGACGAGCTGAAGAAGCCAATGAGGTGCGTCAGGAAGTTGAACGTCTCTACGCCGAGTTGCAGGAAAGCTTTGAGGAAGCGAGCCAGGCGCGCGCTCTCAAGCAGAGCGAGAGGTTGAAATCGGCTTTACTCGATGCAGTGACCCACGACCTGCGCACTCCCTTAACATCCATCAAAGCATCGGTAACGACTCTCCTCGACGATCATCGCTCAATCAGGAAGAATGCAGCTCCATCGTTGCTCAATGACGAAAGCCGGCAGGAAATGCTGGAGGTGATAGACGAAGAGGCTGACCGGCTGGATCGATTTATCGGGGGAATGATGGAATTGGCGCGCATCGAAGCGGGCGAGATGCATTTGCGACGAAGGTGGGGATCGATTGAAGAAATTGTTTCAGCAGCACTCTCTCGCGCTTCGGCGTTGACGAACAATCACAAAACCGAGTTAGGGATTGAAGACGATCTGCCTATGGTTTGTGTGGATGAGCGGGCGGTGAGTGAGGTGATCTATTCGCTGATTGATAATGCAGCGAAGTATTCACCTGTCGACTCTGTGATCCGTATCGTCGCCAGGCGCGTGAACCAGACGACGGTCCAAATGGGAGTCGCAGATGAGGGAAGCGGCATTAGCCCTGAGCTGCGCGAGCGAGTCTTCGACAAGTTCTTCCGCGCTACCCGGGACGGTGACATTAGTGCTAATCGACCGTCGGGCTCAGGCATGGGTTTGGCAATTGCCAAAGGCATCGTGGAAGCGCATGACGGAAAGATCTGGATACAAAATGGGCCGGGTAAGGGAACGGCAGTGTTCTTCACGTTACCAATTGGGGAGGGTCAGATCGAGGGCCAAAAACCAGAGAACACTAATGGAGCATAAACCGCGGATTCTTGTCGTTGATGATGAACCCCAGCTCACGCGCGTGTTGCGGACGGGATTATCTTCACACGGATATGAGGTGCGTGTTGCCGCCGACGGTGTTTCGGCGCTGGAAACTTTCGGCGATTGGCATCCTGACCTCGTAGTGACTGACCTGGCGATGCCTCAAATGGACGGTCTGGAGTTGTGCCGTAGTCTGCGCGCGATTTCGTCAGTTCCCATTCTGGTTCTCTCCGCCAGAGGTGAAGAGAAAACGAAAGTAGAAGCGCTCGATCTCGGGGCCGATGACTATGTCACCAAACCTTTCGGTATTGAAGAACTGTTGGCCCGCGTACGTGTAGCCCTCCGACGCACGAAGACAGCTGCCTCAAGCGAAGCCGCTCCAACCTTCCTGGAGACAGGCGAACTCCGCATTGATCTGGAAACCCGCATTGTGACGGTGAAAGGCCGAGAGGTACGCCTCACTCCAAAAGAATTTGATCTACTCTTGCACTTTATGCGCAACGCCGGAAAGGTCCTGACGCACCGCGTGCTGTTGGCCGCTGTCTGGGGCGGCGAATATGTGGAGCAGAATGAGTATCTGCGCGTCTTCGTAGGCCAATTACGAAAGAAACTGGAGACCGATCCGGCCGCCCCGCGCTATATCCTTACCGAACCCTGGGTTGGTTATCGGTTCAATCCGGAATAGCGCTAAACGGGAATTCCGGCCACCGATAGAGTTTCTTTTCCTTTGCGCTTCTTTGCGAAACCTTCACGTCCTTTGCGGTTAAGAGCGGAAGACCGCAAAGGACGCAAAGCCGCACCCAGAGTTCCGTCAAAGAGGAACGCTTTACCTTTCAATTGCACCACTACTCAATTGGCTGCTTTCTCAATCCTTACGATCTTTTTATAGACTTCTTACCCCATCCTTATGCGCGCCAGCGTAGATTTCTTTTGTGAGTCGTGAGACCAAACGCAATCTGGCCCTAGTCGAGTCCGCGAGCGCAATCGCATGCTTTGTTGGCGGGATTCTCGCCGGAATTCTGGGAACTTTCCTAAGCGCAAGCGCCTGGATTCTGGGAGGAGAGCAGCACCCGGTTGTGCACGGCCTGGGCACAGCCTTTCTGCTCGTTACTATCCCGCTTCTTATCCTTGCTGGTTATTGCATGGACTGGCTGGAGCGCGACTCGACAAAGGACCGTCCCCCAACTTCGCATCGCTAGTTTTTTATCAAACCAGTCAGCGTCGTAATTTCATGGCAGCAGAACTCAAACGATTTTTCATCGGTCGCGCACTGAGAACCGAGCAAGCGGCCCACGAACGTCTCTCAAAGAGAACAGCGCTGGCGGTCTTCTCTTCCGATGCGCTTTCATCGACGGCTTATGCGACTGAGGAAATCCTGCTGGTACTGGCAGTAGCCGCGGTCTACGGACAAGCGGGGTCTTTCAAGTATGTGGTGCCGATCTCGATCGGTATTGCCGTGTTACTCGTGATAGTTGCTCTTAGCTATCGCCAGACGATTCACGCATACCCGTCAGGTGGCGGCGCTTATATCGTGGCCAAAGAGAACCTCGGTACAAATGCGGGGCTGGTCGCCGGTGCTTCTCTTCTGGTTGACTACGTTCTGACCGTGGCAGTTTCAATTGCGGCGGGCGTGGCGGCCATCACTTCCATGGTGCGGGGAACCCGCTACGCCTGGCTCGACGAGCACAAAGTTTTTCTCTGTCTGATCTTTATCACGTTTATTGCCATTGCTAACCTTCGTGGCGTGCGCGAATCCGGCGCTCTGTTCGCGGCGCCGACGTACGCGTTCCTCGTCAGTTTTCTTTTCATGATTGCTTACGGGCTCTTCAGCTACTACCTGTATGGAGGAACTGCTCCTCAACCAGGTCCTGAAGAGATCAAGACTGCCGAAGGGTACACGCTGCAACCATTAACGCTTTTTCTGATACTCGGAGCTTTCTCAAACGGTTGTGCAGCGCTGACGGGAATCGAGGCTATTTCCAATGGGGTTCCGGCCTTCAAGAAACCGGAGGCAGCTAACGCAGCTACAACGCTCGTCGTCATGGCCGTGCTGCTCACCACGATGTTCCTTGGCACCAGCGTTTTGGCTTACCTATATGGCGTTCATCCCCATGAAAGTGAAACAGTCATCTCCCAGTTCGCCCGAATTATGTTCACGGGACCAATGGCCTGGTTCTACTACGCCGTGCAAATTGCGACGGCGCTGATTCTCCTGTTGGCGGCCAACACCTCCTTCGCCGACTTCCCGCGTTTAGCCAGCCTGCTCGCGCGGGATCGGTTTCTGCCGCGTCAGTTTTCCACGCGTGGCGACAAACTCGTCTTCTCAAACGGGATTGTGATGCTGGCAATTTTTGCCGGGATTCTCGTAATCGTCTTTGCGGGAAACACGAGCCGTCTTATTCCGCTGTATGCCGTGGGCGTTTTTCTCTCGTTCACTCTTTCGCAGACGGGAATGGTGCGACACTGGCTCAAGGAACGGGTCGCCGAGAAGCAAAAAAACGGCGACAGGCTTGCGCGGCAGGCCGCAAGTATTCACTTCACTGAAAGTACCGTTGATTCAGAAGCGCTGCCGGATGCCGAACTGACCGCGTCGGAGGAACGTGGTTCCACTTTCAACCGGGACGATGTAACCGACGGATCCAATTGGAAAAAGTCCATTGCGATCAATGCCATTGGCGCACTCGCCACCTTTGTGGTTTTGTGTGTCTTCATTGCCACAAAGTTTATCCATGGGGCGTGGATCGTGGTCGTAGTGATCCCCCTGCTCGTCTTCATGTTCCGGGCAATTCACAAACATTATGTGGGCGTAGCAAAACAACTCTCGACTGAGGGCCTCGAGTCTCTTCGCCCTATTAGGCACACCGTGATCGTGCCCATCTCGGGTATTCATCGAGGAGTTGTCTGCGCGCTGCAATACGCAAAATCCATCGCGCCGGAACATGTCAGGGCCGTTTACGTTGACTTCGATGAAGAAGCGACTGCGAAGCTGCGTGAGAAGTGGGAGCGATGGGGAGCCGGGGTGCAACTCGTCGTTCTCCCCTCACCATACCGCGAGTTAACCCGTCCATTGCTGCGTTACATCGCTCGAATTGAAGTGAGGAATGGAAACGATATGGTGACTGTGGTACTGCCCGAGTTTGTTCCGGCGAGGTGGTGGCAACACTTACTGCATAACCAAAGCTCACTAATGCTCAAAGGTGCATTGCTTTTCAGGAAGGGCGTGATTGTGACCAGCGTGCCCTATCATTTGGAAAAGTAGGCTGCAAGGCGATCGTCAGTTGAGCTGCGATCGTTTAAATATCGACAACGGGCAGCGAATTCTATGTGCACATTGGCTGTCGTGGTTTGGCACGTTTGTGCGCCTGGATGATCTATGCCACCGATTGCTCAATGATGTGTCTTCCCGTATTTCTTCAGCGCATCATTGACGCCGATCTTCCTTACTTTCAACATCGCCTTGTCAACTGTTACCGCCTCGTTGATGTCGATGTTATTGATTTCGGTATTTTTATCGTTGAGACCAACAACAATGATATCGAAGGTGTAAGCCTTGGGTGTGGTTGCAATCAGCCAGTGAATATTATTCTTGTCATCCGATATCGAGGAAAAACTGCCGGTCTTTCCTTGTTCTTCGATGCTCTGTCTGATCAAAATGTATTCGCCTTCGTCCTCGATCCGATCGTACTGCCTCAGAAGCAGCTCACCCTTAAGAACCCTGTGACAGGAGGTCATGTTCCTATGTCCATGCGGGATTATGGCTCTGTCCTTTTGCATACCAAAGATCCGACCGATGAATGAGTACTCTCCTGACATGTTACCAATCTTCGGAAGTTTCGGATCCGTAGTGACAACGCCGAGGTCGGGGTATTTGAACCGTTCGATCGACTTTTCAAAATCGATCTCGTTCATCAAATCTTCGAGCGGTAACCTTGAGTGAAACTCGTCTATTTTGGCCTGCCATTGCAACTGAGAAATCGAGTTGGTTCGCAGATCGGAACACATCGTTTGCAATTCCTTTAACCAATGGTTGGCGACTGGTTGAACCGCGCTCGAAAATAGTCGCTGGCGGAACAATAAATCCAGCATTGCAATGCTCGACAACGTCATCAAGGTATTCGTTGAAAACTCTCTTCGGTTCATACTTTCCCTATCGTTTCCTTTTGATGAACCCTATCCAGATTGTGTATGTTACTTTCGTGAATGCACAATGAATTTGATTAATCCTGCCACGACTGACCCAATCATAGCGACGTATAGCAACCAATTGGTGGGGCTTTCTTTATCAGTGATTAACAACCAGATACTAATTCCGAATATGATGGCGTACATCGCAGCGTAAACGGCCAAATTCGGAATCTGTGTTTTTCTACCAACCTTCATTGAAATATCTCCATCCCATCACTGTCTCATGTTTATTCATCTCGAAGCGATCCAATGCCGGGCATCACCCGCGCCCACATTCACGTAAATAAGAGTCTCCGTGGCGGGACGTCGCGTGCAGGCAGTTGTTAGGCCGCTGGCGGATTCGATTTCGGAGCAGCCGGTGCAAAAAGAAATGATAGCCCTCCGCCGGCACCCATTGTGACGAGAATAAAAACTAAACTGAATGCCCATTGGATGACAGTAAACTCCGGGATAAAGCTCATATTCAGCGCTGACAAAAGCCAACAAATTACGGCGACCACAAGCAGACTCTTAAAGCGTTCCGTTTTTATGAGTACGCCGGCGATACAAAACGCCAGGACGGAGAGTATTAGATTGGAGATCATGACCCCGACTATCGCCAGGGGGGCTGGTATGCCGCCCGTCGAGGCAACTACTCCGACAATAAACCCTCCGACGAATGTGAACCCATAGACCAGCGCGACGCCTATTAGAATCTGCCTGACCTTCATATTCTTCCTTTTTACTGCGACCTTTATTCGGGCTTAATGTAACGCTGCCTTTTTGATCAGCCCGCCTTCAACGTCAGACAATGAGTGTGTGGTAATGAATGCCGTGGGGTCTATTTGTTGCACGACGTTTTTGATGGTTCCAATTTCTAATCTGGTCACTGCGCAATAGAGAATTTCCTGATCGGCGTTGGTGACGCCTTTAGTGCCTAACCCTCCGTGACCTTTATAAACCGTCACGCCTCGATGTAGTCCATTAATAATGGCTTCTTTTATCTCCTCGTTTTTCGTGGAGATAATGGTAATCGCCGTATATTCCTCAAGTCCGTGAAGCAAAAAGTCAATCGTCTTGGAGGCGGCGGCATACACGAGGATTGAATATAAAGCTGACTCAACGCCGAGAAAGAACGCCGCGGTCAGGAAAATAAAGATGTTGAGGATGAGAATTACGTCCCCGACCTTCAAGATGTGACTTTTCCGGCTAACCAGCAAGGCTGCGATTTCCGTTCCATCCAAAACTGCGCCGCCACGAATGGCCAGCCCAATACCAGCGCCAATAAAGAAACCTCCAAAGACGGCGGTTAAAAGTTTGTCGGGCGTAACGTCGGGATATTTAACGACTGCCAGGCAAATTGCCAGGCCGGCAATAGCCAGCGCGCTTTTGATGGCGAACTTCTTACCTATCTGAAAAAAACCTAGCGCGATAAATGGAAGATTGACAATCAACAGCCAAACCGACAAAGGCAGGCCAACTAGATCCGACAACAACATGGAAATGCCGGTCACGCCGCCGTCAATAAACCGGCTGGATAGCAGAAAACCCTTCAAACCCATCCCCGCGGAAAGGATACCTAAGACGATAAAAAAGATATTTATCAACTCTCGAATGAATGGTTTCATAGGTTCAAGATAGTCTATCTAGTCAATAACGCTCAAACGATAATTGCCTGGTCCAAGGTGGCCGGATCTAATCTTGAATTCTCGACGAGTGGTCAAGAAGAGGGCGTAGAGCCTTCCCGCCCGCCGTTCATCTCAATTTTTGTGAACTGTGAAGTTTGTTCGGCTTACGCAAGATGGCCGGCGCCTGGCGAATAGATCCAACACTCGCCGGGATGCGCGCTTTTTGCAGCGGCGATTCAAGTCAAGTGAATCCTTCGAGTCCGGCCGGCTTTGCCTCAAAAGTCGTCCCCCGTTGGAAAGTTCGCGAAGCGATATCATTAGCACCGAGGCTTCAGCCCGGTGATCCATGGACGTTCTTTCCCAACCGTTTTCAACGGTTTTCCGCGCCTCGGCAAACCGTTAAAACGGTTTCGGGCAGTTGGGATGCTTCTGATCACCGGGCTGAAGCCTCGGTGCTAATAAGATCGCTGCCGCGTAGACCAATGAGCAGCCTTTTGAGGCAAAGCCAGTCCGGCCCCTCGGTTTAGTAGACCGGGGCCTAAAAGCAGTTTGTTGGCTAACGGTAGAGCAGGTATGGTTTGCGGTTCTGACGGAACTCCGCTGCCTCTTTGTCCCACTCCCTCAGTAGCTGATCCAGCCGGCCGCCCTCGATGGCCAGCTTCACCTTGGCTGATCCCGTGAGACGGTCGATTGACGCTGTCCAGGCGAAATCGCGCGGGTGCTGCTTGCGGATCTCGTCTATGAGCAGTAGCGACGTGCGGACGGGACGGTACACCTGACGGTCGGTGACGGCGAAGCGGATCGCCGGGATAGTCTGTCCTTTATGCTTGGCGGCCGTTGGCGACACGGACATCGTTATTGCTTCGAAGCGGATGCCTGGGAGCCGCTTTTCATTCATTACCCGAGCGACCTCCCCCGCCTTGAGCCAGGGGGCGCCGATCTGTTCAAACGGCCGGTCAGTGCCTCGGCCCTCGGTCAAGTTAGTGCCCTCGAAGTAGACCGACCCGGTATAGCTCGTCAGCGCGTCGAGCGAGCGGAGGTTGGGTGAGGGATTCACCCATGGCAGTCCGGTCTGGTCGAACCACTGCGAGCGTCGCCAATTCGCCACTCGCGCGACGATGAGGATAACGCCGATGCCATACTTCCGGTTAAAGAGGGTCGCGAGTTCGCCGACTGTCATGCCGTGACGCGCCGGTATTGGGTACATGCCGACGAACGATTTGAACTTCGGATCAAGCAGGGCACCTTCGACAATCTCACCGCCGATGGGATTCGGACGATCCAGGACGACGAACGGAATCCCTTTTCTCGCGGCGGCCTTCATCGAAAGGGCCATAGTGGAAACATATGTCCAGGTGCGACCTCCAACCTCCTGGAGATCGTAGACCAGAACGTCGACGTCCTTCAGCATCTCCGGCGTCGGGCCGCGATCCTCAGACTTGTACAGAGAATAGATGGGAACACCCGTCGCGGGATCGGTCTCGTCGACTATCGTCTCGCCCGCTTCCACAGTACCCCTGATACCGTGCTCGGGCGCCAGCAGGGCGACCAACTTCAAATGCTTGTGCTTTGCGATCAGATCGATGTCGGTGTTCCTTGACCGGTCTGTCGCGGTTTGGTTGGTGATCAGGCCGACGCGCTTCCCGCGAAGCGCTTGCGGCACGTTGGCAAGAAAAGTTTCGATGCCTGGTCGGACTGGCTGCGCGGTTTCGCGTTGCGTTACGCCGGCGCGCAACGCGGAGTCGGCAGACGGTACGAGCGCCAGCGTGATCGCCAACGCGGCAAGCAGCCACACGACAGTAGAAAGAGCCTTCAGTGACATGTACACACTCTCCCCGGGTTCAGGCTGCCACGCGCGGCACCCGTCGTAGTTCCGACTGAATCGTATCGTCATCAGTTTCTTCTATAAGAACAGTTTCACCTCGCGAGTGGCTAATGCTGACTTCAATTGTGGCGGGCGATCAGCACCCAAGGTGAGCTGAACAAGTTATCCTATTCAAGCATTCACAGGAAACATTCAGCATCTTGTGACGCGATACTCACGCCGGCATCATCTGCGGAGTGCGTCGAGAGAAAGCAGCAACGGCGTGCGATAAGGTTAATGGGGCCGTATGGCCATGAGCTCAGCATTCTGATATATTTTTTCAGTATCAATGAATGAAATCTCTCGCACATTGAGTCTTCGACGGTTTTCCGCAGCGATATTGGTCGTCGTCATCGGGTCATTGTGCTTTTCAATTGGCGAAGGTCTCCGGCTGACGCCATTTTCGGGCTCAACCCTCGCGAGCGCCGAGGCAGGGAATTCCCGATTAGGGATTCAAGCCTCAAGTCAGATCTCACTTCACAAATATGGTCCGCTGGATGTTCCAACGCCGACCCAGAAACGCAACAAACGTCAAGCTCTCGATCTTGCGGGCCCTTCTGCCGTATGCAGTCGTGAAATCCCTCAACATCGGAGCCTTCAACTCACTGACGAACCACTCGATATCGTCTCCGCTAGTTTTGTTTCCCGTCCAGCCGGCCGAGCTCCGCCTTTCGTCTCCTGGTAGATCACACAATCCACATAAGGCTCCTTAAATCTCGTCATTAATTGTGAGGTTCAAGGTGGTCCTGTCGTTAATTTCCAACACCTGAGTGTCCGACAAGAACCAGCGTTTTGGAGGTAAGGCTGCCGTCGTAGCGTGCAGTTCTGCGCCACTTGCGCGTCGCCAGGTGAGCTGGCGGATTCCGAAGGTTTTATGAGCAACACTCACAAGCCTGGCAGTCCGCCGGCAAGTAGACAGTAAGGAGACTGTGAATGGCCCAATTCGTCAAAACGAACGCCCGGAAATTGCAGAGGAAGACATTCATCTGGATGTTCGGTGTGCTGGCAGTCGTCTCCGCTTTGCTCTATTGGGAGCAAGCAGCGCTGCTATTTGTGATCTCGACGCTGGCGGTGTGCACCCTGCTGCTCGTAGTCGCATTCGCCGACCTTGAAGGCAAAGACAAAGAGTTGAACAGACAGGTTGAAGTAGATCGCGTGCCGCACATTGAGATTGACGTGGCGAAGGAGTCGTCATCTCCCGTGCTTGCGAACCCGCAGGGGATCGAAAGGCAGAAAGGCGCGGTATGAACAAGCTTTCCTTTTAACCCAGGAAGTAGAGGTATTGAAAATATGAACAAACGAATGAGGATTCTTATCGGGTCTGACGGATCGAGTTACGCAGACACGGCGATTGACGACCTGCAGCGCGCCGGGCTGCCGAGCAATGTTGAAGCACTGGTAGTTTCGGTGGGAGATGCTCCGATAGTTCCGCCCTTCGCCAGCCATGAAGTAATCGAAAGAGCGTTCGTGGGAGACAGGGTAGTGTCGATTGTCGATCACGCCAACAGACAGGTGTCGGAAGTCTTGAAACACGCAAACGAAGTAATCGTGAGTGCGAGCGCGCGTCTTGGATCTTTCTTTCCCGGTTGGCAGGTGCGCGGCGAGATCCTGGCGGGTTGTCCCGCCGCTGAGTTAGTTCGAAAGGCCAATGAGTGGAAAGCGGAGCTGCTGGTCGTAGGGTCCGAAGGACGGTCGGCGATCGGGAGGTTGATCCTCGGCAGCGTTTCGCTGGAAGTGGCCACTGATGCAGGTTGCTCCGTGCGTATTGGACGGCGCGGACCCGCGCAGCCAGATCGGAAAGAACTCCGAATCCTGTTTGGCCTGGATGGCTCCCCAGGAGCTGAACGAGCAATCCGTAAAGTATTAATGCGAGCGTGGCCGGCGAGAACTGAGTTGCGAGTAGTTGCTGTCGACGACGGAGTCTCTCCGATCCAGTCAGACGTGAATTGGGTTTCAGAGATGCACGTTCGGGAAGATACCTCCATAGCTGCCGGCAGGATCATCAACGTCGCGGAAGCGAGGGGGCTGAGCGTCACCGCGGCAATCAAGGAAGGAGATCCGCAACGCGTTCTCCTGGCTGAGGCATTCGAGTGGGAAGCTGACTGCATCGTCATTGGTTCACGAGCGCCGGGTGACGCGACGGCCGGGTCCTTCGCGGGCAGCGTGTCAAACGGGCTGGCCGCCAATGCGGAATGCTCCGTCGAGATCGTCCGCTAAACCACATTCTGAAAACGCAAGAGAGGAATTCATCATGTCAACTATTAGAGAAACATCGCTGCCCGGCGTCGGGCGCAAGTTTCAAATTGAAACTACCAGTGGCGATCGCCTGGTAATCGTGATTCACGACGACGGCACTCGCGAGCTCTATCATTTCACCCGAAAACAGCCTGACCGAGTCGCCTCAGTTGTGATCCTGGAGGATAGCGAAGCCCGTCAGATTGCAGGGATCATCGGCGGACTCACTTACGTGCCAAAGGCTCTTCCCTCGGCAGAGATAGTCTTAGACGACCTCCTCCTCGAGTGGTACACAATTGAACCGGGATCGGCCAGCGTCGGCAAGACCATTCGCGACTTGCAGGTTCGCACCGCAACGGGCGCGTCAATCGTCTCAATCATCGAACCCGATCGGGTGAAACGCATTAATCCGGAAGCAGACACCCGACTTAATGAGGGCGCGACCCTCATCCTTGCTGGTGATCGACGAACCATATCCAGTCTCAAACAACTTCTGGCGACAGGGAAAGTGAGCTAGACGATGGATCATCTCATTCTAGAGGTCGGTCTGGCGTTGGGGCTTATTGCAGTCGCGGTGTCCGTCGCAGTCAGGCTTAAGTTCTCTAACGTCCCGTTTCTCATTCTAATCGGAATGGTGGTGGGACCTCATGCGCCGCAGTTTAGCGTGTTTGATTTTCGTTTTATTGAGAGCGCGCCTTTGATCGCCTTCATGGGTCGTATGGGAGTGCTTTTTCTGCTGTTTTATCTAGGCCTGGAATCTAACGTCACACGCCTGGTTCAAGCGGGTCGCTCAATCTTTCTGGGCGGTACAATCTACCTGGTCATCAATTTCACTGCTGGAGTGGGTTTTGCGTGGTTGACCGGATTCTCTCCGACCGAAACTCTGATCATCGCCGGCATCACGACCATTTCATCGAGTGCCATAGTCGCCAAGATCCTTTTCGACTACAGACGGACGGCCAATCCTGAAACCGAGCTCATCCTTGGCATAACGATGTATGAGGATGTCTTCCTGGCCGTGTATCTTTCGCTGCTGTCCGGCATCGTTCTAAGCGGAGCGACCTCGCTGGGCGGCGTCTTGTCGTCGGCAGGACTCGCGCTCGGTTTCATCGTGGGCTTGATAATCCTCGGGCGGTGGGCCACGCCTTTGCTCAACCGGCTGTTTCGCATCTCATCCAACGAAGTCTTTGTCGTGGTTGTGTTCGCATGTCTCTTTCTCCTGGCCGGACTCGGCGAAACCATCCACGTTGCGGAAGCGATTGGTGCATTGTTACTAGGCCTAATTTTAGGAGAGACGGAACACAGCGGGCGATTGGAGCGATTGGTCGTGCCGTTCCGAGACTTCTTCGGCGGAATCTTCTTCTTCAGCTTCGGCCTAACGGTTGATCCTTTTGGCTTAGGCGGCGCGGTGTGGTTGGCAATCGGCGCCGCGCTGCTTTCAATTTTCGGGGTCGCTGTTGCCGGGCAGTTAGCGGGAAGAACTGCAGGAATGTCAGGGGCTACTTCATTCACCGTGGGACTGACGCTGCTCGGACGCGGAGAGTTTTCGATCATCGTGGCGAAACTCGCGGAGTCGGGTGGCATGTTGCCATTGATTCAACCCTTTGCAGCGCTTTATGTATTAATCCTGGCAACGGTCGCGCCACTCTTGGCGAAAGAATCTGACCGCATCTACGCTTTTCCCGGAAGACTGTTGAGACGGCGCCCGAAAAAGGAGGAGGTTTTGGGAGAGGTGGAAATGCAGTAGAAACTCTCTATTACTGGTCCATCAGCTTTGCGCGCTAAAATTATCTGCTTCAGGACAAGATTCAAACCGGCGGGGCAGAAGAGCCGTTCGGGTTTGGGATTGATAGATGATGCCGCTTGATCATGCGATCGAGCGTCTTGCGATCCACTTCGAGGATGCGAGAGGCCGCCTGCTTATTCCCGCGAGTGTGCTCAAGGACTCTGGCAACATAGCGCGCTTCAATCTGCGCCAGAGTAACCCAATCCTGAACTGTTGCAGCGGCAGCTACCGGATCAGCGCCGATGGAGTGCTCTCGATCAAAGTTCCTGATCCGGTCAGGTAAATCCTGTGGCCGAATGGTGCCTTCACACATCGCGGCAGCCCTTACCACTGCATTTTCCAGTTCTCGAATGTTTCCCGGCCACGGATAGCTTTCGAGCAGCGCCAGGGCCTCAGGAGAAAACCCCACTGACGAGTTAAGGGAATAAACACGTTCGGCGAAACATTTCGTCAGCGGCAGAATGTCTTCCCGTCTCTCCCTGAGCGGCGGCAACACTATCGACACTGCATTCAAGCGGTAAAAAAGATCCTCACGAAATCGTCCCGCCTTCACTTCTTCTTCAACGTCGCGATTGCTCGCCGCTACTACGCGCACATCCAACTTTTGTGTTTGGTTGGAACCTACCCGGCGGATTTCACCTTCCTGCAGGGCGCGCAACAATTTCACCTGGAAGACCGGTGTGGTCTCGGTGATCTCGTCCAGGAAAACAGTGCCGCCATCGGCTTCTTCCCACAGTCCCCGGCGGTCTCTTTCAGCCCCGGTGAATGAGCCTCGCACATGGCCGAACAACTCTGACTCAATCAGCTCGGAGGGAATGGCGCCGCAATTGACGGCGACAAAAGGCTTCTGGGAACGCTTACTGCGCTGGTGCAGCGCGGACGCCACTACTTCCTTTCCAGTTCCCGATTCTCCAGACAAGAGGACCGGCAAACTCGTTCCGGCCACGCGTCCGACCTGTTTCATCACCTCAATGAAAACCTCGCTGCGACCCACGAGATCGATGTTTGATTCATATGAGGCGCGCCTTTTCCTGGATACGTGGCGATGATGTGGGGTCGTCGCGAGCTCCTGGGTCAGGGCCCCTGACAGCCCTTGCAACGCTTCAAGAGTGAAAGGCTTTAACAGGTAGTCGTAAGCGCCGAAAGCAGTCGCATCCAAAGCTCCGGCGGCTGAGCCGTGTCCCGTCATGAGCACGACCTTGGTCTTTGGCAATTCGTCTTTGAATCGCTTCAGCACACTGAACCCATCTGCACCGCCCAGCATCACGTCGCAGAAGACCGTGGACCAATCCTGCTCGCGCAGCATTTCAAAAGCGACTTCGGCAGATTCCGCCTGATTCACCTGCCAGCCTTCGGTCTCCAGCACATTGCTGACAAATCCCCGGACTTGCGCATCATCATCTATAACCAGTGCGTGCATCATCTTGTTATCTTTCTGGATTACTTTGAGGCGAATCCAAAACCTCTCTCACTTTTCGAGCGACGCCGGCCGGATCGAATGGCTTCTGGATAAAGTTGAGTTTTTCGTCAAGCAATCCGTGATGAACTATTGCGTCATCGGTATAGCCTGACATGAAAAGCACGGGGAGATTGGGACGAACTTCTAAAAGGCGCTCTGCTAATTCACGACCGCTCATGTTGGGCATGACCACGTCGGTAATTACCAACTGGATTTCGCGTTGCGGATCTTCTGAAAACGAGAGGGCTTCGAGACCGTTTGCCGCCGCGAGCACGTGATAACCCTGATCCTCGAGAATCTGCTGCAAGATCGCGCGCACCTGGTCTTCATCTTCGACCATCAGGACCGTTTCAGTCCCATGCGGGACTGACAGCAAAGCTGTTTCATCTTCGGTCTCGACCAGCTGGTCCACGCGCGGCAGGTAGACCTTAAAAGTGCTGCCTTTTCCAGGCTCACTGTAGACCCAGATATTTCCGCCGCTTTGTTTCACTATTCCGTAGACTGTCGCCAGTCCCAGACCCGTTCCCTTGCCGGCATCCTTGGTAGTAAAGAATGGATCGAAGATGCGGGTCTGGAGGTCTGCACCCATGCCGCAGCCGTTGTCACTGACGGCCAGCATGACGTAACGGCCCGATTCAATTTCGTGTCGCTCCGCATGTTCCGGCGAGAGAAAAACGTTGCTGGTTTGCACTATTAGTTTTCCGCCCTGCGGCATTGCGTCGCGGGCGTTGACGATCAGATTGAGCAGAACCTGTTCGATTTGTCCGGGGTCGGCCTTCACTTTTCCAAGCGTGGGGGTGGTTATTGCGAGTAGGTTGATGTCTTCGCCAATCAGGCGGCGCACCATCTTCTCCATATCTGCAACCACTACGTTGAGGTCAAGGACCTTCGGTTGCAGGATTTGTTTGCGGCTGAACGCAAGCAGCTGGCGCGTCAGTGCTCCAGCGCGGTCCCCGGCTTTTTTGATTTCTTCGACGTTTGAGCGGTGCGGACTCTCCGGCGGAAGCCTGTTCAACAGGATGCTTGAGTAGCCACCGATGACAGTCAGGAGATTATTGAAATCGTGAGCAACACCGCCGGCCAGTTGGCCGATCGCTTCAAGTTTCTGCGACTGGCGCAGTTGCGCTTCACTATTGGTTAACGCTTCCTCTACTCGTTTGCGCTCGATAAACTGGCCAATCTGGCTGCCGATAGTCACCATCATGGCCAGCAAATCCGGGTCAGGCTCGCGCACAGAGCGGCTTAAGAATTCCACTACACCCAGAATTTCGGACCGTAACCGGATTGGGAAAGCGCAACCGCCGTGCAAGCCTACTTTTGCCGCCATGACGAAACTGGGAAAGTTGACGTCGTCGGCAACGTCGGCGATCCATGCCGGTTTACTGTCTTGCCAAACTCTTCCCGGCAGGCCAATCCCCGGCGCGAAGGTCATCTGCCGGCAAACAACCTCGAAAGCCTCAGTTTCCGCGTCCGGGGCTTGCCATACTTGAGAGCACTTCAGAACATTCGCAACGCGATCCACAGTCCATAGCGATCCATAATCCCACCCCAGACTCTCGCAAACCGCCTGGAGAATCTTTGACGCCCCCTCGCCAATTGTGTTCGATTCAGCTAACGCGCGAGTAACTGCATATTGCGCGGATAGTCGCATCTCAGCGCTTTTCCTCTCCGTGATATCACGCAGGTAGCCCGTGAACATCGGAGCGCCTTTCGACTCAATTCGGGTAATCGTTAACTCAATCGGAAACTCCACTCCATCCCGGCGCTGGGCGCTCAATTCAAGCCGTTTGCCAAGCACCCGAGCTTCACCGCCGGCGAGGTAGCGAGCCAGGCCATGTTGATGCTGATTTCTTAAGTGAGGGGGAATTATGAAATCGGCCATGTTTCTTCCCTTCACTTCACTCTGGGTGTAGCCAAAAGTGGTTTCGGCCGCCGGGTTCCACTCAACAACCAAACCCTCATGATCCATGGTGATGATGCAATCCATGGCAGACTCGAGTATCCCTCGCTTGCGAGCCTCGCTTTCACGGAGCGCATCCTCAGCTTGCCTGCGCTCGGTAATGTCATTGGCGAGAATCAGCTCGGCCCGCCTCCCATCAAGAATCAACGAGTGAGAGGTGATTTCAACGTCGATTAGGGAGCCGTCCTTTCGGATGTGTCGCCAGGCGCCAGCTTTATCAGCTCCGTCGCGCGTGGCGTCCAACACCCCGTAAAGAGCAAGCACGTCCTCGGGCGGCCGAATGTCCTTGATCGTCATGGAGAGAAACTCGTCCTCTGAGTAGCCGTAGTGGGTCACGGCCGATTTGTTGACGGCGAGAAAGTCCAGGGTTTCAAGATCATAGACCCACATTGGCTGAGGATTACTTTCGAAGAGCAAACGGTATCTTTCCTCGCTCTCTCCCAGGGCTTCCTCGGCACGTTTGCGTTCGATGGCTTGTGAGATTAGATCTGCAACCGAGGCCAGAGCGTCCAGGGTGTCTTCAGCAAGTTCGTTTTTGGAGAACATTGCCATCACCCCAACCACCCGATCATTGACAATCAGGGGATAACCGGCAAAGGCAATCATCCCTTCAGTGCGCGCCCACTCCTTGTCGCTGACGCGTTCGTCGTTTTGCACGTCGTTGGTGATGTGAGGCGCGCGTTCCTGAGCG
Source organism: Pyrinomonadaceae bacterium (assembly GCA_035557535.1). Lineage (GTDB taxonomy): Bacteria > Acidobacteriota > Blastocatellia > Pyrinomonadales > Pyrinomonadaceae > PSRF01. The sequence goes on from DATMDU010000019.1 coordinate 87,849, forward strand.
ATCTTTCCTATCTTAAATGAACCAACCGGCACGGACGCGTGGGGTCCGTCGAGATGGGTGTAGATGCCGGCACTAGCTTGCAACTCAAGCACCTGCTTGTCGTGATTCAACGTCCAGATGCGGGCAAAAGCGGCGTCGAGATGATGCACCATGGTCTGGGCGCACGAAGCGAGCGTCACCTTCAACGAAGCGCGGCTAACGGCCAGGGCAGCGCTGACGTCAGCACGAAATAGTGCATGAGTTTCCCGGCGCGCTTGAATTTCTTCGACGCGTTTACGTTCCGTGATATCTCGAGCAATTCCCTGGACTCCGACCGGAATACCTTCCTTGAGCACTAGCCGGGTGTTAACTTCCACCGGAACTCGGCGGCCGTCTTTCGTGATAACGACGAGTTCATAAGCCGTCACAGTTTCGCCAGTGAGCTTGCGACTAAGCATTTCCTTTGCTCTATCGAGATACTCCGGCGCTACGGTGTCCAACAAGCTCAGCTGAAGGGTTTCTTCCAGCGAGTAGCCAGTAAGATTTTTGCCGGCCCGGTTGCAGGCCGTGTAGTTTCCCTTCAGATCATGCTCATAAATAAGGTCGTCCGCGTTCTCGACCAACTCGCGGTATCTCTCTTCACTTTCCCGTAACGCTTGCTCTGCCAGCCTGCCGGCCGTGATGTCCGTTATCACTCCTCGCACACCTATAGATTTCCCTTGATCATCTCGGATGATGATCGTGTGCGCCCTCACCCAGATGATTCGCTTATCTTTGCCGATCCAGCGAAACTCAAACTCGCCTTTCGAGCCGCTCTTAAATTGCAAGCCGGCTTCGCGTTTGACTCGTTCACAATCATCCGGATGCACGACCTCCAGCCAGAACCTGGGCGTCGCCAGCCATTCGGAAACGCTGTAACCGAGCATTGTCTCGATGTAGTCACTGACAAAGTCCGTCCGGCTCTCTCGCACGCTGGGATCACTCCACGACTCGAAGACAATGCCGGGCACGCTGCCGACAATTGTGTCGATTCGTTCTCTTTGCTCGCGAATCTCGGCGTTAAGTCGCGCTTGAAGTTGTTCCGCCCGCTTCCGTTCGGTGATGTCAACGAACGACCCTTCGAAGAAAAGAACTTCGCCGGCTTCGGAACAAACGGCGCGCCGGTTTACGTTTACCCAGATTTTTTCGCCGTCCTTACAGAGGGCCTCCATCTCAAAACCGACCAGTACCCGACTTTCCGACTGCAGTCGCGCTGCTTCGAGCCGGTCGTTAGGATTCGCATAAAGCTGACGCGAAACGTCGGTAATGCTTTGTACTGCTTCCTCGGGAGAAGCGTAGCCGAGGATACGTGCAAATTCCGGATTGGCAGTTAGTAGCCGGCCCTCGGGAGAGGATTGAAAGAGTCCTTCCGTCGCGTTTTCAAAAATTGAGCGATAACTCTTTTCTGCCGCCTGAACTTGTGAATAGAGTGAGGCGCTCTCAAGCGCAGCCGCCGCCGTGCTCGCCAGAATCGTCAGGGCCTTCATTTGGCCCAACGTGAACGGACGCACGCGATTGGTCAGGTTCAGATTGATGATCCCGACCAACTTATTCGCCACCTGCATGGGAACCGACACGGCCGAGCGAATATCAGCTCGGGGCCAAAGTGCCACAAAACGATCATCGTGTACCTCTCCGTTAAGAAGTAGCGGCACCCTCTCTCGTGCGACCCAGCTCGCTATGCTCTGATCGAGCGGGATTCGCTCACCCAACAACCGAGCGCGTTGCTCTCCTCTTACTGCTGCTACCACGAGTTCTTTGCCGTCTTCAGTGGGCAAGAGGACTGAAACTTCGTCCGCATCGCTCTGTTGTAAGGCGGCGTCAGCCAGTTTGCTGAGCACGGTCTGAGTGTCCAGCGTAAAAGCGATTGTTTGGCACAGGCTATAAATTGCAACCGTTTCGCGCAGTTGCAGATTCTCCATCCGCAGTCGCCGCGTGTTAATCGCGCGCGTCAACACAGGCATCAGCGTCTTGATCCGAAAAGGCTTCAAAACGTAGTCGAAAGCGCCAAACCTCATGGCGTCGACTGCTGTCTGGATCGTGCCCTGACCCGTCATCATGATCGCGATCAGATGCGGGTCAATCGCCAATGCAGATTTGATTAGCGTGATCCCGTCCATTTCCTGCATCATCAGATCGGTGATCAGAAGATCAAAGGTTTCCGTTCTCAGGACCTTCAATGCTTCGTGTCCGTTGGTGAAGCCGCGAACTTCGTACGACTGTGCCGTTAACGCATCGACGAGCGCGTTCTTGAGCTCGAACTCGTCGTCGACCACGAGGATCTTGCCGACTGTTCGTTCGGATAACGCAGCCTGAGTCTGCTCGTTAAGTTCGCTGGGAGGATCAATGCTCTCGATCAAGTAGTTCTCCTTCCTCCCCGGTAGCCGGAAGAAATATGGTGACGGTGGTGCCTTCATCCGGTCGGCTTTCAATGGAGATTCGGCCATGGTGTTCTTCAATCACGCGCCGGCAGATCGCCAACCCCAGCCCAGTCCCTTTGCCTTCCGGCTTGGTGGTAAAAAACGGGTCCCAAATATTCTCGAGGTCGCTAGGTGGGATGCCCATACCAGCATCGGCAAACTCGATCTCCACACCATTTACGCCATTCTCAGCCCGTGCGTTTTTGGCGCGCACGATTAGTCTTCCGCCTTCAGGCATGGCGTCGCTGGCATTAGTCAGCAGGTTTAGAAATACCTGACGCAGTTGCTGGCGATCCGCCTGCAGGGTAGGCAAGTCGGCTTCGAAATCCTGAATCACGTCAATCCGGCGACTGCGCAGGTAGTACTCGATCAACTCGACGGATTTCGCGATCTCCTCGCCAATGGCGATGGTAGAAACCTGCTGGTGACCGCGGCGGCTGAACTCAAGCAGACTCCCGACTAACTTACCCATGCGCTCAACCTCACCGGCCATGATCTGAATCGAACGTGACTGCTCGCTATCAGCGGCCTGTTGATCGGCCAGGGACTCGAGCTTGAGAGATACAGTTGCCAGCGGATTGTTCAGCTCGTGGGCCACGCTTGCTGCCAGTTCGCCCATGGTTGCCAGCTTGGAAGCCTGCCAGAGCTGTTGCGTCATCAACTTCAGCTCCCCCGATTTGGCTTGCAGTTTTGCAAGTGTTTGCTGGAGGTGAAAATTAGTCTGTTGCAGCCTCTCCTCGGCCAACTTCCGTTCAGTGATATCGCGGATATTGCACTGAAGTACGTCCTTTTCTCCCGCTCGATAAGCATTACTCACAAACTCAACCTGCCGAATTACGCCTTCGCGAGTTTCGAGTGGGAGATTTTCGTAACGTACGTATCCACGCTCCTGCAATTCGGCGAAGGCGAGCTTTGAAGCGACGATATCTTTGAAGGGGCCCAGCTCCCAGAGTCTCTTGCCGACCAGTTCCCCTTTAGGAAAATGCAGCATTGCGATGAGGTAGGGGTTGACGTCAAGGATCTTTCCGGTGTCCGCGTTCAGGATAAGAATGCCGTCCTTGGCAGATTCGAACAGGCGCCGGTAACGGGTTTCAGAAGATTGCAACCCCTGTTCAGCGCGTTTGCGATGGGTAATGTCGCTCATCGTGACAATTGCGATTTGCCTGCCACTGGCCTCACGCACGATTGAGCCCCCGTAATTGAAAACGCGTTGCCAGTCGCTATCAATTCGGTGGATACAAACCTCAAGGTTGCGCAGCTGCTCACCGCGAATGATGCGCGCCAACGGCCAATCGTTGAGTTCCAAGACCGAACCGTTTAAGTCTGACAACTTGAAGATCTTGGCAAAGTCAGGCAATTCGAGTAGACCCTCTTCCAGGGTTGCAAAGCCGTGGATCTCAAGTGCCGCGCGATTCCAATTCAATAACTGTCCACTGAGATCGGCAACCACCAGGCCTTCGCTCAGATTTTCAATCACCGTCTGAAGTCGGTGTTCACTCTCGCCCAGCGCCTCAACCTTTCGCTCAAGTTCTGTCTGCGAATCACGTACTTTTCCGGTCATGGAGTTGAACGCATCGCCAAGCACACCGAGTTCATCGTTTCGACGTACGTAAATCTTCTTTGAAAAGTCGCCGCCCCCAATCTCGGCCGCGGATTTGGTAAGTAGGTTGAGGGGTCGAGTGATGCTCCGACTAAGTGCGAACGCGCCAGCCATGCCGATGCTGAACAAGATGATGTCAATCACAAGGATGCGTCGCAGAAATCGATTGGTTTGAGCAAGAAACTGCTGTTCAGGAAACTCGACCAATACGAACCAGGGAGTGCCAGTGATGGGCCTGCCAAGACCCATCACTGTACGTCCGTCGCGCGAGTAGTGCATTACATCCGAAGTTGAACCCAATCGTGGCGCCGGGTTGGGCACGACGTGATCGAGGTTGGTCAGGAGATCTCCACGGATGTTGCCAAAATAGAGCGCCGCCTCGCTTCCGAGTAGATCCATCAACTGTTTCGGAGGCGGATTGAGCGAGGTCCGACGCCACCTGACGAGGTATCCAATCGGATTCCCGGATTCGTCTCTTGTCGCAGCTACTACCGGATACTTGATCATGTTGTCGCTGAGACGCATCGGGCCGATGGCCTTATAGGGTTCAGTGTTGCAGGTTTTAATTTCGGCACTCAGGTCTGCCGGCTCGGCAGAAAATCCGCTCGGCACGGTCAAGAGGAGGGAGTTTTTTGTATCCCAAAGTTCGACCTGCACCGCGTTTGGATCTTCATCTGGGGTGAATTGCTTCAGCAGCGCTCCAGCTTCTGATTTCCGGGTGGGTGAAGGTGACTGCAGGAACGCGCGAATCACAGGCTCATTCGCAGTAGCGAGAGTCTTCGTCGTCATCGGAGCGCTCGACTGCTGTAAGAGTAGCGCCAACTGCCCGGTGAGGCCTTGCAAGCGCTCGCCACCGACTTCAAGTACCGATTCCTTGGCTCCCCGATAAGACACTATGGTCGAAGCCAGAATGCTGCCGAGCAGAAGGGTACCAATCAACAACGGCAAGCGATGCTTGATCGAAAGATTGTCCAACGAAAAATGGGCTATTCGCATTGTTCGAGGCGAGTATCGTTAGGTCCCTCCTGGCCCAACTTAAAAATCAATTCTCAATCCGACCTGGCCTTCGCGCCCCGGCAGATACTGGATTGGTTTCCCGAAGGGCGATGCCTGATTTTGAAATTGCTGCACGGCGGCAGGGTTCGCTCGGTTAAAAAAATTGAAAAACTCGACGATTAGTTGAGCCTTCAACTTCTCTGCGATTGAAAAACGTCTGGAGAACCGCACATCCAGATTTGTGAACGGCGGCGCCACGAAACGATTTCGTCCCGAAACAAAGTCCACTCCGTTTAGGAGGCCATCGCCGTCAACATCAATCGGGGAAAGCGAAGCTTTTGAGAAGTGAAAACCACTTTGCGCGCGGAAGATCGCGCTAAGTTCCAGTCGCCATGGGAGATTAACTGCTCCGTGCATTAGCAGAGTGTGGTCAACCGCGAGGTCGGACGGACCATGATCGAGGTTGGCGCCATTGTAGAGTTCTCCCGCCTGAGGTACCGGGTTGCCGTTCCGAGCGACGAAAGGACCACTGTTGTTGGTTTGCCCGGTTACGGGATCCGTGACCGCTGGCGGAATGCCTACAAAACTATCCGAGGGTCCATTCGAGCCAAGCAGCCCTGCTCCTCGACCGGTTTGCACTTCGCTGACAAAGCTTGAGTTCAGAGCGTTGTCCATTGCTTTGGCTCTTGTGTAGAAGGATTCCAGATTGAAACGCTTGCTCATGCGTCTGCGAAATCCCACGCTGATGCCGTTGTAAGTGCCCTGATACCATGGCCCATAACTGTGGATGGGTCGGCTTCCAGTCCCGGGTTGCAATTGGCCGCTTAGTCCGGGCAGCCGCGCAGCGAAGGCCAGATTCGATGTTCTAACACCGAGCATGTCGCGAATGTCGCGGTGGTAGTAGTCGGCCTGGAGAATGAGATTGGCGGTGATCTCTCGTTTTGCGCCAAGATGAAAGGTGCGATTGTGGGGTGTTCTCAATCCGGGATCCACGGTAATCGGCAATCGAAAAATCTGGGGGACCGGGAAGTTCATGGTTAGATGACCTAAACCACCCCAGGAGAAGAAACCGGGCGCACGACCAACCGACATACTCGCTGAGTCGACGAATTGTTGCGGGTCTAGTCCCGTCAAGGCTTCCACGTTTTCCAGGGTGACTACGGCATTCGGCGGGATGTTGGCGTGGCCCGCTGCCACCAGTCCATTGAGATGATCGATTCCGAAAAGCGCCAAACCAGTGCCTGGACAAGTTGCGCCGGAATTCTGAATTTCGGCATCGGTAAGGATCGACGAGACGCACAACCCAAAAAGTTGCGCGAGAATGCTTGGATTTCCGTAGAGCAGACGGGGGAATGAGAGTGTCTGATTTCGTAAGAGATTGGCGCCGCCGAGCCCGGGAATGTTGCGGGCCACTCCAAGACGGAACTTGTCGTAAAACAATCCCCAACTCGCATCAATGACGGTCCTGGATGTCGGTGACCAGGCCACCCCAAGCCGGGGCGAAACATTTCCCCCGTTGGGAAAAAGAGAATCCCGGTCCCATCTGACTCCCAGATTCAAGGTTACGTTTCTCGCGATCTTCCAATCATCCTGAACGAAGACTCCGTTATAAGAATTGCGAATCCGTACTCTGCTGTCAGCGGCTGATGATCCACCGACCGTAGCAAGTACGTAGACTCCTGAGTTGACTGGACCAAACTCGCCAAAGTCTGCCACTGTCGCGAACAATTGATTCAACTGATTGGTAGGTTCCACTCCTTCAACACGAGCGCGCTGAAATTCCCAACCAAACTTGATTTCATGATCTCCAAACAACTTACTTATATTTGCCCCTGCTGAGCTGTATTGCTGCTTGAGTTGCAACGGACTAAATCCCGCTCCGAAAGTTACCTGGCCCAGGTCACCGTCCAGGCGGTTAGTCGCCAAACTGCTAAACATATTGAATAGCGTTTTGGCTGGACTGAATTCGGGACTGGTGGGTCGCAGAGACGCAGGTTCACCCCGGTATTGAACGTAGGCGTTCAAGACAAAAGGATTGTTGAGATTCCCGAAGGTGATAGTGTCCTGGAATCCAAGCATCAGGTGGCGCGAGCTGGCGTCAATCCTGGTAGACGGCAAGCTGGTAGCCTGCGAAAGAGCTTGAAAGCCGGCCACATGGCTGTTACTAAAATTGATCCGTTGGGAAAGGTGGTGACGGCCCAACTGTTCGTCGAGTCGCAAGAAACTTCGTGTCTGGGAAAGCTGGCTCGGTTTGTCGAGGGGTTCCTCGAGTGCTCGCAGAAAACCAGGAATACCAGATGGAAAACTGAAGTTGAGTTGCCTCGACTCTCTTATTCGTTCAAATGATCCAAATAGAAACACGCGTCTAGCCATGAGCGGCCCACCTAGATTTGTGCTGGGATTCCATCGTAATAAGGAGGGCGCACGTTTGCCCGCAACGTTGGACGAATCAAACGCTCGATTCCGATGGTAAGCGGAAACGCGTCCATGCCACTGCCCGGTTCCGCTCCTCGTCACCACATTGACGACGCCTCCCGAGCCATGTCCAAACTCGGCTTTGTAGCCGGAGGTCAGCACTTGAAACTGCGAGATCGAATCCTGGTCAAACGGGGCTGCAGGGCCGCCATCAACCGCGTTGCTGTTTGGCATCCCGTCAATCAGGAAAACCGTATTTCCTCCTCGCTCGCCGAGAATGGGAACGGCGCCGTCAGTTTCAGGATCAACCTGCCGACTTACAGAAATTCCCGGAACCAATTGCAAAAGATCGAGATAGTTGCGTCCATTGATTGGCATCTGTTCAATTTGATGAGGAAGGACGGTCGCTCCGGAAGAAGAGATCGACGTTTCCAGCAATGGCGTATCCGGTGAAACCACGACCTCGGCATTTATAGTGCTCACCGCCAGCACCGGGTCTAAGGTCAAAGCGTAATTAATGGGCACTGCCACCTGCCGGTACACTTGAATCGCAAATCCAGGTTTGGTCACGCGCAAGTCATAGGCTCCGGGTGGGAGGCCGGCGAAACGAAATGAGCCGGTTGAGTCGCTCGTGACACTGCTCTCGCGACCCAAAGGCCCTTTCACCTTGATTTCGGCTCCGTCGATTACTCCGCCCTGATGGTCCAAAACTTTGCCCTGGATGACCGAAGTCGTCTGCGCGGTCACGTTGGCATGGACGAGGATAAGAATTAAGAAGAGGAGAACAGTGTGCGAACGTGGTCGCGTTCGGCAACTACATCTCGCGCGGGAGTTATCCGGCCCTTGATAAACAACCTCAAAGTTACCCGATAACATTTTTTCGGCCCCTTCTATGGACTAAAGAAGGACGCCGCACTCGCCCCAAGGCGGCGTCCCTCTTATGGCGCGTGTCCCAACGAAGGGAAGCACGCGATTCGCTAAAACTCAGGGGAAAGAAACTCAGCAGTGCTGGCACTGGAGCGGATTCACAAAGCTCTCCATTTTGTTTACAAAAACCACGCGGTTTTCCGACTAGAGGAAGAAGGACGCCGTACTCGCCCCAGGACGGCGTCCCCTCCACACGTGCTCATCCTAAACTCAGGAGAGCAGCGTACTTGTAAAATCTCTCATCGCGCCTCAACTAAGAGGCCGAAGCTGCGCCTACTTTTTTGAAGCGACGCCGCACCAAATTCAAAACGTCCTGCGCCAGAAAGGGTTTGTATAGGACTGGAAAATCCCGTTCACCGCACACGGCTTGTAACTCGTCGGAAAAACCACCTCCGGTCATCAGAACAATGTGCGTCAGCGGCGCTTGCTGGTTAAACTCCAGGGCGATCCGCAAGCCGTCGTCATCGCCCAGCATGTAGTCGAGCAGCACCACATCGGGTTGAAGTTGATAGAACGCGAGGCGGGCTTGCGCACCAGTCTCCGCAATCAGAATCTTCCAACCTTCCTCTTTAAGTTGGCCTGCGAGAAAAAAGAGCAGATCGTGATTATCATCCACAATCAAGATTGTCGGCGTTGTGTTCGCGACGGGTTTTACCCCGCCAATGCTGACGATTGAAAACTCGTGACTGGCCGCGTTTATTGAAACTCGCACGTGAGCCCCGGGACGTATCTCGCCTTTTGCCACCATCGTTGCCAGCGGCTGGGTAAGCTGTCGGTGGATTGTTCGTTTTAGTTCCCTCGCTCCATATTCCTGGCTGATACCTGTGCGCACGAGTGAGTCTTTTGCTTCCTGAGTCACTTCAATCGAGAAATACCGTTCGCCGAGGCGGAGGTTTACGTGGTCCTGCAGAGCGCGCAGGTCATGTTCGAGAATCGCTTCAATGGCCGTGGCATCAAGTGGGTTGTATGTGACGACTGCGTCGATCCGGTTCACAAACTCAGGTGAAAAACGCTTTCGCACAGCACCCAGGGCAATACTTTCAAGTCGGGTTGAGAGATCAACCTGCGATTTTTCCAGCACCCGCTGAAAACCAATTTCGGGATTGATCTCTTTCATCATCTCGCGCGCACCCAGGTTGCTGGTGAAAAAGATCAGCGACTTTTCGAAGTTAACGCTGGTGTTATCCCCGAGCCGTAAGATTCCTTTATCGAGAATTCCGAGGAGCAATTTGGTGATCGAATGGGCAGCTTTTTCGATTTCGTCGAAGAGAACCAGGGCAAGGTCGCAGTCAGGACTGGTTACTTCCGTTAACTGTTGCTGAGTAAGCAACGGGGTGGTTTCTCGATGTCCCAGGTATCCCGGCGGTGCGCCGACGAGTTTGGCCGTTTCATGCTCCATCTGAAACTCGCCGCAATCAATCTTCAAAATTTTCTTTTCGTCCCCATGTAGCAGTTCGGCAATCGCTTCAACGGTTTTTGTCTTTCCCGTACCAGTGGGACCTAACAAGAGGAACACGCCGGCGGGCCGGCCAACCGGAGCCAGCCCTGATTGGTACATGTAAACGTAGGGAACAATGGCTTTGGTAGCTGCTGACTGGCCCACTACTTTTTGCGAAAGCAAAGTTGCTAAGTCCGAGTGGGGCTGGGAGGTGCGTTGGTTTTGGGCGATGTGAGTTTCCATTTGGGACTACCTGGTGAATCAAAGCGATTAGGGCGTTGGTTGGAATACGATGTTTCGGGTTAGTCCTCCTTGGCGCGCTAACGCTGTGCAGACTGCGAAAATAATCTGAAGCTTCAAGGTGGGGGCAAACCGAAGGCTTCCGGATAGGCCGGATACTTGATCGCGTCTAATGAACCGATAGGAAATTTTTGGCGCGAGACAAATAAGAGGAAAATCCGTTAGGTCGGACTGTAAGGCAGTGTGCTCTTTCGCACAATCGGGGAAACCCCGAGAACCTGCGAGTCAAAACCTTAGACAGGAACCTGGCAAGGGGGTCAGGATTTGCCACCCATTTTTTTTACCGTGGCTGGCTGGTCGCTGGACACGATGCCGGTCTTAATTGCATATCTGACGAGTCCGGCGATGTTGTGAATATTCAAGCGCTCCATCAGTTGAGCGCGGTGGGTTTCAACCGTCTTAATACTGATTTCCAGTGTGAGTGCAATATCTTTGGTCGAGCGGCCTTCAGCAATCCGAGCTAATACTTCTTTTTGGCGCGGAGTTAGCTCAGCGGAAAGCACATGACTGTCACTTCCACGGCCTAACTCAATTGCGGCATCTTGATTCAGTGCGGGAGAGATATATTTCTTGCCGCTCATTACTTGTTCAATTGCGAGCGGCAATTCTGCACTGGCGGCGCTTTTCGGGAGGTAACCTGAGGCTCCCAGATGCAGCGCCTGATAGGCATACTCGACTTCCTCATGCACCGTAACGAGGATTACCCGCACTTCAGGAAACTTTTCCGTTACTTCTCTTAAAACCTCAAAACCAGTAAGACCAGGCATCGTTAGATCGAGCAGCACGACATCGGGACGAAGTTTTTCAATCGAGTCGAGAGCTTGCTCGCCATTGGCCGCTTCGCCAATTACTTCCACTTGCATCACACTGTCGAGAAGTGCACGAATACCTGCACGCACGATTGTGTGGTCATCCGCAAGCAGGACACGGGTCGGTTTCACTGGAATTGCTACCTTTATTTCGGCGAGGGATGCAGCTACTAACTACTAATACAAGATCTTCAACTACCTGCCGGGTTCTTTTTTTTGGTGACAAGCCCCGAAAACAGTAGAAACGGGATGACTATCCCAGAAACTACTGAACCCCACAATCAGGGAAATCCTGAATTACCCTTAGGGCCAGCTGGCTTTATTCGGCTATTCGGCTATTCGACTAGTCCCAATTTGAGGGCATGCCTGACCAGGCTCGCGATATCTTGCACCCCGAGCTGTTTCATCAATTGCGCCCGATGCGACTCGACGGTCTTGCCGCTGATATCCAGAACCAGGGCAATCTGTTTGGTTGTTTTTCCTTCAGCGATCATTTTCAGGATTTCACGTTTCCGCGGAGTGAGTATTTGGAGGGAGACTTGCTGACCTGTACGACGAACATATTCCTTGATGACGGGCCCGGAAACCACGGGGCTGAGGTATGTTCCTCCGCTTGCTACGGCTTTGATGGCTAGTTCCAATTCCACCAATGAGCCGCCTTTTACCAGATATCCAGCGGCGCCTGCTTGTAATGCCTGCCAAACGTGTTCTTCATCAGCATGCATCGACAAGATTATGCAACGCACTTCAGGTGCTTCGCTTGTAAGTTGTCTTACCACGTCCAGGCCGTTGAGTCCCGGCATCGCGATATCCACCAGGAGGATATCGGGGCGATGTTGCTTCGCCAACTGCAACGCCTGGCGGCCGTTTCTCGCTTCACCCAATACCTCTAACGCAGGCTCTCTCTCAAGCAACGCTCGAATACCCGCCCGCACGAGAGTATGGTCATCGGCGATAAGTACTCGAGTTCTGGTCAGGTCACTAATCTGGTGTAGCCTCCGTGGGAATGAACACGCGAATTTCCGTTCCTTTGCCGGGAGCGGAACTGATCTCGAGCGTCCCGCCAAGGGCGAGCGCGCGTTCTCTCATGCCAATTAATCCCAGATGAACGTTTGCGGGATTGTTTTCCTGTGGCGCCTGCTTACTAAAACCGACTCCGTCGTCTTTAATAGAAAGGATCGTTTGCTGATCTGCGGTATCCAGCTCGATGACAACATTCCGGGCCTCGGCATGACGAACCACATTTGTGAGTGCCTCCTGGACGATGCGAAAACACGCGGTCTCCAGTTCCTGCCGGAAACGCATTTTGCCTTCAGGCAAGTTTGACTGGCATGTGGTGACGATTCCGGTGCGAAGCGCGAACTGATCCGAGTACCACCGCAGGGCGGCCACTAGTCCCAGATTGTCCAGCAACGACGGACGAAGTTCAAAAGAAAGGTTGCGAACCTGATCGAGAGCTGTATCGATTAACCCCACGCCCTGATCAATTACAGTAGTCGTGCTGCCAATCTGATTGGAACTCCCCAGAGTCTGGAGTGTAAATTTGATAGCCGTCAGCATTTGTCCTATCTGATCGTGTAATTCGCGAGCGATGTGCTTCCGTTCCGTCTCCTGCGCTTCAACCAGCATGCGAGAGTAGTTTCGAAGAGTCGCCTCAGCTTCTTTGCGTTCAGTAATGTCCTGACAACTTCCCAGGACGCACTTCCTCCCGCTTAACTCAATCAAATCAACGGACAGTAAACCACTGCGCTTTTCTCCAGACTTCCGCCAGAAGTTAATTTCAATGTCTGTCGCTTCAGAATTCTGTAGCAAGAATGCCATCATCTTCGCCCACTTGGCAGGGTCTCGCCATAAGCCGAGTTCCAAGGCAGTTTTGCCGATCAATTCTTCACGAGTGAAACCAGTCATACGGAGGAAGGACTCGTTTACTTCCATCAACTCTCCGTCCTCAAGCTGTGTGATAGACAAGGCCGCCGGACTGGAATGAAAGGCTTTTGAAAATCTTTCCTCTGATTGACGGAGGGCTTCTTCGCTGTGCCTTCGCTCGGTGATGTCCTGAATAACACACGCTGCGCCTTCTATTCCGCTTGGGCCTTCAATCGGAAAGTAGGAAATGTGCAGGTCTCTCTCTCCCAGGTGAGGATAGGTTATTTTTATTTCAAAGGTAACTACATGACCCTCCAGGGCCTCTTCCAACCTGGCTTTGACTAAGCGCTCGAACACTTCCTTACCCAGGACGTCAGGCACGTACTTACCCATCAATTCTTCGCGATTCATCCGCCGATACTTCAGGAACGCACGGTTAACGAGAACGTAGCGATAGTCCCGGTCGACTACGGTGATCATCTCCTCAATGCCTTCGACCACCTTCTCGTATTCCCGCAATCGCTCCTCGGACCATCTGCGCTCGGTTATGTCTCTCACAGTTCCCCGAACGGACACGCCAGTGATGTCGTCGTAGATCAGATGACTGCTTACCTCAATTGGCACTCGCCGTCCGTCGCGCGTAATCATTTCTGTCTCGTAGGTTGTTTCGCCTTTCTCGACCAGTTTCTTGCAGAGGTGTTCAGCGACTGCGTCGAGCTGTTCCGGCGGAAGGAAGTCAGCGAATGATCTGCCGATAATATCTGCGCGAGAATAACCGGCAAGTTTTTCCGCGGCCCTGTTTACCGAGGTGTACCGACCCTGGACGTCATGGATGTAATAGGCATCCTTCGCATTCTCGAATAAGTCGCGATAACGTTCCTCACTCTCCCGCAGCGCGGTCTCAGCGCGTTTCCGTTCGGTGATGTCTTTAGCGATGCCTTCGTAACAAACAAGATTGCCACTTTCATCGCGAACCGCACGTACATTATCGGATACCCAAATAGTGCTGCCGTCTTTTCGATAGGCTTCATACTCGAATTCATGGATGACGTCGGCTGCGTCCATCAGGCGCTTGAATTCCTCTCGCCTGCGCGGATTCACGTAATGCTGTCCGGAAAGGTCAGCCCTTTCCCTGATTAACTCTTCAGGAGAATCAAACCCAAACATCCGGGCCAGCGCAGGATTAGCTACCACGAACTGGCCTTCTCGAGAGGTTTGAAAAATTCCTTCCAGGGCATTCTCGAAAATACTTTCGTATTTCTCTTCCGCTGCACGCTGGGCTAGTTCGGCACGCTTGCGATCAGTCACGTCGTGAATGAATGAAACATGGACGCCGGGAACGATATTCGCGACCGAACGAAATTTCAGATTCAATACCGAACTGTCGCTGTGGCGCGCGGATAGTTCACCACTTCCTCGGCCGTACGCCAGGAAGCTTTGCCACCTTGCCCATCCGCCTTCACGAAACTCTGCAGTGGCGAGGTCGATCACGCTTAGCTGCATTAGCTCGGGATGCGTGTAGCCTAACAGCGCGCAGGCGGCAGGGTTAGCATCGATGAAGTGTCCCTGATCGTTTGTTACCAGGATAGCGTCGAGAGAATTGAGGAAGATGGCCTGAAGATACGCACGAGTTTCGAAAAGCGGGTCGTGGTCCTGCTTTTGTTTGGTGAAATCCTGAACTGAAACTGGTGCGCTCATTTGTCGTTAACCAAAAACGTCGAAATAACCGGATCCACTTCAAACGACTGGTCCGCGTTCGAATGACTAAGCTTGCTGGCGACCCACCTTGCACAGCAACCCACCCTGATTCGTTTGCGCCAAGGACCGCCCTCAAAAGGCAGGGTCAGTGGAAAAAGCAATAGAAAATCAACGCTTGATCGAAGGACTTAGAGCAGGGATGTGAGAATCTGAAAATCATGTTAACAATTCCTCGCAGTTGGGAGACTGCTCTGTACAGGATTCTAGTTTCATTATTCCGTACTTGCAATTCGATTTTTACAGCAAGAAGTCTTTCAAGGAAATGGGCGCCCCCGGCATCTTCAACTCTGCCCTCCGGGACGAAGCGAGGATAGACTGCCCGGAGCTTGTTGGCAGGGCATTTCAGCCCTGGGCACCAAAGTCCCGGCAACGGCATCTTGCGCGGCTCAACGCTCCATGCTAGAGTTTCGCCCATCAGAATTGTCCGCTTTACTTCGTAGCTCGCCAGCGTTATAAAGTCAGTAACAATTGCTGATTGTTCCAACACCTAGGGTAGTTCACCGCGTTTCCTTACATTAACCAGGCCTAAACAGCAAGTTTGGACAAAACGTCATGTAGGTGGTTGCGTCTCTAGGGATGCCGGAGCCCTCGATAAGTTTTTCATATCCTTGAATAGTCCCCCATGAATGAAATTGACAAGAAGTTAAAGCCATTGCGTCGTGCGACGGTGTTGAGCCCCGCCGACCGCGGCGACTTGATCAGGAGCCTCGAATTTGGCTCAAACCTTCGCGAAACACTAGTCAGTCGTTTTGCGGACTCTTCGCAGGTCTATGACTTCCGGCGCCGGCGCTTTGTCTACCGCGCTGGCGACAAGGCTGACGCACTCTTCGCCATCGTCAAGGGTCGGATTAAGCTTTGTCGAATCGAAGCGCCAACTGAACGAGAGGCCGTAATTGACATTCTTCCCGAGGGTTCACTGTTTGGAGAATCGGCTCTTTACTCGAGAGCGGGCCGCCGGGCAAACTGCGCCGTAGCCTATGAAACGTGCACCCTACTCAAGATTCCGGCTGAACAGTTTCAGCTGGCCATGGCTGAAGATCCTTTGCTTCACGATTACACGTTCCGGTTGATCGGCCAGCGACTCGAAAACGCAGAACAGCGCCTGGCCGATTTTGCGCTCAATGCCATTCCCGCTCGACTCGACAGGCTGTTGGCCGATTTTTCTCATCGATACGGTGTCGCAGAAACAAATGGTGTCCTGATCGATATACCTCTACCTCATCGTGAAATCGCATCCATCGTTGGCTCCACCCGGGAAAGTGTGACCGTCCGCTTGAACGCAATGCGCCGCGCAGGTACGATCGAATTCGTAAATCGTCGAATTCTGATCAAGCGTCCGGAATTGCTGGCCAGCGAAGTCGCTGTGGCCAACTAATTCTCGCGCCATCTTCGTTTGATGAAATGCCCCACATGTGAAAAGCGAGTGGAGTGGACGGATAATCCTTTCCGGCCCTTTTGCTCTGAGCGTTGCAAACTGCTGGATTTCGATCGTTGGGTCAGCGAGGACTATCGTGTGCCGGGAAGCTCCCTACCTACTGAGGACACAGGTGACGAAGCCGTTCGTGATGATGAAGTCGGACACTAAACTGCGATAATGGCTATCTTGTTTTGGTCAGCGAACGCGACCATTTGCTCGCGATCGAACATCAGCGTCTTACCGGCGCTGATGCAAAGGCAAGTTGCGCCCGCCTCGGCCATCTGCCTGATGGTCGACATACCTACGACTGGCACATCAAACCGCATATCCTGATCTGATCTGGAAAGCTTGATAACGGTCAAAGGACCGCTCCGGGGCTTTGCCACTTCCGATCCTCGCTGATGTTCGCCGCGCATAATCTCGCCGGCGCGACGAATCGTCGAATCAGTGCCTTCCATCGCTTCGATAGCCACGCACGCTTTTCCGCGCACAACAATTGTTTGGCCGAGATTGAGTCCCGCCAGTTGGTTTGCGATGTCCTGACCGTAAGCGATGTCGGCCCGCTCGGCAGCGTTTGGTTTTCGGCGCGTCAACGTTTCGGCGGCGGGCAACGAGTCTTGAAGGAAACACGTGGAGTCGACCAGGTCAATGCCTTCGCTGGCGAGTTCCGCGGCAATACCGCCAATCAGAGAATCAGTGTTACGTCGCGGGAGCTGCAGCAACATTTTCAACATCCGCGCGTCGGGGATGGCGCCGCTAAAAATCCTCACATGCTTAACCTGCCCGGCCATGATCGCTTTCTCAACACCCTCGGCTTTGAAGAAACGGATCAGTTTGCCAAGCTGACCAATGCCGATCCAGGTAAAGCCATCGGCCTCCCGTTCCAGCGCAGGATCTGTTTCATCGCGGATCGCGGCGATAGACAGAGAGACACCTGCTTTCCGTGCCCCTTCTGCGACCATGAAAGGGAACCGGCCATTCCCTGCAATTAAACCGTAACGCATGATTAAAGGATGAACGAGGAACGGTGAACGATGAATGGCTGATGGATGGAGAAGACTCGGTTATTCAGCATTGTGCATTCCGCCTTCGTCATTTACTTGATGACCCCTCGGCTTGAGGATTCGATAAAGTGAACCAGCGAATCGACCTCGGTTACGTCTTTGATTTCTTCCTTGATTCGGTCTAAGGCCTGAGAAGTATTTAATTTTGAGGACAGCAGGAGATGGAAGGCGCGATGCAGGGAGCGAATGACCTCTCGCGAATAGCCCCGACGTTTCATTCCCGTGGTATTCAAACCGTAGCAGGTAGCATGGTTGCCGACTGACAAAGCAAAGGGGAGCGCATCTTTCACCACGACGGAATAGCCGCCAATGTAAGCTTCCTGGCCCACGCGGCAAAACTGGTGGACTCCGGAATAGGCTCCTACGTTGGCGTTGTTCTCGATGATTACATGTCCAGCGAGGGTCGCGGCGTTGGCCATGATCACTCCATCACCAAGAATGCAATCGTGGGCAACGTGGGCCTGGGCCATTAACAGGCAGTCGTCGCCGATCTGGGTCAACATTCCACCGCCCGCCGTGCCGCGGTGAATTGTGACAAACTCCCGAATTTGATTGCGACGGCCGATCCTCGTTTCCGAGGGTTCACCTCTATATTTTAAATCCTGCGGCGCCAGGCCGATTGAGACGAAAGGGAATACTCTTGTGCCTTCGCCAATGAGAGTGCGACCATCAATTACGCAATGCGACTCGAGTCTGACGTCGTCTCTTAACTCAACCTGCTCGCCCACAATCGAGTAGGGTCCGACGTGGCAATTGTTCCCGATGCGTGCGCCTGAATGGATGACGGCGGTGGGGTGAATATTGCTGGTCTTGGTAGCAAGGGCCATAAATTCAAGACATCGTCTGGGTAGGACTACTGACGAAAAGGATTTCGATAGCCGATATCGGCCACTTTAGACGGCCGAGCTGCGATCCGCGATTACACTCATGATGTCGGCATCCGCGACGAGCTGTCCATTCACTTTGGCTTCACCCCGCATACGTTGGACACGCGAACCAATGCGCAGGGCGGTGACTTCCAAAGTCAAGGTATCGCCAGGCACTACTGGGCGGCGGAATCGGGCTTCCCGGATCCCGGTGAAGAGCACGAGCTTCTGATCGCGATCTTCAATTTCACGCAACGCCAGCACGGCTCCCACCTGAGCCAGCGCTTCCACCACCAAAACGCCCGGCATTACCGGGGCGCCCGGGAAGTGTCCCTGAAAAAAGGGCTCGTTGATGCTCACCTGTTTGATACCTACGATTCGAATCTTCGGCTCTAACTCAATGATTCGGTCGACCAGCAGAAAAGGAAAGCGGTGCGGCAGTAGCTCCTGAATCGCCTGGGAGTCGAGTACAGTTTCCATAATGGGAATAAAAGAGACGCGGGATGCGGAACCTGGGCCGCATCGCCGCGTCTAAAAATGAGCCCGGGCCTTCGGACAGGTTTACTTGGGCGGCGTAACGGCAGCGGTCGCCGGATTCTTGCTGTTGAAATCGTTGATGAATGGGCGCGTGATGTCAATGCTGTCGGCTGCGTAGACGAGGGGCACCTGGCTGCCGTCGATCAGCACGTTAATGCTGTGCGCCTTGGCATAAGCTTCGAGGGCCTTCGCAATTTCTTCCTGCATCGGCGCGAACAATTCCTTGCGTCGTCGTTCAAACGCTGCTTGTCCATCTTCCGCCTTGCGCTGAGCATCTTTTTTCAATTGCTCGACCTGATCGATCTTTGCCTGAATCGATTTCTGGTCAACTACGGCGCTGGCTGCCTGAGCCTGATTCACTTCGTTGGTGAGTGTCTTAATTCTTTCCTGCAGTTGCACCAGCTCCGTTTGCCGCGGCTGGAATTCTCGATTCAGCGTGGTCACCAGGTTATTAAACTTAGCGATACCCAGCTTCGGATCGAGAAACATGTCGGTATAAACCAGGGCGATCTTGCTTTCGGGGACCGCTCCGGTTTGTGCGCCAGCGGGTGTAGCGGGTCTTGTCTGCGCCATCATCGGTGAAACTGTGAGCGCCAGGACAAATAATGCGGTGGCGACTATCAATCGATCTACTTTCATAGCTTTCTTGTAATGCTCCTTAAATAAATGGCGGTTGGTCAACTCTCTTAGTTGTTCAGACTTCCGCCGTGGTTGGCTTTGGGAAATTAAAAGGTTCGCCCCACGCTGAACCGCATGACCTTTTTCTTCTCGTTAAAGAAGAAGGGGAATCCGTCGATAATCTGGTCTTGTCGAGCATTCGGATTATACGCAAAGATCAGGCGAAAAGGCACGTTGATGATTGGAACCTGGACGCGCACCTCCATTCCCAGACTCGAACGGATATCTCCAAACTTCGAGAACAAGCTCTGGGAAAGACGCACTGCCGTATTTGTCTGGGCCTGACCGCGGAGAAAGACTGACTGGAAGCCGAACGGTAGACCGGTGTTTGGGTCAAACGGGCAGGTCGGACACCTGGCGTTGTCGAGCTCAGCCGTAGTAATCAGACGATTATCGCGCATCACGAGCGCCAGAAATCCGGAGCGGTCGGGTATGAGAGCGAGATCAGTATTTGCGTTGCAAGCTGCCAGTGACGACAGACTTACCGCCGCGAATCCGCCCGCGCGCGCACATCTGATCGCGCCAACTGTTTGCAGGAAAGGCTGGTCGTCAAGAAAGGTGCTCGAGAAAAGCTGGTCCTTTTTGGTTCTCAGGTTGAAAGCTGTGCCGACGTCGGCAAAACCCGCCAGGCTCACCGTTCTGCCGATGATTGGAATGCGATATTCGAAGTTACCGAGGAGCTGTGTATCAGCTCCAATGGGAGTATACGAGCGCGGCAGCTGTACGACATTTGATCCGGTAGGTCCGGTAAATAAACCAATGTTAGCAAGATTTGACGGAACGCCCGGAACCGGCGTCGGCTCGCCCTGCGGGTTCGAAGCAATGACAACATCCTCTGTAGTAATGAACGTGTCCAGCGGAGCGAGCGGACTAATGGACCGCACGTTATATCCTCGAATACTAAACTCATCACCGAGGAAGTAACGTTCAAAAATGGGAACACCATCAACGAAGGCGAGCGACTCGGAACTTTTTACTTTGGCCGAAGTGCCGAAACTGCCCACCGTACCGGCAATGATTCGAAAACCAAAAACTTCGGGATTCTCTGAACGCTTACGTCGAATTGGAAAGAACTGTGTAAAGGACAACGTTGGCTGGTAAGTGCGGACATCGCCTCCAAGTCCCGCCAACGCTACTTGCATAGTGATCTCGCGGCCCATCGTCGGGTCGACGCTGGCGTTGCGAGTGTCGTAAGTAAAACTTCCCGTCGCTCGACTGGTAACAATGTTGGGCTGCTTGTAGATCACCGGAATGAATCGCGCAGCATTCGCCGGATCCTGGTTAACTTCCGGATCCTTTACGCTCGACATCGAGAGCTGATACGAAAGACCAACCCGGGAAAGCTGAGTAAAAGCGCGCTTCCGATAAAACTCGGACAGCGGGGCACTGGCGAACAGGGTGGCGCCGTACGAGGTGCGGGTGAAAAGGTTTTCGTCACTCACATTCAGGAAATCAAGCTGGCTGCCAGTAAGTCCTGACTGCGCTTCGAGATTCTGAGAAAGGAAAGTGCCTTCGCCGAAGAACTTTTGCGTGTAACCGAAGACCGAGAAGCCCGCGCTGATAGGGCGATTATTGATGTAGGGCTCAGTAAACGAAAACTGAAAAGACTTTTGGCGGTTACCGGCAGCGAGGTTTAGCGACAACACTTCACCACGGCCGAGGAGGTTATTGGTCGAATACTCGAGTCCAAAGAATGATCCGCCAATGCCGGAAAGCCCACCGTTAAAGGATATCTGCTGGCGACCGCGCTCGACGACTTTTAGATCAACATCGACGGTAGCTTCTTCCTCGTTGGTCTTGAAATTGGCGTCTTTGTCTTTGTCGATCGGATCGAAATATCCAAGCTGGTTTAGCTTAATGATGGAATACTCCCAGCGGTTCTGGTCGTAGATGTCACCTTCATTTAGCAACACTTCGCGGCGCAAAACGTTGTCGCGCGTAAACGTGTTGCCAATAAACTCGAGCCGGCGCAGCGAAAACTGTTTGCCTTCTTCAATCGTGATAACGAAATCCACGATGCCTTCGTCGGGTTTTTGTGGGTTCTCTTTGAAGGTCGGGGTGGGTTCTGCAGTGTATTCAATGAAGCCCTGGCCGCCGTAAATCTTTTTGAGGTTCTCGAATAGGGCCTTGCCGATCTTTTCGCCGTTTGCGATGTCGCCCTTGTTGAGACCGATGACACTGCGAATGGCGTCTTCCGAGTAAATGGAGTTTCCCTCGATCTTCATTTCTCCGATGCGATAGACCTTGCCTTCAACGATTGGAACCGTGACACGCAATGCCTCGTCCACTGAAGAAAGCAGGGGAAGAGGCAGGATCGGGAAGCCGGTTCGGCGACGACCGATGCCTTCGACGCGAGGCTCTCCATGACGCGCCTGAAGATAGCCCTTGGAGCGCATGTAGTTGTCGACAAATCTCAGATCGTATTCCAGCTTTTCGCGATCAAGAATGTCCTGTCCCTTGAAGCGAGTGATTAGCCCGGCTTCTTTGACCAGTTTCATGGCGCCGCGAAGTTTACCGTCACTAAAAACGGTATTGCCTTCAAACTGAATCTCGACCACGCGGACACGGTCACCTTCATTGACGACAAAAGTAAGCGCAGTTGAAGTCGCCGAAACCTCATCGCGTTTTTGTTCAACTGTCGCGTTTGGATGACCCTTGGAGGCCAGCAGCTCTTTCAGGACGCGGACGGCATTTCGCGCTTTGACTGGGTTGTAGGTACTTTCCTTGGAAACACCAACGCGTCTTTCACGGAAAGCTTTTAGTACATCCGATTCGGCGACGCTCTTCAAACCCTCAAACTGAAGATCGCGAATAATCGGCAACTCTTTCACTTCAAAGATTATATTGATACCACCACGAGCGCCTTCCTCCGTCAGCACGCGGGTAGCGGTCTTATCGAACCACTCGAGCTGAAGAATTGCTTGCAAATCGCGTTGAACTTGCGCTTCGTTATACGGGTCTCCGGGGCGGGTCTGGACGTAGTAGAGAATGTCGTCTTTTCTGAGACGCCGGTTGTTAATGACATCGACCGATTCGACCAGGCGTTGTTGAGTTTGCTGCGCCCGAACCCGAGGCAGAGCATAGATCATGGAAGCCAGCAGGACGATTCCGCTCAAAACAATGAGCAAAAACCCGCGATATAAATGCATAGGTGCCTTTTCCCTCAGAGGTACTTACCGGATCTCAGATACTTCGGGGAGCTGAAAATGGGTGATAAATTTATCTTTTCGAAATAAAGGTAAAACCAGCGCAACGCCTGCTTGCAAATCCGGCCATAAGATTGGAACCCTTGGATTCCCAAGTGGGACGGTCTCGTTGCCAGCGCCTACCCAACCTTGTCCAGCAAAGTCGCGCATTATACCGAACCGATAGCGCAAAAGTAAAAAGGCAAAGGAGATCGGGCAGTGCTACTTCATGCCACGAATCTCGCCCTTGCCCTTTCCTTCGGCCTTAAACCGGCCCGGACGGTGCAAATCAAAGCGGTTTCAGTGAATTAACAGCGCGTCGTCCGGCGTTTCGACGCCCATAGGACGATAGTTTAGATCGTTGCCGTCGAGGAAAACTTCGACCAGCGAGGCTCTTCCGAGATGTCCCTGAATCAGGGCCTCGGAGAGCGGATCCTCGACGTGCTTTTGCAGCGCACGACGGAGCGGCCGGGCGCCATAGAGGCGATCTGCACAGGTTTTGTCCACGATCCAGCGTTTCGCTTCGTCAGTCAGGCGAACTTCGAAACCATGTCGCGACATGGTCCGGTTCATCTGGTCAACCTGGAGTTGAATGACGTCGATCAAATCGTCCCTCAGCAATTCATCGAAAATGATTATCTCATCGAGGCGATTGATAAACTCCGGATTGAACGTTTGGCGAACCGCGGACATTACCATCTCTTCCATTTTTTCACGCGAAGCGTCGGTGGTTCCCTGGAAACCGAGGGTGCCTTTCTTCTGAATGAAGCGGGCGCCGATATTGGAAGTCATGATGATAATAGCGTTCTTGAAATCAACTGCGTTGCCCAGCGCGTCTGTCAGCAGGCCGTCTTCGAAAACCTGCAATAAGACGTTGAAGATATCCGGGTGCGCCTTTTCAATTTCATCAAACAGCAAAACAGAATAGGGCGCGCGCTTGATCCGTTCGGTTAGCTGGCCCCCCTCTTCATGGCCGACGTAGCCCGGAGGCGAACCGATCAGCTTCGAGACTGAATGCTTTTCCATGAATTCCGACATGTCAAAGCGAATCATTGAACGCTCGCTGCCAAACAGGACCTGTGCGAGTGAGCGGGCGACTTCAGTTTTTCCGACACCCGTCGGACCGAGGAAGAGAAAAGAACCAACTGGCCGCAACGGATTTTTAAGGCCGGCGCGCGATCTGCGAATGGCGCGAGCCAGGGCGGAGATGGCGGGGCGTTGCGAGACCACCCGTTCGTGAAGCTCTTCCTCAATCCGCAAAAGTTTATGCGTCTCTTCTTCTTTCAGGGAGGTCACCGGGATGCCCGTCCATCTGGCGATTACTTCTTCAACATCGTCGCGCGTGACCTGAGCGGTGATGAGATCGTCTTCCTCTTCTTCGATGTTGGCACTGAGCAACGGTTCATGTGCCCACTCGCGAATCTGGTCCCAGTCTGCGAGGCCTCCCTGTTCCCGGCGGACGCGAAGTTTCACGCGCGCTCCGGCCTCGTCAATCACGTCGATAGCCTTATCAGGAAGGAAACGGTCGGGAATGTAACGGTGCGACTGGTAAACCGCAGCGTGCAAAGCGTCGTCGGTGTACCTGACCTGGTGAAAGCTTTCGTAGCGTTCGCGCACGCCGCCAAGAATTTCGACTGCTTCTTCTTCGGTCGGCGGTGGAACCTTGACCGCCTGGAAGCGTCGCTCGAGCGAGCGGTCTTTCTCGATCGACTTGCGAAACTCGGCGGGAGTGGTGGCGCCTATGCATTGCAACTCGCCGCGCGAGAGTGCCGGCTTCAGTATATTTGCCGCGTCGAGCGAGCCTTCGGCGGAACCAGCGCCGACCAGAGTATGAAGCTCATCAATAAACACGATGTACTGTGGGTTCTCGACCAGCTCCCGCATGATTTGCTTCAAGCGCTCTTCGAACTGACCGCGGTATTTTGTCCCGGCAACGATCAACGACAGATCGAGCGAAAGGATGCGCTTGTTCTCCAGGAACGATGGCACTTCGCCGTCAATGATACGTTGGGCCAGTCCTTCGACGATTGCCGTTTTGCCTACACCGGGCTCGCCAATCAGCACCGGATTATTCTTGGTGCGGCGGCAAAGGATCTGGACCAGTCTCTCAATTTCAGCTTCGCGTCCGATCAGCGGATCCAGTTTGTCGTTTGAAGCGTCTTCCGTTAGATCGCGGGAAAACTCGATCAGGTGGGGTGTGTCTTTCTTCTGAGAGCTTCGGGAATCGGCCCCCGACTGGCGCGCAATTTCGTCACGCACGGCATTCAATCGCAGCCCGCGTTCATAAAGGATCTCAGCGGCCATCGAACGATCACCTCTGAGAAGACCGAGCAGAAGATGTTCAGTTCCAATATGCCGGTGCTGTAGCCGGTCGCTTTCCTCGTGTGCGTAAGCGAGCACCAGCTTCGTTTCCGGAGCAAGAGGCAGCTCAACGGAAGTCGAAATCTTTTCACGGAGCAGCGTCCGGCCTTCAATTTCTTTGCGAATAGATTCGATTGAGACCTGGGCGCGAGGGAAGAAACGGCCCGTGAGGGTTTTATCTTCACGCATCAAGCCCAGCAGCAGATGTTCGGGCTCAATGGCCGGAGCTCCAAACTGCGATGCTTCGTAGCGAGCGAAGAAAATTACGCGGCGAGCTTTTTCGGTGTAACGTTCGAACATTCGTTTTTACTCGTCGAACAGGCCCGTATGATTACCATGCCGGGCGAAGTAGCAATCCGCCCGGCAACTGGGGCGCATTATAACCCATGAATCAGGGCGTCAAAAGGATTGTTTGTTGTGGGGTTAATAAAGTCTTAACTGATGGCCGATTTCAAATGGCCGGTTTGCGTTATTGCTTCACTTCGTTTGGCGCGAGAATTCGCCCGTCATGGAGAGTTAGTATGCGGTCACAGAGCGCTGCCACATCGTGACTATGTGTTGCCAGAATGACGATTCCGGGGAGTTTCTTCGCATAAGCGACCAGCGAACGCGCTATTTCGTCCGCAATCGTTGCGTCGAGATTACCAGTCGGTTCGTCGGCGAAAACAATCTGCGGCCGGTGAACGAGGGCCCGGCAAAGCGCGACGCGCTGCTGTTCCCCGCCTGACAGGCTTCCCACCAGGTGAGTTGCCTGACGTTCGAGCCCTACCTCTTCAAGCGCGTTCATGGCGTGGCGGAAGGCTTCGCGCGGTTGCATCCTCCGGATCAAGAGCGGCAGGCTCACGTTTTCAACTGCGGTTAGATCCGGTAACAAATGGTGAAACTGAAATACAAAACCCACCTGCTGGTTTCGAAAATGCGCGAGTGCAGACTGGCTGGCGCCTTCAATCGCAACTTTGCCGGCCACAATGCTTCCGTGATCCGGCGCTTCGAGTCCGCCAAGCAAATTCAGCAAAGTTGATTTTCCGGCACCTGACGCACCGACGATCGCAACGCTCTCACCCGCGTTGACGGAGAAACTTGCGCCACGTAAAACAGCAATTCGTTCACCATTGGGATTTAGAAAACTTTTTCGCAGGTCACTCACCCGCAGTCCAAAGTCCGAAGTCCAAAGTCCAAAGTCCGCTTCACCATCATGCCTTGTTGTCCTCTCGTCGCCTCGCGCTTCAGCAGCGTCAGGGACTGCTGTCTTTGACTTTGGACTCTGGACATTGGACATTGGACTTATCCTGCATCGCGGAGCATTTCCGCTGGTCGAATGCGCGCCGCCGCGAGCGCCGGGTAAAGCGTGGCAATCACACTCAGAAGAATTGCGACCGCGGCCGCCAAAACAGCGTCACGCAGATTTAAGCTCAAGGGTACGTTGCTGATTGAATAGACATCCGCGGGTAAGCTTACGAGTTGATAACGATTTGCGGTCAGGATCGCAACCACTCCCAGTAACACTCCCGCAGCCGCTCCAACCAAACCTACCACCGCCCCTTCGATCACAAAAACACTCATGATGCTTCTGCCTGTTGCCCCGAGAGTGTTGAGGACCGCGATGTCGCGGCGACGTTCAGTAACTACGAGGATCAGCGTCGTTGTGATGTTGAGTGCTGCGATGAGAATGATCAGCCCAATAATAATAGCGCCCACGCGGCTTTCCAGCGCCAGGGCCGCAAACAATGGACGATTCGCTTCCTGCCAATCAACCGACGTGTACGAGTTGCCCAGGAGTTGCTGCACCTTTGCCGCTGTTTCCTTGACCGCATCCATATCTCGCAAGCGCACACTAATCACTGATGCGACATGCCGGCCACTAGTAAAATCCGGCGCCCTATCGAGCGATATGTAGGCCCAGGTTGAGTCGTATTCGAAAAGACCGGAACGGAAAACTCCAACTACCTGAATGCGAAAAGATCGTTGAGTTGAACTTCCCCAACCCGCTGCGGCAGATACGACCTCGGCAACGTCGCCATTCTGAAGTCCGGTGCGCGCCGCCAACTCCGACCCGAGTAAAACCTGGGGACGTTTGCGGTTGCCGGTGGCCGGATCTGGATTAGTCTCAAAAAGGGTAGCCGCATCCCCTGCGATCATTGATTTGTCGAGAGCCGCAACCGCGGCGGAGGCAGAATCATCAAGGCCGCGAAGCACTGCGTACGCGCCCCCCTTTGGTCCAATTACAACAGCGCCGTCGTAAGTTGTTCCCGTCGCCTCTATCACGCCGTCAATCGTTGCGATGCGTGCTGCAACGCTCTTGTGATCGGCAATAGCCTGACCGTCGTTGCGCATAACCGTGAGGTGCGCGGTTCCACCGAGAATCTTGTCGCGCATTTCGTCGCGAAAACCGTGGGCCAGCGAGAGTGTAAACATCAGTGCCGCCACGCCAACTGCAATACCAACTACCGCGATCAACGCGGTCGCGCGTACGAGGCGCCGCTTTTGGCGAGCGCGCAGGTAACGAAGAGCCAGGAAAAGTTCGTAGGGCATCGCGGTCAGTGGTCAGTGGTCAGAAGTCAGAGATCAGAGGATCAGAAGTCAGCGATCAGCGACCAGGAGGTCGGGGCTCGGAGAGCGCACCCACCTCTACCTTCAGATCTCTGACATCTGATCTCTGACCTCTGACTTCTGATCACTGACCTCTAATCATTACGAGCTTACCAGCGGACACTTCTTCGTATCCTCCGGCCGGTTTTCCGGAAGCAGTCGTTCCAAATGGGGGTGTTCGTCAGCGCCAACACCCTTTTCAAAAGGAGGTCTTATTTCGTAAATCGTATCGGTGACGCGGCGAAACCTGAATTGCTCTTGCAGTCTTACGATCACCGGAATCTCGTCGCGTTGCCAACCGCACGGCAGCCACCAACGCGGATCGGCGTCAAGAAAAACACGACGACCCTCCTTCAAGTAGTTTTCAATCAGGGGAACAAAATCATCGCCGGGCCAGCCGCCGCCAGTGCCGATGGTTTGCCATTCGCCAAGGCCGATCGCTTTCCAATAGGTCACCGCGATGGTTTGTGAACCAGAAATCATTACGGCATCGCGCGGCAGCTTTTCCAGCTGGTATCGATACTGTTTGCTCATGGCGCGTCGCTCAATAAACTGCCGGCTGGCGGGACGAATTAAGAGACTGAAGACGACGCCAAGTGTTAACAGCGCGACCAGGCAGGAAATGAAAGCCAGCCGCACGCTGCCAAAGCGACGGCCCAGGGTGCGAATCAGAAAGCTTGCAGACAATGGCGCCAGCGCCGGAAGTCCGGTGAGAAAGTAGCGCCAGTTAACCGAAGTGCTGTAATTGAGAAACAACAAGAGATTGGCGAACAATCCCGTCAAACCAAGGAGCAAGAGCGGTGACATACGGCGTTCGCGCCATTCGTTTCTAAACGCAAACGCGAGACTCACGAAGACCAACGGCGCGCTGACAAAGAAATACGTCAGGTAAGGTTTGAGATTCTGCAGCGTAATCGGATGCCGCGCAGTTTCCTGTCGCATGGACTCGCGCCAGCCAAACCAGATACCGCGATAGTGGTCCACGGTAAGAAACCAGTAGGCAAACCACCCGCCGGCGCAGAGGAGAAACAGCAGACACGCAAGGATAATGATGACGACGTGACGGCGTTGTAGTTTCCAACCGCAAACGAACGGCGCAAACACGAGCCAGGGAGCATAGAATCCAATCGTCTCACGAAGGTTCATCCCCAGTCCGAGTAGCGCGGCGCCGAGCATAACCTTCCAGATCCGCTCTTCCCGCAATCCGCGATAATGAATAAACAGCGCCACTGCGAGCAGCAGGACGGAGGGAACATCGGTCATCACCTGGCCGCCATAAAGCACGAACACTGGAGATACAGCGATGAACAGCGCGGCCAGCGTCGCAGCATGAACCGACTTCGTGAAATCGCGAGCCAAAACCCAACATGCGATCACGGCGAATGGAACCTGGGCCACCACCGCGTACTTGAAAATCAGATAGGCGTTTTCCGGCTGGACGTTGAAAAGCGAGGAGGCGATTTTATAGAGCGCGTGGTTGCCAAAAATGAAAAGGTTTCGCCCGAGGGCCATTGAACTGGGATAGCCCGCGAGCGACAGCATAGTGTAGTCCATGCCGTCCCAGTCGCCGATAAACGGATCAACGAACAACAGAACCAGCAGGAGTGCAATTAGAGATGGGGTCAGCCACCAGGGCCAGGATTTCCAGAACGACTTTGCAGAATCGGTGGGAGGTGTCGCCGCGACGGAGTGTGAACGTCGTGATGAATCATTAGCCGTTACGGGCTTGTTTGTCGCTGGGTGTGTCGGATTCAACGAGTTGGGTTTCAACTGAAGGCGCCGGTCTCTTAACCATCTTCACGCGATTACCCTGCGCATTGTACTCAACTTCGTCCATGATGTTGTATATCAGCAACACACCGCGGCCTGACGACTTGAATAAATTAGCCGGATCGCGAGGGTCGGGGATTGTTTGCACATCGAATCCTTCGCCTTCATCTTCGATGGTGAAAGACGCCTCGGTGGGTGTGAGTTCCGCGCCTACCCGGACCAGCTTCTTTGGATCGTCTTTATTGCCGTGCTTGACCGCGTTTACAAACGCTTCGTCCAGCGCTACGAAAAGGTTCGACCCCTCTCGCGAAATCAATCCCAGCTTGGCCACCCGTTCCAGCAAATATTGAAGCACTCCATTCATCAGCGTCAGATCGCTGGGAAGTTCAAATTCGATTTTCTCGTGGGTGTGGGAAAGCAGTCGCGGGTCGTCAACATACCTGAGCTTGTAGGACAACGTCTGCTCGACGATGTCGCGAAGCTCCTGCTTATCGTAAGGGCCGCGCACGTAGTTTCCGGCGCCCATCTTGAACGCCTTGACGATGATCGGTTCAGAAGAACTGAAGCCGACGGGCGTTAGAAGATGTTTCCGATGCAATTCGCCAATTGGCCGAGTGGGTTGTTCTCTCAGGGCCGTCCCCGCTGATTGTTCAGCCGGAGCATCTTCGGTAAGGTCGCTAATAATCAGGTCAAACTGATCCAGGTCTTCGCGATTGAGAGCTTCTTCGCGGTCGCCGGTCACTACGGCCTCATGGCCCAGACTGCCGAGCACGTCTTCAAGTATGGCACGCAGTTCATCGTTGTTATCGACGATGAGAATCCTACGTTTCTCCATCCAGCTCCATTCTGCGTTGATAATTAAGGGAGAGACTTACAGCTTCCAAATGCAACTTACGACATTTCGGCTCAGTGCGTTCGAAATATATCACTGGGACGCAGGAAGTGACGAGCAAGTAAGTCCAAAGTTCAAAGTCCAAGGTCCAAAGTCGAAGGGACGAAGCCCGCGCCACCGATTTACTTTAGCTGGGCGAGTCCCCGCTAGTTTCGTGAGAAGGGACTTTGGACATTGGACCTTAGACATTGGACTCTTCCCCGTCGGCGGTCGCCGGTCCCTGGTCACGCCCGTGTTACACTCCTCCTCCTACCAGATGGCCAAACCCGGCAAATTTCAGGCGTCATTTGAATACGCAATTGCGCGTACCCTTCTCTCCGGTCTCGGCATCTTGCCGCGACGGCTCGCGCTCGGCGTTGGCTCGATCGTTGGCCGCGTGGGTTATCGGCTCCCGGGCAAGCTGCGGCGGACGGGGCTGCGCAATCTCGAAATTGCCTTTCCGGAAATGACGGATTACGAGCGACGAAGCATTCTCCGCGGCTCTTTCCTGAGCCTGGGACGACTGCTGGGCGAGTTTAGCCAGTTGCCGCGCGCCACTCCCGAATCCCTACGAAACCTTATTGAATACGACGAGGTCGGGTTGGCCCACTTGCGTGACGCTGAGCGCGCTAAACGTGGCGTAATTTTTTTAACTGGCCATCTTGGTGTTTGGGAACTTCACAGCTTCGGCTGGTCTGCTCTGGAATACCCGATCAGTTTTCTTGTCCGACCTTTAGACAATGATCGAATTGAAGAAATGATCGAGGGGATTAGAACGAGATTCGGAAACCGCGCGATAGACAAGAAAAACGCGGCGCGACAATCACTCCGAGTTTTGCGTGAAGGCGGTACGCTCGGCGTGCTTTCAGATTTGAATACGCAAACGCGCGAAGGCGTCTTCGTGCCATTCTTTGGAAAACTTGCGTGTACCACCGCCGGCATTGCCACGCTCGCGTTAAAGACCGACGCATTGGTAATTCCGACTTGCGCTGTCTGGGACCCGAAGCGGCGTCGTTACTTCTTTCACGGCGACCCGCCAGTGGACTTGGTTCGCACCGGTGATCACGAGAAAGACATCGAAGTGAACACTGCGCGTTTCGCAGCGGCAGTCGAGCGTATGGTGCGCCTTTATCCGGACCAGTGGTTGTGGATTCACAAACGTTGGAAGACGAGGCCGCCGGGCGAGCCGGACATATATTGAGAGGAGGTCAGCGCGTCAGCGGCCTTTCGTTCAAAATGTCGCGGCACAAGGCGGACTGGATTGTGATCATCGATAGGATTGCGCTTCTTCTGGTGAAGGATGATGTCAGAATAACTCACGTTCGGAGTTTGCACTGGAATTGCCGGTGATTGGCCAATTACCCCAACCACCCAAAAGAGCGCGAGCAACACGACCACCAGACAGAATGAAAAACAAAAGGACAGGGCTAGTTTCATTTTATGCAACCTTCGATGGCATTCGGATTCTTAAGACACCCTAGTCCGAGATTTGTTTCCGATATCCATCACTTTGAACGCTACTAAGGTCCTATGAAAGCTGCCGCGCGGGTACAGACGAGGGGAAAGCTTACCGACGAGCAAGTTATCGCGGACGCCTTCACGTTTGCCGATCTTTCATCTTATCCACCAGGCACCAGGCTGTTGATTCGCATCGCTGATTTCGCGTTTTATACGATCATCAGGTTGGTGGGCAGTACTATTCGTTACCAGGTTGAAGGCTGGGAAAACTTCAAAGCGGCCACGCAAGCCAACCAAAAACCTATCTACACGTTTTGGCACAACCGCATTTTTGCGTCGATTCATTTCTGGCAGAAGCGGGGCATTGTAGTAATGACGTCGCGCAGTTTCGACGGGGAATACATCGCGCGATTCATTCAGCGCTTTGGCAGTGGCGCCGCGCGAGGATCAAGCACTCGAGGCGGAGCGACGGCGCTGGCCAGGATGGAGCGGCTCCTGCGCCTTGGTTATGGAGCTGCGTTTACTATCGATGGTCCAAAGGGCCCTCGGTATGTCGCCAAGATGGGTGGTGTTCTGTTGGCAAAGAAAACAGGCCAGCCTATTTTGCCCTTTACGATTACGCCGCGCCGTTATTGGGAGGCGAAGAAAAGCTGGGACCAGACTCAGGCACCCCTGCCATTCACGCGCGCTCTCGTTGATATCGCTCTTCCAATTTTTGTCTCCGCGGACGCGGACAAGGAGGAGTTGGAAGCGAAACGGGATGAGTTGCAGGCGGCGCTCGATGAACTTGATCGGCGCGGTCGCGAGTGGCGACAACGACACGGGCCTAAGACTGGACTGTAGATAGCCGTGGCATTAGACTACCCACATCAAAATGCATGAACCTTCTCGGATCGATCCTCCCAACGGTGAAGCCGCTAAGACACTTGGCGCGTTTTATACCGATATCCAGATAGCAGATTTCCTGGTCTGGTGGGCGATTCGTTCTGCACGCGACACTGTCCTGGATCCATCGTTTGGTGGTGGAGTATTCGTACGCTCTGCGTGTAATCGGTTACTGGCCCTTGGCGGGAGACCTGCTGAGCAAGTCTTCGGTGTGGAGTTGGATCCACGTGTGCACGCCTTGATTAGTGAGAAGCTTGGTGACGAGTTTGGAATAGGCCAACGAAACCTCTGGCAGCGCGATTTCTTCGACATAGAGCCACTGCCCGTATATCAAGTAAATGCAGTTGTAGGAAATCCGCCTTTCATTCGTTATCACAGATTCACATCTGAGACGCGAAACCGGGCGTTGAGTCTGGCAGCCGAGCAGGGTGTACGCTTGACGCAGCTGTCCAGTTCCTGGGCTCCATTTGTTGTCCATAGTATCTCGATGGTGAAGCCCGGCGGGAGATTGGCAATGGTAGTACCGATGGAAATTGCCCATGCAAATTACGCGATCCCCGTACTAAGACATCTTCAAGACTCCTTTGGCAAGGTGACGTTCCTTACCTTTAGGAAGAAACTCTTTCCTTCCTTGAGCGAAGACACTCTCTTGCTACTTGCCGACCGACGAGCAGCTCGCTTTTCGGGTTTTCTCCACCGCGATGTAGAGCATGCAGGAATCTTGACGGGACGCTCGACGCGATCCAGTTACAGGATTGGAGGCACCCGTCAGCTGAAGGCAGGGTCTTTGGTTGATGGCAGTGAACGGCTCATTGAGTACTTCCTCCCTAAGAGAACCAGAGACCTTTACCGGGAGCTAAAACAACTGAACCTTGTTAAGCCCCTTGGCCAATTGGTGGACGTCGGAATCGGATATGTAACTGGGGCAAATCACTTTTTTCATCTTTCACCCGACGAAGCAAGGCGTAGACAGATTCCCAAACGATTCTTGAAACCAGCCGTCCGTAGAGGTCGGGCGCTGTCAGGAGTGCGGTTTACGGCCGACGACTGGCAAGCGGCGACCTCATCGGGTCAGGCGGGTTATCTGCTGTCGATTCCGAGGAATGCTGGTCTACCTGAAAGCGTACTGAGTTATTTAGAGTACGGAAGAAGTGAGCAGGTGCCTGACGCATATAAGTGTCGAGTTCGTTCCCCTTGGTATTCAGTCCCTCACGTGTACGAACCAGATGCTTTCTTGACCTACATGAGCGGAACCACACCGCGACTCGTAACTAACAACGCCGGGGTGGTAGCGCCAAACAGCCTACACATTCTGAGAGCTCATGCCGAAACAACACTCAGTACCGATTCAATCGCCGCGATGTGGCAGACCTCCCTTACACGGCTTAGCGTAGAAGTTGAGGGCCACGCATTGGGCGGAGGCATGTTGAAGGTGGAACCCACTGAGGCTGAAAATTGTCTTCTTGCCGGAACAGATATGGCAGATTCCTCATTGCGAGACTTTGCCGGCGAACTCGACTCATTGTTTCGATCAGGCAGAGAGCAGTTGGCTCAGGATCGCGCCGATGACCTCATCCTTAGGCAAAATCTTGGGTTGAGTCAACGCGATTGTGGTCTGTTGCAGTCTGCGGCTGAAATACTAATGAATCGTAGATGCGCTCGGAGCAACTCCACATGAGTTTAGTCTCTGCCATTATTGCCACAGGCCCACTGCCTGATGAGACAGCGACTCAGGCGCAGAAGAAGCGCTATTCGGAGATACTGTCAGCCCACCTAGCTCGGGAGGTTGCGTCAGGCCTAAGGAACGTTGGCTTTCGAGGAGTAAAGCCTCTGCCGAATGGTCCAGGTGAGAAAGCATTCCAAGGCGGGTTAGGACCAAAGAAAGTAGATGTTAGTTTTTCGGATGAACAGCATGGTTTGTTAATGGCTGTTTCAATTAAGAGCATCAACTTTGCGCCATTCGGCAAAAATCTGAAGAACCGCTTTGGAGATCTCTTAACTGAGGCGATTACTCTACATTTAAGATTCCCATATTCAATCGTCTGCATGTTGTTCGCTTTTCCGATAGCCTCGGACAAAGATGTCACGAGAATTCGCACAAAGTCCACGTTTCTCAGGGCTACCAAGCTATTCGCGACGGTTAGTGGTCGCAGGGATTACACCGATCCGGGAGAGAAGTTTGAGAATGTAACGATGATGCTTTTCCAGCCTGTTACAAACTCTAAGCGCAAGGTCAAATTCACGTTGGTCGATGCTCGAACCGGACAGTCAATTACAGAGGATCAATACTTTCAAAGATTGCGACAGCTATACAATGATCGTAATCCTCATGCTCCAATCGGCGAGCCTGATCTCGATGAGGAAGCGGAAGATACCACTCGACACTAACCTGAATTCCACGAGGCAGCGCACTTTGATTTGCCGGCATCCTTGGTTAGTCTTAATCCTCCCCAGTAAGCCTGATACAGTCCGAGGAGTTGGAAATGAAATCTGTGTTCGCCTTCATGCTTGGTTTGTTTATCGCCGTTTCCATCCAGGCACAAACCGTAAAACCACCCAAAGAGTCCGCGTTTGATCGCTTTCTTCGGTACGTAAAAATCGACACGCAATCGGCAGAGGATCAAACAACTGTTCCCAGCACAAAAAAGCAACTCGTGCTCGCCAATCTGCTCGCAAAAGAGTTGACGGAACTAGGCGCTGAGGAAGTGAATGTCAGCGAATTTGGAATCGTTTACGCAAAGATTTCAGGGAACCTGGCCGACAATTTGCGCGTGCCCGTGGTCGGATTCATCGCCCACATGGACACATCGCCGGCCGTATCAGGCGAAAACGTAAACGCCATCATTCATAAAAATTATCAGGGCGGCGACATCGTGCTGCCCAAGGATCCGACCCAGGTAATCACCGCCGCAAACACTCCCGTCCTAAAAGAGCTGATTGGAGACGATATCATCACGGCCGACGGCACCACTTTGCTTGGTTCCGACGACAAGGCCGGCATCGCCGAAGTCATGACAATGGTTGACACCCTGATTCAGAATCCGCAGATCAAGCACGGACACCTGGCTATCGCTTTTACGCCCGACGAAGAAGTCGGCGGCGGGATTGAAAAGTTTGACGTCAAACATTTTGGAGCGGTGTTCGCCTATACGGTTGACGGAAAATCACTGGGCATGATCAACGAAGAAACCTGGAGCGCCCGCGCCGCGGTTGTCACTTTCAAGGGCATGAGTACGCATCCGGGAACGGCGAAGGGAATCATGGTCAACGCGGCCTTCGCTCTTGGTGATTATCTCGGAAGGTTTCCTCAAGACATGTTGCCGGAAACCACCGAAGGCCGCGTGGGCTTCGTGCACCCATACGCAGGCGTTGCCGACATCGAGCAGTCGAGCATCAAGGTACTGCTACGCGACTTCGATTTGAGCGGTCTGGACGCCAAAGAAAAAATGCTTCGCGATATGATGGCCCAGACACAGTCAAAGTTTCCGAAAGTTAAGATCAGCATTGCCGTGGAAGAGAACTACAAGAACATGAAAGAGGTGCTCAAGAATTATCCTGAGCTAACAGAGAACGCGTTTGAAGCGACCCGGCGTGCCGGCCTTAAACCACGCCTCGAACCAATTCGCGGCGGCACCGACGGCGCGCGGCTAACTTTCAGAGGCCTGCCGACGCCGAATCTCTTCACAGGCGGAAACAATTTCCACGGCAAACTCGAATTCAATTCACGTCGCGGTTTGGAAAAGACGACCGAGACATTGATTAACCTGGTCCAGCTCTTCGCTGAGAAAGCAAATCCAAATCTCAAACGGCACCACAAAAACTAAAAGCCATCGAAGCGGCTACGTCGCCTTTATTGGCAGGCCAAACGCCGGCAAGTCGACGCTTTTGAATCAGCTCGTCGGGCAGAAGATCGCCGCCGTATCCGATAAGCCGCAAACGACCCGGTTCAAGATTCAGGGTGTAATTACGAAACCCGAAGGCCAGATCGTTTTAGTTGACACACCCGGCGTGCATAAACCCGGCTACGAGATGAACCGGCGGATGATGGCGACGGTGCAGGATGCGCTGATGGGAGTGGATCTCGTTTGCCTGATTCGCGATGCGTCAGTGTCCACCGGCAGCGGGGATAAGTTTGTCCTTGAACTTATCCAACGCGCTAAGAAGCCCTCTCTGCTTTTGCTTAACAAGATCGATAAGCTCAAAGACAAGAAGGAATTGCTGCCATTACTCGACTGGTACCAAAATGAATACGACTGGCGAGAGCTGATTCCTATCTCTGCTTTGCGCGGCGACGTAAGCGAGGTCCTGCCGGCGGAAATGATTAAGCATCTTCCGGAGGGCGAGCCGTTATTTGACGAAGATGATTTGACCGATCAGTCAGTGCGCACCATGGTGGCGGAGATTGTGCGTGAGAAAATTCTGTTGCAGACGCAGGACGAAATTCCTTATGTGACCGCAGTCGTGGTGGAAAAGTGGGACGAGGAGCGTGAAGACTTCACCCGTATCCATTGCGCGATTCTGGTTGAGCGCGGATCGCAAAAAAAGATCGTCATTGGAAAAGGCGCCGCGCGTTTGAAAGAGATTGGCATCAGCGCGCGGGAAGATATCGAACACCTGCTCGGCCATCGCGTTCACCTGGAACTGTTTGTGAAGGTGGAAGAAGAGTGGCGCAACCGGCAGGGCTTGCTGGACGACATGGGCATCCGAAGCTAGCCTGGTGATCGCGGCGCCGCCTTCTTTGTGGACGGAATGGGCGGCTAAAAGCATTGGCATTTCTACTCAGCGGAGGCAACGATGGCGAGAATTACCGGGATCGGTGGGGTCTTTTTCAAAAGCAGAAATGACCGTGCCGCGCTCGCGGCCTGGTATCAGGAGCACCTGGGCATTCCACTAGAGAGCTGGGGCGGTGCCGTCCTGAAATGGCCGGACGACAAGGCCGAGGATAAAGGGCTCACCGTGTGGCACGCCGCAGAAAAAGAAAGCCAGTGGTTCAGCCCCAGCGACTCATCTTTTATGATCAACTACCGGGTTGACGATCTCGGGGAGATGATCGCGCAGCTCCGCGCGGGCGGGGTCGAAATCATCCAGGGCCCCGAGTCTCATGAAAACGGGAAGTTCGCGTGGGTGATGGATCCTGATGGGAACAAGGTGGAGTTGTGGGAACCGATGAGCTGGGATGAAAAGAACAAGAACGCCTGAAGTTCTTGCAGGAGGCGCCCAGCAACTGCATGCAGCGGAGCGCGCAAGATGGCTTGACCCGATAAGCCTTAGACTCAGTGCAAATCGTTGGACCGGAGTGGCGGTTGCGTGGTGATAACTCTAGATGGTCAGGGACGTATATTACTCTTTTTAACCTCAACCCCATCGCTGTGTTCTTCACCGGAGGTGGCATCGTCGGCTAACTCCTCGCCGGGTTCAGCGTTCGGATCAGGAAGGCGTGCACCGGAAGGCACGATCCAGGTTTTCAGGCTGTTACCCCCGGGCGCACCTGACTTTCTGTAAAACACGATCAATCGGTCAGGACTTATTTTGTGTTTGCCGGTGAGCTCGGCCTTCCACTTTTCGATCAGTTTGAGCAAATCTGCAGGCTCGGGCGCAGGCGTTTCGCCCGGTGCGAACGTTGCCGCAACTTCCAACGGATCTTCCTTTTCCGACTCTGCCGATTCTTCTGCAACTGCAGCACTTTCCAGATGAACAATAATGCAGATTCGCAACTCTGCGCTGGTGCGAAGGCCATCGAGGAGTATTTTAAAGGCCAAGCGCTCGCCGCGCTCATCGTTTAACTCATAGTCGCCGTAATTTCCGATTTGTCTTGTGCTGGTCGGCGGCAGCTCTGGACCGGCGTCAATCACGGGAGGTGACGCCTTCTCCGACAAAATCCAGAACTGCATCGTTATCCCCTCGTTCTCTTTCTCGTTACCTCCGTAAATAGTTCGAATGCGATCGGAGGGGATCCCTTTCGATTGCAATTCTTCGGACTCGCGCTCCGCCATCCTACGCCAGCCGCCGGGAGCTGATTCAGTCCCACTAAACGCGACAATGTAGGCAAGGGTATCCTGCCGCCTCTTGAGTATGTCGACATATGTCGCCATTGATACGTCCGGAACGGGCGGACCAGTGGCTTCGCCTTCTCCGAAGTAAATGCTTTCCCATCTTTCATTCTCGGTGAAGAGACCATTGAAAGTTTCCACCCTGCTTTCATACTTAACCAATTCCGGTGGTGGCGCTCCGGAAGGGGCGACCCACAACTGGATCTGCGGTTCGCGGGGGTCGCTATTTGGGCCGGCATAGATTGTCTTCAAGCATTCCCCGCTGATCCCGCGGCTGTTGATTAGGTAGTCCTGGATGATGCCCAGAGTTTGCTCGCTGGCGCTCTGAGGTCCGTAGTAGACGACGTAGCCTTCAAGATTCGGATTGTTCTGCAACTCGATCGCGAAGTTATCGAGCCGGGCTGAATGATCACAGCCCCCGACTCTTCCGTACTCATCAAACTTCGTTGCTGCTTCGATTGGTTCGGGGATTGTCTGGGCGGAAACGGCTACCGAGCACAGGAGGAACGCGAGACCAACTGCGAAACGGGGAAACCTTAAGAGGATATTCACGGCCTCGTTATTATAGGGCCCTGGACTAAACACAACCATACATTGCGGGCGGTCAACCGGAGTTTCAGTTTTCTGGTTTAGCGAGTGTGCTTACGAGGTTCACGGTTCCACTTCCTCCGGAGCTGGCTCCGTCTCTTCCCAAATAAGAACGTGTCTGGTTTCCTTCAGCAGCAGCGAGCCCACGATGAAGGTAATGCTCGCCACGATAATTGGGTAATACAGTCCCGCATAAATATTGCCGGTCTGCGCGACAACGTAAAGGCCAATGAGCGGCAGCAACCCGCCAAAGACGCCATTGCCGATGTGGTAAGGCAGCGAAAGCGACGTATACCTGATGCGAGCCGGAAAAGCTTCGACCAGATACGCAGCGATGGGCCCATAGACCATCGTCACGAAGATCACCTGAATGAACACCAGCAGGATCAGTTTCCAGGCAATGGCATCAGTGATCAGGTTCCCAAAATTGGTGTAGGCGAGAACTTTTTTTGCCGGTTGCAAGACGCCGTCAACATAGGTTTGCGGTGTCAGGCTGATTGAACCCGTGTCCGCGTTTCTCACTGGGGACGCAGTTATCACATTTGAGCCGGCTGCGCTTTGCATTGCGCGATAGATTGGTATGTAAGAAATGGCAGCCAGCAAACAACCGAGCATGATGATGCGCTTGCGGCCAATGCGATCAGACAGCGCGCCGAAGACGACGAAGAACGGCATTCCCAATAGCAGAGCGATCGCGACGATGTAACTGGCCGAGGTGCCGTTCACGTTGAGCACTGTTTGCAGGTAGAACAACGCATAGAACTGTCCGGTGTACCAAACGACGCCCTGTCCCGCCGTGGCGCCAAAAAGCGAAATCAACACCAGCTTCAAATTTTTCCACTTAGTGAAGGCCTCCTTCAGAGGCTTCGCCGAAGTCATGCCGGCGCTCTTGAGTTGTTGAAAGATAGGCGACTCTTTCATGCGCAGCCGGATGTAGAGCGAAATGCCGACGAGGAAGATGGAAATGATGAACGGTATGCGCCAGCCCCACGAGCTAAAGCTGTCCGTGCTCATCATATTCTGCACGGAAAGAATTACGGCCAGCGACATGAACAGACCCAACGTCGCTGTGATTTGAATGAAGCTGGTGTAGAAACCACGCTTCGCGTCAGGAACGTGTTCAGCAACGTAGATCGCGGCGCCTCCATATTCGCCGCCGAGCGCAAGTCCCTGCAAAACCCGGATGACCAGCAGGATAATAGGCGCCGCAATACCAATGGTCGCGTAGGTCGGCAGGAAGCCGATTAGAGACGTGGCGCCACCCATAATTAAGAGTGTCACCAGGAAGGCATACTTGCGTCCGACCAGGTCGCCTATTCGTCCAAAGAAGAGAGCGCCAAAGGGACGAACCACAAAGCCGACCGCGAAGGTCGAAAGATAAGCGATGAGCGCCAGCGTGGTATTTCCTTTTGGATAAAAGTGCGGCGAGATGACCAGGGCGAGACTGCCAAAAATGTAGAAGTCGTACCACTCAATCATGGTGCCCACCGCGGAGGCGGTGATCACTTTCCAGATCGAGTAGTCGTGCGTTTCGCCGTTCGTCGCGGCGTTCTTCGGGATCGACGATGTCATTAGGACGCGTATCTTAAACTAGTCGTGGAATTACCGCGAAGCGGTTGGGCCTTCAGCCCAACGTTGCCGCCCTGCGGCTACGTTGGGTATGCATTGTATTAAAGGCGCAACCCCTCCGGGTTGCGCCTTATTCGAATTTCGAGAGACCCAGGAGCCGCGGCGGCAACCCTGGGCCGGAGGTTGTAACCGCTTCGCAGTACTCGATCAGAGCTAATGGATCACGCTTCCGCCGCACGCTCGGCGGCGCGGAAGACGTCAATCAGCGCAAGTGTGATCGCCAGGACCACTGGTCCAAGCACGATTCCCAGAACACCAAAAACCTGCAAACCACCCAGTACGGCGAAGAAGATCAGGAGTTCGTGAAGTTTGGTGCGGCCACCCACCAGCTTGGGGCGCAGAAAATTGTCGATCATCCCAATGACCAGAGTGCCCCACAGGACGAGGAAGATTCCTTTGACATAGTGTCCGGTAGCGAACAGGTAAATTGCTGCCGGAACCCAGACGAGGAAGGCCCCCAGCATGGGAACCATCGATAGGAAGATCATCACCACGCACCAGACGATGGCGGAAGGAAGTCCGAGGATCCAGAAAGCCACTCCGCCCAGCACACCCTGAATGATGGCGATGCTAAAGAGACCATAAACGCTGGCGCCCACCACGTCGCGCGTTCTTTCCAAAATCGCCTCGGCTTGATTTTGCTCAAGCGGTAATGCATCTCTGATGACCGTGAAAATTCGATCGCCATCCCGAAACAGGTAGTACATCGTGAAGATTACAAAGACCATCTGCACCACAATGCCGATTGCGCCACCAAGAAACCCCAGCGTGCGGCCGGCGATTGGGCCGCTCATGCCTTTTAACCATTCGAGAAGTTGCTCGGGCGAGCGAAGTTGTTCGACATCGACAATGCGATTAAGCCACTGGAGAGGGCGTCCAATCAGAGGCGAGTTTGGATCAAGGAAGAGAACCAGGTTCGCCTGCAAGCTTTGCATTGCCCCGGAAAATTCCCTGAGCACTGCAATCGTCACGAGCACCACCGGAACCAGAATCGTGAGGATTACCAGAACGCAGGAAATTAACGCGCTGAGCGCGGGTCGCCCGGTTTTCCGAACCAGCCGGCGGTGCACCGGATAGAAGACGATCACCAGCACCGTGGCCCAGGCGAGCACGGCCGCAAAAGGCTTCACCATCAGCCAGCAAAGATAAAGAGCGATGGCAGTAACCAGGAGCAACAACCACCAACGAATCTGCTTATTCCGCTCAGTCATAGGTTGACACTCGTTATCCGGGGAACCGATCTTCGGCGCATGTTAACACTTCTTCGATTTTCTCCGTCTTTGTAAATGAGTCCTACACCTTTAGTGTTGCAAATTTGAAAGCGGAACTCGTCAAAGCAAGCTGCCGCAAGAACAACATTCTTCCGGTGCATACGTCCGATCCTGTTGAGGAGCAGCCACCATGAAATTCATACACTTTACTGCAAAAAGATTGATCACGATCCTTCTGCCTATCGCCTTACTTACAATCACCGCGGCCGCCCAGCAAACGGCGAGAATCAAGCTGGAGAGCCTCGACAAACTTGCTTCGAAAGCCGTGGAGGTGGTGCGAAAGGAAGAAAGAACCAAGGACGGAAACTCCATGGTGTATGCACGCTGCTTTGAGTTTAAGGAAACAGGTGACTACAAGGGCGCCGACCTGCAGGAAATCCGCGCTCAACTCCAAACGTCCGGTTGGTCGCTGCTCATGAAGGTTAACGAAAAGGATAGGAACTCTCAGGAGAACGAGACCGCCGAGATCTATGTTTTTG
Organism: Pyrinomonadaceae bacterium; assembly: GCA_035557535.1. Taxonomy (GTDB): domain Bacteria; phylum Acidobacteriota; class Blastocatellia; order Pyrinomonadales; family Pyrinomonadaceae; genus PSRF01. The sequence continues at coordinate 130,094 of DATMDU010000019.1, forward strand.
GCAGGACGGCTGGAAGCGACGTCCACGGCGGCATGACGATTATTGCTATCGAGCCGAAAGAACTGGCAGTAGTCAACATCGTGGGGCAAGGCAGTATTGGTGAAATGATGCGGAAGAAAAACAAAGCCCGACCAACCAAATGATAAGCACAGAGAGCGTCAGGAAACCCTGGCTGTTATTAGAAAACCGATACCGCAGGTAAGGGCTTCACGCTTCAATTCGCCTGCGCTCCAGCGCCTAGTTTTGGGGGTCTTATCCGGCGCACACCATTCCCTGTCTTCTGACTTCAACGAGGCTCAGCTTTAGGTTTCTTGTCGAGCGCGGCGCGGGACACAGCCAGCAAGGCGACGGCGCGAGGCGACTCACCCGTAAAACCCTTTGGCAGATCGGCCGCACGATTGAAGTCTTCTCGCGCCAGCGCCGTGAAGAGTCCCTTCAAATCAAAGCTCTCAACCGTGAAGTTGTTCGTCATTGCCCCGCCACTTTTGAAGGTGACGCGTGACGTTAGTTCACCGTCTTCACCGCTAAACTCGCTCACGGAATTTGCGGCCCTGGTGAGTTCGCTCATCATGGCCCACGCGCGAGCACTATCGACTTTATGAAGTTGGGTTACCACGGCCACGAGGGTTCGCACGCGATCCGGTGAGCTCTGATCGATACGCCGTACTTCGGCCGCGGCCTGGTCGATCGCTTCAGCGGCTTGATCGCGGTCGGTGGTTGCGAGGAGGCCACCTGCTTCGGCCAACCCCCAGGCACGCTGAACGTTAGTCAACTCCGTGCTGCGCGCAAGACGCAACGCTTCCTCTGGTTTCTTTCCCCTGATGGCTGAGCGCATCGCGTCAAAGGCTATGTAGGCCCTCAACTGCTGTCTGAGATCTGAGTCTTCGATCTTGTCAGCGAACTCGCGCGCCTGATCCGGGTCCTTAGCGGCTCGCGATGCCTCATAATAGATGCGATCACGCTCGTCGGAGGTCTTTGCGCGCTGCAGCCGGTCGAGAGCTTCCTGGACTCTGTCCCGGTTTGAATCTTCGGGAACGATTCCGCGCGAAAGAAGCGGATTATCGTCTTGTCGCATCCGCTCTGGGACATCATTAACTAACATTGCCATTCGCGCGCGCAGGGCCGGCGCCTGAGCATGACCATGCTTTTCAAAAAGTTGAAGCATGCGGGCGATGACTACATACGTCCCCTGCCGTCCGGACGAAGTGAGATCCGGTTCCGGCGTGGGCCCAAGCAAAATTGTCGCTGCAGTTCTGAAAAATGCGTCGCGCACTCCTGGCGGAATGTCGGATGGTGGCGCGTTGTTGCCCCTCCATTGACGTGTGTGACTGTTACCGTCCGGTCTCACGGTGATATACAGAAACGGCATGAAGATGTAGGAAGAGAGTAATGACACTGTGTTTGCGTCCGAGAGCGGATCGGTGATCGCCCGGCCGAGGAGAGCCATGTAGCGTTGATCCGCAGCCGGCGCATCCTTTTCGTGGAGCATGTCCAGAATGTTCATGCCAAAAGTGTTGATGGGGTAGAGCGCTGGATCGGCAAACTGCAGAGCGCGCGGTATGTCGCCGTCTTCGAGCAGTTGGCGCGCCAGGCTGAGACGCTGGGCCATCTCCTGCGGTGGATCGTCCGGATTGATGCGGGTGGCAGGTTGGTTACTGGTTCCGGGACTGGCTCTCTCGGCTTCCTTCTTCCTGGCTTCTTCGAGCTTGCGAAGAAACTCTTCGCCCAACTCGCGGTCATGCTTCGCCGCCAGCCGCAAAACTTCTCGACGCAGGTTTGGCCGCTGCCGGCTGGCCGTGCTCCCGCGCGCGGCGAGCATCGCGCGCACTTCCTGTTCTGAACGCCGCGAGTTTTCATCGTCAGCAGCTTCGGCAGAGTCCCACGCGCGCTTAAACAATGCCTTCGCGTTTTCCTGATCAACTTCCCAGAGTTCATCGGCTATGCGAGCTTGAACCCGCGCGCGCTGGGCGAGATCGCGGAAACTCTTCGCCTCGTCGGACAGCGAAGACAAAAGCGAAACCGCAAGCGTGCGGCGGGCTTCGATCTGCGGATCGACCTCAGTCACCACTTTCTTTGCGCTGGGAGTTTTTGGTTTGGGTGCAGGCGCCTGGGCGCTGACAACGATCTGAAGAGACAGCAAACAAATCAAAATGCGGGGCGTTCTCGGGTGGAAGGTCATGATTTATTCCTTTCGAGGACGGAGGATATTCTACCTTGCGATGTAAAGCGAAATACGCGAGCCCGCTTGCTCGCTGCCTTCGCTTCTGATGTACCTGTTAGTTTATGCTCGCTCGCCGGAGTTTGGTTCTGCGGAAGGTTACGCGAAAACGAGACGATGAGTTCCTTCGATATCAGCAACGCAGTTCGCCTTTGGTACGCGCTCGACCTCGAGATTCATTCGACGGCCCGCGAGGCGGTCGAGTATGCGCTAATGGAGGCGGGCGCGCTGGGCACCGAGACAAATGATCGAGAGACCTTTTGTCGCACCGCGCTGGAGTCTAAAGACAACGAAAACCCTCTCGAACAACCGGATTTTCGAGTCAGCGCCTACTTCGACACGATACCGGACCGCGAGCTGGTAAGAGGCGAACTGGCAGCCGCTCTGCGTTTATATGAACTTCCTTCTTCGTCCGTCAGCAAGATGGACCTTCGAGAAGTGGCTGACGAAGACTGGCTCGGCGAATGGAAAAAGAATTGGCAGCCCGTTGCCACCGGGCGTTTTGTCGTGGCGCCTCCGTGGAGCGAGGTTGCCGAAGCCGCCGATCAGCTAGTCATTCGAATTGAGCCGGGAATGGCGTTTGGCACCGGCACGCACGAAACAACTCGGCTTTGCCTGGGAGCGATTGAAAAACATTTTCGCGGAGGGAGCTTTCTTGATGTCGGCACCGGAACGGGCATTCTGGCAATCGCCGCAGCGAAACTCTTTGCCGGCGCCAGAATCGAAGGTTGCGATACAGACGCCGCGGCGGTCGCTATTGCGCGTGAGAATGCGCGCTTGAACGGCGTAGCTGACAACATTACGTTTCGTGGCGGCACAGTTGAAGAGACAACTGCTTCGACGGACATGGTTTGCGCAAACCTAACTGCCGATGTGATCCTAAAAATCCTGCCCGTTCTGCTCGGTGCAACGTGTGGCCGGCTAATTCTTTCAGGAATTCTGGATTCACAAGGGGAGACGATAAAGGGCCGCTTGCGTGAGAGTGGTGTGGCCGCACCGATCGAGATCATGAGCGACGGTGAATGGGTGGCCATCGTCGTCTAGTGTCATTCGCGAAACAGCTAGCAAGAAATGTGTTACCAGGAACATTTTGTTCCTGAAGGGAACTGGGTAAGGTAATGTACGCCAACGAGATCGAGTCTAATGGCTTTGCCGTCATTCCCGACCTGCTTGATTCAGCGAGCGTCGATAGTCTCATTGATCGATTGGCACTTATACCGCCCAGCAACGCAACTAAACAACGCGGCCATCGTTACTTTGGAATCAGGAACCTTCTTAACGTCGCTCCTTTCGTTCGTGAGTTGGCGGATTCCGATCAGGTCAGATCCATCATAGAACGAGTAGCGGGCAAACAAGCGCAAGTTGTCCGGGGGATTTTTTTCGATAAAACACCGGAGGCCAACTGGAAAGTTGCATGGCATCAGGATCTCACGATTGCGGTTCGCTCAAAGAAGGAACTGGCAGGATTTGAGGGCTGGTCGGTGAAGGCAGGCGTCATTCACGTTCAGCCACCCGTATTTGTGTTAGACAGCATTCTCGCCTTGAGACTGCATTTAGACGATGCTTCCAGCGAGAACGGAGCATTGAGAGTCATCCCAGGCTCGCAAACTCAAGGCCGGCTCAGTTCTAGCGAGATCGAGAGAATCAAGCGTGAAACGCTACCGGTTAGTTGCACAGTTAAGAAGGGTGGCGCGTTGGCAATGCGTCCCTTATTGCTGCATTCGTCATCTGTATCAAGCTCACACTCACACAGGAGGGTGATACATCTGGAGTTTTCTTCTATTGAGTTGCCTGAAAGTCTTGAATGGCATCATTCATAATTGAAAAAGAGATATGACACGGCGGAGATTTTATGCGCCTCCAGGCGCCTTCACTTCAAATCGCAGCAGTGTGACGTTGGCTTTAGACGAGGCACGTCACCTGCGCGAAGTATTGCGGCTAAAGGTGGGGGACGAGGTTTATGCTTTCGATGGCGCCGGGCGGGAGTTTCATTGTCGTATCGCTGAGAGCCGGCGAGATACGGCGCAGTTGGAAGTCGTATCAGAAATTTCCCCCGCCAAACCGGAATCACCTCTGCAGTTAACGCTCGCGGTTGCTTTGTTGAAGGGCGAGAAATTTGATCTTGTCGTGCAGAAGGCAACTGAAATAGGCGTTGCTTCCGTTGTGCCGTTGGTGACGAAGTATGCGGACATCCGTTTGCGTGACGCGTCAGACGCGGCGAAGCGCGTGGCGCGATGGCAGCGAATTGCGCTCGAGGCGTCCAAGCAATCAGGGAGAGCTGTTGTGCCGGAGGTGACAAGCCCCGTTGCCTTCAGCTCGTTGATCGAGACTAAAAGGGAGAAAACGGCCGACTCTGAAGGCGTATGGCAAGGTCTGATGTTTTCCGAACGCGATGGCGCCTCTCTCGATTACTGGTGCAAGAGCAATCCAGTCGAGCTTTCCTCATTGACGGCACTGATCGGTTCAGAAGGTGGCTGGGCGGATGAAGAGATCGCGCTTGCTCGTGGTGCCGGGTGGTCAATCATCACGCTCGGAGGCCGGACGATGCGTGCCGAAACGGCCGCAATCGCAGTTAGCAGTTTGCTTCAGCACTTATTCGGCGATCTCTCCTGAAACGTGCCTTTCCCTCGAAGTAGAGGCTCGTTTCAACCAGCTTGGCGGCCAGTCCGGTGCTGACTTGCGCGAGCGGCGGCGATGCCGGATAATCCCCTCTAATGATTGTCCTGATTCACATCAAACCCGACCTGATCTTTTAAGGAGTATATAAAGAGTGAAAGCGGAATTGCAGCAACTAGTCGCTCTACAAAACCTGGATACAAGCATAAGAAAACTACTACTAGAACAGGAAGCGATACCAAAAAGGCGCGCTGAGATCGAAGCAGAATTCGACCAGCGCGCCTTTGAAATTCGTGCCCTGGAAACCGCGCGGGATGACGCCAGACATACGCGCTCGCAGCTCGAAATAGAGGTTACCGAACAAAAAGCGCGGGCCGAACGCGCCGAGCGGAACCTGATGTCGTCAAAGAAACAGGACGAATACACAGCCGCGATTCGTGAAGCTGATGCCGCGCGCAAGCAGATTTCGGCCCTGGAAACGCAAATACTGGAAAAGATGGAAGAGCTCGAAAAAGCAGAAGCAGCACTGACTGAACGGTCGGAAGAAATTGCTTCCTTAAATTCTGACCGCGAGCTACGGCTAAAAGCCTTCGATGAGGAGACTCGCGAACAAGCTGAACGGCTGGCGGCGAATCGCATTGAGAGAGAAAGCATCATCACTGCCTTACCGAAGGCAATGGGTGCAGACTACAACCGGATCAGCAAGCGAATACGTGATGGAATAGCCGTGGCCGAGGCGCGCAACGGGGCCTGCATGGCCTGCTTCATGGCGCTCCGTCCCCAGGCGATGGCCCAGGTGCGTCGCGGCGAAGAAGTCATCACTTGCGAGCATTGCAATCGGATTCTCTACTACTCCCCCGGGGAGTCTGCCTCGCCAAATCCGGCGCCTGCTCAACCGAAAATGGCCCACACCTAGGTCAGCTGAGAGCTTCGAACTTCAGCCAGACAAAGTCAGAACAGGGAGCTGTAGCGACCTGGTCTGTTGAGTGACGATTCATCATCATTGACGAAGAACACTCCGTTGCGGTTGTGAGCCAGCACACCAGGTCGCTACCGCTCCCTGTTCTGTATTTTCGTTACTATCATCGGGAATCTAATCTTTCGGCGTTTCCTTCAAAATCATGAGAGTGTTAGTGACAGGCGGCGCCGGTTACATCGGGAGCGTCGTTACCGAAGAGTTGGTCAAGGATGGCCATGAAGCTGTCGTTTACGACAGTCTGAACAAAGGCCACGCTGAAGCGGTAGTCGGCGGCGCTTCGTTTGTGAAAGCTGACGTTTCAGATGCGGGTGCGTTGCGCCGGGCACTGAAGGAATACGGGATCGAGACCGTGATTCACATGGCCGCTGATTCGCTCGTTGGTGAGTCAACGGAACAGCCGGAAAAATATTATCGAAACAATGTGGTGAATGGACTGGTCCTGCTCGACGCAATGCGGGATGCCGGCGTGGGCAACATCGTTTTTTCCTCTACCGCCGCAACCTATGGCGAGGCGGCCGCGCAGCCCATCGAAGAAACTGCAGCTACCGATCCAACAAATCCCTACGGCGAATCCAAGCTGGCCTTTGAACACGCCCTGCATTGGTATGCTCAGGCCCATGGTCTGCGCTATACGGCGCTGCGCTATTTCAACGCGGCCGGTGCGAGCGAACATTGTGGCGAGTATCATGAACCCGAAACACACTTAATTCCCATTGCTCTGCAAGTGGCCGCAGGAAAGCGGGAATTCGTGGAAGTGTATGGCGCTGACTATCCAACGCCTGACGGAACTTGCGTGCGTGACTATATCCACGTGATTGATCTCGCTCGCGCTCATTTGCTGGCACTTAACGCAGGCGAACCAGATGAACGAATTTATAATCTCGGTTGCGGCGGAAGTGGATACAGCGTGAATCAGGTCATTGAAACTGCACGGGAGGTTACCGGAAAAGAAATTACTGCGCGGGTTGTCCCGAGACGCGCCGGTGATCCAGCCGTGCTGATTGCCAGTTCAGAGAAGATCAAGCGCGAGCTTGGTTGGAAGCCGCAATACCAGGACTTGCGTGTAATAATTGAGTCGGCGTGGCGTTGGATGCAGTCGCATCCGGCCGGTTATACGAACCAGGCAGAGGGCTGATTAGAAGAGCGGGTATGAGTCATGGCAACTCGTAAAGCGACCTCGGCGAAAAAGGTGGGTGTAAAACGAACGCGACCATCGACCGCGCCGTCAATCTCCGTTGAAGAATTTCTATCACTTAAGAATCCCAGGGGCGATTTGTCTCTGGACGTGGATGGCGAACGAGTTTCATTGACCAGCCTCGAGCGCATCTATTGGCCAGACGAAAAAATCACGAAGTTTGATCTGCTCTGTTATTACATTCAGGTTAGTGAACTAATCCTGCCTTTCCTAAAGGACCGACCAGCAATACTGCAACGTTGGCCTCGCGGAATTAACGCTCCAATGTTTTTTCAGCAGGACCTTGAGAGTGCGCCTTCGTTCGTTAAGACTGTGCGCCTGGTAAACAAGGACGGACGCGAGCTCGACTATGCCGTTTACACAACCCGCGCATCGCTGTTGCATTTAGCTAATCTGGGAACTATCGAACAGCATCCCTGGCATTCCACGACGAAGAAACTCGACAATCCAGACTGGATTGCCATCGATCTCGATCCGAAACAGGCTCCCTGGGAAAACGTGCTTCAGGTCGCGCAGCTTACGAAAAAAGTTTGTGATGAAGTTGGGCTGAATGCGTTTCCCAAAACTTCCGGCTCATCGGGGATTCATATTTACCTGCCACTGAAACCGACGAACAAATATGAAAGCGTGGCGGAGTTTTCCCGGATGCTGGCGTCAGAAGTTGCCGGACGGGCGCCGAAAATCGCGACGGTTGAGCGCACGATTGCTAAGCGAAAGCGCGATCAGGTTTATGTTGACTGGATGCAGAATGCGCGCGGCAAGAGCCTGGCGGCGGTGCTGACCGTGCGGGCGAAGCCAAAGGCGACTGTCTCAATGCCTCTGACCTGGAAACAAGTTGAGCAGGGCGCGAAAATTTCTGACTTCACAGTCAAAAATGTTCCCGCCCTGCTCAAGAAGAAGGACAATGCCTGGGCCGATTTCTTCAATCAGCGGCAAAAGCTGAAGCTCGCTTAGTTCTTAATCTTCACGCCCGCCGAGAAACGAATCCCGTCTTCGCGTCGATTGTCGAAAAAGACCGGAAGGTAATCCACTTGAATGGGTCGGATGTCGATGCGGTCACTCGCCTTAATATCCAGACCTGCTCCGAGCGCCATCGCAAAAGCAGTTTCGTTGGTATCAGGACAGGTGAAATCGTCGCCATCGAAGTCGGCGTTGTAACGCGTGGCTCCGAACAGCGCATGTGCAAAAGGAATCAGCGGCGAGTCGTTGCGGAAGTTGACGCGTGGGCCAAACAGCAGCGTGTAGCGCGACAGTCTGGCATTCAGTTCCTGACCGCTAAGGCTGTCGCGGAATTTCGCGTTATGAAAGGTCGCGCTAAAGTTTCCCACCAAACCGACGTTACGGTGGACGTTGGCAACAACTTCACCGGTCACACCGTTGTATTGAACGCGCTTGGAAGGGAAGTCGACGGGCACTGCCGCGCCGCCTGCAGTTATGCGCCTACCCTGGGCGTCCAGACGATCACCGCCGTTATTGGCGCGTTCGTGGGCGTATCCGATGAAAAATTCCCAGTTTGAATAGTCCTGGGCCAAACTCGCCGGGGCAGAGATGAGCACGATGGCGAGCAGCAAAAACAGCTTACGCATGGGCGGTAGTCCTCCTTGATGACTTATCATCAACTACTAAAAGAAGTATGTGGTGATAAGAAAAATCGGAATCCGCACGTGTTTCCAGTTTTTCTTGTGAATTACCCGTTTATTACCGAAAGGGGGAATCTTTTAGCATGGAGTCACGTGGACAGGCAAGATCAAAGGTCGAGACTGGTGCGCCATGGAGTTCGTTTCGGGTAATGCTGATGGTTGGTTTGTTAATGACCGGCATTGCGTTGCAAGTTGAGGCGCAACAAGCGGTTGGCAACAGTCAAAGGAGGACGCAAGCGCAAGCGCCTGTCGCAAAACCGTCCGCCGCACCTGCGCAGCCGCGGTCAACGCAGCCTTTGAAGCCGGCCGGCCGAGTGTCCACCAGTGCATCAGCTCAGCCAAACGATCCACAACAACTCCTGGCTGCGGGACAGCTCGCCGTGGATCAAAATCGCTTCGACGACGCTCTCGGACTCTACAATCGCGTGATCGCGCAATCAGCGAACAAGCCGCAGACCGCCGCGATGGCCCACCTGAAAATTGGCAACTCCTACATGGTCCAGCGAAAGTTTGAAAATGCCGTGTTTGGCTTCGAGCGCGCGATTCAACTCAATCCAGGCTACGCCGAGGCATACAACAATTTGGGAGAAGCCCTCGGAGAATTGAAGCAGTACCCGCGCGCCATTGAGATGTTTGGCAAGGCGGCAGTGCTTGATCCGACGCTCTTGAAAGCGAAATACAATCAGGCAGTCAGTTACGACCGCATGCGCAATTTTCGTTATTCCGAATTTGTCTTTCGCAATCTGATCAAGAGCAATCCGCAGTATTCACTCGCTTACGACGGCCTGGCCGTCACGCTTTCCAAGGCGGGTCGAGGCAAAGAAGCGATCGCGTTTCATGAAAAGGCGATTGCCCTCGCGCCAACCGATCCCTCCTACTATTTCAACCTGGCGATCAGCTATCTCATGCTGGGCAACACCGCCAAGGCATCTGAACAACAGGAAAAACTAAAAGCAATTGATCTGGCCATCGCTGATCGTCTAGCCAGCGTGATCATCAAGCGGCAGATGTGATGGGCTGCGATCCGCACTTTTTGGTAGGCGACCGCTTGCAAGTTTTTCAGCAACGTCCCGAATCATCAATTTCCACCGCACTATTCAACGAGCCTGCGCAGCTGGCGGTAGAATCCTAGCCCCTGGCGAGGCTTTGCGAGCCTGAGAAAGGTAACCGACCAAACAATGAGCCTGCGCAGCAGGCGACAGAGGTAAGAGCCTTGCTAAGGGCACATCACATCGATTTTGACGAAGCGCATCTTTGGAATTGATTCTGTCGCCAGCTTCGCAGGCTCAAATGCTTTTTCACAAGCTACCCCCACGCTCCGCTTTGCTGCACGTGGGGGCTTTGCACAAAAAGTAGGATTCGAGTCCAGGTAGTATCTGCATTCAAGCGCCAACGGCGCGAAATGTAATAGCCTGGGCCAGCGGCCCAGGAGTCAATCGAGAGCAAAGATACTAAGCGCTGAAAGCGCGGAATAAT
>DATMDU010000020.1:0-9738 GCA_035557535.1 Pyrinomonadaceae bacterium
TAGTGGGTCAGTTTGGAAATCGAAACAGTTTTCCTTTGCGAACTTTGCGTTTCAGCTTGGCGGTCTTTGCGGTTTTGTTTTGTACTAAAGCCTTACCGCAAAGGTCGCTAAGGCTTTCGCAAAGGACGCAAAGCAAACTGACCCACTTACCCGAAGTTCGCAAAGTTTGACGCAAAGAGTTGCGAAGTCCATTGAGGGACTACTTTGCATACCTTTGCGAGATTCTTAGCGTTCTTTGCGGTTGATCCTCTTTTTCCGGAGAAACAGTTCGGATTAATGATGGTTATTGGTGCAGGATCATTGCTCCAGGTGCCGCCAAAAGCGCAGCCCCCTATCGGGACGGCTAGTGTCCGAAATATTGAATATCCAATAGAAAGGCCCTAATCAATGAACGTTACGCACCTTGAATGCGCCGCATGCCATCTCCGGCACGAGGCACAGCGGTTGCTAAATCTCTGTCGTGAATGCGGTAAACCACTGCTGGTGCGCTACGACCTTGAACGCGCCGGCAGTACGTTGACAAAGGAATCGCTGGGCACGAGGCGGGCAGATTTGTGGCGATACCGCGAAGTATTGCCAGTTGAAAATGAGGAAAATATCGTTTCGCTGGGCGAGGGCTGGACGCCCCTGCTGCGGGCGCGACGATTAGGACAAGAAATTGGTTTCGAAGAGCTTTACATTAAGGACGAATCGCAGAACCCGACGCAGAGCTTTAAGGCTCGCGGCATGTCGGCAGCGGTGTCGATGGCAAAGGAACTCGGCGCAAAGAAGCTCGCGGTGCCATCGGCCGGGAATGCAGCCGGCGCTTTGGCAGCCTACGCCGCCCGTGCCGGTCTCGAATGTTTCATCTTCATGCCTCGAGATACCCCACGCGCGAATGTCGTCGAATGCGAACAGACTGGCGCGCAGGTAACGCTGATGGATGGCTTGATAACAGACTGTGGAGCGGAAGTCGCCAGGCGCAAAGAAGCTGAAGGTTGGTTTGACGTTTCCACACTGAAGGAACCTTATCGGGTCGAAGGTAAAAAGACTCTTGGATATGAGTTGGCGGAGCAACTCAACTGGCAACTTCCGGACGTAATTATTTATCCGACGGGCGGGGGCACGGGACTAATCGGCATGTGGAAAGCATTCGACGAGATGGAAGCGCTCGGGTGGATTGGATCGAAGCGACCAAGGATGGTGACGGTGCAAGCAAGCGGATGTGCACCCATCGTGCGAGCCTTTGAAATGGGCCAGCGATTTGCCGATGAGTTTCCGGATGCAGCCACGGTAGCGTCAGGATTGCGGGTTCCGAAGGCGATTGGAGACTTCCTGATTCTGGATGCATTACGCGAGTCAGGCGGTACCGCGATTACGGTGACCGACGAAGAGCTGATCGCCGCAACTCGCGAAATCGGCGCTGCCGAAGGAGTGTTTTGCGCACCCGAAGGCGCTGCCTGTTTACCCGCGTTGCGAAAAATGATCGAACGCGGTGAAGTCAAACCAAGTGAGCAGGTCGTCTTATTCAATACCGGCGCGGGCGTGAAATATCTTGAGGCCTTCGGCGGATGACAATCAATGCAGCAAGCTGGAAGGCCACCCTTTGATGTTCACGAAAATGCTCGCGCTGACGTTGGTTCTATTGATTGCGGATCTTAGCTGCGGATCTTCAGTGCGGGCACAGGACAAGGAAACGGTCGAGCAGGCGCCTGCTTCGCGAGTGTTAAGTAAAAAAGAGTTGAAGCGTGCCAGTAAGGTCAAGAAGTTCATCAAAGACCTGGGAGTGGGACCAGACGCCCGGACAGAGATCAGATACGCAGGTGAAATACCGCTCAAAGGTTACGTGAGCGAGTCGGCTGACGACTACTTCGTCATGACGGATGAAAAAACCAGCGTCGCAACGCGGATTGAATATTCGCAGGTTGAAAAAGTAATTATCTGGCCCAGCGTCAAGTCGCTAATCAGGCGAGACATTAATTCACCTTCCCGGTTTTTTAAGAGATTGGCGATCGGGGCCGGGATCGGGTTTGGCGTTCTCTTCGTCTTGTGTGGAATATCGAAGGGGTGTAGGGAATAGTTTCTCAGTCAGGAATTTGGAGGCAATACAGTGAATAAGTTAATTGGCATTTTAGTTATCCTCAGCGCCTTGAGTTTTGCCGTTCAGGCTCAGCAGGCAGCAGCAACGCCTGCCGAACCGGATCAAGCGCAGTTGCAGGCGCTCCGGCGCAGCGGTACCGAGGCACTCTACAATCTCGACTACGATAAAGCGCAGAAGGATTTCAAAGAAATCATCCGGCTCTATCCGAATCATCCAGCCGGTCCGCAGCTCTTGGCCGCCAGAGTCTGGATCAAGACGCTGTATGAGTCACGACGCCTGCAATCTTCGCTCTACAGCTCGGAAAGTTTTTATTCCAGCGGAGAGGACAAAGTTGATCCGAAAGTGATCACTGAGTTTCGCAACCTGACGAGGGAAGCGAAGCGGCTGTCCGAAACGCGGCTCAAACGAGACCCGAAAGACATTGAAGCGAGGTATTGGCTGGGCGCCACCGAAGGGCTTAAAGCTTCGTTTGAAGAGGCGGTTGAACGCCGGCATATTGCGGCTCTGAAGGACGGCAACGATTCGGTTGACAATCATCGTGAGGTTCTCAAGCTGGATCCTAACTACGTTGACGTTGGCATCACGATTGGGCTTTACGAGTACGTTTTGGGTTCGTTGCCTTTGCCGTTCAAGGTAGTGGCTGGGGTCACCGGTTTCCGCGGATCGAAAAAGAAAGGGCTGGCCTGGGTAGAGAGAGTCGCAAAAGAAGGCACCTGGGCTCGGGACGATGCCAAGACGCTCTTGATCATTCTCTACACCCGCGAGAAGCGCTATCCGGAAGTGCTGGCAAACGCTCGCGAGCTCAGCGCGAAGTACCCACGAAATTATTTGTACCGGCTGGAAGCCGCGGGTGCTTTAGTGGCCCAGGCGGAAGTCGAACGCAAAGCAAAGAATATTGAGGCGGCGGAAAAGGCGGAACGCGAAGCCTTCGCTACATTTGATGAATTGCTGCGCGACCGTTCGGTGCGAGAGACGGTGTCACGCGTTCTTGACCTGGTTCACTTCAAGTATGGCGAAGTGTTGCTGAAGGCGGGCGAAGGCGAGCGGGCGGCAAAGGAATTTTTGGCCGCCACCAAAGCTGAACGCGCCGAGCCGGCCCTCGTCACCATGGCCCATCTCTTCGCCGCGCGCGCTTACGATCTGGCCGGAAAACGCAACGATGCGATCTCGCAGTATCGCGAAGTGTTGACGCGACCGGATATCTACGCAGCGCACGATGAAGCCAAAAAAGGACTGAAGGAACCTTACAAGACTGAAGCAATTGCGAGCGGGTTGTAACGAAGTCGGCGCTTTTTGTTGTGAGATGGGCGGCGGGGATTGCCCCCGCTGAGTTGAAAGAAATGACCGATGGAGCATTTGATGAGTAGTAAAACTTTTAAGGACGCCGAAAGGCAGCAGACAAGCATTCTGGCTCCGCTGGAGCGAGCGGCCTTGCGCGCACTGGCCAGTCGCATGCCCGCGTGGGTAAATTCCGATCACCTGTCGCTTCTCGGTTTCGTGGCCATGTTCCTGGCTGGCGTTTTTTACGCGGCCAGCGGCCGGAATCCGATGTGGTTGCACCTGGTCAATCTTTGCATTTTTGTAAACTGGTTTGGCGATAGTCTGGATGGAACACTCGCGCGCTATCGCGATTGCCAGCGACCGCGTTACGGGTTCTACGTGGACCACATCATCGACACCTTCGGCACAATGTTTATCATTGTGGGCCTGGCGATTTCCGGCTACATCACCGAAAGAGTTGCGGCTGGTTCTCTGATCGTCTTCCTGATGCTGGCAATTAACTCGTATCTGGCTGCTTACTCATTGAGCATCTTCAAAATTTCTCATGGAAAACTGGGCCCTACCGAGATTCGTCTGGTTCTGATCATCGGCAACCTGATTTTGCTCAACAGTCCATACACGCGCATCTTCGGACAACGTTTTCTGCTCTTCGATGTCGGCGGTATCGTCGCTATCATCGGTATGGCAGTGATGCTCATCGTCTCGTCGATCAAAAACACGCGCGCCCTTTACAAGCTGGAGCCGATGCCTCAAGTTCCGGGCGGAAGCGCGCCGCGCAAAGAGCCTCTGTCAGAACCACCTGCGTTAGCGGGTGGGCCGGTTTAGCCGGTTGCTGAGCCGTTGCTGCTGCGCGGGCCTCTCACATGAAGACCTGGCTAAAATTCAACCTGGTAGGCGTGTTTGGTTTTGTCTTACAGACAGCCGCGCTCGTCGTACTGACGCGCGCGCTGCCAGCCGTCGGCTATCTGATGGCGACCGCGTTGGCTGTGGAACTCGCCGTACTGAACAACTTTTTCTGGCATCAGCGTTGGACCTGGAACGATAGGCCCTCGCCGACGAAAAGGAACACTCTGCGACGGCTGGCGAAATTCAACGTTACGACCGGAGTGGTTTCGCTCGCCGGCAATTTGCTGTTGATGAGCGTTTTGGTGGGACGTTTTAGTCTGCCGGTTGTGGGCGCCAACGTCGTCACCGTTGCTGCCTGCTCAATACTCAGTTTCTTTCTTGCCGATCGACTTGCGTTTGAGGTGTAACGCAAACTGTTAGTTTTCGTCAGTCGTACCTCCTGCCGAGTTGAGAGCACAATAAGCACTGTGTACGAAACCTTCATGTTGCCTCCAGGGTTACAGTTCGCAAACTAACAGTTTGCGTTACACCAGGCGCTTGACGCGTCGCTCCGTCACCGCGTACAAAACTATGAATGCAGGAAACTCAGTTAACCGATGCGCGGGAAATTTCACTTGCGCCAAACGCGGTCGAGACTTTTGACCTTGTGCGCCAGTTTGGAGACTTCGTCGCGGTAGATAAACTGAACCTCACGATCAAGCGCGGCAGCTTCTTCGGATTTCTCGGCCCTAACGGCGCAGGCAAATCAACCACAATCAAGATGCTGACCGGATTGCTCGCACCAACGAGCGGTGGTATCCGTGTGCTTGGGCGCGATATGGCCGCGGAGCCTCTCGAGGTGAAGAGACGCATTGGCGTGGTACCCGAAGATTTAAACCTGTTCGAACGGTTAACCGGTGCTGAGATGCTGTCCTTCACCGCGCGAATGTATGGACTCGGCAAGACCGAGATTGCCGCGCGCTTGCCTGAGTTGCTTGATTTGATGGAACTGCGAAGTGAGCCGAAGAAACTGATTGTTGAATACTCGCACGGCATGAAGAAAAAACTCTCACTCGCGTGTGCTTTGATTCATCGGCCGGAAATTCTTTTTCTCGACGAACCTTTCGAAGGCATTGATGCGATAGCTTCGCGGACGTTGAAGGACCTGCTTTCGCGTCTGACTGCTCGCGGTCTGACCGTTTTCCTTACCTCCCACGTTCTGGAAATCGTCGAACGACTCTGCACGGACATCGCGATCATCGCGCAAGGAAAACTGCTGGCTGCTGGCTCGCTTGATGAACTCCGGAAAGGGATCCGTTTGGAAGGCAGTGAGCTAGACGATCAGCAGCGAGAGTCTGTTTCCCTGGAAGAATATTTCATTCACATCGTGGGTGGGACTCGTAACGAAAGTGACGAAGAAGTGTTGCAATGGCTGGGGTGAAACCTAAAGAAGTGACGCAACTAACTGATAACGGTATTGGTGGCACAGTCGTGATAGGATTAAGGCCTGCTTATGTCAATGACATTCACAGTTGAATATGAACTTGAAGATGACGGACGCTGGCTCGCGGAAGTTCCCGAACTACCCGGTGCGCTTGCCTACGGAAATTCGTCAGATGAAGCCATCGCCAAAGCCCAGGCTCTGGCCCTGCGAGTGCTGGCGGACAGACTGGAACATGGCGAAGGCGCTCCGGAGTTTCTAGACATTTCTTTTGCAGCTGCATGAGTCAGTGGTCATCGTCAAGGCAAGGCGTCTCCTCGCTGCGCTCCTACGTATTGGTTGGGTTATCAAACGCGAATCCAGTTCACACAAGATTCATTCCCGCACAGGCTGGGCGGACTTTGTATTTGCGTTTCATGATCGCGTCGAGATTGGCCCAAGGATGCTTTCCCGCATTGCAAAGCATACTGGTCTAAGACCCGAAGATTTATAATTGCTCAGGAATGATTGCCAATGAATACAGACAACGAAGAATCAGAAATCGTTAAACCGGTAAATGAAAAAAAGGGCGTGAAGTTTGAAGTCGTTTGCGGCATCGTCATCGCGTTGCTTGCAGCTGTGCTGGCCGTTAACGATCTGGGAGCAGGGAAGTATGGCGATGATGAGCTAATCGCACACAACCAGAAGAACAATGCGTACCTTTGGTACCAGACGAAGGGCATCAAGGAGACTTTGGTTGAAGAGCAGCGAAATACGCTTCAGGCCCTCGTGGCCGCCGGCTCAATTCGCCCGGAGCAGCTTGCTACAGTTGAAGGTCTCATCCAGAAGCTCGACGATAAAGCGAAGCGCTATGGCAAGGAAAAGGCTGAAATTCTTCAGGGCTCAAGCGCTGTAGGCCAGGAAAACTGGGCCCAGGACGTGGATGGCGCCTTGGGGAAAGTGGAAGGGGCGAAAGAGTGGGAGACGAAGGCTGAAGCACTGGGTGGCGCGGGCGATTGGTTTGACCTTGCAACATTGTTTCTGCAAATAGGACTGGTCCTGGGATCGGTGAGTCTCGTGATTCAGCACGACCGCATGCGCAATTTGTTTTTCACCGGGATGGTGGTTTTGGGAGTTGTCGGCCTGGGCGTTTCTGCCTACGCTTATTCGCTCGCAGTGCGGATCGCTTGAAGCAGTGAACAGCTATGGGGCGTGACTGATGCAGGAGGATACCTCGCAAGTCGGTTACTGGGATCGCGTCGCGCCGGAAAAACGCTTTTCGCATCCCTTGCGTCTCGATTGGCTGGAGCAGTATCTGCCAGGCCGCGCCGCGAGTATTCTCGATCACGGCTGCGGTTACGGGCGTACGCTCGCTGAACTTTCGACTCAGGGTTATAGAAATATATTTGGCGCCGATTTCTCACCTGCGATGCTGGCGCGCTCGCGTAATGAAATTCCTAACGCAAAAATGACTTGCACGGATGGCCGCAGCTTGCCATTTGCGGACGGCTCGTTTGATCTCGTCTTGCTTTTTGCCGTGCTCACCTGCATCCCGGACGATAATGACCAGCGCGCACTTCTCGGCGAGGTAGAACGCGTTCTACGTCCGGAGGGAATGCTTTATATCAGCGACCTCTTGGTAAACACTGACGCGCGCAATAGTGAGCGTTACGAGCGTTTCGCTAAGGCACACGGATGCTACGGAGTGTTTGAACTTCCGGAAGGCGCTGTAGTTAGACATCACCGGAAGGAGTGGATTGCGGAATTAGCGAATCCGTTCCAACAGTTGGCGTATGAACCATTCACGGTAACGACGATGAACGGGAATACGTCGGCAGCCTTCCAGTACTTCGGGCGTAAAGCCAGAGGTTAGTGACTGAAGGGGCCCACCATTCGCGGATAGTCAGAGACGCGACACTCACCGTAGTACAGTCAGAGTCAAATGCGATTCGGATTGGGGAGAGCGATAGACGCGTTGCGTCGCCTTGCGAAAGTCAGCTGCGGTTGCTCGATTGATATCAACAAATGTTTGCGGGTTCCGATCAACCAGGGGAAACCAGGTGCTTTGAATCTGGACCATGATCCGGTGGCCCTTGAGAAACGCGTGGTTAGCATCTGGTAAAGTAAATTCGACTTTTGTCACCCGATCCGGCGTCATCGCTTCAGGTTTGGTGTAACTGTTTCTGAAACGAGCGCGCATCGGCTCGCCCCTCACAAGCATTTGATATCCACCCATCTTCACCCCGGCGGGATTCGGATCATTGTCAGGGGCATCATCAGGAAAAACATCAATCAGCTTCACGACATAGTCGGAGTCTGTGCCGGAGGTGGAAACGTAAAGCGTAGCGACGATGGGACCAGCGAGCGTAACTGTCTCCTTCAGCGGCTCGGTTTGATAAACGAGCACGTCTGGACGCGTGGCCGCGAACCGCTGATCATCAATCATGTATTCTCGCGTCATCCCGATGGCTGTGCTGTTGATGAAGGGAACCGGACGCGCGGGATCGCTCACGTATTCGTCATAAGCATCTCTCGACGCTGGGGGACGCTTGAACGCCAGCATCCCTCCGGGATGAAGGAAAATTTCTTCGCGCAGCGTATTGGCCGGCGGCCACTGATTGTAGGTGCGCCACTGGTTGGATCCGGTCTCGAAAACATAAGCTTCGGGCAGCGGGCGGTCGCACTTATCTTTCAAGAGGCAATTGAAGAAGGGCAACTCGATTTTTTCACGGTAGAAGATTGAAGTGGGGGCGCCGAAGCGGACGTTCCCGAGAAATTCTCCATCGCCGCGCGACCAACCTCCGTGGAACCAGGGTCCCATGACGAGAGTGTTCCGAGCCCCCGGGTTCATGCTCTCGATGGATTTGTATGTGTTGAGCGCGCCGTAGAGGTTCTCGGCATCAAACCAACCGCCGACAGTCATGACTGCTGGTCTCACTTTATTTAAGTGCGGCAACGTGCTGCGGGCCCGCCAGTAGTCGTCGTAATTCGGATGGGCCATCATTTCATTCCAAAACGCGATCCGACCCCTCAGGTATTTCTCGTCGGCATTTGCCACGGGTCCCATCTCCAAAAAGAATTTATAACCATCGGGCGTGCCATGCTCGAAGCGCGGCGCGAATTCGGCCGTGGGTTTTGGGCGCGACTGTCCAAAGGAAGAGAGAAAGTTGAAGCCGTGAGGCAAAAAGAGCGCGCCATTGTGGTGGAAGTCGTCGCCGATAAACCAGTCGGCGATAGGCGCCTGCGGGGAAGCGGCTTTCAATGCCGGATGAGCGTCGATAATCCCCATGGTCGTGTAAAAACCCGGATACGAAATTCCCCACATCCCGACGCGGCCGTTGTTGTTTGGCAAGTTCTTGACCAGCCATTCGATCGTGTCCCAGGTGTCGGAACTCTCATCGACGGCCTTGCCCGTCTTTACCGGAAGGTGTGGCCGGACATTTACATACTCGCCTTCGGACATCAACCTTCCGCGAACGTCCTGATAGACAAATATGAATCGCTCCTTTTGAAACAGCAGTGATGGCCCAACTGAGGTCTTGTATTCGTTCGGACCATAAGGAGACACGCTGTAAGGCGTGCGACTGAGCATGATGGGATACTTCTTTGATTTGTCCTTGGGGACATAGATCGACGTGAACAGCTTCACCCCATCCCGCATCGTGATTTGCTGCTCAATCTTGGTGTATTGGGCCTTGACGTCCGCTTCAGTTTGCGCGCGGATAACCGGCGCTGACGTCAGACAGGCGAGGAGAAGCAGCCCCGGCAGAACAAGACGAGTCAAGCTTGGCTTAATCACTGAAGTTTCCCTCGGAACCCGGTTGGAATTCTTGGAGCGAGGCAAGTATAGCGGAGATAGAGTCTCCAGGTTAACTTACTCTTGGGCCTGGATTGGCTTTGCACAAAAAGTCGTTGATGGTTGCTTTCAGCGCCAACGGCGCGAAATGTAAAAGCCCAGGCCAACGGCCTGGGTAATGACGGCGCATTTTTTCAGCGCTGAAGGCGCGAAATGCCCCCCCTACTAATGGCCGCGATTTCCTAAGTAACCAGTATTCCGCGCTTTCAGCGCTTAGTATCTTTGCTCTCGATTGACTCCTGGGCCGCTGGCCCAGGCTATTACATTTCGCGCCGT
>DATMDU010000021.1:0-2500 GCA_035557535.1 Pyrinomonadaceae bacterium
TTACCGCCGCCGTTTACTGGGGCTTGGATTCAAAGCTTCGCCTTGCGGCTAACCTCTCCTCGTAACCTTCCAGCACCGGGCAGGCGTCACAGCGTATACGTCGTCTTGCGACTTAGCACGCTGCTGTGTTTTTGTTAAACAGTCGCTTGGGCCTGGTCACTGCGGCCCCCTCAAGCTTCGGAGGTAAACTCCTACACTTTACCGGGGCGCCCCTTCTCCCGAAGTTACGGGGCTATCTTGCCGAATTCCTTAACCAGGGTTATCTCGCTCGCCTCGGTATTCTCTACCTGTCCACCTGTGTCGGTTTGGGGTACGGGCGCCCTGCAAACTCGCTAGAAGGTTTTCTCGGTGGCATGGGCGTTCAGTGGCTTCGCCTAAAGCGGCTCGGCATCACGCCTCGGACTTAATGGAGCCCGGATTTACCTAGGCTCCGTCCTACACGCTTACCCCGGGAACAACCAACGCCCGGGTCCACTTACCCTTCCACGTCACTCCATTGCTAACCTAATGCCGCAGATGTCGGTAGGCCCCGAAGGGCTTTCCTTAGTACAGCGGTCTCGGTCTTGGCGCGTGCAGAGCGGTACTGGAATATCAACCAGTTATCCATCGACTACGCCTCTCGGCCTCACCTTAGGTCCCGACTAACCCTGGGCGGACGAACCTTCCCCAGGAAACCTTGGACAATCGGCGGAAGAGATTCTCACTCTTCTTTCGCTACTCATGCCGGCATTCGCACTCGAATAGCCTCCACGACTGGCTCACGCCGCCGCTTCGCTGGCTACTCGACGCTCTCCTACCGATTCGACTTGCGTCGAATCCCGCAGCTTCGGTACTGAGCTTAAGCCCCGTTGAATTTTCCGCGCGGAATCACTCGACCAGTGAGCTGTTACGCACTCTTTAAATGGTGGCTGCTTCTAAGCCAACATCCTGGCTGTTTGAGCAACTCCACATCGTTTCCCACTTAGCTCAGATTTAGGGACCTTAGCTGGCGATCTGGGCTGTTTCCCTTTCGACCACGAAGCTCATCCCCCGTAGTCTGACTGCCATGCTTTGCGCCATGAGATTCGGAGTTTGACTGGGTTCGGTAAGCGGGTAAGCCCCCTAGTCCAATCAGTGCTCTACCCCCATGGCGGAACACACAACGCTAGCCCTAAAGCTATTTCGGAGAGAACCAGCTATCGCCGAGTTTGATTGGCCTTTCACCCCTATCCACAGGTCATCCCCCATATTTTCAACTATGGTGGGTTCGGGCCTCCACGGGGTCTTACCCCCGCTTCACCCTGCCCATGGATAGATCACTCGGCTTCGGGTCTAGGACATGCGACTGGGCGCCCTATTCAGACTTGCTTTCGCTTCGGCTACGGCTCACGCCTTAACCTTGCCACATATCGCTAACTCGCCGGCTCATTCTTCAAAAGGCAGGCGGTCAGGAGTACAAGTACTCCCTCCCACTGCTTGTAGGTCAACGGTTTCAGGTTCTATTTCACTCCCCTCGCCGGGGTGCTTTTCACCTTTCCCTCACGGTACTAGTTCACTATCGGTCACTAGGTAGTATTTAGCCTTACGAGGTGGTCCTCGCGGATTCACACGGAATATCCTCCGTGATACTTGGGAACACCGTCACGAGTGCAGAGAGCTTTCACCTACAGGGCTGTTACCTCCTATGGCTCAACTTTCCAGTTGAATTCGGCTAACTCCTGCATTGTTAACTCGTTGATGACACCGGCATGTCATCTGATAGGTCCCACGACCCCAGTGCGGCAACGCCGCCGGGCTATCACACCACACTGGTTTAGGCTCGTCCCGTTTCGCTCGCCACTACTCAGGGAATCGCTATTGCTTTCTCTTCCTCGGGGTACTGAGATGTTTCAATTCCCCCGGTTATCTCTACCGGCCCTATGTGTTCAGACCGGAGTGACTGGGCATGACCCCAGCCGGGTTTCCCCATTCGGAAATCCTCGGATCGAAGCTTGCTTGGCAGCTCCCCGAGGCATATCGCAGCCTGCTACGTCCTTTATCGTCTCCTAGTGCCAAGGCATTCACCGTTGACCCTTAATAACTTGGATGTAGAGAATCCAAGACAACGTGCTCGCTATGCAGTTCTCAAGGTGCCAGAAGCAATCACGCACAAGCAATCTTACCTGCTTGAGCGTGGACTCCTTCACGACTAAATAGCGTGCCCAATTCTGGTTCTTCTTCAATGATGGAGCCGAAGCTCAACATCTCTGAGTTCCAATCCGGAACTGAATAGAACAGCGATCAACTGAGAGCTGTCGAGCCCTTACATAGAAGGGCTCATAGTGCTCCTTAGAAAGGAGGTGATCCAGCCGCACGTTCCCGTACGGCTACCTTGTTACGACTTAGTCCCAATTACCAACCCCACCTTAGGCAGCTCCCTCCTTACGGTTGGGCCACTGACTTCGGGTGTTGCCGACTTTCGTGACTTGACGGGCGGTGTGTACAATCCCCGAGAACGCATTCACCGCGACATTGCTGATTC
>DATMDU010000022.1:0-1679 GCA_035557535.1 Pyrinomonadaceae bacterium
ATCTCTACGGAGAGTTTGATCCTGGCTCAGGATGAACGCTGGCGGCGCGCCTAATACATGCAAGTCGAGCGACGAAACCGAAGTGGGTAACCACTTCGGCTGAAAGCGGCGAACGGGTGAGTAACACGTGGGTAATGTGCCCCGAACTCTGGAATAACAACGGGAAACCGTTGCTAATGCCGGATGACCCCTGCAGTTCGCATGTTCAGCAGGGCAAAGAATTTCGGTTCGGGATCAGCCCGCGGCCTATCAGCTTGTTGGTGGGGTAACGGCCTACCAAGGCAGTGACGGGTAGCTGGCGTGAGAGCGTGGCCAGCCACACTGGGACTGAGACACGGCCCAGACTCCTACGGGAGGCAGCAGTAGGGAATCTTGCGCAATGGGCGAAAGCCTGACGCAGCGACGCCGCGTGAGGGATGACGGCTTTCGGGTTGTAAACCTCTTTCAGCAGGGACGAAGCCTCACGGTGACGGTACCTGCAGAAGAAGCCCCGGCTAACTACGTGCCAGCAGCCGCGGTAATACGTAGGGGGCAAGCGTTATCCGGATTTATTGGGCGTAAAGCGCGCGTAGGCGGCCGACCACGTCGGATGTGAAAGCTCAGGGCTCAACCCTGAGAGGCCATTCGATACGGGTCGGCTAGAGGCAGGTAGGGGAGAATGGAATTCCTGGTGTAGCGGTGAAATGCGCAGATATCAGGAGGAACACCGGTGGCGAAGGCGGTTCTCTGGGCCTGTTCTGACGCTGAGGTGCGAAAGCTGGGGGAGCAAACAGGATTGGAACGCATCTAGTCCTCTCCGGGAGTAATCCCGGTGCCTAAACCAGCTGTATCGGCGAATCTCCTGTCACACACTCTGGCTAACGTTGGGATGTGGAACAGGACAACGCCGAGGGAAGTTCGAGGTCGGTTAATAAACTCACTGAACGGCAGCGAGAAGTCCTTATCGGGACTCTGCTCGGTGATGGTTGCCTTGCAAAACATGGACGGTTTCACCGTCTTCATGTGAAGCACAAATCAGCCCATCGAGCACTGGCTGAACTCAAACACGAGGTATTTCGGGATCTTGTTTCGATGGCCTTACATGAGTTCGACCAGAAGCTCGCGGACAAGCTCTTTCCGTGCGTGCAATTCGCAACACGGACGAGTGCCGCTCTTTCGGAATGGCATGCCCGCTTCTACCAGAGCGGGAAGAAGATCGTTCCGAAGGACATTGCGTCTCTGCTGTCTCCTCTTGCATTGGCTGTTTGGCTTATGGATGACGGAGCAGCGGACTACGCAGGAGTCACTTTTCAGACCCATTCATTCAGGGATTCTGAAGTAGAAATCCTGGTAGCAGCTTTGGAAAGTGAGTTTGAACTGACAGCAAACTCGAGAAGGAACAGAGGAGGCAGAATCATCTACGTTCAGAATCGCAGCCTTAATCGGCTGCGGGAAGTCGTAGCGCCTCATTTGTTGCCTGAGTTTGATTACAAGCTCATAGAGCGCCGAACTCGAACCCCGTAGAGACCATACGCTGGCCCCTGACTGTCAGGTCAGGGAAATGACATGGTCCGACCTCACTGGTAACAGTGAGAGATCGTCAGAAATGGCGATCCGCCAAGGAAACTTGGTCAGTACCTTTGCTGCGATCGCAGCGAGGGGAAAGTAACAGACGTGTAGATACCCTGGTAGTCCCAGCC
>DATMDU010000024.1:0-1508 GCA_035557535.1 Pyrinomonadaceae bacterium
GGCCAAACTGGCAGATCTGACGAGCATGTGTACCCGCTTTGCAGTCTCCGCCAGAAACACAGCAGCTTGACCTGCTGAGTTACCTCCGCCAACTACAATCACTTCATCTCCTCCACACAACTGCGCTTCCACAAAGGTCGCAGCATAATAAACACCTGCCCCTTCCAAGCGCGACAAATTTTCGCACGCCGGCCTTCGATACTCCGCCCCAGTCGCGATTACGATAGTGCGTGCCGGAATTCGAGCTCCATTCTCGACTTCTACGACGTACGGTCTGCTGTCGCAGACAAGTCGTCTACCTTTTGATATAAGCATCTCCGCGCCGAACTTCTGCGCCTGATGGTACGCCCGAGCCGCGAGCTCCTGCCCCGAAATACCTGTTGGAAACCCCAAATAATTTTCAATTTTTGAGCTTGAACCAGCTTGGCCCCCAGGGAAATTGGTTTCCAGCACCAGAACATCAAGCCCTTCTGAAGCGCCATACACTGCAGCAGCTAACCCCGAGGGACCGGCGCCGATGACGACTAGATCTCGGACGTGAGTTTGGTCAATAGATTCATTGAAGCCGAGGCAGTCTGCTATTTGCTGGTTACTCGGATTTCTAAGCACAACCTCGCCTCGGCAGATCAACACAGGTATCTCTGTGGTGGATAGACGAAAACTATCCAATAGGTTCTGTACGTCAGGGTCGCGTTCTAGGTCTATATAGGAGTAGGGGTGTCCGTTGCGCATCAAGAACTCTTTGATCCGAAGTGTATCGGCCGAATGGGTTGAGCCAATAAGTACAACATCACCCACGCCAGCTGCCACTAACTCCACCCTACGGAGAATGAAAGCCCGCGTCAGAATCTCGCCAAGCTCAGCGTCGCTCTGCATCAAAGCCAGCATGTGTTGCCGATCCAGTTCGATCACCTTACCTGGCTTGGCGGCGCGCAGGCGAAAGAGAGTCCGCCGGCCGGACAGCGTGCCGACTTCGCCCGTGAATTGACCAGCAGCATGAACGGTAACAAGGGTCTCAACGGTGCCCGAGGGTCGTACAACCTCAAGCTCGCCGGAAACAACTACAAAGAACGATGAGGTGCTGT
Organism: Pyrinomonadaceae bacterium; assembly: GCA_035557535.1. Taxonomy (GTDB): domain Bacteria; phylum Acidobacteriota; class Blastocatellia; order Pyrinomonadales; family Pyrinomonadaceae; genus PSRF01. The sequence goes on from DATMDU010000024.1 coordinate 1,086, forward strand.
CTCCCTGCTCGTAAAGCACGTCGCCACGCTCAATCGCACGCATCTTCCCGCGCGCTGCAATTCGGCGAATCTGCGCTGGCGTTAATTTAGGAAATATTTGATCAACATGAGCTCTGGCTAACGGAAGCCCCCTGCGTTTATTGTTCATATAGGTCTTGTTACTTTATGCGTCGTTCTTGGATATAAGAGGATGAATTGATACCGTGGTGCTATACCTATTGTACATTCCAGTAAAGCATAGACATCCTAAATGCACAAGTCGCCCCAAGCATATTTCATAAAAAGCACACCTGCGCCAGACCAATGATACTCGCTAAACTTGCGAAACTATTCGCAAGCCTTGAACTGTGCTTGTTGTAGTTCTGGCGCTTTGAGAGTATTAACAATACAGATGGCCATATAAGTCCATTACCAACAGTAGCA
>DATMDU010000025.1:0-8594 GCA_035557535.1 Pyrinomonadaceae bacterium
CATTCTAGGGCGGCAATGCCGTCCTCATAGGTCAAGAACGGAATCACGTCTGGCATCCTGTTCTCCATTCGTCAATGCCGCGAACGTTTCGAAACACCAAACACGCACGATGGCACTGCCGAGCCGGCCGTGCCGCCTAACGCGTGGGCGGTGAGCGAGCGAGAACCGCGCTGTTTGCGGTTCCGTCCGCTCGACCGCCTGGGTTGGCCGCACCACCGATACCTTGCGATATTTTGTATGCGGCTTCTCCTTTGCAGCGACTGCTCCAATTCTACCCCGAGCACCGCCCTTTGGCGATGCTGGCCGTGATGCTGACAGTTCCTTCGCCTTAACCGTGGTCAACCTTGCGCGGCTGCCGGTACGGTGTACAGGCTATAGACAGCACCGTTTTTGGGGTTGGAGACCGTGACGGCTTCGGGTTGAGGATCACTTGGCGTATAGGTATGGCTGCCCAGGAAATCGTCACCGCCCAGATCATTGTCATACAACGAGACCACGACCGAGTCTTTGAAGCTGAGGGGAAGAGCCACGTTCCAGACATCGCGAGGCGCCATCGACTGATAGCCGGAAGTCGGAAACCGTTGTTCTCTGCCGCCATCTTCACTGTGCTTGATATAAACCTCGTCGTGGCCGGGTTCAGACGTACTGACACAGGTGATGCTCTGCAGGATGATATTGGTGGTTCCAGTAGCCATTTGTTGGATCTCCTTTCGCCTTGTTTGTCGTCAAGAAACTGGTTTTTACCGCCGCCTTCAAAGCCTCACATCCGAGTTGCTTATCCCCCCTTTCCCGTCGAACATCTGCTGCTTGCCCATGGAAGTGCCCCGGCCCCTCTATCTCACCTGCCGACGAACAACGTGAGAGATTGAGCCCACCTCCGGGCGCTGCTATCATCGGCGTCCGCCTAAAAGAGAGGGGGAGGTCATATAGAAATTCGGAGCCGTGGCTACTCTGCAACGAGACGGCCAGTCGCGGTAGGGACGCCGAAGCGCCCCCCGCACAGATCCCGGCGTGCGGTTTTCCCGCACCGGGCTCTTCGGTTACCCTCGCTTCCGCACTTAACCTGCTCAGACAAGCACCAACTGTCGATGCCGACTCTCCGTAATCCAGGGTTCCTCCAGAGGAAATCGCTTCAGCAAGGCGTTGTACTTCTCCCAGGTCATCCGGCTCTTCTGACTTCGCCTACCCAACCACTTCTTCAGCAGCCGACTGACCTGAGCAAAGCATGACCATAGGCTTCCGTAGTTTCCGATCACCCCGTAGTAATTATAGTGCCCACGAAGCCTCACGTTCAACGCCTCAACCAACTGGCGGACCGGCAGGTGACGCTGAGCCTTGACCCACTCGGTCACCCGGGACAACGACGCCCGGAGCCGCTTGCGCGACGTCCGGCGTGTCGCCCGAGCTACTCCCTTGCGGTCCACGACCCAACGAAACTCGAACCCGAGGAAGTCGAACCTCTCCGAGTTCTTGCCAAGCTGGAATCGACTGAACCGTACCAGCCGGCTCTTTTCCGCCGATAGCTCCAGCCCGAACTTTGCCAGCCGCTTCGGCACCACTCGGAGAAATCGCTCCGCCTCCTCCCGATGCTGGAACGCGAACACCACATCGTCCGCGAACCGGCACATGAAGGCGCGAGCTTTGCACCGAGGCTTCACAACCTCCTCGAACCAAAGGTCCAAGACGTAGTGAAGGTAGATGTTGGCGAGCACGGGCGAAATGCTACTGCCTTGCGGACAGCCCGTGTCAGGGTGGAGCACCTTCCCACTCTCTTCCAACACCCCGGCCTTCAGCCATTTCCCGATCAGCCGCAGCAACGGCCGATCGTCGATGCGCAGTTCGAGCATCTGCATGAGCTGGTCGTGGTCGATGCGGTCGAAGAAACCCTTGATGTCGATCTCTACCACGTAACCGTAGCAACCAAACTGGAGCTCTTGCGTTAGCGTCCGCACCGCCTCACGAGCATCCCGGCCGAGCCTGTAGGCCCAGCTGCACCCGAGAAAGATCGGCTCGTAGATGGCGTTGAGAATGCGGGAGACTGCGATCTGGAGAAGCTTGTCCTCAACCACTGGGATTCCCAGCGGCCGAGTCCTACCCCCTTCCTTCGGAATGTGACATCGCCGGACCAGGCGCGCCCGGTAACTGCCCCGCTTCACACGATCCCAAAGATCTTCAACGTTGGCCATCAGTTCCTTCGCGTAGCCCCGGGCCGAGACCCGGTCCACACCGCTGGCAGCTTTCTTGTTGACCCGCTCCCAGCAGGACAGAAGGAACGCAACCGTCAGCAGACCAAAGAGATTGCGGAAACGGTGGTGCCCGTCGGAGCTGGCCTTGTTGGCTATTCCCCGCAGTGAGGTTGGCATGAGAACTCCAGCCTGTCGTATCTGGCTCATGTTTCCTTTGCGGGCTACGGGTTCCCGTCAGCTCCTTCCCCATGTGAACGGCTCTCCCGTTCGCGGAGTACTATGGGCTGATCCGACTCCCCAAGGACCTTCGGTCCCCCTTGCCTTTTCGGTTCAGGTCGCCTACCTGTCCTTTCGCATCCTCGATCGTTTAGGCTCAGGCCTGTCTCTGTTTCCGGGTTTCCCCTTCTGTGTCTTATCAGCCTTGCGCCTTGCGAGTCGGAATCCACAAGGCAGGAATCCATGGGGTCTCCCAAGTTCTTAGACGCTTCTTTCCATGCATGCCATGTCCTGATGACCCCGGCAGGCCTCCGGAATCTCACCCTAGCGATTCCTTTGCGTGGGCTTCTCACCAACGTAAGCAATGGCCGCCTGCATCTTGAAAGCGCTCTTTCGGGGCTGTACCAAACTTCAGGGAGGTGCGGTCTCCCCTACGGCCTACATGGTTCCCTGTGTACGCTTCAAGTCTTTCGTTCGGTTCGTCGATAGCGACTCTCCTCCTACGGACCTGCAACACTCGGTACGGGTGGTTGGTTAGACCTTACCCGGCAGGGACTCGCACCCTGCAAGAAGCGCCAAGCTTGTCTTGGCGCACACGTGAGATGCGCTTCACCGGCGGATGGCGAAGCCAGCCGTCCGTGTGCAAGCGCCAGGGTTAGACGCCAGATCACAGGCGATCAGGCCTCTCTGGGAGATAGTAGACTGTATCGGGTGACCTGACTTGCGCTGTGTAGCAGCCATAGGTTGGGCTGCACCCCTTGCCGGAGGTCACCTCAACTGTACACCTGAGGGAAACCTCAGTTACGGAGTAGTTAGCTGGCACCGCCAGAGCGAGGGTCCATGTATGGGATTCAGCTGGGGAGAGCTCAAAGCGAACAGCGCAGTCTGGATGAAGAATCCTGGAAAAGGAGCCGTCGGTGCTAATGATAGCTCCGAATTTCTGGGGGGACAGGGGCAGAAATGGGTGGGGTGCGAGCCGACATCCCTGCTGTGGGCCAGCAATCTCGGGCGGCAATCCAGCGTCGAGTGGTAATCCAGCGAGGCAGCCCCGCACTGGGTCGTCGGATATATTCGTCAGACTGAGTCGAACGGAGCTTGTGTGACCGACACGAAGGGGGGCCGGAATGTCCGGGGCAAGCCTGAGGTGCTCTGCTAGCGAGGTCTGCCTGTGAATCTTCATGCTTTCGCAGCCACAAACCAAGAACGCGGCAACTGACACGAGGCATATAGATCGATGCGCTAGTTTCAAGTGGTTCCCCTGGCGCCTAACGATCTGGGCATAAGCGGGGGCGTCAGCCATCCGCTTGATGCCCGGTGTTCGGCGTTTACGCTTCACTCCCCTCCATCGGAGACCCTACGGAGGATCTCATGAAGCCTAGGATCCAGTGAAGTCTCGGCATGGCTTCTCACGAGGAACTCACGATCAGCCTGGTCAAGAAGTTGGTGAATGCACTCGTGAAACCAAGAGAATGCATCCAAGACTACATTATACATGTTGGGATGTAGCACTAGATCACCGGGATTCTTCGGGTGGGTGATTGAATTGCGTACCTTGACAACACGTTGAAACATTTCCCACCCATGGCTTCCGTAATCTACCTGGAAGCCGGATCTGAAAACCTTGGGGAAAAAAGCAAAGGCCAAGAAGAAGTTTTCTAGGAGGCGGTTGCTTCGATCCCTTTCCTCGATGCGCTTACGTGCTACGCTGACCATAAATTCCTGTTCCCGAATAAGCGCAGCCTCCGCTGTTGAGAGTTCTATCTCTCCGCGCTCGTTTGACCAAATGATGATCCGCCGCATCACAAAAAGCATCCCCTCAACTTCTGTTATAAATGCGCGAAGCAAGGTCCTATACCAAAAATCTAGTTCCTCGGTGAGATCTTCCATCTTTGATCTGCCCTCAACTAGTTGATCTTTGAGGGCTCTGCAGAAGTCCAGACACCTGACGGTATCGCGATTGAGGCCCTTGCTCATCGTCATAAAGTAGCTGAAGCTCGCGGCAGTGCTGAGCTTTGCAAGCTCCTCATGAGTGGCAAGGATCTCCTTCAGCTTATCGTCACTCATATCTGCTTGTCGCCGAACGCTTTGGCGCTTCACCGCGCGGACGGCGAAGCCGACCGTCCGGTGGAAGCGAGGGTTCGGCGGCCTTTCACGCGGCGCTCCGACCCGTGAACGAAAAGGGGGCCACGTGTCATGAACCCTCACTGTGCACTGCCAGGAGTCTAGCCTGCGACTAGCAGCCAGCCTTATTGAGCGCAGCAGTAACGGACTGCTCTGCATCCATAAACCTGGACTTCGCCAGTTCGACAGCGGTTGTGTGACCCTTATGACTCGCCTCGCAAGCACCCAACAAGCTCGAGTAGTGGCGCTGGTATAGCGAAATTCCAATATAGGAGACCACAAGCACGCCCCAGAACGCAAGATTCATCAAAAGGATTAAAGTCGATTGAGAAGATTTTGGAATGGTTGGCGCGCGTTGCATGGCAAAAGACGTCGCGACCATGCCAGCGACAAACGCAGCCATCCATGGAACGCAGCCGAGCCCTTTGGGGCTGCTCCTCTCGACCCGTCGGCGGGCCAGAGCTAGCTGCTCGTTGGCAGCGAGTTCTACTTGCTGCTTCTGTGTCAGTTCCACCGCCGCCTGATTAAGGCTGCGTAAAAGATCAGGTACCCCTTGGAGAGCGGAGAGCGTCTGCGCGGCTTGGCGCCACTCAGAATACGAGCCCTCGTGCTCGGACTGCACCACTGCATGCAATCGCGTGCGGAAGCGATCGATGTGCCGAGGGTTAACCGCTGTGAGGTTCCCCATACCATCAACCGTGGCCGTTAGCCTCTGCGAGAGGTCTCGGAGTTCTATTAGTGCCTCAGTTGACAACGTTCCAAGGAGCCTAAGGCAATCGGGCCGTTGTGCCGCGAGATCAGGAGTAGAGGCGGCTACGACAAACAGCCGCGGATCCTGGCGAACCGCGCGCGCCATGAGGGAATATCCCTCCCCCACGTTGCCGGCAAGAATTGCGTATATACCTAGCTGGAGGATACGGCGTGGCGTGGAGAGAACGGCCGTGGACTGCTGAGCATGCTCGAAGGCCTTGGAGTACTCGCGAGTCGCATAGTGGATCCGCGCAACATGCCAGAGGGCGTCGGCTCTCGCCTGCCTGTCGAGGTTCGGCGGGAGGGTGAGTGCATCATGGACAAAGCCCAAAGCCCGTGGCGCATTTCCCTTCCGCAGCTCAACGGCGCTGAGGTTCATTAAGATTTGGTAGTCCGTGTTGTCAAGCCGAAAGGCAAGGTTGAAACGCTCTTCGGCCTGCTCGAGCTTGTCATTGACCAGATTTCGGATTCCTTGGCTCAGCAGTTCGCGAGCTTCTGTACTGCGAGGCAGCTTCAACACGGCAAGCACCTGCTCGGATATGGCCCGCATTTGAGCCAGTTCCCAGCGGATCTCCCCAAGCTCTCCAGCTATCCGTTCACCAAGGTCGCCGATCGCAATGGCCACTGCTTCGGCCCCTCCTTGGATCGCTTCCTCAAGGCGCTCGGTCTGGATGCCGAGTTCCCGACAGATGGCATCCGCTCCCGCAACGTTGCTTTCTACGATGGCCTTGGCGGCTTGCCTCTGTTCAAGCACCTGTAGCTTGACGAGAGAGAGCATCTCCCTCTGGCGCGCTGGCGCCCCTAGGTCAGCCTCTGACCCGAAGCTCGAAAGGTCGGCGAAGTTGCCGTATGTGTAGTGATGGACGAGTGTGTCGGTCAATGCGAGTGCCTCCTGTAGCTGTGACGTGGGTACGTAGTCGTCCGCTGGGACGCCGAACGGCTCGGAAGCTCACCCGCGGCTGGGCGCGAGCCCAGCCGTCGGGTGCAGCGCCTGGTTGGCGGAACATAAGGTTTCCTACTCGCGTATATGGCTATGACTCCCCCACGCTGCCTTGTTTGATTATACAACGGACCTGCAGGTCGGCGAAGAAGAGCCCCGAGTCCACGATCGCCCCCCGCTGGCCATCAAGACCCCGCTTGGCACCACAAGGCTTCCGGCCACTCGGCTGCTCCGCAGACCGGGCAGTTTGGCCGCAGCGAAGCGAAGGCCAAGCTGCGTCGCTTTGGACTGGATCCGGATCCGAGAACAACCGCAGCGAGTTGCGAAGCAATTCGCGGGCTCGACCATGGGACCTTGGGCCTCGCGCTGCCTGCTCGACCACGATCGCCGGAGTCGCACCGCGCTATGCGGCTCTGTCTTCGTAGGGGCCGAAGGCCGAAACGTCTACTCACTCAGAAGCTGAGCAGCATCATTGCTTGAGGAAAGCCCACGAGCCGCCGGGGAAGTTCACCTCGGACCGCTAAGAGAGCACTGAGGGTTTGAGCTGAGATGTTCAAAATGAGCCGCTTGGCCGGTTGTGCCTTTCTTATGCGCTCGAACACGCTCGCCGCATTCAGGGCATCGGAAATAGGCGGAGGACTTGCGTCCACGTATCTCAAGCGCAGTCTGGATGTCGATCTGCTGTCCGTTCAATATGCACGTCGTCGACTTTGGCACTTGCGCCTCCGTATCCAGCGCCCTCCAAGAAGGCATCAATCACCCTGACCGCCAACGGAGTTGCTGCTCAGCGGCCGGAAAGCGAAGCTTTTCGGTCCGCTGGAGCAGCCGTGTTAGGCGACCGGTCATCCCCCTACGGACGTCGGCGGGATAAGCACCCAGGCATCTTGCTGGGCCACCGGTAACGCTTCCGTGCCCGGGGGATCACCAACATGCAAAAGTATGTAAGTCGGTTCTTCGTGCCTGTTGGTTACCTGAGAAACCTCGTAAGAGACTCGAGTCTCGCCGACGCGGCGGACCCGATCGCCCTTCTTAAACTTCGGTGCGACCACTTCGGCCATATACGTGCCTCCCTGAGTTACTGTCGTGATGGTAACCGAATGTCACTAGTTCGAAAAGCGTTACAGGTCACCTAAGACATTGAAACGATGAACTATCTGATGAACGCCAAGACGAGTGCAGTGAAGAGCATGGCACCAAGGAGCTGGTGACCCTTAAGCGCCAACTCAGGTGCTTCAGGGATGCGCCCTCGGACAAAGACGTCGGCGAGAATGGCACCGAACCCAGCAATCAGGTACAGCAGCATCATGCCCAAGTACGCTCCGAGAATGCTGGCAACGCGCCCCAGTAATCCAGGAACTTCAGGCTCCAGTTCCACTCGGAAGACACCGTAAAGGACGATACCAGCTACCAACCAGAGGATCGCTTTCCTCCCGGTTGTGGGCGTGCGTCCGTGGTAACCGTCCAAGGCAGCTCTGAGCGTGGGACTTGGCTCAGGTGTACTGTAGCGATGCTTGTTGAGGAGACGAGTGAGCAGGTTCATCGGAGGTTCTCCATACGAGAGCCTGATCCACAGCTAGCCATTGTCGCCAGACGCCTAACGCTGTGGCGGCTCAGCGCGCGGCGTCAGCCGTCCGCTGGAGCCGCTTGGTTGGCCGAACCAAGGTTTCCTGCTCGCGTATATGGATATGGCTCCACTGCGCTGCCGTGCTTTATTCTACAACGTACCTGCCGGTTGGTGATAGCAGAGCTCCCAAGTCCTCATCGCTCCCTCTGGCCACTAAGGCCCCGCACAGGGCTCCACGGGACATCTGCGCCCTCGGTCGGTCCGCAGGCCGGGCAGTTGGGCCGCAGCGAAGCGGAGGCCCAACTGCATCGTTCCGGATCGATCCGAGAACCATCGCAGCGAGTTGCGAAGCAATTCGCGAGCCCTACCACCGAAGCCACGAACTCGCGCTGCCTGCTCGACCACGGCGCCTCCGAGGTGTCATCATGGTCGCAACTCTGTTCTCGTAAGGGCCGAAGGCCCGAAACGTCTACAAACTAATTCCCGAAATAGAGAGCATCTGGCAGTGCGACTTGGCGAGTTCCTGAGCCACCTATTGAGGTGCTGTCCCGGCCGATTCCCATCATCGCTTCAAAACATGAGACATCGCAGGCTGCCGCAAACGTGCGCAAAGCGCCAGGTATAATCCCATTGGCCTTCCGCCAGCGTTCATTGTTACTCAGGTCGAGACACCGGTAATGAAGCGACGAGCGCCCTCGCGCGAGCCGCGTCGGGTTCGGGAACGGCGACGACAAAGCGACTTCCCGGCAGTGACCCGGCTGGCACAGCAGCCGACATCTGAAATCTCACACCCATCTCCTCAATGAACCGATAATAC
>DATMDU010000027.1:0-7076 GCA_035557535.1 Pyrinomonadaceae bacterium
TCACACAAACTGCAGGAGATCCAAAGAGGATAAGATTACTAAATAAAGTAATCTGATACATGCACATACCTGCAGGAGATCCAAAGAGGAAAGGATAGGGATCTCCTGCTAGGTAAAGTCTAATATATAAATATGGGAACCGGGCCGAAATGACATAGAATGACATGGAATGACATGGAATGGCATGGAATGAGTAAAAGAAGAAAAGGTAACTGTAAGGGGAACCCCGACTTCGAGTCCCGCAACTTCGATACCGGTCCCGACAAGCCCCGCAGCTTCGCTCGCGTTCCCCCGATCCCGGAACCGCCAAGACGTTACCTTTTCCTCCTCTACTCATTCCAGGCCATTCCAGGCCATTCCATGTCATTCTATGTCATTTCGGCCCGGTTTCCATATTTATATATTAGACTTTACCTAGCAGGAGATCCCTATCCTTTCCTCTTTGGACCTCCTGCAGGTATGTGCATGTATCAGATTACTTTATTTAGTAATCTTATCCTCTTTGGACCTCCTGCAGTTTGTGTGACCTATTCCGGTTCCCTTCGCGTCCCGGTCCAGTCTCACCTCCGCAGTCGCCCTTACAGTAGGAAAGGATCTCCTAGAGAGCCGACTTCCGAAGTCTTCGCGAAACACCATAGGCTTCTTCGGAGTTCCCTCAGACTCCCCCACCTCTGCACGCGCGTGCCCCGGAAGTTCCCTCTCCCACTCGAGTTCCGAGTACCATTCCCCTCTAATGTCGCCTTCCGATATGCGTCAAGACGAAGCCTCCTACATAGGACGCGTCGAGACCCTCGAGGCCATAATAGACGAAATGAGAACGGACCAACGAGCAACCCACTCACTCCTACAAGACGTTCTCGCCAAATTCAACCCAGTTACCCCCTCGATGTCGCCACAACCCCCTCGCCGCCCTTCGCCGGCGTCGACACCTAACCCCGCTGGTCGGAACAAAAACTCGCTGAAGCCCTCCTTCCCCCCTGACTTCGCCGGAGACAGGAACTCTGGCAAAGCCTTCCTCACCTCCTGTAGAACCTACATCCGCCTATGCCCCGATTCCTTCGAAGATGAGTCTACGAAAATAATATGGGCTATGTCCTACATGAAAACGGGACGCGCCGGACGTTGGGCCGCGCGGGAATTCGAATTGGAAGCGAGGATAGGGGCCCTACGCTTTACCGATTGGTTCGACTTCGAAGACGAGTTTCGGAAAGATTTCCTCCCCCTAGATGCCGAAGCGACCGCGATCAACATCTTGGAAGGGAACACCTACTTCCAAGGCAAAAGAACGGTCGACGACTATCTAGACCAATTCCGCGATCTCGTGGAAGATTCCGGATATACCGACCCGAAAACCCTCGTCGTAAAGTTCCGAAGAGGGCTCGATCGTCGAATTGCTTCGACACTCGGAAGCATGGCCACCGGAAGGCCAGCGGACAACAAGCCGGAAGACTGGTACCGACTCGCTGTCCAAATGGACCAAAACCGCGCCGCCGAGGAAGCTTTCCAATCCGCACATCGATCGAGTCCTAACGCAGGACCTGGTATCTTCCGAATCCCACAAGCCGCAAGACCAACCTCGTCGTCACTCCCGCCCACAGCCAGACCGCCACCCCGCTTCGCCCACGTCGCTCCCTCTCCGGGCAACCCAGTCCCGATGGACATAGACGCGGCGCGGAAAGCGAAGGCCCTTCCCGGCGGATGCCGCCGCTGCGGAAGTACAGACCACTGGGCAAAGGACTGCCCCCTACGATTCGATGTCCGCTACATGGATTCCGATGAGCTTCAGACAGAGTTGGAAACCAAGTTAGCAGCCAGGGATGCCATACCGACAGAACCAGAGTCGGAATCGGTAGATAGCGAGGAGGATTTTGTACCCCGCGACGAGTGAGCCGTGCGCCCTCGCCGCTAGATAGTAATCGATTCTCCGTTCTCGAAACCTTTGAACCAGAAATCGACGAAGTCGCACAAAACACCCCTAAACCGATGTCAACTCCCGCCGAATCCCCTAAGTCCCGACGCCCGAAATGGGAAAAACGAGTCCGCCGAAAGTTAGTGATCCGCTCCCTCGAAATGGACTCCAAATGCATCATGCTCCCGATCCATATGAAAACGACCGATACCATGGAGGAAGCTTTCGCGGAAGCAATGGTAGATTCCGGCGCAACGGGAGACTTTATAGACCGAGACTTCGTAGCAAAGAGCAAGCTCACCACCCGGAAACTTTCGAAGCCCATCCCGGTCTACAACGTAGACGGAACACCCAACGAAGCCGGAAGCATCAGCGAAGTTGTAGACGTGGTCATGACCTACAACGGACACTCCGAACGCATCATGTTAGCAGTGACCCGTCTCGGAAAACAAAGCATGATCCTCGGATTCACCTGGCTCAACAAGCACAACCCAGAAATCGACTTCCGCGCCAAAACCGTTAAAATGACCAGGTGCCTCCCGCGCTGCTGTTCCGGTTGCCAACTCGAAAGAAAAGAGGAACGAACTCGAAGGAAGGAACACTCCCGACGAATAAATGCCTGCCGCACTGGTCCATTTCCCGCCTTCGTAGAAGACGTAGAAGACGAACCGGAAACGGAACCACCACCATGCCCCGAACCAGATTCCGAGGAACCTGACGAACCACTAGAGGAAGGAGACAGAATCTGGGCAACAGGGCTGTTCCCCCAAGCCGAGTTCATCCAGGCAACGACTACGATCTCTCAGCGCTTAGCGGAAGGTTTCCGACAAAACTCCCAACCTGCGGAACATAGCGAACACGTTCCGCCCTATCTTCGAGACTTCGCCTCCGTATTCTCCAAAGACTCTTTCGACGAACTACCGGAACCCAAACCGTGGGACCACGCCGTAGAGCTAATTTCCGACGCCTCGCCGAAAGGTTGCAAAGTCTACCCCCTCTCCGTTTCGGAACAGAAAGAACTCGACGCATTTCTCAAAGAAAACGTCGACAGCGGCCGGATACGCCCATCCAAATCCCCAATGGCATCCCCGGTCTTCTTCGTGAAAAAGAAGGATGGCAAACTACGACTGGTACAAGATTACCGCGCGCTGAACGCTATGACCATAAAAAACAAATACCCGCTCCCGCTCATCCCGGAACTCATCGCGAAACTTCGCGGAGCCAAATACTTCACAAAATTGGACGTCCGTTGGGGGTTTAACAACGTCCGTATAAAAGAAGGGGATGAGTGGAAGGCAGCTTTCAGAACTAACCGCGGCCTGTTCAAACCACTCGTGATGTTCTTCGGCCTCACCAACAGCCCCGCCACCTTCCAAACCATGATGGACGACATCTTCGAGGAACTCATCTCGGAAGGCGTAGTAGTCGTGTACCTAGACGACATTCTTATCTTCACGGAGTCCCTCGAAGAGCACCGCAAGGTCACCCGCCGGGTCCTGGAGCTCTTAGAGAGACACAAACTCTACCTACGTCCCGACAAATGCGAGTTCGAAAAAACAACTATCGAATACCTCGGAGTGATCATCTCGCATAACTCAGTCGCGATGGATCCCGTCAAGATCGCAGGCGTCGCCGATTGGCCGGCTCCGACAAATAAGAAGGAAGTGCAATCCTTCTTGGGGTTCACCAACTTCTACCGAAGGTTTATTAAAGACTTCTCCGAACACGCACGCCCCCTCTTCGACCTAACCCGTAATGACTCCGACTTCCGATGGGGAGAGACGGAACGCGCAGCCTTCGACAAGTTAAAACAGAGCGTCACTTCCGCCCCAGTCCTCGTGTCCCCAGACTCGACGAAACCGTTCCGCATCGAAGCCGACAGTTCAGACTTTGCGACGGGCGCTGTCTTATCCCAAGTATCCGCGGAAGATGACAAGTGGCACCCAGTCGCATTCCTCTCCAAATCCCTCAACTCGGTCGAGAGGAACTACGAGATTCATGACAAGGAAATGCTAGCGATCGTTCGAGCCCTACAGGAATGGCGACATTTCGTCGAAGGCGCGGAACACCAATGCGAAATTTGGACGGATCACAAAAACCTAGAGTATTTCATGACTGCTAAACAACTAAATCGCAGACAAGCTCGTTGGTCCCTCTACCTCTCCCGCTTCGACTTCACACTTCACCACAAACCCGGAAAGTCGATGGGAAAACCAGACGCGCTATCCCGAAGAGCCGACCATGGTACCAGCGAAAACGATAACTCGAACCTCGTCCTACTACCGCCAGAACTCTTCGCAATACGCGCGATGGAAGCCACGCAGTTTTTCGGACCCGAACAAAGCATCATTAGAGATGTCCGTCAAGGCTCGAAGAAGTTAGACGAAGAACCCGTTGCCAAAGCCGTACAAGAACTCCGAAAGTCTTCGACACGATCCCTACGGTCTTCGGAGTGGTCGGAACGAGAAGGGCTCCTCTACTACCGAGGTAAAATCTACGTCCCAAACACCTCGGACCTCAGACGTCGAATACTGTCCCTCTGCCACGACTCGAAGATAGCGGGACACCCAGGTCGCTTCAAAACCCTCGAACTCGTCTCCCGAAACTATTGGTGGCCAAACATGTCAAGGTACGTAGGCACGTACACCTCCCATTGCGACTTGTGCCTTCGTACGAAGACACGCAGACGTCTCCCCGTCGGAGAACTTCAACCACTCCCAATCCCAGAAGAACGCTGGAACACTATCAGCGTCGACTTCATCGTCGAACTCCCGGAATCGGAAGGTTACGACGCCGTAATGGTAGCGGTAGACTCAGTCGGTAAGCGTGCCCACTTCACAGAGACGGTAACCACGATTACCGCCGTCGGAGCCGCAAACCTCTACCTTCGAAACGTTTGGAAGCTTCATGGCCTCCCTAGAAGAGTCGTGTCTGACCGTGGTCCACAGTTCGTCGCCGCTTTCATGACGGAACTGTACCGACTCCTCGGGATCGAAGCAGCGACCTCTACGGCCTACCACCCCCAAACAGACGGACAAACAGAAAGAGTCAACCAGGAACTGGAACAGTACCTACGCCTGTTCGTAGGAGAACGGCAAGACAACTGGTCCGCCCTCCTCCCCCTCGCGGAGTTCGCCTACAACAACCACGTTCACACCTCTACGCAACAAACACCGTTCCTCCTCGATACCGGTCGACATCCGCGAATGGGCTTCGAACCGGAACAACCCCCGTCCCGATTCGAGACAGTCAACGAGTTCACAAATCGCATGAAAGATACCCTAGAGGAAGCCAAGTCTGCCTTAGTCAAAGCAAAGGACGACATGACTCGTTATTACAACCGTCGCCGCTCCCCGACCCCGAATTTCAATCCCGGCGATATGGTGTACCTCGACTCCGACGATATCCACACAACCCGACCTTCAAAGAAACTCTCCCACCGTCGCATAGGCCCTTACCCAGTCCAGAAACGTGTCGGAAAGAACGCCTACCGCCTATCGCTGCCGCCGTCCATGAAACGCCTCCACCCCGTCTTTAACGTCGTAAAGTTATCCCTCGCCTCTCCGGATCCGATCGTCGGACGACACCCTGACCCACCTCCGCCCCCGGAACTCGTAGAAGGCGAAGAGGAATACGTGGTCGAAACAGTGCTGGATAGCAGGATGTTCCGACGCAAGTTACAGTACTTGGTAAAATGGGAAGGTTACAGAGTCGAAGAGAACACATGGGAATACTCAGACAATCTCGACCATGCACCAGAGAAAGTCGCGGAATTCCACACCAAAAACCCCGCCGCACCACGCCGCATCCGCGCCCTGACTTTTAACTCGATTCCATTCCGTCCTATTACCCCCATCCCATAAGCACCGAGGCGATGCTTATCTAGAAGGGGGGGTGATTGTAAGGGGAACCCCGACTTCGAGTCCCGCAACTTCGATACCGGTCCCGACAAGCCCCGCAGCTTCGCTCGCGTTCCCCCGATCCCGGAACCGCCACGAAGTTACCTTTTCTTCTTTTACTCATTCCATGCCATTCCATGTCATTCCATGTCATTCTATGTCATTTCTGCCCGGTTTCCATATTTATATATTAGACTTTACCTAGCAGGAGATCCCTATCCTTTCCTCTTTGGATCTCCTGCAGGTATGTGCATGTATCAGATTACTTTATTTAGTAATCTTATCCACTTTGGATCTCCTGCAGTTTGTGTGACCTATTCCGGTTCCCTTCGTGTCCTGGTCCAGTCTCACCTCCGCAGTCGCCCTTACACCACAGACTCGACACTAGGGAATGGCACGGGTAAACCCGCGGGTACCCAAAGGCCAACCCGTACCCTACCCGTGGGCGGGTATTACCCGTCTCCCACGGGTAGAGTACCTGTCTGATAAATTAATATAAATATTATATATAATTACTATTTAATTACTAAACTTAATTTAATATAAAACCCCTCCGTACACGATTCGAGCGACGGAGGGGTGTGTGTGGAAGGGCTTCCGTTGCCGTGTCGACGTGTCAGGGTGGTTTGAACCACCCCTGCACGTCGAAAAACACGAAATCGACGTGTCAGGATGGTTTAAACCACCCCGGCACGTCGAAAACGCGAAAATGATGTGTCAGGGTGGTTTGAACCACCCTGGCACGTCGAAAAATACGAAAATGACGTGTCAAGGTGGTTTATACCACCCCGGCACGTCGAAAACGCGAAATGATGTGCCGGGGTGGTTTGAACCACCCTGACACATCGCAAAACACGAAATCAACGTGTCAGGGTGGTTTAAACCACCCCGGCACGTCGAAAACGCGAAAATGATGTGTCAGGGTGGTCTGAACCACCCTGGCACGTCGAAAAATGCGAAATCGACGTGTCAGGGTGGTTTAAACCACCCCGGCACGTCGAAGAACACGAAGTTGACGTGTCAGGGAGGTTTAAACCACCCCGACATGTCGGTTTCGTGTCGAAAACCTTTGTTTTGTCACGGGTAACAACGGGTCACGGGTACCAGATATGGCAACCCGTACCCTGACCCGTGAGTACCCTACCCCGCAACCCGCACGGGTTACCCCAACCCGTGCCATTCCCTAGTGGCGGAGGAGGATCCTCCGTTCCGGCGGAAGGAACCGAA
This sequence comes from Pyrinomonadaceae bacterium, assembly GCA_035557535.1. GTDB lineage: Bacteria > Acidobacteriota > Blastocatellia > Pyrinomonadales > Pyrinomonadaceae > PSRF01. The sequence goes on from DATMDU010000027.1 coordinate 7,036, forward strand.
CGGTCGGGAAAGGGAGCGGATCGCGTAAAACAGGTAGAATC
>DATMDU010000029.1:0-1330 GCA_035557535.1 Pyrinomonadaceae bacterium
GGAATATTGAAAAAAGTGTTGGCAGAGATGAAAAGGTAGTCGCAGTCGATATTCAGCCCGTATCCCTCCCCTCAGCTGAGACCGAACGTTTGACGAAATGATTTCTGCTGGCTTTCGATGTTGCGAAAGACCGCATCCCAGTTGGAATCCCAAAAGCGAATTCCTTTGAGCTTTAGAAGCTCACCGCTGAGCTCGACATCCGTGCGGACCGGATAACGGAGCGCTACGTTTTGAACGGCCTTCTGGCCGTCCCGCGACAGAATGAAGTCGATGAATAACTTGCCGGCGGCGGGATGGGGCGCGTTCTTTGCCAAGCCAATCGCAATCGGAGGACGTTTATATCCCGGCTCGGCGACCACCCAGTCGAGCGGACAACCCTTTTGCTTGAGTCTTTCGGTATGGTGGAAGTGAATGCCGATCATCAGCGGAAATTCGCCGGCGCACAAGAGTTCGATGGCAAGACTCGGGTCTCTGCCGTAGCGCAGATCCTGCTGCGCCAGACGCTGCATGAACTGAGTTGCCTTTTCCTTACCCATGATTTCGAACATGGTCGCGTACCACTCGATATCATCTTCGTTCAACCACATCTTCCCCTTCCATTTGGGTAAGAGAAAGTCCTCGTAGGAGCGCGGCGCGTCCGTGCGTGCCACCTGGCGGGTGTGAAACGCGCTCACGAAGCTGACGGTGTACGCGGCGGTCCAGTAGCCGTCTTTGTCTTTGAGGTTGTTGCTGATCGTGGCTCGTTCCGGCGATGAGTACGGGGTCAGCGCGCCTTTTTGAGCGAGCAGCCAGGCTTGGAGTCCGCCGATGCCGCCGTAAACGTCCGCGTTGAACAATCCCGCGCGCTGCTCTCTAAGAATCCTTTCATAAACCGCGGTTGTGCCTTGACGGTGATAATTGGCTTTGATCGCGGGATATTTTTGGTTGAAGTGTTTTATCAACGCATGCATATGGTCGATTTGAGTCGTCCCATAGATCATCAGGTTGCCTTCTCGGGTCGCCGCTTTGACCGATTCGTCCGAGGCGCCGCGCGCCGCCGTCTGGCAAAGCAACGCGACGAATCCGACGAATACCCACAGCAATTTCTTCCTGATTGAAAGTAACACGGGCCTGCCTCCTCCGTGCGTGACCGCGTTAGAGCAGCCAATCCATGCCGTACAGCCGGACGGCGTTGCCGAACGTCAGTTTTCGTCGCAGATCGTCATCGAGATGACCCATGGTGTCGCGAATGAAACTCTGCGAGTCGGGAAAAATACCGTCGGCGTGGGGATAGTCCGACGCCCAACAGAAACTATTGGCGCCGTAGTCTTTCGCCAGGAGCGCGCCGACT
>DATMDU010000030.1:0-1736 GCA_035557535.1 Pyrinomonadaceae bacterium
TGATTCAGAGTCGATCAGTTTCCTCCACATTGCACACCGCTGGGGAGCCGCGTCCAATGCCGGGGATTCGCATGACTTCGCGCGGGCGGCGTTCCTGGAGCCGTTTTACGAGTATCTTGACGAGCACGTGGATGACCAACAGGCCATCCTTTACGTTTTGAGACGGTACAAGCAGCGCTGTGAGTGGTTCCGATCAGAGGCTCTTCGGTCAGTCGTGACGACTGAAACGCAGCAGGGCGAGAATCGCATAGCCTTTGATCTCTACGAGTATCTGCACGAGCAAGGCATTGCCTTCTATATCGAGCCTCAATCAGCCTCCGGGATCGCCGATCTTGTTGCTGAGCAGGTTGGAACAGATCGCGTTGTTGCGGACGCCAAGCTCTTCTGGCCTGAACGTGGCAAGGGCAAGTCATATATTCTGTCAGCTTTTCATCAGGCGTACACGTCAGGGCCAGCGCGCACTTTAGGGTGTTCAGGCAAGATGGGGTGGATAGCGCTAGGGTGTTTTAATTGGTAGTTTACTCCGTGTTGCCCCTCTCTCGTACACGCACGGAGTTTTCTGATGGCCACGGTTCGCATCGCGTTGGAGGAAGTAGTTGGTTACTTTGACGAGTTGGAGGATCCGCGCAGCACGATCAATCAGAAACATCCGTTCGTGAGCGTCGTGGTCATCTCCTTGATGGCTGTGCTGGCCGGGGCCAGTGGGCCGACGACGATTGCCCAATGGGCGAAGTATAAAGCGGCCTTCTTGCTCCGTGTACTCGACTTGCCCAACGGCGTGCCGCGGAAGGATGTGTTTCGGCGAGTGTTGTCGCTGCTCAATCCGACCGCCTTTCAGACTTGCTTCGCCGCCTGGCTAACGGCATTGCGTGACCAGGCAGCCGAGGCGACCAAGATCGATCAGCCCGTCTATGCCGTGGACGGCAAGACGGCCAGGCGCAGCCACGACCGCCAGAAGGGCCTCGGCGCGTTGCACTCGGTGAGCGTCTGGGCCAGCGAGTTTGGGCTGTCGCTGGGACAAGTGGCATGTGACGACAAATCCAATGAAATCACGGCCATTCCCGAGCTATTGCGGCTGGTGAATATCGAAGGTGCGATCATCACGATCGACGCAATGGGAACCCAAAAAGCGATCGCCGCCCAGATCATCGAGCAGAAAGCCGACTATGTGTTGGCGCTCAAGGGCAACCAAGGGACGTTGCACGAGGCGGTCATTGAGCACATCGATCAACTTGTGGAGAACGGCTTCGCAGGCATCGACGTTCGCCAACATACGACGAGCGAAACGGCCCATGGCCGCGACGAGACCCGTTGCTACACGCATCTGCCGGTGCCCAGCGATCTACCCAACCGTGACCAGTGGAAGGGACTGAAATCGATCGGCGTGGCGATCACGGCCTGCATCCGCGACGGGAAAGAAACCATCGAGAAGCGATACTATCTCAGCAGCCTGCCGGTCGGTGTGAAGCGCTTCGCGCGTGCGGTGCGGGGTCATTGGGGCATCGAAAACAGTTGTCATTGGTGCCTGGATATGACCTTCCGCGAAGACGAGTCGCGCATCCGGGATCGCAACCTCCGCGAGAACTTTGCCTGGCTAAACCGTTTCCTCCTCTCCCTCCTCAAGCAACATCCCAGCAAAAACAGCGTCGTCGGCAAACGCCGCGGCTGCGCCTGGAACGACGACTTCTTGCTAGAAGTCCTTACCGGAACAACCACTTAATGGCCGCTGGCCCTGG
>DATMDU010000032.1:0-1337 GCA_035557535.1 Pyrinomonadaceae bacterium
TTGATTAGCCTTTCACTCCGACCCACAGGTCATCCGCCCAGTTTTCAACCTAGGTCGGTTCGGTCCTCCACGAGGTCTTACCCTCGCTTCAACCTGCCCATGGGTAGCTCGCTCGGTTTCGGGTCTACCGCCACTGACTGATTCGCCCTATTCGGACTCGCTTTCGCTGCGGCTCCGCTCATCGCTTAACCTTGCCAGTGACGAGTAACTCGTCGGCTCGTTATGCAAAAAGCACGCCGTCACACCCGAAGGTGCTCCGACCGCTTGTAGGCGCGCGGTTTCAGATACTATTTCACTCCCCTTCCGGGGTACTTTTCACCTTTCCCTCACGGTACTAGTCCGCTATCGGTCATCAGGGAGTACTTAGCCTTGGAGGGTGGTCCCCCCAGGTTCAGACCGCGTTTCACGGGAGCGGTCCTACTCAGGAACATCTCACGGAAGGTCACATGCTTTCGCCTACGGGGCTATTACCCTCTTTGGCGCCTGTGTTCCACTGTTCTTCGGCTAGCTTGTGACTTTGTAACTTCCGCCTGACCGGACACGGCCAGGAAGTGATGCCCTACAACCCCCACCAGGCAACGCGTGTCCGCTTGCACCTGATGGGTTTGGGCTGGTCCCCTTTCGCTCGCCACTACTCGGGGAGTCTCGGTTGATTTACTTTCCTCGGGGTACTGAGATGTTTCAGTTCCCCCGCTTGCCTTCCCGGCCCTATGTATTCAGGCCGGGATAACGCCGCATTGCCGGCGTTGGGTTTCCCCATTCGGAAATCCACGGGTCAAAGGCTGTTAAACGCCTATCCGTGGCTTATCGCAGTCGTCCACGTCCTTCATCGACTCCTGATGCCAAGGCATCCACCGTGCGCCCTTACTATCTTGACGGTGATTCAAAGCTCTGAAGGCAAAGCCTTCGGAGCTCGGTGATTACTACCCAGACGATCGAGACAGAGTCAGTCTCGATCGTTTGTTTGGCCAACTGTGCAGTTTTCAAGGTCCGACAAGAGGGCGGCACCGCTGGCCCGATGGCTCATCCGCTCGAGCTCGCAAAAGAGACTCGACGCAGAGAAGCCGGCCCGCGGCCGGTCTCTCAAAACTCAACAGCATGTGTGCGCAAGCTACGCGCGTTTCGTACAGGCCCGGTCGACATGCTAGAAAAAGCTCACTGGCCATAAGACCAACGAGCCGACTTCCTATTTGGAAGCTCCCTAGAAAGGAGGTGATCCAGCCGCACCTTCCGGTACGGCTACCTTGTTACGACTTCACCCCAATCACGAGCCCCACCTTCGACGGCTCCCTCCCCAAGGGGTTGGGTCACCGGCTTCGGGTGTTGCCCGCTTTCGT
>DATMDU010000033.1:0-3777 GCA_035557535.1 Pyrinomonadaceae bacterium
AACCCAGCTCGCGTACCACTTTAATCGGCGAACAGCCGAACCCTTGGGACCTGCTACAGCCCCAGGATGTGATGAGCCGACATCGAGGTGCCAAACTCCTCCGTCGATGTGGACTCTTGGGAGGAATAAGCCTGTTATCCCCGGAGTACCTTTTATCCGTTAAGCGATGGCCCTTCCATACAGAACCACCGGATCACTATGACCTGCTTTCGCACCTGCTCGACATGTTCGTCTCACAGTTAAGCACCCTTATGCCATTGCACTCTGTGCGCGATGACCGACCGCGCTGAGGGTACCATTGCACTCCTCCGTTACTCTTTAGGAGGAGACCGCCCCAGTCAAACTGCCCACCATACGCGGTCCCCGACCCGGATAACGGGTCTAGGTTAGAACTCCGAACGCACCAGGCTGGTATTTCACCGTTGTCTCCACCAAGGCTAGCGCCTCGGCTTCACAGACTCCCAGCTATGCTACACAGGCAAATTCAAAGTTCAGCGTAAAGCTACAGTAAAGGTTCACGGGGTCTTTCCGTCTTTCCGCGGGAACGCCGCATCTTCACAGCGATTTCAACTTCACTGAGTCTCGGGTCGAGACAGTGGGGCCAGCGTTACGCCATTCGTGCAGGTCGGAACTTACCCGACAAGGAATTTCGCTCTCGCTGTTGCTTCACTTTCGCGAAGCGGCCGGCTCACAACCGGCCCTGCATGTCGCCATGCAGTTCGGACTATATCTTCACCTCAGCATGAGGCGTTCGGCGTGTAGTCTCTGAGGATTCCGGTCTATCGACCGGTCTTTCCTGCTGATTGACTGCACCGGATGGATTGTCACCGTGCTTGCGCGCGGTACCACCGGATACTCAGTTATTCCAGCATATAGCCAAATTTTACTAAGGCAGCGTTGTTCCACCTTAGGACCGTTATAGTTACGGCCGCCGTTTACCGGGGCTTCGATCAGAAGCTTCGCTTGCGCTGACCTCATCACTTAACCTTCCGGCACCGGGCAGGCGTCAGACCCTATACATCCACTTGCGTGTTCGCAGAGTCCTGTGTTTTTGATAAACAGTCGCAGCCCCCGATTACCTGCGACCTCTCGCAGCTCATGGAGCAAGTCCAATCACCACAAGAGGCACACCTTCTCCCGAAGTTACGGTGTCAACTTGCAGAGTTCCTTAACCCGAGTTCTCTCAAGCGCCTTAGGATTTTCTCCTCACCCACCAGTGTCGGTTTACGGTACGGCCAGTTGCTGCCTGAAGCTTAGAGGCTTTTCCCGGGAGCAGGGCATTAATCACTTCGGTCCAATAGGACCTCGTCGTCACGTCTCAGGATTAACGGACCTCCGGGTTTTCCAGGAAGTCCTCCCTACGCGCTTGAACCGGGCAATCCGATCCCGGCCGATCTAGCCTTCTCCGTCACCCCATCGCAGCAGCACCCGGTGCAGGAATGTTGACCTGCTTTCCATCGACTACGCCTTTCGGCCTCGCCTTAGGTGCCGACTCACCCTGCCCCGATTAACGTTGGGCAGGAAACCTTGGGTTTTCGGCGAACGGGTTTTTCACCCGTTTTAACGTTACTCATGTCAGCATTCGCACTTCCGATACCTCCAGCATGCCTCGCGACACACCTTCACAGGCTTACGGAACGCTCCTCTACCACTTGGCCTTGCGGCCAAATCCACAGCTTCGGTGTACGGCTTGAGCCCCGCGAAATCTTCGGCGCAGGCCGACTAGACCAGTGAGCTATTACGCTTTCTTTAAAGGATGGCTGCTTCTAAGCCAACCTCCTGGCTGTCTATGACTTCCCACATCCTTTCCCACTTAGCCGCAACTTTGGGACCTTAGCTGGTGGTCTGGGTTATTTCCCTCTTCACAACGGACGTTAGCACCCGCTGTGTGCCTCCCGAGCTTCTACTTTCCGGTATTCGCAGTTTGCACAGGTTTGGTAGGACGGGATGTCCCCCTAGCCTAAACAGAGCTCTACCCCCGGAAGTAATACTCGAGGCGATACCTAAATATCTTTCGAGGAGAACCAGCTATCGCCAGCCTTGATTAGCCTTTCACTCCTATCCACACCTCATCGACTACTTTTGCAACAGTAGTTCGTTCGGACCTCCAGCAGGTATTACCCTACTTTCATCCTGGACATGGATAGATCGACTGGCTTCGGGTCTACTCCCAGCGACTATGGCGCCCGATTAAGACTCGGTTTCCCTACGCCTCCCCTATACGGTTAGGCTCGCCACTGAAAGTAACTCGCTGACCCATTATACAAAAGGTACGCGGTCACCCCTTGCGGGGCTCCCACTGCTTGTACGCACACGGTTTCAGGTTCTATTTCACTCCCCTCTCCGGGGTTCTTTTCGCCTTTCCCTCACGGTACTGGTTCACTATCGGTCGGCAGAGAGTATTTAGCCTTAGAGGATGGTCCCCCTATGTTCAGACAGGATTACACGTGTCCCGCCCTACTCTTCGTCACTCATTGATTTTCCCTTTCGCGTACCGGGCTATCACCGTCTATGGCCGGGCTTTCCATCCCGTTCTGCTAGGGTCCGTCAACTGATCGTGACTGGGCTGTTCCGCGTTCGCTCGCCACTACTTGCGGAATCTCGGTTGATTTCTTTTCCTCCGGTTACTGAGATGTTTCAATTCACCGGGTTAGCTTCGCATACCTATTTATTCAGTATGCGATACCGCCTATGCGGTGGGTTTCCCCATTCGGACATCGCCGGGTGAGCTTGTTTGCCAGCTAACCGACGCTTTTCGCAGGCTACCACGTCCTTCATCGCCTTCTGCCGCCAAGGCATCCACCATGTGCGCTTAGTCGCTTGACCATATAACCCCAATGAGCCTGGGGTCACTTACCTTGCTGATCTCTCGCGAATGCGACACATACTACAAAACGCGATTCCAAAAACAGAAATCATCGCGTTGATGCATTGCGTTTTCCACATTCCGTCAGATTTTTAAAGAGCGGGGGCGCCGAGGCGCCCATGCGATCGGCGTTGCATTCGGGTCGAACGCAACGCCCATTGCACGGGCTGAGCCGATGAACCGCCGGAAGGAAAGCTGGTGGAGCCAATCGGGATCGAACCGATGACCTCCTGCTTGCAAAGCAGGCGCTCTCCCAGCTGAGCTATGGCCCCATCAATAGGATTGGTGGGTCTGGGAAGAGTTGAACTTCCGACCTCACCCTTATCAGGGGTGCGCTCTAACCAACTGAGCTACAGACCCGGGGTTCGGCTTGGGCGCTTGATGCAGGTAATTTGAATGGGAACTCGCGACCGGTGATCCGGGCGCGCGATCTCTTAAAGGAGGTGATCCAGCCGCACGTTCCCGTACGGCTACCTTGTTACGACTTCACCCCAGTCATTGGCCACACCGTGGTAAGCGCCCTCCTTGCGGTTAGGCTACCTACTTCTGGTGCAACCAACTTCCATGGTGTGACGGGCGGTGTGTACAAGACCCGGGAACGTATTCACCGCAGCAATGCTGATCTGCGATTACTAGCGATTCCGACTTCACGGAGTCGAGTTGCAGACTCCGATCCGGACTACGAACGGCTTTTTGGGATTGGCTCCCCCTCGCGGGTTGGCAACCCTTTGTACCGCCCATTGTAGCACGTGTGTAGCCCTGGTCATAAGGGCCATGATGACTTGACGTCATCCCCACCTTCCTCCGGTTTGTCACCGGCGGTCTCCTTAGAGTGCCCAACTTAATGCTGGCAACTAAGGACAAGGGTTGCGCTCGTTGCGGGACTTAACCCAACATCTCACGACACGAGC
>DATMDU010000034.1:0-20254 GCA_035557535.1 Pyrinomonadaceae bacterium
ATTATTCCGCGCTTTCAGCGCTTAGTATCTTTGCTCTCGATTGACTCCTGGGCCGCTGGCCCAGGCTATTACATTTCGCGCCGTTGGCGCTTGAATGCAGATACTACCTGGACTCGAATCCTACTTTTTGTGCAAAGCCCCGGTGCAGAGGTAATGATAGGCCTTTTTGCCCTGGCTACCTCAGTTGAATTTCTTCAGCAGTCGCCGGACCATCCATTGCTGAAAAGTCTCTCCTCCCGGCGGCGATGTCTTTAGCGAAACAGCGCAGTTTACGGAGATGGTGGTGGCTGTCGGCTGTGGACGTTCAATCCAACGAAGGCCAAGCGCGTTGGTCAACACCAGCTCCAGATTCAACTTCCTGAAGTTGCACCAGCGGTCGCTAAAGGCACAGGCCACCGTCAGCGGGTCATGCAGGAAGGCGGCATTGCCTGTGGAAGTTATCTTGAACAGGTTGGTTTGAATGGGCGTCCACTCATTAATAATCTTGACCAGCGCTTGCAGGAAAGGGTTCTTGCTTTTCGCCAGGCTCCCGGCCAGGTCTGTTTTCCGCAGCCACGTTCTGAGAGTTACGTCCGCGGTTACGAACCTGGCGGACTGTATTTTGGAGCCGGCCTGGGCCAAATCGTTGAGTACATACAACGCTGAGACGATATCGCTGCCGAGATTGTAGTCAACGGCCTCAGAAACAAAGTTTGGTTTTCCTGTCTTCGGGTCTTTCCCGTACTGAGTTTGCGCGAGGTGAATGCCCATCACGGTCAGGCGCGGAATGGCAATATTGCCGCCGTCGAGGCGAGGGTTCGTCAGGGCTTGATACAGATTCGTGAGTGGGCCAATGCCGATGAAGTCAGTGTCATTGTTGCTCAGGAGTTTCGCCAGTTGTTGACCTGCCTCATAGACCGCATAACCCGCGGAAGTCGGAGGTTGTTTAGCTGAATCAGTTGGATTAGTGGGCGAGTTTGGATCCAGCACGCCTTCGTTACCAAACCAGTTGAAACGATAGCCGGCGCCGAAGCCTTTTAGGTAGTCTCCGAACGCTGCACTGGGAAGGGCAGCCGAAAAACCGTAGGGTAATGGCCGCGGCGCGTCCCAGCCGGCAAAAACTGGCGGGACCTTAAAATCCTTACCTAGAGTTGAGAGGAAACCTTCAAGCGTCTGTTTACGGTAAATGGACTGCCGGCCCACGGTCGTAAACGCCTGAATCTCAATCTCATCGGATGCAAGAGCCAGTGCGATTGCGATCGCGTCGTCCGCATCAGTGCCGAAGTCAGTGTCGATAACAACTTTTCGAGGCATGAGTTTTCTCCCGTTCGCTCACTTGTCCGGCCCGCTCGAACTCCTTCTGGAAGACCAAAACAAACCGAGCCCGATTATTACGATTCCCATCGCAGCGGTCAGGCCAATTTTTCCGTCCTGAAGATAGTTCAGGATAGCCAGGATCAATATCAAAGCTCCGGCAACAAAGAAAACGCCGCCAAGCAAAGCGAAGGGCCTGGTGGTTCCCGGTTTCGTCATCCCTGTCTTTTCCTTTTCTGTGAGAATGCGAAACAAGGTCGCTGGGTCAACGCGTAAGTAACGCCCGCAGGCTGAAGCGACGAGGCAGCGGCGTTGCACGCGAGCAGTTGTTTTTACACCAACTCGCGCAAGACTTGTTCTTCGTCGTCAGTTAGGAAAGGGAATAACACGCCAAACCCAATGCCAACCTGATAGGAGGTGACTTCTCCTCGCAGCAGCAGCGTTTCTCCGGACGGCAGCTTGATTTCCAGTCCAACGAGGTCGCCCACGTCAACGCGTCCTCCGGTGTTTACAAAACAGCCACCCAGGCTAAGGTCTTCGAGGCGTGCTTCGCTGTTTCCTGCGCCGGCGTCCCACCGCACCGCGAGATTCAGCGAAATACGTTCGTCAGAGCGTCTTTCTTCAGTCATGATTCTGTCTCACGAGTAACAGCTAACCCGGGCAAAAGCGTCAAAAAAGATTCTTCGTCGCTTGCCAGGTAATAGTTTCCTTCGTCGTTACCAAAAAACTCTCGTACAAACTTCATCGCTGCCTCAGGTTCCAGGCTGCCCAACGCTTCCATGTCTGAATTCGAGGCAAACCGTGTCTTGCGATCCGGACGATTCAGATAACCTTCGCGATAGGCAGTTTGCGCGTCGTGAAAAAATTGCGAGCCCAGCTCCGCCGGCGCGAGGAAGGCGTTGTTGTATTCCAACTCTAAAATACCGTAGCCGTGGCGGCGACAAAGATCTTCGACCGCTGATATCGAGTGGCCGAAGAAATGGTGACGCAATTGAAAACCTGGATTGTATTTCACTACAAAACGGAGCGGCGGCGGTATGTTTTCATTTATTTCCGTCACAACCAAAGCCGGTCGGAAGCGAGACAGGATCTTGTCCAGCACCCAGAAGTCGTTTCCATCAATGTCCAGACTGAGCACGCCAAACTCGTTTTCGATCCCAAAATCCGCCAGGAGTTCGTTGATATTTTCCGGCGAGGCAAGCGCATGGCACGCCTTTGCGTTCGGAAAACGACGGTAAGCTCGGGCGAGAAGTGCGTGCTTACTACTGTCGGCCTCGATACCCAGCGCGTTCCAGTCTTCCAAAACGAGGGCATAACTGTTTGACCAGCGCACCCCGTTTCCCGCGCCGATATCAACAACTGTGCGCGGATACGCCGGGGGAAGTATTTTGTCGATATAGCGGCGAAGGATTTGCTGCTCATTGGCGTGGGAATAACGCCCGCGGAGCGAGTATCTAAACCTCTGCAGGGTCAATTCAAGTCTGCCGGCGTAGGTTTGAGCGGTTTTCATTAGCTGCATGTCCATCCGCTCGCCAGTGCCTTAGCAACAACCATTCTTAGTGTGAGCGGCCGGTGATAAAGAGTCGGTAAGATACAGTTTGAATAGAGATCCGGCAAGAAGTGCGGGTCAGCTTGTGAGGCGTCCATAGTAGACCCTCGTGTCATATTCGACAGTTACTTTGCCGTCTCGCGCGTGTGTGTGGAATATCTTTTCCAGCTCCGAATATAGCGGTTCAAAATTGCTGTCTCCCGGTTCGGGCGTGTACGACGCTGACCGTGTCCGTCCTTCGAGCGACTCCAGGTCAAATCGCTGGAGATTTTCCAGGGATTCCAGTTTGAAAGAGTGAGGAGCATAAAAGTCCGCAATTTCGCTCCCCACGTTTTCGTGCCGCACCCGCTCATAATCAGTGCTGTACTGCAGCAGAAGGTCTTCATACGCTCGCAGGAAAGGCGTCGAATCCACCCGGCGTTCGTTCCAGATCAGCACGACAAAACCGCCACGCTTCACGATGCGCGCGAATTCACGTTTCGCTTTGGCGCGATCAAACCAGTGAAACGACTGCGCCGCCGTAATCATGTCGACGCTTCCGGGTTTGAGCGTGGTCGCTTCAGCAGTTGCATCAACGCTCAGGAAGTTGTTGAACTGCCACAGAGTTTTGTCTGCGTTAAGTCTCATGCCGGTGTTGGGCTCGATCCCAAACACGGTATTTCCATACTCGAGAAAGAGACGCGACAGGATGCCGGTTCCGGAACCAACGTCAGCAATGACTGAATCGTGTGTGAGTCCGCAGTTTGATTTGAGAATCTCAATCAGCGCGGGCGGATATGTAGGGCGATACCTGGCGTAGCTTTCTACGCGATTTGAGAAGCGGGCGACTGCGTTGCTCATGGACCCAGATTGTAGCCGAATCATGGCTCAGGAAACTATCCGCGGGTGCGGATTCCGTGGTTGAGGGAGAGAATCATCGCAACAGCGAGGTTCGGGTAACGGGTGCGGACTAGTCACGAGGCGACGCGTTTACCCGGACACCGACTTAGCGGGCGGATAAAACTTCACAAAGACACGGTGCGCCAGCAGCAACAGGAGGACGAATCCAAAGGTTAGCGGCAGTCGAAGATCCGACTTTACCAGCAGCCAGAAATGCAGTACGCCCGCAACTCCTGCAGCGTAAATTAGCAGGTGCAGCTTGCTCCAGCGTTTTCCCCCCAGCCGTTTGACCATCTTGTTGGTGGAGGTTATGGCGAGGGGCACCATCAGGAAGAATGCCAACATGCCGAAAGTGATGAAGGGACGCTGCACCACATCACCGGGAATACTCCGGAAATTGAAGAAGCGGTCAAACCAGATGTAAGTCGCGAGGTGAAGCGTTCCGTAAAAGAAAGCGAACAGGCCGAGCAGGCGGCGAAACTTCACCAACCAGTTTATGCCTGTGATCTGACGCACTGGTGAGATGGCGAGGGTAAACATCAGGAATACAAGCGTCAGCATTCCGGTTGTTCGAGTCACAAACTCCAGCGGATTTGCGCCGACTCGCTTCTGGTAAACATCCCAAAGCATCAATGCCAGGGGCACGAGGGCGTTTATGAAGATGAGTAGTTTTGGGAAACGTATATCGGCCATTCTGGTTGTGGGTTTTCGCAAGTCAGCGCCTGCCGAGGTTGTCGATGAATTCTGGACATTTTCCATTTGTCATTTTCCATTTCTCATTGCCAAACACGCTTGCGCACGAGCGCGCCGTCTATCTCTTTCTACTTTCTACGACCAGAGGCCTTTGAGCCTGCCAATGAGACAACCTGAGACATAGACAATGGTGAATTCACTTACAAGTGCAACCGCGGAATCCGTTTTCGCTCCAGCGGAGCGAGAGTTTATAGCTTCTGACCTATAACCAAGGATTTCGCTCCTACGGAGCGGGATAGAAAACGACGGGCCCGGCTATATACATCTCGCCCCTAATGGGGCGAAGCGCAACAAATGTTTTGTTGCACTTCCAAGTTGAATCCGCAAATGACAAATGGAAAATGACAAATGGAAAATCTCCCCTTCCTGCTGGCCTTCCGCGGTCGTTTCGCGATAGCTTTCAAAAATTAGCCGCCAGATCCATCCCCGCGTAGAGGTGTGCAACCTGCTCCGCATAACCGTTGAAGAGCAGCGTCGGGCGAGCAGAAAAACTCGATGAACCGATGCGATGCTCCTCAGCCTGACTCCAACGCCTGTGCGCCACATTTGGATTAACGTTTGAATAGAACCCGTATTCGTTTGGCGCCTGAATGTTCCAGGTCGTCGGCGGTACAGTCGCCACCAGGCTTATCTTCACAATTGACTTGATACTCTTGAATCCATACTTCCAGGGCACCACCAGTCGGATGGGAGCCCCGTCCTGCGGCGGCAGAGTCTCGCCGTAGAGGCCGGTAGCCAGGATAGTGAGGGGATGCATCGCCTCATCGAGTCGAAGCCCTTCAACGTAGGGCCAGTCGAGCACGCCGGTGTTCTGGTTTGGCATTCGCTTCGGATCGAAAAGCGTTTGGAAGGCTACGTATTTTGCTTCGGAGCTGGGCTCGACCTGCTCCAGGAGTTTCGCCAGAGGAAAGCCAACCCAGGGAATGACCATTGACCAGGCTTCGACACAGCGGAGGCGATAAATCCGTTCTTCCTGAGGAAACTTCAACAGCTCTTCAAGACCAAATGTCGTTGGTTTGTTGACCAATCCGTCCACTGACACGGTCCAGGGATTCGTCTTGAAGCCTTTCGCGGCGCGAGCCACTCCCTGCTTGTCAGTGGAGAACTCATAGAAGTTGTTGTAATTGGTGATGTTTTCGAGCGGCGTAAGTTTTTCGTCAGTGGTGAAGCCCTGCCGCGTGGCGTCGGATGGTAGGGTCTGCGTCACACCGACCAGTTTTTCGCCCTTTGATGTTTCCGGAGTGGCGTCGTTGAGTTTTCGATAGATAAGCCCGGTGGCCGCAGTGGTGCCGAGCAACGCCGCGCCGCGCAGAAAAATGCGGCGGTTTAGATAGTCTTTTTTGTCCGTGATCTCGCTGGACTTAATTTCTTCGGGTTTTTTGATCAGCATTTGAACTCAACACCTTCGCGCATCGTCCAGCATAAATACGACTGCCGCCTTGGTTTGGGTTTTGCTCCAGAGCGCCAACGGCGCGAAATGTAACAGCCTGGGGCAACGCCCCAGAGAAGGATACGCCAATGAAACAAAAAGCGCTGAAGGCGCGGCATCAATCGTTGATGGCAAGTTAACTGCGACCTATTTCGCGCTTACAGCACTTGCGGAATTCAGCGACTCTAAACCTGGGGCGTTGCCCCAGGCTATTACATTTCCCGCCGTGGGCGCTTGTGATGCTGCTAGTCTCCTAACTTATTTCTTGAGTCGCCCGGCCACGAAAGACTAGTATCCCACGGACTTTTTGCATCATGAAACGCCCGAGGATTGCTGCGGATATGGATAACGCACAAACACACCCTCCTGACGATGTTCCTCCGCCACAAACTGCTGGTTCATCCTGGTTTTCCGGAGCGATGATCAAGTGGGCAATTGTGCTGTTTGTCGGGTTCGCGATCGCGTTCAGCAGAGTCCCTGCCGGCATCACGGTCCAGTCATGGCGACTACTAGCCATTTTCGCAGCCACGATTGTGGGCTGTGTTCTTCGGCCAATTGCCGGCGGCGCGATAGTGTTGCTCGGTCTAACCGCAATCGCCATTTCCGGCGCCCTTCCAATCCGCGACGCACTCGGCGGCTATGCGGATCCAATCGTCTGGCTGGTTTTAGCTGCTTTCTTCATTTCCCGGGCAATGATTAAGACGGGACTGGGACGTCGCATCGCCTACGTTTTCATTCGAACTATCGGACACCACTCGCTTGGCCTGGGCTATGCCCTGATTTCAACAGACTTTCTGTTGGCCAGCATAATTCCTTCAACCGGCGCACGCTCAGGCGGCGTCGTTTTCCCGATCGCAAAGAGCCTTTCTGAGGCTTACGAGTCGCGGCCGGGGCCAACAGCGGGACGCCTGGGCGCGTTTCTGATGGTCTTGCTGTATCAGTGTGACGTAATCATTTGCGCGACTTTCCTGACCGGTCAGGCCTCAAACGTTTTGATCGCAAAATTTGCCCAGCAGGTGACTGGGATTGAACTTACGTACACGAGTTGGTTGCTGGGAGCGATTGTCCCGGGACTGATTTCCCTGATAGTCGTTCCGCAACTGCTTTATCGAGTTTTTCCGCCGGAAATTAAGCGTACGCCGGCCGCTGCCGAATTTGCGCGGCACGAATTAGAACGGCTGGGGCGAATGAAGCGGGAAGAGAAGATTTTGCTGGCCGTCTTTATCGTGGTCGCTGTGATGTGGATGATCCGCGGCCTGGCCGGAGCCGTACCGTCGGTGGCTGGCGTCGTACCTTCAGCGCGGTTCCTCGAATTTGTTACCTATCTCTCGAAACTCGATTATTCAATACCGCCCCTGCTTGGAGTTTGCGCCTTGCTGCTAACGGGAGTATTGAGCTGGGACGATATCATTAGCGAGCGCGGAGCGTGGGACGTGTTCATTTGGTACGGCGGCCTGGTGAGAATGGCGGAAGCCCTCGGCGAAACGGGAATCACCAAACGATTTGCGGAGACTGCCGCGGCGTTTACTACCGGCTGGTCCTGGTGGCTCGCGCTCGGCGCACTATTGCTGATCTATTTCTACGCGCATTACGGTTTTGCCAGCATTACAGCGCACGCCACCGCGATGTACACGCCGTTTCTGGTGGTGATACTGGCAGCCGGCGCGCCGCCGTATCTTGCTGTGCTGTCGCTCGCTTACTTCTCAAACCTCGATGCGGGGCTGACGCACTACGGAACCACGCCCGCGCCAATCTTTTTTGGCGCCGGTTACGTAAGCCAACGGACCTGGTGGTTGCTGGGATTGCTGGTTTCCGTGGCAAATATTTTGATCTGGACGATATTCGGGTTTGGCTGGTGGAAAATTCTCGGATGGTGGTAGGAATCTTGTCCGCAGGCCACGCAGATTTCAATACAGCCGTGCTTGGCCTGGGTAACCTTTGGAATCTGCGTAATCCGGGTAATCTGCGGGTGGCATAGCGAACGCAACCTCGATCCAGGAGAAACTCAAATGGCTGGATACTCGACAACCCCTCTCGTCAAAAAGTTGGGAATCAAAGAAGGATTTCGCGTCGGATTTGTAAACGCACCAAAGGATTTCAAAAAGGAACTAGGAGTTTTGCCAGCGGACGTTCAGGTTTTCGTAACCAACTTAACCAAACCAATCGATCTGATTATTTTTTTCGTGGACAAAGAAGCAGTGCTGCAAGTTTCCTTTTCAGTGTTAGCGAAGAAGTTAAACGCGAATGGAATGATCTGGATTGCCTGGCCTAAGAAGAGTGCGAAAGTTCCTACGGATTTAACGTTTGCCAACGTACAAAGAATTGGTTTGGATGCAGGTCTGGTTGACGTGAAGATTTGCGCGATCAATGAAACCTGGTCAGGCCTGAAGTTTGTCTATCGTTTAAGAGATCGCAGGTTGGTTTGAAGAAATTGAGAACCTCCGATCTTAGTGGGTGTGGGGATGTGTGATTACATCTCGGCGCAAGAGAACTACTGCGTTGTTTGATTCGTTACACGCGAACTCACGTTCAACTGTCACTGAATTTCTCACCAGGCTTCATTGAAAAAAGTTTTACGGTGAGCATTGAACTGCGCACCCATATTTTGTAGGACCAGCGCACAGCGAATGGAACGTGTTGCGCCAAACAGAGGGCGAACGCTTTGTGAATTTTTCAAAGCGCGTGATTTTGCGAAAGAATTTTGAAGTTGAAAAATCAAAACAAGATCGTAAGCGCTGGTAGTCAACGATTAAGAATTTGCTTCATGTGATCATCTATCCTCACGCGATAGAGTTGTTTATGTTTTAGAAAACTGCATTGTCAGTTGATCTGAACATGCGCAGCAAGCGTAAACAGACATGGACCACCAAATGTCGAAATAGGGGTTGCAAAAACTTTTCCGATCTCTATAATGCGACTCCCTCGCTGAAAGCGTTGATCGAAAATGCGAAGCGTTGATTAATTCGAGACCCTGATTGTTGATTGTTGTTTGTAGGTTAACTCGCTCTTATAAATTCTTGCTAGGCCCCGCTGACCTGCTACTCGAGTCTCCATCAGGAAAATCTGAGCGCCACTTTTATACCAAAGTGCTCAGAACATCGCCGGCAATATTCCTTCGTTAGGAATTCGTCGTCAAAATCACGCAAACGCCAATCTGAAGGCTGGGATTCCCCGATCCCCGGCTGCGGTCAACCGTTTCTTCCAGCGACGCTATTACACAAAGACTTTGAACTGGAGCGTGGAAATGACGGAAGAATTAGAAGGCTCTGGCAAGAATTGCCCCATTTGTTGCCAGCAGTTGCCTTTGTCGGAATTTGGGATCTGCCGGGCGCGGCACGATGGAAGAAATCTCTATTGTAAAAGCTGTATTCGGAAGAAGGTCACTGACAGCCGAAGGGCACTGAAGGAATACCGGTCGGCTCGAAAACGAGGTTCCCAAGTGACTTCGGAACATGCAGAAGGAGACTCGCCTTCGGCCAAATATCCCAGGATGCTTAGCAAACTCTCACCTGCTGACCGGGTGAAGGAAGCGATCCGCAAAGGCGCCAGCACTCAGAAAGAGATTCGCACGATAGCGAAACTGGGCGATGACGAAGTTGGCGACGCCCTGGCCAATCTCCTGCTGTGGACGCGCGAGATTCGCACGGAACTGGTTGATAACACACGCCACTATTATCTTAACGAGACGGAAGCCTCGTTGCTTCGCGAACAAGCCGCTATTCCCGCGCGTAAGCGAGATGTGCCGAGTTCGTTTAGCGCGCTGCAAGGGTTGATGCCGGGAAAGAATCCGGAAGGGGAACCGGAAAAGATTGGCGGCTGGGTGGCAGCCTAGTTTCCAGCCTGAGATTTCGGATTTACTATTTCAGATCTCGAATTTGAGATCTCAAATCTCAGATCTCAAAATGTCGTCTGAGATCTCCGATTTGAGAAAACTCAAGCGTCAAATGCATCCAGAACTTCTTGCGCATGCTGTTCGGGCTTGACCTTTTCAAAGACCTTCGTGATTTTGCCTTTTTCGTCGATCAGGAAGGTCATACGCTTCACACCCATGTACGTGCGGCCCATAAACTTCTTTTCACCGTAAACTCCGTAGGTATCAGCGATCGCGTGGTTCGCGTCGGCCAGGAGCGTAAAAGGAAGTTTGTATTTGGCCGTAAACTTTTTGTGTGAAGCCTCACTGTCCGGGGAAATACCCAGCACCTTGATGCCCCGTTTTTTGAAGGCGGCGAACGCATCGCGAAATGAACACGCCTCTTTGGTGCACCCGGGTGTATCATCCTTCGGATAAAAGTAGAGCACTACCTTTTGGCCGCGAAGGTCTTTCAGTTTGACGGTTTCACCGTCCGCGTTTGTCGTAGCGAAAGCCGGCGCCGCCTTTCCTTCTTTAACCATAGTTTCTCCTCAGATCGAACCCGGGTTGGTTAAGACTCAAGCTGGGATTCTAAGCCGTGGCCCGTGACGGCGCAAAGCGAGAAGCAAATCGATGAAGAAAAAGACCAAAGGCAATTACTGGATGGTGAAACAGGAGCCGGAAACCTATTCGTGGGACGACTTCGTATCAGACGGCGTCACTGACTGGTCGGGCGTAAGAAATTATCAGGCGCGCAACAACCTGCGCGAGATGAATACCGGCGAACGCGTTCTCTTTTATCACTCGGGAAAGGACAAGGCAGTGGTTGGTCTGGCTGAGGTCGTCAAGAGCGCCTACCCGGATCCCACGGCAGATGATGAACAATGGGTCGCAGTTGATTTGAAACCAGTCAGGGCGCTCAAGAATCCCGTGCCCCTGGCTGCTATTCGATATGACAAGCGACTTAGCCAGTTACCTTTAATCAGGCAGTCCCAACTGTCAGTTATGCCGCTTACCAAGGACGAGTTTGACGTGATAATCGCACTAAGCGCGGGCGCAGGGCGAAGCCGGCAAAAATAAACAGTGGCCCGCGCATCTTGCGGGTGTTCAAGGGCGACGCCCGTGCCACAAATGGAATGGAGAACACGAATGTTTAAGCAAATTGACTATACGATGGTAGTCGTATCGGACATGCAACGATCAATCGAGTTTTATCGCGACAAGCTGGGGATACCCCTTAAGTTTGAATCGCCAGACTGGACCGAGTTTCAAACCGGCGCCACGACGCTGGCGCTGCACGGCGGAGGGATAGCGCCAGGCGGACCGCCTGCCGGCGATCCATCAAAACAAGCCGGGCACTGTTCGATCGGTTTTAATGTTGAGGATGTGGACAAGACCTATGCTGAACTACAGGAAAAAGGCATTCGGTTTGTAATGCCGCCCACCCAACGCGAGGGCGAGGGGATTAAGTTGGCCGTGGCTCTTGATCCCGATGGCTTACCGGTATCGTTTGCGCAACTGATCGATCAGGCCGCTGCCGGTGAGCATTGAAGGCACCGAGACGCGAGAATTGCGAGGGGCGGGACCGAAAGTGTCTCGCCCTTTTCGCTTTGAGAGGGCAAACAGTATTTGCGGAAAGAACCCTCCGCCGACTGGAATTATCAGGATTGACAACAGGCGATTGCTGATGCGACGCTGCATCGCTTCATCCAGACAAGCCGGGAAGGAGGATCATTCCGTGCGATTGACCGAAATGGTTTCGTGCTCTGGTTGAGCGGCTAAACTGCCGCCGAGCATTCTCGCTCAAGTTTTGAGCGGGCTACCAAAACAACCTTTCAACGAGAATCTGATTGTCGGCTTTGATACAGCCGACGACGCGGGAGTATTCCGCCTCCGAGATGACCTCGCCATAGTCCAGACAGTCGACTTCTTCACTCCGATCGTCGACGATCCTTTTGTTTACGGTCAAATCGCCGCGCTAAACTCCATCAACGACGTTTGGGCGATGGCCGGGACGCCGATCACGGCGATGGCGATCACCTGCTTTCCGAAGAAGGGCGTCGATCCAGCCATACTCGGCGAGATCATGCGCGGCGGTCTGGAAACGCTGAACAAATATGGGGTCACGCTCATCGGCGGTCATAGCGTCGATAACAAGGACATCATGTTTGGTTATTCGGTTACGGGCGTGATTGATCCCGCCAAGCTGGCGACAAATGCGGGTGCGCGCGCCGGCGACGTGCTGATCCTGACGAAACCGATTGGCACAGGCATAATTTCGACGGGGATCAAGTTTGAAAAGGCCACGCCGGAAATCGCGGCATCATCGGTGGCAACGATGTTGACGCCGGGTATGCATGCCGCGGAGGCAATGCGCGAATTTGACGTGAAGGCCGCTACTGACGTAACAGGATTCGCTTTGCTTGGTCATGCATGGGAAATGGCCAGGGCCAGCAAGGTAAGCATTCAGATCGATTCCGGCGCTGTTCCTCTGTTGGAAGGCGCGTTGGAACTGGCGGTCGCGGGAATGTTGACCAGCGGCGACAAGAGCAATCGTGAATACGTCGGCGGAGACATTCAAATCGACGCGGCGGTGGATGAAAATCTGTTGAAATTGCTTTTTGATCCGCAAACGGCGGGTGGCATGTTGATGTCGATTGCTCAGCGGCGCTCAGACGATTTTCTCCATCGACTGCTCGAAAACTATCCGGCTGCCCGTATGATTGGACGCGTTATTGAGCGAGCGTCGCATTCAATCGTTGTCGAGTAATCATCGCGTGGGTCAGATTCCTGGGTCATTGTCTTGCTGTCTCCCACGCGTGCAGATATGCTTTACTTTCGATTCATCTGCAATCCTTTGAAAAGGAAACAGCCATGGCCTCCGTTCCAGATTATTATCTAAGTGCGGAAGAGTATTTGGCGCTTGAGCGAAGGGCTGAGTTCAAGAGCGAGTACATGGACGGCGTAGTTTACGTGCTCGCCGGCGCCAGCAAGCGCCACAATTTGATCGTCGCTAATGTCATCATCACCCTTGGCGAACAACTGAAGGGTCGAGCTTGCCGAGTTTACCCGAGTGATCTCAAAGTTAGGCTGCCAAACTCAAAACGGTTTTTTTATCCGGATGTGTCTGTTGTCTGCGGTGAGGACGATTTTGCCGACGACGAACAAGATGTCATTCTCAATCCTTCGCTAATCGTCGAAGTATCTTCAGAAAACACAGCGGCGTTTGACCGGGGCAAGAAGTTTTTGTCTTATCAGCAAATCACTTCATTACAAGAGTATTTGCTCATATCGCAAGATGAAGTCCTAATCGAGGGATATGCCAGGCAAGGTAACGATACGTGGCTCTATACCAAGGTGATGGGCCTTGAGGGAGGCCTTACTTTGCAGTCCATAGAATGCAAACTTGCATTGAAGGATGTTTACGACAAGGTGAACTAACTTACATGCCGCTGAGAGTTTTTCGAAGGTCCCGACACCGAACATGAAGCTGATTCTCAGTCGAAAGGGGTTTGATTCCTCATCCGGTTGCGGTGGCTGCGCCAGTCCAATCTTCGAGGATGGTGCCGATGATTTCCGTACTGCACATTTCTGATACTCACGGGCAAGGTGAGACATTGTGCCGGGTTGAAGATCTAGCCCTCCGTCATTCCGGATGTGAGGTTGTCGCTCTAACGGGCGATTGTACTTCCAAGGTAACAACGCAGGTTCCTGGAGAATGGGATCAGTGGCCCCAACAATTAAAGCTTGCGGTCCCAGGGAATCATGATTTGCTACACACTTTTGACCTGCTGCCAAGTTGGGTGACGCGCACGCCTTGGACTTCCCGTTTAGATGACGTCATTTTCTTAGGAATCGATTCTTCGATCGGACTCGCCGAACAACTCGCTCAACTTCGATTAGAAGCGGAAGGAAATGCCGGTGTGGTACTTCTCTCCCATCAATGGCCGGACTTTGAATCCCTGACTGAGGAATTGTGCAGATTTCTTGCTGGCCGCAAGCTTGTCGTTCTTCATGGTCATGAGCATCCGAAAGCTTTTTCTGGGTCGCTGTGGGAGGAATTTGTGCTTGTGAATGGAATCGGAGGCTATCGATCCAACGTCTGCAGCTCTGTTAGCAGGATGAGAGGAATCGCGAATCTCATTATTTGGGAGAGTGGACAATTCGAATGCTCTGAGGTTCAAGGTCATTGGACCTAATTAGCTGACGAAGTTGCGCCAGGTAACTCAACGAGCCATCGAAGATGCGGCAGATAGTAGCCCCGGGCGCGAGCCCGGGGATCAGGTGGTTGAAAAATTCTCGAGCCCGCTTTAGCGGGCGACAGAAGATTTGCAAAAAGAAACGCCCCAATTTCTGTCGCCCCTTCGGGGCTCGGAGTCAATTCACCCCGCATACCCCGGGCTCACGCCCGGGGCTATTTTATTCCGCCTGCTTCGCAGGCTCATTGAATGGCGGATTAATAACGTTTAGGATTCGATCGCGGCGCATCCGCTAACTTAGGTGGTTCTGACAAGAGGCTCACGAGTGTGAGTCGGCCAGTGCTTTAGCTGGAAAGCAAATAATGATCTCCACAATCCAACAATCCACAGCACCAAAGTCGGCTTCGATCATCGATCTCTACCGAAGCGTCCGCGCGCGCACAATGCAGATCGTTGCGCCGTTGGAAATCGAGGACTACGTTATTCAAACTGCGGAGTTTATGAGCCCGCCGCGCTGGCACATTGGCCACACATCCTGGTTTTTCGAAACACTTTTGCAGGCCCATCGGCCCGGCTACAAAATCTATTCGGACGCTTATCTGTTCTATTTCAACTCCTACTACGAAGGTTTTGGCGCGCGCATCGAGCGCCCCAAGCGCGGCACTCGTTCGCGGCCAACAGTCAGGGAGACAGTTGCTTATCGCCAGCACGTTGACGAACAGATGCTCGCGTTCCTGGAGGCGATGGAGGACAAGCCCGCAGAGGCAACGGTGCTGGCGCTCGTCAGGCTCGGACTTGAACACGAGATGCAACATCAGGAGCTGCTGGTTTACGACATCAAGCACTTGCTTTGCGACAAATACAACGCGCCAATGAAATCTGCGCCGGCACCGGCCACCAAAGTTGAAGGCATGGCGGAGATTCAGGGCGGGCTCTTCTGGCTGGGATATCCCAGGCAAGTCCAAAGTCGAAAGTCCAAGGTCCAAAGTCCTTCAAACTACGATTTCGCTTTCGACAACGAGAAACCTGCGCACCAGGTTTTCCTTGAAGACTATGCTCTAGACCGCGCTCTCGTCAGCAACGCGGACTACCTGGAGTTCATCCGCGGAGGCGGCTACCAGGATTTTCGCTGGTGGTTTTCCGAAGGCTGGGAAATGGTTAATAAGGAACACTGGCTCGCGCCGATGTATTGGGAGTTACACGATGGCGAGTGGATGATTCGAGACTTTAGCGGTTTGCATGCGGCCTCGAGCAAAGGAAATGAGCCGGTCTCGCACGTCAGTTTCTTCGAGGCGTCAGCCTTTGCGAAATGGGCCGGCAAGCGTTTGCCGACGGAAGCAGAATGGGAAAAGGCTTCATGCCCTGAGCCGGAAACGGGAAATGAAATATCTTTTCCCTGGGGGCACGAAAACCCGGATATCGCGAAAACGAATCTTCTTGAGAATGGCCTTTGGTCAACGGCGCCGGTCGGGGCCTTTCCCGCCGGCCAAAACAGTTATGGCTGCCAGCAGATGATCGGCGACGTTTGGGAGTGGACCACTTCGGACTACGTTCCGTATCCGGGTTTCAAATCAGAGTTTGACGAGTACAACGATAAGTGGTTTGTTAACCAAAAGGTCCTGCGCGGAGGTTCATATGCAACGCCGCAGTCGCATATTCGTGCCACCTACCGGAACTTCTTCCACGCACACGAACGTTGGATGATTTCAGGTTTTCGCTGCGCAAACGATATTTAATACGAGGCCGGGTGCAAGAATAGGAAACGAACATTGATCACCGAATTAAACGAAATCGAAGCACGCGTCCTTGGCTCACTGGTTGAAAAACAGGTAACCACGCCCGAATATTATCCGCTGACGCTCAATTCACTGACGCTCGCCTGTAATCAAAAGAACAATCGCACCCCGGTCACGTCATACTCCGAAACTGAAGTGGCTGCCGCTCTCGAAACTCTGCGCGAGAAGAACCTCGCATATGTTTTTTATGGCAGCACCAGCCGCGTACCGAAATACAAGCACGTCTTGCCTGAGGTTATGCATTTGAGCGCGCCGGAATTAGCCCTGATTTGTGTGTTGCTGCTGCGCGGGCCGCAAACTACCGGCGAGCTCGCCACTCGCGCTTTCCGCCTGCATGAGTTTTCCGGTTTGGAAGAGGTTGAGACAACACTCAATTCATTGATCTCTCGCGAACCGGATGCGCTGGTGATGCGCTTGCCCCGCCAACCCGGGCAGAAGGAAGCGCGCTTTGCTCATCTCCTTTCTGGCGAGGTTTCCCAGGACTTTGTTAACGAAGGCGCGATGCCAACTCGAGGCCGCGGCCGAGGCGAAAGCCAGGGCGATCGAGTCGTCGCGCTCGAGGCAGAAGTGGAAACGCTCAAAGCTGAAGTGGGAATGTTGAAAACGCAGTTTGAAGCTTTTAAGAAACAGTTTGAATGACTCGTGGTTGAATCGGTGTAATCCGCGAAATCTGTGGACGTTTGTCCCCCATGATTCACAAAATACACATCCCCAGGCCGCCTCTCTCGCAGTTTGTCGAGAACATTTGGCTGGTTGAAGGGTTCTCTGCGGAATATACACGCGAGAAGATCCTGCCGGACGGAGCAATTGAGCTAATCATCGACCTCGATACGTCACCGAAGACAATCTTTGAAGACGAAGCGTCTGAAACCTTCCGTACGGTAGCAAAGGGATGGATCTCCGGCGAGCGCACTCGCTACATTGTTATCGGTGCCGAGAAAAACCAGTCGATGGTTGGGATCCGTTTTCGGCCCGGTGGCGCCTACCCTTTCTTCGGCTTCCCAATTTCTGAGTTGAGTGAATCAGTGACGGAGCTGGACTTGATCTGGGGCGGTTTGGTGGACGAGGTGCGGAACCAGCTGGCGGAGAAAGACCCGGACGCAAAGCTCCTGTGGCTTGAATCGTTTCTGTTGCGTCAGGCGCAGCGGTCCCTCGAAGCGAATCGTCTGATTGCTTTTGCCGTTCACCAGTTACAGCATTCGCCGCAGTTCCTGGCGATTCGCGACCTGGCCAAT
The DNA here is from genome assembly GCA_035557535.1 of Pyrinomonadaceae bacterium. Lineage (GTDB taxonomy): Bacteria > Acidobacteriota > Blastocatellia > Pyrinomonadales > Pyrinomonadaceae > PSRF01. Next base: position 16,984 of record DATMDU010000034.1, read on the forward strand.
ACAATCGGTATCACTCAGAAGCACCTGATTTCACAGTTTGAGAAAGTGGTCGGACTCCGGCCGAAGAGTTTTGCGCGAGTGTGTAAGTTTCAGAGAGTCGTCAACCTGCTCGAGCAGCAAAACGAAATCGAATGGTCGGCGATCGCCGTTGATTGCGGCTACTACGACCAGGCCCACTTCATTCATGAGTTTCAGGCATTCTCCGGTTTGAATCCCTCCAGTTACCTGGCTCAACGCGGCGAATACGTAAACTTCATCCCGATCGCCTAATTGACGTAACGCATACTGTTAGTTTGCGGGCGGACCAATACAGCCCTATTAAGGTTTTCGCCAACGGACGCAAACTAACAGTTTGCGTTACAAAACCACCCGAGGTTAATTTTTTACAATACGGCAAAGTCGCATCCCGCTAGACTCCTCCGGTCAACAAAACTTCCGGAGGAGCTAAGAAGATGGACATTGGTTCGATAAACTATTTCGCCGTTGTGGTTGCGGCCCTGGCCACGTTTATTCTCGGCGGGCTTTGGTATTCACCCATGCTGTTTGGTAAGGCGTGGATGCGCGCGAATAACTTCCGTGATGAAGACTTGCAAACATTCAGCAAAGCACGAATGTTTGGCTGGTCGTTTGTCTTCTCGTTAATCATGGCGTTGAATCTGGCAATGTTTCTGGCTGGTCCAACTACGAATACAACTTGGGGAGCTACTGCGGGCGCGCTGGCGGGCTTTGGTTGGATCGCCATGGCGATAGCCATCGTCGGGCTTTTTGAGAATAAATCTTGGGCGTACATCCTGATAAACGGCGGCTACATGACGTTGGCTTTTGTCATCATGGGCGCAATCATCGGTGCGTGGCGGTAAAGCACTATCCGCAAATTACTGGTTTTGAAATCTGCGTAATCTGCGGACAGATCCATAAGGAGCGAAGGAAGAATGAAGAACAATCTTAAGTCGGACCATCCCGTCACCAACGAAGCGGCAAAGGCTGCAACTGGAAAGACGCTTGACCAATGGTTTGCCGAACTCGACAAGGCCGACGGCCTGAAGCTTGGGCGTCGCGAAATCAATAATCGTCTTCAGGGCGAGAAAGTCGATCCCTGGTGGGCTTCGACGATCGCAGTTGAGTTTGAGAAGCATCACGACGTTCGCAAGAAGGACGGGTTCTTTGAGGGTTACTTCGTTTGCTCAACTAAGACCATCGCGGCGCCTCCCGCCGAAGTCTACAAGGCATGGGCGAGCGGGCCGGAATTGAGCAAGTGGTTTGGCGACGCCAGCAAAGCCGATGTCAAAGACGGCGGCACATTTCAAAACAAAGACGGCGACAAGGGAATATTCCTGCGTGTGCGTGAGAACAAAGACCTCCGCATGACGTTTGAAGGCAATGGTCTTTCCGCCCCGACCCAGGTTGATGTGCAGTTTCAGGACAAGGGAAAAGGAAAGACTGGCTTGCTGGTGAATCACACCAGAATCCAAACACGTGAAGAAGCCGATGGGCTTCGCGCTGCCTGGGCACAAGCCCTCGACCGGCTAAAAGCGGCCTGCGAAAGCTGAGGAAAGTCCAAAGTCCAAAGTCCAAAGTCCAAAGTCCAAAGTCAAAGGCAACCTTCTGATCGACGGCTCCCGAACACCGCGGCGTTCAGCATCAGACATTGGACATTGGACATTGGACATTGGACATTGGACATTGGACTTAAACCTTGGACTCTCTAGTTAAAAAACGTCCGGCCATACTCGCATTGGAAGATGGACGTACATTTCGTGGTCGCTCGTGGGCGGCCGAAGGTGAAGCGTGTGGCGAGATGGTCTTCAACACTTCGATGACCGGCTATCAGGAAGTACTGACAGATCCGTCCTATGCCGGACAGATAGTCTGCATGACGTATCCACTGATCGGTAACTACGGTGTGAACCATGAGGACGAGGAATCATCACGTCCGTGGGTCGAAGGATTTGTAGTACGCGAAGTAAGCCGGATGGCATCGAGTTGGCGCTCGGAAGAAGGTCTCGATGCATACTTGAAGCGCTGGAACATCGTTGCTCTTGAAGGCATCGACACTCGCGCACTCGTGCGTCACATCCGCGACAAAGGCGCCATGCGCGCTTGTATCTCGACCGTAGATCTCGACACAGACAGCGTAATCGCCAAAGCGAGACAGTCGCCTGCGATGGAAAATCGTGAGTTAGCCAGCGCGGTTACTACGCCTGAGCGGTACGAAGTTGCAGCCGAAGGCGCCGAGCGTTTTCACGTTGTTTGTTACGACTTCGGCGTGAAGAGGAATTCACTTCGGGAACTGGCAAACCTGGGTTGCCGGATAACCGTCGTTCCGGCCTCCACTCCAGCTGCCGACGTGATCGCACTTAAACCGGATGGCATTTTTCTTTCGAATGGCCCAGGCGATCCCGCGTCAATGAATCGAGAGGTTGAGGAGATTAAGAGACTCTTCGACGCGAAGCTCCCGACCTTTGGCATCTGTTTTGGCCACCAGCTACTCGGCCGCGCGCTGGGCGGCAAGACGTTCAAACTAACCTTTGGTCATCGTGGCGGTAATCAGCCGGTGAAGGATTTGCGTGGCGGCGGAGTTGAGATTACTGCGCACAACCATGGGTTTGCAGTGCTGGAGGGAAGTTTGCCGGCGGATGTGGAAGTAACGCACATCAATCTCAACGATCGATGCGTTGAAGGAATGCAACACAAGACGCTCCCGATAATCTCAGTTCAGTATCACCCCGAGGCCGCGCCCGGCCCTCACGACGCGGAACACCACTTCCAACGTTTCATCGATCTAATGCAGCGACAGTAAGTCTCAGTGAAAAACCTGCATTCCGTCGTCACCGTGGGTCGAGAGATGCGGAACCGCTCGCGACCGGTTCCGCATTTCTCGACCCACGGTGACGGCACATTCAATCATCTACCAGATCGGCTACGGCCTCTGGTACTTCAGGTTCGCCTGGTGTTGGTTCCAGCAAATCCGCGAGTCCCTCGCTGCCGCGATGTTCCAGCCAGTGACGATAGAGCACTGTGAGGATGGCTACGACAGGAATCGCCAGAAAGATTCCCGCAACACCCGCCAACTCAGCTCCGGAGAGTATGGCAATAATTACAGCCAGCGGATGCAGATGGATACCATGACCAATCAAGCGCGGGTAGACGATGTAGTCTTGAACAATACGGAGCACGCCGAGGAAGATCAACACGATGAAGGCCGAGAAAGGTCCGGCATGAAGCATTGCTGCGACGGCGGCGATAACGGCTATCAGCAGTGGTCCAACCA
>DATMDU010000035.1:0-136933 GCA_035557535.1 Pyrinomonadaceae bacterium
TCGAGATGTTCATCCAAGTACCAAATGAATAACCCGGCCCGGATGTAGGATAGTTTCCCAGCTTTCCGCCAGCGTCGAAGCGTCCGTTGACTCACCCCGAGCTTTTTTGCGGCCACCTTCTCGCTGTATTTTGCTGAAACAATGCTTTTCGATCTGGCCATAATTCCCTCCACGCCTGCCTTTCAAAGTTTCAAGCCCCAGAAAAACAAAAAGCCGGACCATGAATGGTTAACGAAAAAGCCGACACATCAACCGTGTTGGCCCCTTCTTTAAGCATTCACAGCCCGGCCTCACCGAGTCGAGAAGCATCGCTCCCCGATTAAAGACAGCGCCTCACGCCGTCTTTTGTCTGCTACTAGATCGGGCACCGCCCGATCTTTGCCGACTGAAACAGTTGCAGCATCTCGCTGCGGCTATCATTGAAAATCGGAGATCACCTCCGACCCCTTCAAGCCCTGCTCAGCCTAGTTGTCAACAGCAACCAAGCATCGCGCTTCTTTTAGAACCAAAGGTCCGAAGCACCGCTCGAAATCCTTCGATCCTGCCCTCAAAAATAAAACCGCGCCATTTGAGACACAAAAAACTTGCACTGTCAAGAAATTCCTTTCCGCAGTTTTCCGCGCTTGTCCACAGAAGGACAAAACCAAATCGGCTTGTGAATTTGGACCAGCGCTGCCCGCTCTGAAAGGACCTCGTAACTGCGGTTACCGCGGTAACCCGACCTCGTTTTGACCAGAATCACTAAATGAAAGCGAGCGATTTACGGTTACCGTTGGACCAGTAAGCCGGTAAGCGACGCGCCGCTCTGTAGCGGTATCCGGTATCCCTTCCTCGTGTTCTGTGTGCGGGTTTGTGTGTGAACCAAGAAATTGAATGCACCCGGCATGATTCGAACATGCGACCCCCTGATTCGTAGTCAGGTACTCTATCCAACTGAGCTACGGGTGCCTGCGGAAAGCGAAATTTGAATATAAGGGTGGGGTTTTGGAGTGTCAAGCGAGCGAGTTTCAGGGTACTGATGCAGTTTGATGTATTCCTTAGCGACACTTTGCATCTGGCTTTGCGACCTTTGCGGTTTTGCTTTGTCTTCAAGACTTTACCGCAAAGTACGCAAAGGGTTCGCCAAGAGCGCAAAGCAACTGCATCGTACCAGTTTCAGCAGTACTGTCGTCGCCGCCCCAATGCGGATACATCGTATAAAACGATCCACCAAATAACATGAAGTATCACGAACAGGAGTTTCGTGTAGGTTCGTGTGATTTCGTGGATCGACCGGTTGCCCGCTAGTTTGGTTCCATAAGTTTCAATAGACGCAGATAAGCTTTCCGCATCGCGCGCTGGTCCTTTTCATACGCCCGCGTCAACGCTTTCACGTCGCCGGCACAGTGTGGGCAAACTTTCGTCCCGCTCATCACATGACGAGTACACCCGCGACAAATGATCAACTCCACAGCTTCGGAAGGGTGCAGCTTCGCCGAAGATTTAGCGCGCCGTCTTTTCGCGGGGAGAATCTGAACCAAGCTATTCCCGCCCAAAGGAATTGAATTGCTCACTAAAGCCAGCGGCCTGGTGGTTGGATCGTCTGTCACGGCAGCCTGGGCCGGCAAGGGTTTCCCGTCGGACCCCTCCAACACCAGCTCGAAGCGCCCGTGATCGAAGGGCTTCCCTGGCGCTCGTTCTATCTGCACGATGCGCTCGCGCATACCCTGTCGCGACATTTCCAACGCGCGGTGATGACAATAAGGATTGTTGCCGGCACGACCGAACAGCACGTGTGTGGTCCAGGTGCAACCGGCGCGACAAACGTCCGCGTAATAACAGCCGCGACAATAGCCCCACAGATCATTGACTGTGCGCGTCCGCGTGAAACTTAGCTCGTCAGTCTGCCGCCAGATGTGTTCCAGCGTCAGGTCGCGGATGTTCCCGCCGGAGTAAGGACTGGTCGGCAGTGAAGGACAGCCTTTAATCGTTCCATCTGCTTCGATCCCGATTGTGTTTTGTCCGGCGTTACAGCTGGTCCAATGCACGCGGTCGTCGCCGCTACCGCGCCAAAGCGCTTCGTAAGGACCGAAGTAGCCAATGTTGTTTCCCGGTTGAATCAAGAGACCGCGATCCGAGGCCTCCTGGTAAAGCTCGGCAAGCAGAGGCATCAACTCGAGCAGTTCATAAGGCTGCAGCAGAAGTTCCGGATGGTCCGCCGCCCTTCCCATCGCCACCGTTAGTTGAATTTGCCAGTTTTTGGCTCCCGCTTCGATGTAGAGCTCCATCAGGTCTCGAAGTTGAGGGATAACCAGTGAAGTGATTTGCGTATTGACGCTCGCAGTGAGCCCATACTTCTTAAACGATCGTAAGGCGTTGAAGGCCGCGTCAAAGGAACCCTTAACCCCCCGCAGCCGGTCGTGCACTTCCCGGAGCCCGTCAATGGAAACGCCGGCCGCTTGCAACCCGGCTTCGGCGGCCAGACGTATGCGCTCCTCAGTTAAGTGAAGGCCGCCTGATTGCATGCCGCATTCCATTCCCTGGGCGCGAATTTCGCGAATGATGGCGAGCCAGTCGCGACGCAAATAGGCCTCGCCGCCAATCAACGTCACCTCGCGCGTGCCGAGGCGGGCTAATTGGCGGACGAGATCCAGGCACTCCTCCGTGGAGAGCTCCTGAGGGCGACGACTACCTGCGCGCGAGCCACAGTGCTGGCATTTCAGATCACACGCGAGCGTGATCTCCCAAACTGCGTGCACAGGTGTAAGCGCCGAGCGATCTTCGGTAGATATATACCGCGTTGGCTCAGCCATGAAACTGTCCTTCTCGGGCCTTATCTTTGCGCGCCAAGCTTCTTATCGAGCGCGGCCAAAGCGGAGGTGACATCGGCGACGTGTTTGCGCGCTTGAGTTGCCAGTTTCTTCATCTCGGCAGCGTCACCACGTTTAATGGCGTTGTAGATGGGTACTGCATAAAGGGCCACAATAGGAACGTTAAGCTTTGATGGTTTCTTCGATGTCTTCTTCACAGGCTTTGCTGGTGTTTTGCGAGCTGTCATGGAGATCCTCCTTCTAGTGGGTAAAAATCCAATTTAGGTTGAGCTCAGTCTCCGAAACCCATTAACGTTTGGTCGTCAATGATTTATCAAGTGCACCGAGGGCAGACTGAACGTTTTTTAAGTATTGACGTGCGGCGGTGGCGAGCGTTTTCATCTCTCGCGGATTACCGCGAGCGACCGCCTCCCGAATGGCGACGCCATAAGGAGGCACGGCCCCGCTGCGAAAAGCCGCAGCCGCTGGCTTTGCTGGTCCCTTCTTGCGTGCCGCCGATTTCTTCGACGTTTTGGTAGTCGTTTTTCGAGTTGGCATCCTAGTCTCCAGGTGTTGAGTTTAAATAAGCCGAAGGGCTGTTGAGAAAACATGCAACTGGACAATGAGAATGCGGGATTAATAGTTCAATTGAGTCAGGCTGTCAAGAAAAATTCTTGAGAGTTCGACAAACTCAGTTTGTCGCTTCCACGTGGCGTGCTGAACCTGGCGGAACTACGACTCGTTAACGCGCAAAGTATCCGGGCCGCGTGCGGGCGATCAACTCAGGCTGAGTCACTTCGATTCGAATCTCGCGCCATTTGCCATCGCGCCCCGGCGCGCCGCGGTAGGCTACCGAATACAGCGAACGCAAATCGGCGGCAACCTCAGCATACAATCGCGCCATTTGGTCCAGCCGCTGAATTTCGTTCAATCTTCCACCGGTGCGGTCAGCCAGACTCTGCAAACGCGTGCGCGCGGCCGCGTAAACTGCGGTTTGGACTGGAGTCGGCAAAGCAATTCTTTTTGGATCACCTGAGGGCAGCGCGAGTGGATAAATCGTTACGCCAAGTCTGTGAGCTCCGCTCAACACCTGATTGAGTTCGCTGCTTGCTTTTGGATCAATCGCCGCCACCGCGGCCGCGTCAGTTTCGGCTTTCGACGCCAGAGCACTATCGGATTTGCGCACTCCCGTATCGATCCCATCAGTCAGCAACACAACAGCCTTCCGGCGTTTCCCTTCTGTCTCCAATTCCTTCAAGGCATATCGAAGCGCGTCGTAGAGATTTGTTTCCCCGGCGCCCTCGGCAATTTGAATCGCGTATGCCGTCTTGGCCATGTCGTTAGTAAATCCGCTTAGCTTCTTTACCTTCTGATTGAATTGAACTACAGCGACTCGATCATCAGGCGAAAGGGCGTCGAGAAAACGCCCGACTGCCTGTTTCAACTGTGGGCGAAAATTAACTGTGGAGCCGGACATATCCAGCAACAGCACCAGGCTGAACGGCGCCTCGGTTGGTTCGAAGTTCAGGATCGGTTGCTTGACGCCATCCTCGTAAACTGTGAAGTCGCTCTTCGAGAGGGATCTAATTACCTGACCGCGCGAGTCAACCACGCCCACGTTCAACTGCACCAGAGCTGTCTCGACCTTCAAGACGTCGTCAGGGTCCTGTGCCTGAGTTGAAATAACTGCCGCGAACGTCAACACGCTGATCAGCGTTGTCTGCATCAGCAACTTGATCAACCGCAGTGGTGATCGAGATTGAAATAAAGATCCGAAATAAAGTTGATTCATACGAAAAGTGGTTTCACCCTTTGTAATTGAGTATCCCGGCAAGCAAGACTTTTTGCAATTGTGCGGGATTGGCCTTCACCCGGAAATGTTAGCTGTTTTCGGACGCGCGCCGCATCATTTGAGTTGCTTGTATTGTCAGAACCGCCTGCGCTAGCGGCGGGGCTCATATCCTTTTTCACGCTCTTGGGGGCGATTCGACTCTTATTGGCCAACCCGCTTACGCAGGCGGTTCTGACAAGCGACTCGGCATCATGTACAAACCAAACTTCTGCGCCCAGTGCGGAACGAAGATCCTGCGCCTGCGCTGGCATTTCTGGACCAGCCGCAAGTTTTGCGACGGTTGCGCGCGCCAGTTTCGCAAGTCGCGCCTGACCGTGCCGTTGTTGACCAGCGTGGCCTTGATTGCCTCGGGGTATGTCGCTGGCCGCAGCCGCAGGGCCTCTCCTCCACCTCTGACGATTGTCAGGCGAAGCGATTCGCCGCTTGGCGATACTCCGGTCCAGCTGGCCACTGCCTCGACCAGAGCGAATCCATCTTCTCCTGGCCTGGCCGGCGATCCGATCCCGTCACCATCGGTTGAGGAAGAGGTCTATCTCTGCGGAGCCCGGACAAAGAAAGGCACACCCTGCTCAAGACGCGTTCAAGCCCCGCGTCGCTGCTGGCAGCACAAAGGGAGGCCAAGCATAATCCCGGTTGTCCCAATAAGATAGCGCAATGTCGAAGCGCGTTTCTGTGCCAACATAACGCGTAAGAAACAGAGAGACAGCTCAATGGTGGCTCGCGTCTCGTGCGGATCATGGTCTGTCGCGCTTCTTGAGGGCATGAGGTTCTCATCCGGAGATCAAGCTGATGAAAGGGGCGTTGGGATAAGGTTTCTTCCATACGCGTCGATGCTTCACGGTGTTGGAAGATCTGAAAGCGCAAAAGAATATCTAGTTCCGGTAGGCGTTTTGCGCTCAATACTGCGGAATACAAGACCTCAACAGAGTCAGCGGTTGTTGAGTTGAGTTTGTACAGAACTGAAGATCCGGAACGCGCGGTTTGTGCGCCGAAGAACGGATTGTACCTTCCTGAGGCTCTCTGGATACCACGATGAAAAGCCGGACGAAGGATAAGCCCGCCCCCACGGAGGCCTCACCTCCAGCGCGCGAGTGACAGTCGGGGGCAACCGACGTGGCATTACAATTCGAGATAGTTGAAAACAGCAACGGCGTGCATGGTCAGACCCACGATGTTGGCCACGCCACGAGTGCCGGTCACCGCGCTAGTGCCGTGGGATTCTCGAGTAGATCGCCGGCTGCGGTCTGGGTGAACATCCAGCCGAAAGCTTTTGGTAGGAGGAAGAATCTTCTCCGGCAGCCAAGTAAGAGTGACTGAAACGTCGGTAAATACGACTTGGCAAGGCGTAGTAGAACGAGGTAAGTACCCCCCGAAGCGGACTTAAAATCCGTTGACCGCAAGGTCGTGCGGCTTCGACTCCCCCTCGGCACCACGATGAATTCAAATAGTTACGGGCAGTCGCTGAGTTAACGCAAACTGCCCGTTTCTGTGTCGAATGTGCCTATAGAAGTTCCGGTCTTGAATAGCAGTGTTTCGATGCGATCAGCGGCACCAGGTTCCATGTCTGGCAACACGTGAGAGTAGGTGTCTGGTCTTTACATCATTTTCTCAGATCATTTTGTCGAGGCTCTCAGCGAGGGTACCAAGCGGACCCTACGCCACGATGCGGCTAGTGTTCTTTATGTTGACGTTGCACGCCAAGGGTTTCCAGCGTCAATGGCTGCCAGCGACGCGCAACGTCCGTTTGGGATCGTCAACGAAGAACTGCATTTCGATTTGGTATTTTCGTTGCAGAGGGTCCGGTCCGTTCAACAGTGCTGCTATCCTTCACCAACGCACGCAATTCCGAATAATGCAGCACTCAGTAAACTCTGTCCAATTACTGTTTCTTGAACACAACCGTTGCAATTCTCGGCTTCCAGGTATCGTAGCCGAATATTTCCCGCCCACCGTCAACGATTACAAAATCATTCGAGGAGGAACTGCCCCCAACTATGATAGTAAGCTGCCCCGTTCCATCGACATCTACTGTGTACGTTCCTTCATATGTCACCTTACCTGTCAAAGAGCCCTTATCAATGGCCTTGTAGAAGCCAACCAGGCTTCCTTTGCCGTCAAAAGTTATGCGGCCAATTGCCGCCACCGGGCTGAAGTTGTCAGCGAAGGCTTGTGATAGATAACCGTAAGTACCATATAGACTGGCGCTACTGAATAGAGGAGGTGCTTTAGTGTCGGCCATTGTCTTACTCCTTTCAAGAGTTATGTTTTGGCCGTAAGGCCAGCGACGAAAAAACTTTTTTCTTCTTGAGGTTGACCTAATTGCCCGAGTGCGAAAACAGGAGCACGCATTCAGCAAAGCCTCCTGGTGAAATCGCTTTCACGTATAAAGGCGAAATCCCTCTCGGAAACCGCTAAGGAAATTTTTCTTATTCGAGAAAAGTTGGTTTTGATAGCAAGATGGCCTTGCGCATGGTAACCTCACGGCACTTACTCATATTAAGCATCTACCCGAGGAGGGCTGGATGATTAAACGCTCACCTGACGAAATTACCGCCCTGCTGCTGGCCTGGAGTCACGGTCAATCTTCAGCGCTCGATCAATTGATTCCACTTGTCCATGATGAGCTGCATCGCATCGCGAAGCGGTACATGCGTCGAGAGCGGCCGGGCCAAACGATGCAAACAACTGCGTTGGTCAATGAGGCTTATCTGCGACTGATTGACTCGAGCCGCGTGCATTGGCAGAACCGTGCTCACTTCTTCGCGATTGCGGCGCAATTGATGCGACGCATCCTCGTGGATTTCGCGCGGCGTCGGCACAACCTCAAGGGTGGGGGAGCAGCGAACAAGGTGTCCTTTGATGAAGCGCTGGTCGTCTCACGTGAAGCAGGTGCGGAGATGATTGCCGTTGACGACGCGCTGAATACCCTGGCCTCTCTCGACGCGCGGCAAAGTCAAGTGGTGGACCTGCGATTCTTCGGAGGCTTGAGCATCGACGAGACCGCTGAAGTGCTGAAGGTTTCGGAAGGCACTGTGAGGCGCGACTGGAGCCTGGCGAAAGCCTGGCTCTATCGCGAGTTGAGTGGGGTTCGCATTGACTCCTGAACGACATGGACAAATCGTCAAGCTCTACCACTCGCTGTTGGAATTAGATGCAGCGGAGCGTTCTGTGTTCCTTGCGCAAAGCTGCGGCGACGATGACGCATTACGCCACGAACTCGAATCGCTGCTCGCCTCTCACGAGCAGGCTGAAAGCTTCCTCGAATTCCCCGCCATTGAGATCGCGGCACAGCTCCTGGCAGATGACAGACACAGAGACATGGTCGGCCGCAGTCTTGGCCACTATGAGATCAAGGCGCTGCTCGGCGCGGGTGGGATGGGAGAGGTGTATCTTGCACAGGATACTAAACTCGATCGAGAGGTTGCACTAAAGCTGCTTCCGGCCGAAGTCGCGGCAAACCTTGATCGAATGCGCCGCTTCACGCGGGAAGCGAAAGCCGCTTCGGCCTTGAACCATCCGAACATCCTTACCATTCACGAAGTCGGCCAGAGTGACTCAGGAGAGTTCATTGTAACCGAGTATATTGACGGTCGAACGCTCCGCCAGCAAATGCAAACCGCGCCGATGGAGCTAGATGAAGTGCTGGACATCTCCACTCAGGTTGCGCGTGCGCTTCTTGCTGCTCATGCCGCCGGAATCGTACATCGGGATATCAAGCCCGAAAACCTCATGCTCCGCAGCGATGGCATCGTCAAAGTTTTGGATTTCGGAATTGCCAAACTAACCGAGGAACTGCCTTCGAACTCGACTAGCTCGACAGCGCGCTCTTTAATAAACACCGAGCCGGACAAGATCATGGGTACGGCCAGCTATATGTCGCCTGAACAGGGACGCGGGACGCCCGTGGACGCGCGGTCTGATGTTTTTAGCCTCGGTGTGGTGATCTACGAGATGGTGACGGGCTGTTTGCCATTTGTAGGTTCGACGTCGACTGAAGTTCTTGCCGCCATTCAAAGTGATGAGGAGTCGGCGCCGCTGGGCCATCACGCGAACGCAGTGCCGGCGGAACTTGAACGGATCATCTCCAAGGCACTGCGCAAGAACAGAAACGAACGCTATCAAACGATCAAGGCTCTGTTGACTGATCTCACCGATTTTGTGCGTCAGCCTGAGTTGGAAGCACGGATGGGACGACGAACTGCGACCGAGTTGCCTCTTCATGCAAGCACCGGGCATCTCGAGTATCTATTACGTCACAAAGGTAGAGAAGCAATTGTGCTCTCAGCGCTGATAATCGCTGCGGCCACACTGGTGTACTTCTCCTACTTCAAACCGAATCGCGCGCCTTTATTGACCGATCAGGACACAATCCTGATTGCGGATTTCGAAAACAAGACCGGCGATACAGACTTTGATGGCACACTCAGGCAGGCGCTGGTGATGCAAGTGGAGCAGTCCCCGTTTTTCACTGTCTTCCCAGACGCGCGTGTCAGAGAGACGCTCAGTTATATGAAGCTGTCCCCCGCTGAGCGCTTGCTGCCGGAAATAGCGCGAGAGATTTGCCAACGCGAAGGTCTCAAAGCGATGCTCAAAGGTACGATTGCGCCTCTGGGAGCACATTACTACTTGACGATCGAGGCGATCGATCCGCAGACGGGAGAAGCGTTAGCGCGGACGCAGACGGAAGTTGGGAGCAAGGAACGGGTGCTGCCCGCTCTTGGCCAAGCGGCGACTGAGTTGAGACAGAAGCTGGGAGAATCGCTCACCTCGATTCACAAATTTGACGCACCCCTGGAGCGAGCTACAACCTCCTCGCTAGAGGCGTTGAAAGATTTCTCACTGGCGATGGGGCAAACAGGGCCAGACGCATTTGCAACAAAGATCGCCCTCTATAAACGTGCTATCGAACTTGACCCGAACTTCGCTCTTGCCTATGCGCGACTATCGTTGATTTACGTCCGCTCTCAGCAAGTAGAGCTGGCCATGGAGGCGGCGCGAAAGGCTTTCGAGCTGAAGGATCGGGTGAGCGAGTGGGAGCGGTTTGATATCTCTATCCGTTATTACCAACTTGTCACAGTAGAGTGGGACAAGGTAGTGGAGACGGCCCAATTATGGATTAGCCATATCCAAAGTCGCCCCAGCCATACAACATACTTGCCACCCATTTCCGGTGGTCCGGCCAATACGAAAGAGCCATTGAAGCAGCCAATCAGGCGATTAGTCGCCCGCCGGCCTTCGTATCAGAGTACGAGAATCTCGGGCAAGCGCTCATGGGTCTGAATCGCTTTCGCGAAGCCAAAGACGCTTTCGAACGTGCGCTGGCGCAAAAATTGGAATCCGACAAGATCCGCAAAGGACTCTATGTGCTGGCCTTTATCAACGCTGACACGCTGGCGATGCAGCGGCAACTTGACGCGCTCGGCACGCAGCCAAATGACTTGGCCTCTAGCTGGGAAGCTGAAACAGCAGCCTTTGCCGGTCAGTCTCAGCGAGCGAGAGAGTTATTTCGTCGCGCATTTGATTTGCGTAAGGCGAAAGCAGTGGCTGCGCAATCCGCCTCTGAAGAGTTTCTGTGGGGTGCAACTTTCGGCCAGTGCCGACAGAGTGAGACCAAAGCATGGCAAACGTTCGCACTCGCACACCTCCGCGCCTCATTCGATACAGTTGGCTTGGGGCTGGCGTTGTGTGGCGAAACCGAACTGCTGAAAGGACTCATTGCTGAGGCGAAGCAACGGGAACGCAAACACACGTTCATTAGCGGGCTATACCTATCAATAATCGAGGCAGCGGGTGAAATTGAGATCAACAAACCTGCGCTTGCCCTTCAGACGTTGGAGACACTTGGCCAGTATGAGGACGCGGCGGGATTCTGGGCCAGATATTTGCGGGGTCAAGCCCACCTGAGACTCAAGCGCGGCCCGGAAGCCGCCAAGGAATTTCAAAGCATCCGCGATCATCGGGGTCAAGACCCGCTGTCGCCTTTGTATCCGCTTGCGCATTTAGGCCTGGCGCGTGCGATAGCGCTTTCCGGCAATTCCATCGCGAGTCGCACGGCGTACGACGATTTCTTCACGCTGTGGAAAGACGCAGATGCCAGACTGCCTCTAGTGCTGGAGGCGAAAAAGGAATACCAGAAAATCGGCCGATCGCCGGTTTCATGACCCTCATGGTCCGGTTCGATGGCGGTCTTGTTTAGTTCATCGATAGAGTTAAAACTCGGGTGGGCTCGTGCGGGTTCGACTCCCACCTCGGCACCAACTCTACGCTTCACGTCAAAACCACGAAAGCATTTGTCTCGAACCACTGTTCTACGCCATTCTTGTGTGACGACTGTGTGCCAACCTAACTGCTATCTATGAAACTCATAGGCTTCCAGTAAGCATGAACCGCACCAAATGGGACTGAAACCGCTTCAGTAAACAGGATTCGGGATTCAGCTTGACTGGCAGCACATAGGGAGGCCAAGCATAATCCCGGTGGTCCCAATTAAATAGCGGGGCTCTGAAGAGGCTTTGTTCTTTGGAGGTGGCCCAGGGAATTCCGCTTGTAGAGAAGAAGTACAGCGACAATCTTAAGACGGCGGTCCTGGGCGGTTTAACGATACTCGGGGTAGCACTGTGGTTGCATGGCCCGGACGAGTCAGCAAATGTTGCTTACCGGAAAGGCCACTTACGGACCGCCATACATCAATCCATCGAGGATTACCGGAGAAGGGAAAGCCGCCGCCAGCTCGTGCGACTGGCGTGCGGCTTTCGGTTGTCGTCGAGTCGCGCGCTCGACTTAGTGCGCGAGAACGAGGAAGACATCCCAGGCCCAGCGACCTACCTTACCTGGTTTTGCGTCTTTTACTTTCGCTCGATAACGAAACTGATTTCCGTAATCGTCGGTCCGCTTCGATTCCTTGAAATCGAGTTCTATCGCGAGCACTTGAAGCACCGGTAAGGTCGTCAACTCGTCAACTTCGGAGATGCCATTGTGGTTTGAGTCGCGCCAAAGCCGAAGACTCAAAAAGATAGAGTCCTCGTCGCTGATGCGGCCGTCTCCATTGCCTCCCTGGGATGGGTCGTCGAAGACAGCGAGTGCCAGAAATCCGTTGGGCTGAGCCGTCTCCGGTTGGAGGGTGAAGTTACCAAACAACTCTCTACCATTGTCGACCACCCCATTGTGGTTTCGATCAAGAGCAAGCCAGGCGTCGTCTGTGCCGGCTGCGGTCCACGCCCGCTTCTCTTTAATACCATCAGAATCGATATCAAAGGTGACACCGGCCGGTCCAGAGGTCAGACGAAAACCGTTGCCCAGAGTGTCAATCAAGATTGGGGAGCCCCCGCACACAAAGCAGCCCCCATCCGCCGCATCTGTGTAGTTATCACAGTCGTTGTCGCTGCCATCAGTGCACGTGCTGCAATCGAAGTCCATTCCTCCCATGTTCATGCCGCCTTCAAACTCGCAGCTACGTTCTGAGAGGTTAAAGACTCCTGCATCTCCGTCGTCGCCGGACGCTCCATTCGAGCCGTTATTACCGCCGGCCCCGGGCTGTCCACTGGCTGCGGTTGTGCCGCCTTGAGCCGATTCAGTCGGGCAATTAGAATTCGTCGCTCCGAGACCGGGTATACCGCCGGTTCCCTGACTTCCACCCGTACCCGAGATTCCAAATGAACCTCCCTGTCCACCCGAGCCGCCGGTTACGTCGTGAGTTACTTCACCGCTGAAGCCTGTGGGGATCGTCACGTTTACTGTCCCTCCCCGGCCCCCTTTACCTCCCTTACCGCCGTTACCGCCGTTTCCGCCCTTTCCACCGTGGCCTCCGTGAGCTGCATCTCCTCCGTTCCCGGGTCCTCCTTGCGCGCAGGTGCAGTCGGCCCCGTTACCGCCGCTTCCACCCGTGCCCCCCTTACTTCCTCTGGCTCCATTGCCTCCATCGCCGCCTCGGCCGCCCTCGCCACCCTTTACGTTGAAAAAGAAAGACGCGGTCGACCCGTCGGGTATGTCGCAGGTTAGGTCGCCGCCTTGCCCGCCTACGCCGCCGACTTGTCCGTTTCCGCCATTAGCGCCTGGCTCGCCGTTGGTTCCGATTCCTCCGGGAACGCCGTCCTCTAAAGCGCCGTTACAGTTTCCGTGTGCGCCGTTAGACCCATTGGCCGCATCCGTGCCCAATCCTGCGTGGTCGCCATCATTTCCATCCGTCCCCGCGGCGCCGGGCGCGCTCTGATTGCATTGCGGGAAGTATGAGGATGTCGAAAAGCGATTTGGATCCGACATCACAGATCGCGGGGCGTCAAGTGTCGAGTTGGTCCCTCCCAGCGCAAGAGACGTTTTAGAAAAACGCACGCTGTTCGACCCGCACGGGTTCGAGTTAACGGATATGGTTCCGCCAGGTTTGATGGGCGGAGCCGGCGCCGATGCTGTTTCAGTGTAAGCCGCCTTGAGAAAGCGAGCCTGCGGGGAACTGTTATTTCTTGAAATGTATTCGGACGCGTCGAGTACACCCAAAGTCTCAACCGGAAATAGATGGAGGCCATGTGCTGCGACGATCTCAGTATTTTCACTTACAAAGATCAGGTGCTTGACCAGAATTACCGTTTCCCCCGTCACGACTGCACGCTTAGGCATATAGAGAGTGTCGGCAATATAGACTCCGTTCAATGTGGCGGTTATGTGGATCACTTCACGCATCGCCGGCATTGGTGAAATGCGTTCGCGCCAGTCTGGCAAAAGAAGAACCGCTGGTTCGAAAGGTACCGCGGCATTCATCAGCATATTGCGAGCAGACTCAAATTTCCTTTGCTTTACGCGCAGCGCAAGCTGAGGGCTTAATGCACCTCTCGCAGCGACTGGCAGTGCGCTGGTGATGGGTAGTGGTAGGTGGCTGGAAAGAATGAGAAGAAACACTATCGAGAGTGCCAAGGTCAGACGCTTCATGATTGTCTCCTTTGCGTAAACTTGCAGTTGACGCAGTCAAAAGCTATTGCTGCGTGAGATCAGTCTTCTGAGGGCTTAAAACCTGCTTTGTCGCCTAAAGCCGATCGGGGATTCGGGAGGGTGTTTTTTTCTACGGATTGAGGCGGCATCAACATATGCCCGTCGGTTTGCTGGGTCAATGAAAAGGTAAAAGAAAGGAGACAAACAGAAGCAACGCGCAATCAAACCGTAATGATTAATGTCGAAAACGCGGCAAATGTAGGCTGCGATGGCGCGCGCTCACACCGGAGCCATTGGGCTATATAGAGATTTGTCTTTCGGAGATGAAGCATGAAACCTCTTACGCTTTTGACTGTGGTCACCGCCGTGATCTTTGCATTCTTTGGCGACGCTTCAATGTCTTCACGAGAGCGTTCCATGTCTCCAAACCAAAGCGTACTAGCCCAAAGCAAACCGCGCTTCTCCAGTCTTTACACTTCATTGACTTCGCCCAAATGCGGCAGCGGCATGACCAAACAACAGGAGCGCGCGGCCGAAGAACAGGCCAGCGACATACCAACCAGGTGCAAGGGTTATGGCGGCTACTACATTTTCATTTCCTACTCCGCCTGTACTTCCGAGATTCAAGCACGGAAGGGCGCGGAGAGTTTTCAGCTCGCATCGCAGGGAGTTAACTGGAAACAGAAAACCGTCGAGTGGCGCATGGCCAGGGCATACGGCAAGACCGTTCCCTTCGCTGTGATCATGCGCGTCTACAAGTACGCCGGCGACGATCACTGCGCGACTAACGGACGGACGACCGGCGAATTTCTAATCGTCAAAGGCCTCGAGGGCTTCGAACATATCGATGAGAAGATCGACATGAAAACTCCCAACGCCAACCTCAAAGCCCGTCAACTCGCCGACCAGAAATACGGGATGACTTTGAAAAGCAATCAGTAATCGGCAGTCAGCAGTCGGCATCTGGGAACGCGGTATCCTACTGATGTTGATTGCTGATTGCTAATTACTCAATTACAACCGAGAGGTGACACTTGACTGGCCTTCATTTCATCGGCTCGGGCCAATTCAATTCTTCCGAGCTTGCGATTCGCGTGGGCTCGCATAAGAAAGTGCCGGGAACACCTGGCGGCAGAAGCGGGACCTCCGGTGAGGTAATAGTCCAGAAGTGAAACCACTTTCTCGTGGTTAGATTGCTTCAGGTAAGCCTGGGCCCGGAGCAGGCTAACGCGGTCGACATAACCCTTCTTCCAATAAGCACAGTTGTGAGCTCCATGGTATTTACAGTGCCGCTCCCAATTGTGGTCCATGTAGTCATCCGCAGCCTGATACGCATCGAGCGCAATTTCGTATTCCCCCAACGCGTAAGCAGTCTGACCCTTTTCGACGTAGATTTCGGCGACGTCGACCACAGTCAGAGCATCGATGGAATTCTTTCGATGTTCCGCTGCCTGATCGAAGTCGCTCCAGATGAGTTGCCGGTCGTTCATCGTTCTGACGGCCTCGGGAATTCCGGCCACTACGCGTGCGCGATGTGAATAGAGGCTCGAAACCGTCGCGTAGAGATCTCTGAGCCACTCGTCTTCACGGTCAGTACTTTTAGCCCGCTCCCGCAGTCGGATTATTTCCAGGTAACCCGACACGGCCGCCTCAAAATGAGGACTGTTTCTAAAAGCATCGACCTCGACGGGCTGAGACGGCAAATCTGGAAGCCCCTTATCAGGGACCTGACTCCACCAGATCAATTTGTGTAACTCAGCCCGCGGCAAAAGAGCTGACCCCTTGGTCAACAACTCGTAAGTATCGAAGTCTGCAAATGCTCTGTCCGCAAAAGAGTCGCGCTCGATGCGGCCTTCGGATTTTCTAAAGAGATCTATCAGGACTTTGCCGCGCACCTCGTACAGATATTTGGCGTCGGGATTTTCAACTAACTGCTTTTCAATTTCGGCGAGTTCGGCTTCCAGCCCGTTCCTGATCTGTTGCGGAGTTATCGGTGGTCCACCCGGCTGCGCACAAATATGCTGGACAGACACTGAGGCCAGTGAAAACAGAAACAAGGCAGTCCCTGTTCGCCTGAGAACGCTGAAGAAACGCGATCGACTATTCATCATCACATCCTGGGAAGCGGGTTCGGTAGTTGCAATCTGTCGCTAGGGTGCCGCCAGGGGCAAAGACCGTTGCCTCCAACCTCAAGTCGCGATAACCAGCCGACAACACAGACGGGATGCGCAGTGCACAAAAACTACTGTTGTTAGTCCGCCAGGCGGGCTAAGTGAGGACCACCTTTTTGTGCAAGGCCATACGGGATACGCCCATGAGTAACCGTCTGCGCCGCATTCCGCGCGGGCTTCACATCTCTTTCAGAAAAGTTTCATAAGCACCTAACGACTACCCTGCCGCACATCGTTTATATCTTGATCCATCAATGGTCCCGGGCCTCGCGCGTGGGGACTTCGCTCAGCAACCGAAACGATTTTCATTAAGGAGAAAGTTATGGCTACGATTCAGGCAATTCAATTCAAGGTGAATAGTAACGGGGACGGGTCGGCAAACATCGACGTCAGAGGACTGCTCGGGTTGGATCCAACCGAGGGCGACGTAAACTGCGACTGCGTTGTGTTCGGAGATGATCCGATCATCGACAACAAACTCTTCAGCTTCAACCGGCTGACTCTTGGCAATGATACTGGCCCCGAGTTTCGCTTCAACATCGACAAGAAGTTGAGCGATCTGAACGAGGACAGGATCGGTGCGGATGAAATCTATGCCGAGGTTATTGTCAGCAAGAATATCGGCAACGGAATTCCGCCCGACGTTCTCGCGCGCAGGAAGACGCCGACGAAACAGGTTCCTTCTTAGAACTGGCCAGGTCATTCACGCTGTCACTGTGCGGCTTGGCCGCCCTTTTCGCCAGCACTCAGCGGTGCCGCGTTCGAATTGCGGGTCGCAACCTACCATCTCAGACTTCCGAGTGGTGCGCTCATTGTCCTTGCCTAGAAGAAGTCAGAACCGGGAGCGGTAGCGACCGGGTCATCGTTTCGGCGTGATTGGACCAGCGCGTCAGGAGTGCGGTTGCTGGTAGATTCTTTTCGGGTGGGTTCGACCCGGTCGCTACCGCTCTCGGTTCAGACTTACTCGGTTACCGAACCGCATAACTCTTCATAGAGCCCGCGAAGCGAGGCGAGAGCATAAAGCCTGGGGTGGAGCGCAGCGGAACCCCAGGTTTCGTGGCGAAAAATAGAAAGAGCCCGCGAAGCGGGCGGCAGCGGTCGGGTTAAATCAACCCCGATCCGTTGTTCTGCCGCACGCTCCGCGCGCGAGATGTGTTCCTTCCCTGTGATGAGCTTTGCACCCTTAGGTCCGAAGGACCGTTAGTTAGTAGCCCCGGCCGTGAGGCCGGGGAACTGCATCATCTCGATCGCCAGAGGCCCGAAGGGCCGGCACAAGAAGTATCGCACCTTCGGCGCTTATACAACCAACCGTCGTATACCCCGCCCTGACGGGCGGGGCTATTAACTAACGGTCCTTCGGACCTCAAGCGCGACTCTCGATCTGCGCCATCGCGGGCGGGACGCCCGCGCTCCCAGTGTTACGGTCCCACTAACTACCAGGTCCCCAGTAATTACCGGAGCGTCTTCACCGGTCCCGGCGGCTTCGCCGGCAGCTTCACCGGCGTCTTCAGCTTCGCCATCACCTCAGCGATGCCGCGTTCGAGTTGCGGATCTTTTCCCTCAATCTCAGACTTCGGATCGTTTTCCACTTCAATATCCGGATCGACGCCGTAGCCTTCGATAATCCACTGTCCTTCCTTGCTCGCGAGGCCGGAGCCGGGGACGAAGACGGTGCCGCCGTCGATTAATGGTCCGCGACCCTGGATGCCTACCACCCCGCCCCATGAACGTTTGCCGATCAATGGTCCCAGACCGGCTTCACGAAACATGTAAGGGAAGATGTCGCCATCTGATGATGAATTTTGATCGAGCAGCGTAACCATCGGACCGATGAAAACCGAGTCCGGATAGGTGTTGGCTTCGTCGTCAGTGCGCGCGTAGTTTGTGCCCAGCAGCTTGCGACGCAAACGCTCGATGAGCATGCGCGAGACGTTGCCGCCGCCATTGGCGCGCACGTCAACCACCAAACCCTCTCTGCGGATCTGCGGGTAGTACCACTTGATAAACTCGCGGATGCCATTGTTTCCCATGTCGGGAATGTGTATGTAGCCGACGCGCCCGCCCGTGGCCTCGTCTACCTTGCGCCGATTGTTGGCAACCCAGTTGAGATAGATGAGCAGCTCTTCGCTGGTTACCGGGCGATAGGAAACGATGCGCGCGCCGCTCATCGTCGGGCCCGAATTAACGGTAAGACTGACGGGATTGTCGGCCTTGTTGCGCAACAGCCGATAGATATCATCGGTCCCCTTCAACTCCTCGCCATCAATAGCCAAAATGTAATCGCCAACCTTAAGGTCGACCCCGACTTCGGTGAGCGGCGAGCGATAGATGTCTTCCTCATTTTGTCCCTGGAAGATCTTCGCAATCCTGTAGCGCCCGTTGGCGATCTCAAAACGCGCGCCCGGCAATCCACTGCGTGGACGCGGCGGAATCGTGAAATCGCCGCCTTCGATGTAGGCGTGCTGAATCGTCAACTCGGAAATCATCTCCGCGATTACGTAGTTGAGATCGGAACGGTGCGATACATACCGCAGCAGCGGCTTGTACTGATCGCGAATGGCGGCCCAGTCGTAACCGTGCATGTTGGGAACGTAGAAGAAGTCGCGATAGCGGCGCCACACCTCATTGAAGATCTGGTTCCATTCTTCGGAAGGGATCCGATCAACAAACAGCCCGGCAGTCGAAACTGGCTTCCTGGTTTTATCTCCCTGCGGCGTAGCATCGTAAAGGCTGTAGCCCGGGCCCTGGGCCACCAGCAGTTTGTTGCCGTCGTCGGAGATCACATAGCCGCGGATATCTTCGGCAATCGTGGTCTCTTTGCGATCCTTAAACGCGAAGATCTTAAGGTTAGTCGGACGGTCGCCGGCGCGGCCGTAGAAGAAAGCGGAGCCGGACGCATACAAAAGGTGGCCGGTCTTGGCCGAGAGTCCGCCGTAATTGTCGGCGCCGACAGGCACGCGCGCCGCGCGGGCCATGATGCCGTCGAAGTCGATGGTCATAGTCGCTGGCGGTCTGGGACCAGTCGGAGCTGCTTCAGGTGACGGTCCCGGCGAAGCGGAAGGCGACGGTGCGGGCGTCGGCGACTTGGCCGGGTCCTTCAATTCCCTATTGATGTCTTTCGTCGGCGAGGCGGGTACTTCGCCGGGTTCGCCGCGAGGCCTGGGAGTTTCTTCCTTCGCGATCGTGACCTCATCACTCTCTGGCGGGAAGGGATGCTTCACGTCCTTGCGCAGGGCCATCGCATAAATGTAGGTGGTGCGATTGGTGGCGTAGTTAAACTCGACCTGAGAAATCTGCGGTTGAAACTCGCGGTCGCTCAGATAGTAGATGTAATTCCCCGCCGGGTCCCACGCCGGACTCCCCGCATTAAACATGTCGTCGGTTACGCGGCGCACGCGGCCGTCGGCAGCGCTCCAGATATGAATCGAGGAGTTGCGGTTGGGGTTCGCGGCCATGCTGAAGGCGATGAAATTACTGCGCGGCGACCAAATGTAGTCGCGAATCTGGTTGTATTTGGAATCGGCAATCTCGGTGACTTTCTTGTCAGCGAGCGTGACGACATAAAGCTTACCGTCTTTATCACTGAAAGCAATGCGCTTGCCGTCGGGTGACCATTCGGGCTGGTAACGCATGGCGCTACCGCCGCGCGTGATCTGTTCCGCAGGCTTCAGACCGTCCTGCGGCATGATGTAAAGCTCTTCTTCGCCGCTCATGTCGGAGATAAAAGCGATACGCGAACCGTCAGGCGACCATGAAGGCCACTTGTCATGCGCGCCGGAAGAATGCGTCAAATTGCGGGTCGGCCCTTTCTCAATCGGCGCAGTGAAAACGTCGCCGCGCGCATTGAAGATGGCGCGTTCACCCTTGGGACTAAGACCGACAGACTCCATGAAACTAGCCACGGGAATCCGACTTGGTCGAAGTGCCAAACCCTCATCCGGTACGGAGATCGAGATGCCGGAGCTGCGGCCGCTGCGCGCGTCCAGTATCTGCAGCTCGCCATTGAGCTCGTAAACCACGCGGCCTTCGTTGTCGGAACTGGGCCAGCGGACGTCCCAGGTTTTGTTGTTGGTTACCTGCGTCGTTTTACCGTCTGAGTTGCTATAGGCGTAGAGATTAAAGTGCCCGTCGCGATCGGAATTGAAGTAGACCGTGTTACCGACCCACATCGGGTCGCGCGAAGGCCGTGGTCCTTCAGTAATCTTTTTCGCCGCGTAGCTCTTGAGATCGAAGATGTAAAGAGCGTTTGCCTGGCCGCCCCCGTAGCGTTTCTCGGAGCGGAAGTCGCGCGATTGAGGCGAGTAAGCGATCAGCGCGCCATCGGGAGAATAGTCGCCTGAACCCGCGGTCGGCATCGGGAGCGCTTCAGCTGGGCCACCCTCCACGGACACGCTGTAGAGCTTCGCGATTGGCAACGCCCACGAATCGCGTTGGGCGCGAAAGAGGATGCGCTTGCCGTCGCGGCTCCAGCCGTGCACGTGATTGTCCCAACCCCAGCGCGGCGTTAATGGACCCTTCGCCGGGTAGAAAGTTAACTGGCGGGGCACGCCGCCCATGGAGGAAACGACGTAGACCTGCTCATCGCCGTCATACTGTCCGGTGAAGGCGATCCACTTGCCGTCGGGGGAAAACTTGCCAAACACTTCAATACCCGGATGCGAAGTTAGACGAATTGCTGCGCCGCCTGATGCAGACGCAGTCCAGAGATCGCCACCATACGTGAAGACCACGCGGTCGCCGTGAATGTCAGGAAAACGAAGCAACTTGGTTTGGGCCGCAGCGCTCGACGCAGAAATAAATACGACCGCGATGATCGCGATAACGCGGATTGAATTAAGAAAGTGCTGTTTAGACAAGAGAAAATCCTCCGTGGAAATATTCTGTTGGTAGGACAGGCATTCCTGCCTGTCCCTCATTAACCGAGATGACATGCAGGAATGTTTGGTCTCTTCTTCGCAACCTGGGACAGGCAGGAATGCCTGTCCTACTAACGCCGGTTCTTGAAGGCGTCGTTTAGTTCCGTGTGACGGCTGGTCAAAGGGACCGGGCGGCCGTCGATAAAAAGATGTCGTACGTGCGTGCGCGTTTCCAGCAGATCGCCGTCGGTGATGACCAGATTCGCCATCTTACCGATTTCGATCGAACCCATTCGATCAGCGACGTTCATGATCTGTGCCGGATAGAGCGTAACGGCTTTCAAGGCCTCGGCCCTGGGGAGACCAAAGGCGGCCGCCATGCCCGCATAGAAGGGAAGGTTACGCACGTTTGGTCCACTGTCACCAGTGGAAATCGCAAAACGTACGCCGGCCTGCTGCAACTTCGCAGCGTTTTCGTAGAGCGTATCGTAGAAGTCGTCTTCCCGAATCGGCAAATCCCAGATGCCGGTCAGAATTACGGGAACGTTCTTCTCTTTCAAAAGACCAACGATCTTCCACGCATCGTCTCCGCCGAGGATGATGGGCTTGAGTTTCATCTCTTCGGCGAACCGGATCGCTCCGCGCATGTCGGCTTCGCGCTCAGCGCGAAAAACAACCGGCCGCTCGCCGCGAACATAAGGGACGAGCGAGGCGAGCACAATATTCTGCGCGGGACGCGGCAGAGCTTTGTCCTTTGCGTAAGCATCCTGGGCGCGACCATACGCTTCGGCATCGCGCAGCATCTTGCGAATCTGTTCTACCTGCCGGTTCGCCGTTGCCAAAGCTTCGGTGAGATCCGTTAGTTGCTGTGCGCCACCAAAAGCGCCGCCGCCCGCGCTCGTGCGTGGGTAATTGATTACCAGCGCCGCGAAAGGAACGACAGCCATCTCCGCCGGACTGGTTCCCACCAGATTGATGAGCGCACCCTGCCCCGAAATCAAACCTCCTGAAGGAAGCGACAGAGCAGTGGTCACGCCATCCACACGGGTCACGCCGATGTGCGCGCTGTGTGGATTCACCGCGATGATCGCCTTGGCGTTTGGGTTCAAATCGCCGACCTCGGCTGTATCAACTGTGCCCGAGGCGCCCTGGCCCACCTCAACGAGGCCCATTGCGGTACCGGCGTCAATCATTCCCGGATAAACCGAGAGACCGCGCGCGTCGATAGTGACGGCGCCGGCAGGCACCGGGACACTCACGTTCGATCCGACCGCCGTGATCTTCCCGTCGCGAATAACGATGCCGCCGTTTTCTATATCAGGACCACTGACGGTCACGATGCGAGCGTTTGCGATTACATAGACACCTCGCGGAGGCGTGACGCCTGACTGCGTGGTCGGATTGCCCGGCTGCTGTGCTGCGACGACTCCTGCGGAAATCAAAATCGAAATAGAAAGGAGAGCGAGGCGCATCATCGCTGGGATCGGACCTTGACGGAAAGGCAGAGCCTTTCCGCACTGTGCGGCGGCAGAGCCGCTCGCGTTACCACACAGACATCTGCGCTTCTCTGAGTTCTGTATTCTGACTTCTGACTTGTGACTTCTGACTTCTGGCTTCATCGGTGGTCCACCTCCCCCGTTTCGCCCTTCCCGAGATCGTCATCGTGTGTAGGGCGTCTACCGCGCGGAAGCCGCGGAGATGCACCCCCTGCTGGTGGACGATTTGGTTCGGCAGCCTCCAGCGCGGTGCGTTCCCGCTGAAAGTCAGCGCGCTTCGCCAGGTCCTGCTGCCGATCAAAATAAATTTGGCCGTCGATGAAGGTGGTGTCCACGCGCGAGTAAACACTCAGCGGGTGACCGTTCCAGATCGCGATATCGGCGTCTTTCCCGACTTCAATCGAACCGACTCGATCCTGTATGCCTAATTGCCAGGCCGGATTCCAGGTGATGAGCTTGAGCGCTTCCACTTCGCTCAAGTCGCCATAGCGCATCGCTTTCGCAGCTTCAATGTTCAAACGTCGAGCCCGTTCATCGGAATCGGAATTCATCGACACGTTGACACCGGCGCGCGTCATGATGGCGGCGTTGTATGGAATGGCATCGTAGGCTTCAATCTTGTAGCTCCAGTTGTCGGCAAAGATCGAGGCTCCGGCGCCGTGTTGCGCAATCTCCTTAGCCACCTTGTAGCCCTCGAGTGTGTGCTGGAAAGTTTTGATCTTGAAACCAAACTCGTTTGCCACACTGATCAGCATCAGGATTTCGTCGGCGCGGTAGCAATGCGCATGAACTAAACGCCGGCCTTCCAGAACTTCGACGAGCGGTTCGAGCTGAAGATCGCGGCGCGGCGTCACCAGGTTTTTTTCGCGGCGCGCGACTGCGGCGCGATGTTCGGCCCAGGTCCGCTGATAGTCGCGCGCGCGGGTAAACGCCTCGCGAATTACTTCTTCGACACCCATACGCGTCGCCGGGTAGCGTCGCGTCTGCCCGGGCTGCGGCTGAAAACTGGACCGCTTGGGATTCTCTCCCAGGGCAAACTTGATCCCCGGCATCGCTCCCGGAAACAGAAACTCTTCGACTGGCCGGCCAAACTTTATTTTCACCACCGTGTTTAATCCGCCAATCGCGTTTGCCGATCCGTGCAGCAGATTCAATGTGGTCACTCCGCCGGCCAGTCCGCGATAGAGATCGATGTCGTTGGGATTGAGCACGTCGCTTGTGCGGGCCATGGAGCTAACGGAGAGACTGCCTTCGTTGATCGTGTCGAGCATCGAATGGGAGTGGCAATCGATAATACCCGGCATGACGAACTTGCCGGTGCCATCGATCACGCGCGCATCGGCTGCCGCCTTGAGTCCTTTGCCGAGGCCGGCGATCTTGCCGTTGCGAATCAACACATCCGTGTTTGCAAGCGTGCCGCGCGTGATGGTCAGCACCGTCGCGTTGCGGATAATGGTTTCCGTCTGCGGGGTACGATTCTGGGCGAACGACGCAGGCAGGATGCCGGCAATCATCGTGGCTGCGAGAAGATAAATGAACAGTCGTTTCATCATTGGAACCTCTTGGAGTGCGGCGACCTGTCGCCGCTTTGGTCGGCCGCGACCTGGCGCGGCCTTTACTGAATTCAGATGTAACCGGCGCCAGGCGCCGCGGGGAAAGCGGTGACAGGTCACCCGCACTCCAGGGAGAGGCCTTATTAATCAGCGCATCGACGGTGGCGCGGCGGTGCGAGTCCCCGTAAATGAACCGGGAGCTCGTCCGACCACAGTCACATCACCCTGCATTCCACTTCCGGCCAGCCTTCCAGCGAAGGTAGCTTCCGCAGCTCGGCCTTCAAGTGTGACCGGCACCGTAAAACGAATCTCACCATTCGCGCTCGCTGAAGCGTTAGCAATTTCTCCCGTTCCCAATGCGCCCTGAATTGAACCGCTCAAGCGTTCGCCTTCCTGCCGAAGCGTTAACGTCGCCACCAGGTCGCCGGAGCCAAGATTAATATTGAGCGTCCAGGTTCCCGTAAACATCGCGGCCCCACCACCACCAGCCGCAGGGGCTGGAGTGGTCCTTGCTAAATCAACCGGGCGGCCATCGATAAAGACATGAGCAACCGTCCGGTTGCGGTCAAATAGATCACCACGCGTAACCAGCAGGTTGGCAATCTTTCCCGTTTCGATTGAGCCGAGCCGATCAGAAACGGCGAAAATCTCGGCTGGCCAAATCGTTACCGCGCGTAAGGCGTCCTCGCGCCCGAGTCCGCCGTCGATTGCCCGCAATAGGTTGGCTTGGAAGTCAGCCATGTTGGTCAAAGCTCCTGATTGAAATGCAAACTTCGCCCGAGAGTTAACCAAGCGGGCGGCCGCTTTTGGCGCTTCCACGCGCTCGCGCAACACTCTCAATGGTTCCGGATCGGCTTCCGGCAGCGCAGCCGTTGTGCGCCGCGGGAAATTGAGCGACAACAACACTGGAACTTTGCTTTCACGCAAACGGTCCGCGACTTTGGCCGACTCAAGACCGCCCGCGATGATCGCTTTCAGTTTGAACTCATCCGCCAAGTCCAGCGCGCGCGCAATTTCACGTTCACGATCGGCGTACATCACGACGGGCATCGCACCATCAAGCACCGGCAGCAATGCCGCCAACGATCGGTCGTGATCCGGTCGCCGCGTGCCCCGCGGCGAACGCTCGTAGGCCAGTTGTGCCTCGCGATAACGACCCGCATCAAGCAGCATCTGTCTGAGCACGGCAAAGACGCCCATCAAGGATGTGGGATAACCACCGGTGCGCAGGGGCGTAAACCCGACATGAAGCGCAACCGGCGAACGCACGATCATTTGTTGCGCAGTGTCGCCGGACAAATTGATTAACGCAGACTGGCCCATCCAGATTCCCTGCCGCGGCGCAGTCAAAACCGTCGTGATTCCGGCAGCCCGCGCCGCCTCGATCTGTGCTCCGCCGGGACGCAGAAAATCCTCGACGAGCACTTCCGGTTGCAGACCGGCAGGTTGAGTTGAATTCAGAGCGACGGTGGAAGAGGTCTGGGCCCGAAGAAGCTGCGCGAAGCCTCCGCCGCCCTGGCCGGGCGAAGCAGCGGGAGCAGGCGATGGCAGCGGTATTCCGAGAGAAGTGCTCGAATCGATGAGGCCCGGATAGACGGTCAGGCCGGTCCCGTCGATGATGCGCGCGTCTGCGGGCACGGTTACGTTCGCGCCAACCGCTGCGATCAAGCCATCACGAATTACCACCGTGCCGCGCTCGATGGGGGCGCCCGAGACTGTGACGATCCGCGCATTGGTGATCGCGTAAGTATCGAGCGAACCGCGTTGACCGTTGACGAGCGAAGGAGCAATAAAAAGGAGCGGCAGCAGCACTAGCAACATCACCACGGCAGCGGTAATGCGCGGATAGACTCTTGGCATAGATGATCGGGTCCCCACTCTTAATCTTTGGGCGTTGTTTGCCAGTCGTTGTTTGCCAGTAAAGAAAGTGCACTTGGCAAACCCGTCGTGATGTTGTTAACGAGTGGCGAAAGCTTAGCCTACAAATCGGGAATAAGTAAATAACTTCGGGGTGGGGGTTACTTCAAGATTCGAAACGCTTGTTACGCAGACAAAGCGAACCTGGTTTCAATTGCCGCCAGGCGGAACCGCGTTGGCTGGGAGCGCGTCCGCGCGCGAACCGGCTGCACACTTCATTGGATCTTCGCGAGAGCTCGGGTTTTCAGGCAGGATGCCTGCGCTCCCAGCTACCACTTAACGGAGCCTTCTTTGGAAGTATCGATAGTCGCTTCCGCCGCTTCTGGTTTCATTTCGCCAAACAGGTATCCCTTCAGGTTATCGAAGAGAAAATCCTGAGCGTCAGGCTTCATCAGATCGAGACCGTAGTGATTGATAATCTGAGTCTGCTTCTGCAGCCAGCCGGCCCAGCAGGGCTGGCAGATCTCTGTTGCGATGCGCTGTCCCAATTCATTTGGAAACGGTGCGAAGCCCAGCGCGGGACGTTTGTCACCGCAGTGTTTGCACTTAATGTTGTCAGCCATTCAAAATCTCCTTCAGAATGCGAAGAGTCTAACAGCAATCGGCAGAATTCGGCGATTACACAAACCGCCAACCAACAATAAAAGCGATCTTGCTAAGGCCCGTGAGGGCCGGAAGTCAATAGCCACGCCCGTCAGGGCGTGGATCAAATGTTAGTCTCACCTGAGGCCCAAAGGGCCGACACCCATCCAGACAAAGGAGCGTTACCTCATGGCAGGCAAACACATCAGCTTATTAGTTCACTTCACCTGGAGCACCGCCGGACGCGAGCCGTGGCTGGGAGCGAACGTGCGTGATGATCTCTACGCGTACATCGGCGGGATAACGAATAACAAAAGAGCAAAACTTATTTCCGCTGGAGGTATGTTTGATCACATTCACCTGCTCGCTTCGTTGCCCTCCACGATCAGTCTTGCTGATTTTGTCAACGTAGTGAAATCCAATTCGTCGCGTTGGATTCACGAGTCGTTCTCACGGTTACGAAGCTTTGCCTGGCAAGAGGGCTATGGCGCCTTCAGTGTGAGCAAATCGGAACAGCAGAAGGTCGTCAAGTACATTGCGAACCAGGAACACCATCATCGAAAGCGGGCGTTTAAAGAGAAGTTGATCACACTGCTCGATAAACATGACATCGAATATGACGAACGTTACCTGTGGGTGTGAGTTTGCACTGTGTCGCACCTTCGGTGCTCATGTCCCTATTTGATACAACTTTCCACGCCCTTACGGGCGTGGCTATTGACTCACGGCCCTTCGGGCCTCCAAAGATGAGACTAACACTTAATCCACGCCCTTACGGGCGTGGCTATTGACTCACGGCCCTTCGGGTCTTCGGACCTTTCGCTTCACGGTCGTAGTTAATCCCTTGAGTACGCGGGAAATAATTCCGTTGTATCCTAGGCCTTCGCCTCCTCAATCGCTTTCAAAACCTCATCGTCCTTGGGCCGGAATAACCCTAAAGGTCGCACATCGCGATAGCGGATGATTCCCTTGGCATCTATCACGAAAACAGACCGCGCCACCTTGCCGGGAATCAAGGAGCGGGCGCCATACAGATTTGCCACTTCAGCCGCTGAATCAGAAAGCAGTCTGAGTGGCAGCTCGTGATGCTCGGCAAATTTCTGGTGCGACTCAACCGAGTCTGTTGAAAGACCAACCACCTCAGCGCCGGTTGCCGAGTAGTCTTCCCAACGATCTCTGACCGAGCACATTTGCCGTGTGCAGATCGGGGTTTCATCTCCCGGATAGAAGAGCAGCACCACCACCGCGCCGCGTTTGTCTGACAAGCGCCAATCGTTGCCGCCGCCGTCTTTGAGAGTGAAGTCAGGCGCCGGCGCGCCGACCTGGGGGCTGTCTTGTTTGCTCATAGTTTTGAGTCCACACCTATTGGCGACAGATTAACGCAGATATGGCGGATCAGAATAGAAGAAGTCAGAACCCCGACTATGGTCGGGGTAGCGACCGGGTCGAAGTATCGCCGACGACCCTGTTGAGCGTAATGTTTACCCGGTCGCTACCGCTCCCGGTTCTGATTTAGCCTTCCCTGCTCGAAGCCAATCCTGCCCCGGCGGACAGATGCCAAGAAAGTTACAGATGCGGCAATGCAGAGCGGGCCTTACCGGAAACTCGCCCGGCTCGTGAGAAGAAACGATCTGCATCATGGCCTCGTCAATAGCGCGCGCGCATGCCTCGGGGCGTAGCAGTTCCGAATCGAGGTGAGACTCTACGTTTGGATCCAGAAAGTGCAGCGTGGAAATAACTGAAGAACCATCCCTGGCTAACGATGGCATCAGTTCACTCACCGCTAAGGCGTAAGCCTGCATCTGCAACTGATAATCGGATGCCGCGATGCGCACCTGTTGGTCTACGGATGAATCTTCTACCGGTTCACTCGCCTTTGCAGGCGGCAGGTTGAAGTCAAACGCGAACTGTTCAACTTGATACTGGGACCGCGGGCGTCCCGCCCGCACACCTTTCGTTACACTCAAGCTGGGATTGACTTCAGCGCTTTGCGGGCGAGGCGCGCGCGGCCCCAGTGAAGAGGTTGACCTTCCGCCGCGAGCGCGAAGCCGGTTCGTTTTAAAGTCGATGACTTCAA
Source organism: Pyrinomonadaceae bacterium (assembly GCA_035557535.1). Taxonomy (GTDB): domain Bacteria; phylum Acidobacteriota; class Blastocatellia; order Pyrinomonadales; family Pyrinomonadaceae; genus PSRF01. The sequence continues at coordinate 28,213 of DATMDU010000035.1, forward strand.
CGTCAAAACCTGTTCCGCCGGCAGCCGGAGTTATCAGCAGCTTATCGATCGCGCCGCTCAAGATTCCCATCGGGCGTCGAAGTTTAAAACTCAGTTCACTCCAAAGGCCGGCCTCCACGCGCGAAGCAATGGGAAAGATGTTAGACCGCCCCGCTAACCCCAATGCCGCCTGGGGTTCTGAGAGTGAGCGTGCTCGCTCAACCCGCTCGAAGACACCGCTCGATAAATAGTTTTGCGCCAGCGGCAGCAATTCAGCGACGCCCGCATCAAAATTGATTTCCACTAACCGATCCGCCAGCTCGGCCTGCCGGTTTCTGATCACGTCGTCGAAGCTTCGTCGCAGCGCATCTTCAACCGGCTCGCCAGTGGCGTAAGTTTCACAGAATCGGTGGACCACTGCGCCTTTGAGCGTGGCAGTTAAATTAGCAGGCGGCTCGGGCGCTTCAGCGTCGTTCCAAACCGAGAGCTGATCAGCAGAGGGCAAATGAAGTATCCGGTCAAAATAATATTGGCGCGGACAGCGCCGGTAATTGATGAGCTGCGTAACGCTGAAACGGTGTACGGCTGTCGACTGATCCACCACGAGCGGTTGCAGTAGTGGGAAAGCTTCCAGCAGTGAGCCTGGGGTTTCAGCCGTGCGGTCCGACTCGCTGGCGTTGCCCGCTTCGGTAATCGTTCCCTGGACTGCCTGTTCGATCTCGTCAGCCAGATTCAGCGTGAACTGGATATCGACATCGGCCACCAAATTGATAACGCCGCTTCCGCTTTGCGCCGGAGAACCAAGCGACTGCCAGATCCACCTGAGCCATGTCTCCCTCTTGCCGCTAAGGCTCTCGAGGTCTTTCGTAGTTCCTGAAAATATCAAACGGTCTTCGGCGCGGGTGGCGGCGACATAAAGCAGCCGCATGCTCTCAAACTCCTCGCGCCACGCATGCCGCTGTTCGAAACTGCTGAAGGTGCAACCCGCAACTGAACCGCCGCGACCGTCCGGAACTTTCAAAGTCAGTCCGCGATGACGATCCAACAGAAACCAGTTGTCCGACACGCGCGCTCGGCGCTGGAGCTCTGGAATGATGACGACGGGAAACTCAAGCCCCTTCGCCTGATGAATCGTCATCAGCTTCACCGCGTTGGCCGCCTCGTCGATTTGGCCTTCACTCTCGCGGCTGCCAATCGCCTCAAACTCTTCAGCGTAGCGGACAAAGTCGCGAATCAAATGCGTGCCCGCGCGCTCAAAACGCTCGGCGAGAGTAAACAGGCGCTCGACGTTTGCGAGGCGTTGCGCGCCGTCAAATGTGGCGGCGATGACCGTCAGGTATTCCGATTGTTCAACCGCGAACCGTAGCAGATCTCCCAGCGGGTAATGATGCCGTCGGGAAATCAGCTCGGTGATCAAAACGTTGGCGCGATCGAGCAGTTCGTGCTCCTGGCCGGTGATATGGGCAATGTTTCGGTGATCGCGCAACGCCCGCAGCAGGCGGCGCGTTTGCGTGAAATGCCTCAGCGGGTCATCCGTTTTGACCTCACCTGATTCGTTGAGGCCGGGACCGCAACGCAATGCCAGCAATGCGTTGTCAGACAAACCGCAGAGAGGTGATCGCAAAACTGCTGCCAGCGCGACTTCGTCGGTTTTGTTATCGAGGAAACGCAGCAACTGGATCAGGTCAGTGATCTCAGGGCGCTCATAAAATCCTCGGCCCAAGACAGTTTGATAAGGAATGTTTGCGCGACGGAAGGCTGATTCGTACACCTGGATGTTTGTCATTGCGCGAAACAAAAGTGCGATGTCGCTGTATTTAAAGCCGGGGGCGCTGCGGCTGGGAGCGCAGGCATCCTGCCTGCCTTCGTGGGAGATATTGCTCGCCAGGTCCTCAGATTCAGCCGTGACTTTTTTGGAGTCGTTGCTTGAGGCAGACATGATGCCTGCGCTCCCAGCTTCGGCGCTCCCACCGCCAACCAGCGAAATGATTCGCAGCGCCAGCTGTGCGGCATCCAGCTCACGAGAATCCTGCTCCGCTTTCGGATCGTCCGGATCACCCGACGCTTCGGTGGTAATCATCACTTCAACAAGAGGCCCGGCAAGCGGTTTTCGGTTACCGATCTCTGGATCTTCGGGGACGTAACTCGCCTGGTGAGCAACATAGCCAAGCTCTTTCAAATCCTGAGGCGGCACCTCTTCGTCTGGCTGGAAAAGGTTGGCGAACAGGTGATTGAAAAAACTGATCAGCTGCGGTTGGCTGCGAAAGTTCACCAGCAGGGGTTTCTCTTGTCCGCCGGCGCCGATCAGCGTTGCGGTCATCTCGTGGAAAACGTCTACATCAGCGCCGCGGAAACCGTAAATCGATTGTTTGCCGTCGCCCACAATAAAGAGGTTTGCTTTTTGACGCCCGCCGAATTTCAAAACAAGTTGATCGAGCAGCGCGCGTTGCAAACCATTCGTGTCCTGAAATTCGTCTACCAGGAAAAACTTGTAACGCTCCGCCGCGCGGCCGAGCACTTCAGGTCGTTTGAGTAGTTCGAGGGTGCGGACTTCCAAATCGTCGAAATCCAGCGCCGAAAGTTTTTGCTTCTCCGCGTTGAGCCGCTCGTCGATCCGCGATAAGACGGTCACCAGCTCAAGCGCATAGTCTCGGGCAAACAAATCGAGCGATATCTGCGGTACGCGGCCTTCAAGATTATTTGCCCAGATTAGATGGTCTAAGGCGTTAACGTAAGGCTTGAGATCGCCGCGTGCTTGTGGACGCGGGCCGCGAAAGCCTTCAACTATGCGGCAGTAGTCCGCCAGATTCTCGATTTCGGGAATCTCCTGGATCAAAGGAAAGAATCCACGCCAGGCCGCCGACACTTCCGACTGGTTGAGTCTCTGCGCCGGCGTGGTCCGGCGCGCCGCCAGGAACTCATCCATCGCTCGCGACAACTCGTTTAACGCCTGCGCATGATCCTGTTCTGTCGCATGGCTACGCGCAGTTTTCTTTTCGAGCTCACCCGGAGCAAGTCCCTGCCCGCGAACTTCGCGGTACATTTGCGCGAGCGCCGCCGCCAACTTCCCGCGACCTACACCCAGCGTGAGCCTGGAAATCGCCACATGCCCGGAACTGATAAACTCCGTCAGCACTTCTTCGACGACTGATTCGAGCAGCATCGCGGCTCGATGTTCATCGAGCAGGAGAAACTGCGGATCGATGCCGGCTTCGACTGGAAACTCACGCAGCAGACGCGCGCAAAAACCGTGGATTGTGGTGATCACAGCGCCGTCGAGCGTGCGTTTGTAAGCCAGCCAGCGACGGCGCTCGTCGCTTGTTGCCGCTTGCAAAATCTTATTGAGCCCGGCACGCAGGCGCTCGCGCATTTCGTTAGCTGCGCGATTGGTGAAGGTGATCGCGACTATCTGATCGATGCTGATTTCCGGATGCTGGCGGAGAATATGCAGGTAACGCTCGACGAGAACGAAGGTCTTGCCGGAGCCCGGGCCTGCCGTCACCGAGATGTGTTTCTCGATCTCGTATGCAGCCGCAGCCTGCTCAGGTAACAATTCGCGCTTTTTAGTTGGTGAAGGCATTTTGGAACTGTCAGAACCTTCGGCAACCCGAGGCGCACGTGTGCAGGCGGTTCGTGGTGTGCGACGCTACGACAGCGATTCCCATTCATCAATGAGGATCTCCCGACTGAGGATTCTATCAATTTCGCGAATCATCATCCGAAGCTGAGGAACGGAATACTCAATGTTCGAAGGAATGGTCAGGCGGTGATTCCCATAGACCATGAATTGATGCCTCGCTCCCGAATACAGGCCTACGAAACCGAGCTGGCGCAGCCGGCGAACAAAGTCGTTCCGCTTACACGGCCTCCATTGGCTCATACTCCGGTTCCTTGTTTAGGTCGATGCCATCCACGACGGGCAAGCTATGTCCTAACTTGAGACCCAGGAGGATCCAGTCTTCCAAAGTAGAGCGCAGTTCTCCTTCACATTCCTTCAACGTAGGAGCAAAGGCTACAACCCCTTTGCAGGAATCGATCCTGCCAGCGTAAGAGCTGTCCTCCAACTTGTCATACTCCGCTTCACCGATCGCCCGGTCGATGTAATCAGTAAGGATGTAATGCGCGTTCATAGCAACCTCTTTAAGTTTGTAACGATAACAACGTCTCTGCTTCAAAACAAGGATAGTCGAGAAGATTAGTAACTACACATTTGGCTCGGCAGCCGCGAAGAGTTCTTGAAGCAAGTCATCTTCCGAGGTGATCCTACCGCGATCAACGATCGCATTAGCTGCATCCATCAAGAGGCACCAAGTGTCTAGCCAGGCAGCCTTTGTTATGTGCCGAGGGAAAAAGGAGGTTGAGAGGCAGAGACAAAACTCGCTTCGGGTATAAGAAAGAGTAGCGGGAAATAATATGATTGATGTTCCACTTTCCCTTATCCCCGTAGAGCGTCCGAACGATCCTTCGCATCAATTCGATACCGTTCGTAACGGCAGACCGCGCTGAAGTCGCAAAACCTGCATGTCTTCAGTTTTTCCGACGGCTGAACACTGAAGTTCCCGGCGCGCATGTGATCGAGAAAATCCCAGATCTTCGCGATCACACCGGCTCGTATTTGCTGCCATTCCTCGTCGCTCATAACTCCCAGGACAGTTTTTTTGATTCCTGAATACTGCAAAGCAGTCGCGCGGTGCAGCCCGCGGTTTCGCCGTTCGATACCGCCGCGGATCACGTAGTAGCCGCCGCCGGCTACGGTGTGGTCGGGCAGAATCAATCTCTCCAGCGCTTCCAGATAAATCGGAAGCTGTAGACTTCTGCCTGACTTAATGTCTTCCTTGCTCGACCCGGTGGAGAGCTTGTAGTCGTAGGCGATGAGCGTGTTGTCGGTGGAAACATCGACACGATCGATCTGCCCGCTGATCTTCATACTCTCTTCGCCGACAAAAGTTGACCGGCTCAATTCCAGGGCCTGGTCTGTCGAACCGGGATCGCGTGCATGAGACTTCATGCTTCCGAATGCGACTTCAAAATATGCCGGCACAACTCCATGCGCGCTGGCCCGCTCCTGAATGTCGAGCTCATAAAGCAGGACCTGCTCCAACAGTATTTTGCGAATCTCGCGATCGATCTTCCAAATCTGTTTGTTAAGCGGCGGCACGACCCCCTCGTGTTCATCGAAGACCTTGTCCGCCAGCCTCATGAGTTCCTGTTGGAGTTCGTCGCGATCAAATTGAGATAGCGGCTGCCGCCGGTACTGCTCGAAGAAACGGCGCAGGATGTCGTGCAGCAGCTTGCCCGCATCGATTGCCTGAAGGTCGAGCGCCGCCTCGCCGCGCGGTTCAAGTTTCAAAATTCTTTGGCCAAAAAACTTATAAGCACAGTTCCCGTAGAGGCTAAGACCGCTGGCGCTGTGCATAAACTCAGGACCAAAGCGCTGGTTCAACAGCGCGAGTAAGTGGGGATCGGTGATCTGGCCGTCGTATGGGCCAAATCTTTTGCCCGCACGCTCGCGTTCAATTTCGATCCGGCGCAAGGCTGAGCCGGTCAGCCAGCCATCGTTGCGCGCCAACGCCAGGAACCGGGCAATTCGCGGCTCAGGCAGTAGTTGGTTCTTTTCGCCTCGATGCAGGTGCCTTTCCTGCTGGCGCACCAGGGCGCGGTCAAGCTCCGGCGCAGTCGAAACGTTATCAAGCTCATTCAGGCTCCAGCCGTCATAGTCGCGACGAATCGTCTTAGTCTCGAGCGTGAGCGGCGATACGGCGCGGCGTAATTCATCGATGTAATACGACGCTACGGTTTCGGAATCATCGGCCAGGACGAGGGGGCGGCTGAGATATAACCGCTCGGTGGCGCGACAGGCGGCCTGGTAAAAATAGTGCTCCTCTTTCAGTAGGGTGGCGGGAGAAATGTCTTCGAGAGTTAAACCATAATTCTTCAAACGCTCGCGCTCCTCGTGTGGATAAATCCAATCACGCGACGCACGCAACGGAAACCCGCCTTCAACCAGCCCGGCGATGAACACGGCCCGAAAGCGCAACCCGCGCACATCGGTCGCCTCAAGCACACGCAAGCCGCGCGAGTCGGCAGCGGATGAGACTACCGATTGCGAACTGATCGCGCGACGCACCTCATCGATGAACGTGGCCAGGGAGGTCTTGTCTGAACCACCGGCGTGAGCGGGTGGTGGTGAAAAGAGCCCACCCGCTGACGCAGGTGCTTCTGACAGGCCCGCGGCGATTTCAATGCTCTTGATCGCGGCTACAAACGCGCGCCGCAACACTTCCAAACTATTGAAGTTGAGCAGCGCTCGCGGCAATTCGTGTTCAGCGATTAACCGGCTCACCGGCCGCGAAATCTGCTCACGAAAACTTAACTGGTCCAACAAAGCCATCAACGCCACTCGCAACTCGGCGGGCCGGCCCTCGCGCGGCACCGTCTGAATTCGGCCGGCAAATGACTTGACCACGAGCGATGCCCAGGCCAGCGCAGCCGGATGAATATCGCGAGATGGACGCCTTTTCTTTTCGACCTCGTTGCTGTCGACTTTCGCTGTCTCCGCATTCTCAACCTGATCTGCTTCGTCGGGATCACGGCCACCAGCCTCGCCGCTTTCTTCCGTATTTATGTTCAGCAAGTCTCTCGTCGCCGCCGCCGCAGGAAGCTCCTTGATGAGTTTCTGCGCGCGCTCAAGCCAGGCGCTCACGCGCAAATCGCTCCCTACATAAGCAAAAGCATTCTCAAGGGCGTCTGCATCCCAGTCGCCGATTCGATGACGATGTTTTAGTCGCGCGCGTTTTTCCTCGTCGCTCTCATCGGGAACCTGGGAAACATCGCCGTCGCCAAAGACCTCCCTATATTCCTGATCAAATCGCAGAGACAACTCGGCTAGCTCTTCCCTACCCGGGCGAAAGTATTCCGACTTGATCAAATCGGCCAACTCCGCGAGGCGCGGAGACTTCGATGAATCGGCGCCCTCGCGCGCGGATTCTTCCAGAATCGCAAACAGCTTGAGCGCGGCCCGAAGTCCCGGAATATCAGTGGCGTCGATGCGCGACTCCAGATTGCACGGTAATGCTTCTTCGCGCATCACCCGCGACAGCGTGTCAGCATAAGAAGCCTTTTGGCGCACGACGAGGGCGATCTCTTCGAGGCGGAAATCTTTCCGCAACACAAGCCGCTTAACTTCTTTAGCTACTGCGCGAATCTCAGTTTCGCGATCGCCGCATTCGAAATACTTGATCTCCGATTGCTTCCGCTCGGCATCCGGCTCCGCGGGTTCCGTCAGCAGATCGTTGTCTGCCGGTTTTTCAAGTGATGAATTGAAAAGACTCGCGCGTAAACCGGATAAAGCGCCGGCGGCAGGAACCAACTCTTCCCGGATAAGTTTCTTTTCAAAGGGGGCTATCCCCGCGAGATGTTCAATCGTGTCCTGAAACGGCAGAAAGATTTCCGGGTTGCGGTCGTCGTAGTTGAGGTTGACGATTACCTCGGGTATGTCAGGAATCAACCGGCGCAATATTTCACCCTGCACCGGAGTGAAATCAAAAAAACCATCGAGAACCAGCAGCTGCACGCTGCCCAGCCATGGCAGTGTGGCCCGCATCTCGTGCGGTTCACGATTGAGAATAGTTAACGCACGCAAACTATCGGCGTCCGCCTCGGTCAATTGATGACGTTCGAGCAGCTCGGAATAGGTTTCATAGATCAATGCAACTTCGCGGTCGAAATCAATCTGCCGGTGGAGGCCGCGAGATAGTGCATCGGAGGGTAACGGAGATCCGGAAGCCAGATCCTCGCCGCGAGCTTTGATGATCTGCGCAACCTCGGCCGGTGTTTTTGCTGCCCGCTCTATCTCGCCAATTAGCGTGGAAATTGTATTGACGCAGCCTTCACGATTTGCCAACGGCGCAATCGCTTTCAGTTGGCCGGCGGCCACGAGCCGGGCCAGCACCTGGGAAACCAGGCTTCGTTTCAAGGGCAGCTCTTCGCGGTCGATCGGAGTCCGGGGTGACAGGCGGGTTCCATCGTCATTAACGGCAGTTGAAATTATGCGGCGAACGAAACCACGGAAGAGATAAACAGGAAGCTCGCCCCAAACACCGGCATTTCTTTGGCCATCCAGAACGCCTTCGGTGACGAGTTCGAGGAGCGGGTGCGAGGCGGCGAGGTAGAGGAATCGATCAGGCTGGCCTTTGGAGACAAACTCCGCACAACGCTCAATCAGCTTTGAACGATTATCACCGAGCAGTGGGCCTAACCAGATTTCTTTCGACACACTAACCCCAGACCGTTTGACTTAGGTGTACGTTTGCGTCTGCACAAACGTGGCTCAGGAAACTCACTAACGAGCCCTCGAAGAGGGCGAAAGAAAATAGCCCCGGGCGTAAGCCCGGGGGAAGGGTTAGAAAAAGTCTCCTTAGCCCGCGAAGCGGGGCGTCAGAATACTGGCCCACATATTCACAAGAACTTCTGTCGCCCCTCCGGGGCTTCATCGGGTGGGTGACGAAACCCCGGGCTTACGCCCGGGGCTATTTTCTTCCGCCCGCTTCGCAGCTCGTTTAAATAGTTTCACCCAACTTATGTCCCACTCCCACCTATGCGCTTCGCATTCAGCAGCGGCATTGAGTCCTCTTCAGCAATAGCAGGCCCTTCACTGATCGCTCGCACTACGTCAGATGTCAGCGTTTCTTCCAAATCAGCTAGATGCCCTTGCTCGGTTGACTCTTCGATAAGATTCAGCGGCAATCTCTTAGTGGTCTTGGCTCCTAACTCACGAACTTGTTCAGCTTGACGTATAAGGTTACCCGGTCCCGAGACCAGCTTCTTGTGCGCGTTTTCGTAACTATTTTGCGTCTGTCTCAACCTTTCACCAATTTCCTTGAGATCTACCACGAAGCCTACAAATTTGTCGTACAAACTACCTGCACGGTTGGCGATCTCAAGAACGTTTCTTTTCTGTTGCTCCTGTCGCCAAATATTTCTAACTGTCCGCATTGTCGCCAACAATGTGGAGGGACAAACAATCACGATACGTTTCGCAAATGCGTCGTCAAATAGCTGCACGTCCTCACGAACGGCAACGATAAACGCTGGCTCAAGTGGAACAAACATCAAGACAAAATCAAGGCTCTTAAGCTTATAGTGGTCCTGGTAAGATTTACGATCAAGCTCACGCAAATGCTCTCTTATACCAGCGATATGTTTCTTTAACTGAGATCTCGACTCCGCTTCATCGTCAGTTGCGCAGTACCGCGTGTAGGCAACCAGATTGAGCTTCGCATCTATGATCAGGTGTCGGTCTTCAGGAAGTTTTACTATGACGTCAGGCGAAGAGCGTTTTCCGTCTTCTGCAACTAGGAATCCACGGACGGAGTATTCACGATCCTTGACTAAGCCAGCCTTTTGTAGGATTTCCTCCAAAATAAATTCGCCCCAATTTCCCAGGGTCTTTGATTGACCCTTCAGGGCCTTCGTAAGGTCGAGGGCGTCTTGATTCATCCGTTCACTAAGCCCGCGTAAACCCTCGATAGAGTCTCGCAACGAAACACGCTGCTGCGATTCCTTTTCATAGACTTCATCAACTCTAGCTTTGAATTCCTTTATCTGGTTCCCAAGGGGAGTCAAGAGTGAATCCATATTCAATCTGTTTTGATCCGTGAACCTCTTGCTCTTTTCTTCGAGAATTTCGTTGGCTAGATTCTTGAACTCGATCTCAAGGAGGTCTTTGAAGGCTAGTTTCTCCTCAAAGGCCTTTTGTTGCTCGGAAAGTCTGACCCCAACCGCCGAGAGTTCAGTTGATAATTCAGAGTTCTCTTTTTGGAGATTCGAAAACGCGTTGCTCTTGGTAACAAGATCGGAAAGGGCCGTTTGGAGACTTGCTTCCTTCGCGGAAACTCGCTCACGAAAGATCAGCCAAGTTACGAACGTACCTAGGGCGAGCCCAGCCAGTAATATCAATATGGACACAACCATTACATAATCATCCTTCAATTGCCGAGTCTATCAAATGCTGTTGCAAACACGAAACAGTGGCCCGTTAACGGGCCTTTTGGTTCACGTTCGCAGGCTTAACTTTAGCAGCCGGAACCGATCATTCGCGGAACTTGCTCGCGTCCTGAGTTGATATCAATTGGGTGGTGCGTTCGGTAATGCTGGCGACGGGAACCGGAACGCCCGCGGGAGGTAACTCTTTGGTTACTTCCGCCTCCTGAAGCTCCGCGGTACGCTCGCGGTCGAGGACCTTCGTCGATTTCGAGGCGAGGATTCGCAGCGAGGAGAGAACGCCAAATACCATGATTCCCATGCCCAAAAACAACAGTAATAAGGGGCCAAGGCGGAAAGTCTTATCGAAGCCGAGTGTCTTCACTGTCGCGAGCGCCGCCATGCCGAGGAGGAAGCAAATCATGCCCCACTTGAACGACCGATATAACCTTTTCTCAGCCGCTCGTTCGATCTGCGATTTTTCAACTGTCAGGGTCTCCGGAGAAGAATGCGAGGCCACGAGTTTACTAACTGCCTCCAGATCCATTCCGCAACTGCGGCAAAATCGTTGATCAAGAGTGGTGTCGATACCGCAAGTGGGACAGTGCATGAAGGCTCCTCGGTCTGGTCTTCGCTGTTTAGCGATGCGTCATTGAAAGTTCTGCGGTCGACCCCTAACGCCCAAAACACGTAACCATTCGCTCGTAAACTTTCCGCGTCACTCGTACGTCGTTGAGATTGTATTCGCGAATTGCCGCGAGCTTCCCGGCCTGATACAGATCGTAAACTTTGCTGCCTTCCACGGTGTCGGTCTTGCTCGATTCGATACCCAGGGCCCAGGCCACATCATCGAGACTCACATTGCGCCTGGCACCCAGCCACCAATGATGCATCGTGTCGAAAACTCCACGAACTCTGTATTCACCAAGATCAACGAATGGTTTCGCAGAAATACAATGGACGAGACATCGCTGGAAAATAAATGGCAAATCGAATCCGATCAGATTATGGCCCACCAACTCGTCGGCTTCCGGATCAAAATTCTTCAGGTAATCCAAAAAGGCGAGCAGCGATTGCTTCTCATCCTGCTCATTACCTTCGGCATCGATCCCGAACACGCGTTCACTCTGCTCCTGCTCAACTCCAAAATCGATTCCCGCCACCGGCCCGGCGTGAACGGCGATTGAAAGTATCCGCCCGGATGCGGCGCTCAGCGATCCAAGCTGATAGCAACGTTCCTCTTCCAGAAGAATGTCTTCGAGATAACGCCCCTGTTGTTCGAGCCGCATATTTCCGAGTTTCCACATTCTTTCAAGTTGCGGCCCGACGCGCTCGCGAAAGTCGGGAACGGCCAGCGTCTCGATGTCCATCGTGTATGCGAGCGGAAGCACAGGATCGGCATCCTGATGTTCGCGATACTTTTCCAGAGTGATGGGACGATACTCGGTGACAATAAACTGGGTTCGATCCTGATAACTTTCGAGGCGGCCGGTAATGCCCCACAGACCCGGTTTAAATTCTCCCCATTGTTCGAGCGTCTCGCCCCAAATCTTCAGTGGCAGCGCGCCCGTCGCATTGCGTCCAATCAGATCGCAAAAACGCTTGCCTTGCTGCGTGCGTTTTTCGCGCGCCGAAATTACGGCAACCATCAGCCAGAGGTCTTCGCCCAGGGGGAGTTCAGGAATGGGAATGTTTCCGCGCATGATTAATCTCTTGTATGAACCGGCGTCGGGTGTTGTCAGCGCCGCGATTAAATTCGTCGAACCCACATTCTATACTGGCTAACCCTGTGGGACTATCGACTCGGTTAACAACAAGAAGTCTTCCACCAATGATGATCGCTAATCGTCGCCGTTACTTGTTACCTATCAAAATGCTGACTCTACAAACCGAGAAGCTGTCGCGGACTGAAGCGCTGGGGCGGATCAAACTCCTTTCCGGAAAAGATCTGCGTCCGATGGCCGACCAGTTTGGAATCACCGTTTGGAAAAAGGGAAAGAAGAACAAAGGCTGGGCCGGCCACGTTATCGAACGTTATCTAGGGCTCGCACAAAATTCATTGCAGGCGCCGGATTTTGGTTCATGGGAACTGAAAGTGGTACCGCTGCGTCGCGGCGGGGATGGGACAGTAAGGGTTAAAGAATCCATGGCCATCACCATGATCGAGCCGGCTGAAGTGGTGGCAAACAAATTCGCCGACAGTCATCTTTACGACAAGCTGCGCAGTCTGATTGTGGTTGCGCGCGTCTTTGAAAACGTCGAGGACACCGCATCGATGCTCCACTCCGCCGCGGAGTTTGATCTTGATAATCCATCCATTCGCAAACAAGTAGAAGCAGACTACGAAACAATCCGCGAGATTATTCGGACGAAGAGTATTGAGGCCTTAACTGGGGACACGGGAGAGTATGTGCAGGCGCGGACAAAGGGCCGCGGACACGGCAGCACCTCGCGAGCGTTTTATGCGAGGGCCAGCTTTGTGGCCCACATCCTGAACCTTCACAAGCTGGCCTGGATGCCGCGGGTTTATCCGGATCAAGTTGCGTGACTGAGCGAGGCCGCGCGAGGACTTTGTCTTTTCTCCCTTTCCCCTTGGGAAGGGGCTTAAGGGGAAGGGCCTGAGGGTGGTTTCGGGAAGTTCGCTTTCGCTTCAAATAAACGACGCACGCCCAGGCGCTGCCCGTGCCAGGGCGAACACAATGATAGGGCAAGTCGTCTAGACCCTCTCCCTAACCCTCTCCCAGAGCGAGAGGGAACAGATAACGGTTTAATAGGTAGCAGGTCATCTCCCAGAGGAAGAGGGAGATAAACGCTCAAGCTTTCCAGCTCGCTCGACCTCGGCACCCATCCTGCCGGTTAACATCAACCAGATCATTTTGTAGTCGCCCATAAACGACCACAGCGGATACTGAAACGTCGCGGGTTTGTTTTTCTCGATGAAGAAGTGACCAATCCAGGCCAGGCCGTAACCCGGTATCAACGCCAATGGAAACAACCACCAGCGACCGACCGCGATGAAGTAGCAGACGCAGCCGAGCGCGATGGAAGTCCCAACCAGATGGAGCAGGCGCGTGCGCGGGTTGCTGTGCTCGGTGACATAGTGTGGCCAGAACTGTGTGAATGAATTGTATCGATCGGACATGATGAGTTTTTAGTAGGACAGACATTCTTGTCTGTCCACTCCATCTAAGGCCCAACAAGACAGGCAGAATGCCTGTCCTACGCTTCTCCAAACAACTGCATGAATTGATCCGGCGGCAACGGATCCAAATGCGCGAGCTTCAGATTCTCATCCACATGATCCGGATTGCTCATGCCGACGAGCGCGGTAGTGATTCCCGGCGTCGAGCGCACAAACTGGATCGCCATCTGCGCATCAGTCTCAAGTGAGCCAAGCGGCTCTCGCAATCCTGCCGGCATTCCGCGCGCGACGCGACCCTGAAGAATCGAAGCGCTCGCAACCGCGGTTATGTTTAGCGCCGATGCAGCTGCAAGCGTTGAAACATCCTCGCCGTTCACATTTTGGTTTGGCAATGTGAATGCTTCCGGCATTGCGAGGTTGAGCGGCAGTTGAATAAAACGAAACCCATGCGCATCGCCGCCCGCCGCCCTTGCGGTCTTTTCTATCTTTGCCAGCGAATGATAACCGCGAACTCCGGCCGCAACTCGAAATCCATTCCAGGTTGCCACGCCATAAAACTTCAGTTTTCCGTCGCTGCGACTCTTTTCCAAACTCTCAAACGCCAACTTCAGTCGTGCATAAAACTCGGCTTCCGAAACATGATCGAGCTGCGACTCGGGATTGTGCACGTAGTAAACATCGATGCACTCAAGATGCATATTTCGCAGCGACTGTTCCAGCTGGTTCTGTAGATACGCAGGCGTCATGCAATGACTACCGCTAACGAAATCTTCAAAACCCGCAATCCCAGGTTTTACAAAAGTCTCCTCGACATAGCCCCGCACGTCGCGCGGCGGCGCTCCATCAAAAGGCAAATAGCCGCCCTTCGTGCAAATCAGGATTTCATCCCGTGCGTATCCCTCGGATCCGGTCAGCAATTGCAGCGCGGCTCCTACCGACCGTTCGCTTCTTTGGAAACGATAGTTTGCCGCCGTGTCGATTACATTTGCTCCCAGCTTCACCGAACGGACCACCGCCTCGCGGTATCTCGCGTCGGTTTCCTCATCGGCGTTGCCGAGATAGGTTCCAATTCCGAGTGATGACGCGAGGAGGTTTTGCGCGTTGCGGAAATGTTTTTCGGCAGCGTTGCTTTTGAAACGCTCGCCGTATCGCGTCGTGCCTTCAAGGGTTGCGGAGCCAGATAGGGACATAAGGTTTGGGAAGTACTACCCGCAGATTACGCCGATTACACAGATTTCAAAAGAGACTGAGTTCGCGTTTTGGGAACCTACTACCTGATCATCTCTTGAAATCTGCGTAATCGGCGGATAACTCTTTCGGTTCTCGCCGCGAGAGAATAGCTCGCGTCTCCGCGAGCGGCAAGCGTTTCAACGTTTCGATGCGCTGTGTTAGCGTTATGCTTCAAAACTAATCAAAGGAATCCGGCTGATGAACAACTTTCTCGACTGGAAAGAACACGCGGGAGCGCGCGCTGAAAAGTTTTACAAAACCACTTTGTGGCAAGGCGAGCAGATGATGGTCGGAATCAATTGCCTCGAGCCAAATCAAAGACAGGAGACGCATGCGCATTCGGGCGCCGATAAATTTTATTTGGTGCTGGAAGGCAGCGGAAGTTTCATCGTCGGAGACGAAGAACAGGTTGCCTCCGAAGGTTCGATCGTCGTCGCCCCCGCTGGAATTCCCCATGGCGTACTAAATAATTCAACGACGCGTCTATCTCTGCTAGTTGCAATGGCGCCGCCGCCACCAAAGAAATGAAGGGCACCGATAAGACACTGCGTCCCAAAGAGTCTTCGCTCGAAATTTCGAGCGCGGCGCTCGACGAGCTTTCGTCGCAGGTCACTCAACTCGTCGCTGATTATTATTCCGAGATTCGCAGTCTGCCGGTTTTTCCCGAAACTTACGCTGGTAAAACAAGCGAACAAATCGGCACGCTCCTCCCGACTGAGGGCGAAGCGCTGGGCCAACTCCTCAACGACTGTCGTTCCATTCTCAGCGGCAGCCGCCACAATGGTCATCCGCGTTTCTTTGGCTACGTCGCTTCTCCTGCCACTGCGCCGGGTGTCTTTGCCGATCTGATCGCATCGGCAGTAAACGTGAACGTCACTTCCTGGCGTTCCGGTCCGGCAGCCACGGAAATAGAACGCACCGTTATCGGCTGGCTGGGCGAAATGATTGGTTACGCAAACAACAGCCATAAAGCTTACGGGTTGCTGACCAGTGGCGGTTCGATGGCAAACTTTACCGCGCTTTTGATCGCGCATCGCACGAAGGCAGGGGCGCGCGTCGCCAGCGAGGGATTGTGGAATTCGCGCCCGATGACGATTTACGCATCGAGCGAGATTCATATGTCGATTCCCAAAGCCGCCGACATGCTGGGCCTCGGACGACAAAATGTTCGGCTGGTGGAATGCGACGAGCAATTTCGAATGAACGTCTCAAAACTGCGCGCGAGCATCGCCGCTGATTTCGAAAACGGACTGCAACCGTTTTGTGTGGTCGCGAGTGCGGGCACCGTGAACACCGGCGCCGTTGACCCGCTCGCCGAAATCGCTGATGTCGCCAGCGAGTTTGGTCTCTGGTTCCACGTTGACGGCGCGTATGGCGCACTCGCCGCGCTCGATGAATCGAAACGCGCGCTTTTCGCTGGCCTGGATCGCGCGGATTCCGTTTCGCTCGACCCGCACAAGTGGCTTTATGTTCCCCTGGATTCCGGTTGTTTGCTATTTCGCGATGAGGCCCGAGCGCGCGCGGCCTTCAGTTTCGATGAAGCAGATTACATCAAAGTGCACGAACATGATGAAGACGAGGCCTTTGCTTTTTGGAATTATGGACCGGAGCTCTCGCGTCGGTTTCGCGCGCTGAAAATCTGGCTGACGCTCCGTTACTACGGAACACGACGGATTGCTGCTGCGATTAGCGAGGACAATGCGCTGGCCGAATACATGGGGCAACAGATTAAAGCGGCCGACGATTTCGAATTACTCGCGACGCCGGAGCTCAGCATTTGCTGTTTTCGTTATGTGCCGCTCGCGTTGCGGTCGCGATTGGAAGCAAAGTCATTCAGTGAAACTGACGATGCGGCGCTGAATAAACTGAACAATGAAATCATGTTGAGCGTGCAGCGCGGCGGAGGAGCATATCTTTCGAGTGCGACCTTGTGCGGGCGTTTCGCGTTGCGTGCTTGCATTACCAACTTCCGCACTACTCGCGCGGATATCGACCAAACGCTGGAGATCATTCGCGAGTCGGCAAGCGAGCTCACTGGCTCTGCCCTCTGATGTGCGGTGGCGGCCCGGCCCCACCGCACGCGATAGGGTTAGCGTGGGGCTGCGTCCCTCTTCTCGGGCGTAGCCGCTGGTTTGGTCCCGACTTCGGAAGGTCAAGACCTTCCGCACATCGGGCGGCAGCCGCGAGCAATCCAGTCATTGCATAACGATGATGTTGGCTAATCCACAATCTTACGATCGTGAACTGCGCGTTGCGCTCGAACTCGCGCGCGAAGCCGGCGCGGTGATTCTCGATCTGTACGAAGGCCCATTGGTCATCGAGCAAAAGTCACAAATGCACGATCATGAGCCGGTTACTCAGGCCGACAAACTCGCGAATGAATTGATAGTCAGGCGACTCAGCCGTGAGTTTCCCGACGACGGTGTTCTGGCCGAAGAGTCGCCCGACACGGAGCGCCGGCTAGGCAAGAAGCGCGTCTGGATGATCGACCCGCTCGACGGCACGAGTGGTTTCATCGACGGCAACGGCGACTTCGCGGTGCAGATCGGGCTTTCGAGCGACGGGCAAAGTGTTTTGGGGGTGGTCTATCAACCGTTGACAGGTGTGTTGTATCGCGCTATTCGAGGGGCAGGCACATGGGTCGAGCGTCCGCAGTTTGAATCTGAGCTCGCCCGAGTTTCCACCAATGGCGAACTGTCCACAATGCGCCTGGCAGCGAGCAGATCTCATCGCAGCCCGCGCATGGACAAAGTGGTCAAGGCTTTTGGTCTAAAGGAAGAGGTCAACCGAGGATCAGTGGGAATTAAAGTGGGTTTGATTGTCGAGCAGCAGTGCGATTTGTACGTGCACCTCTCGCCGCAAACAAAACAATGGGACACATGCGCCCCGGAGATCATTTTGACTGAGGCCGGAGGCTGTTTGACTGATCTTTTTGGGAAGCCACTTAACTACAATCGCACCGATCTGAACAACCGGAATGGAATTGTTGCGAGCAATGGCGTCGCGCACGACAAGATCATTCAATCCCTCGCGCCGTTGCTCACTGAGTTTGGCCGGAAGCCGCACTGAGATAGTCGGCAGACGCCGGGCAGGCGGCACGCAGATAGCACGTAAGCAGATCCATTTCGGAGAATCCCTTCCACGCGCACCGCAGGTGCAGCAGAAGGTAGCCAGTGGCAAGCGCGCAGCGCGCAGCCACTGGAGAGGCAGGAAAAAGAACGCGCCCCGCAGGGGCGCAGGGACTACCAAACATAGCGTTCGTCGTAATCAATTCCCGCTAACTTCAACATTTCAAGGTACTCCTGCTCAAGGGTCTTATGCCGATGATGTTCATCTTGATTGAGGATGTATTCCTTCACCTTTTCTATCTGGGATGGACTTACGGTGACACCAAAGTAGCCGGGCTGCCAAACAAAGCTCCGCTTGCCGACGGTGTTGTGTATCCACTCTGAGGAACCGCCTTTCACTTCTCTCATGACTCCCGACAGATTATGCGTGGCGCGCAATCCCATAAGCATATGCACGTGATCTACGACGCCACCGACTGCCAATGAAACGCCGTTCAGGTTTCTCACGATGCCGCCGAGATAAGCGTGGAGATTGTTCCGCCAGTCAGGGGTTATGAGTGGGTAGCGATCCTTGGTGCTGAAGACCGCGTGGTAGTGAAGGCTGCAGTATGTTGAGGGCATGCGGAAGCAGTAACATCCCGAACGCCCAAAGGCCACCGGTGAGAGGATTCATGCTTGCGAAGATTGTTGAAAGGAGTGTGGTATCCGTGCGCCCCTGCGGGGCGCAAAGGCCTTTCATGCCAGCCACCAGTGGCCGCGCGCTGCGCGCTTGCCACTGGCTATCTTCTTCCGCACCTGCGGTGCTCGTTGAAGGATTTCGCGCAGCAGTTCCGCTCCGCCGCTGTTCCTGCCGTCTGCCGTCTGCTTCTGCCGTCTTGCTCCTAGTGTCCCGGAGTCGTGGTCGAGCCTTTCACCTTTGCCTCGCCGAGTTTGACGATCCAGATGCCGCTGTGCACGTCGTTGAAATAGACCATGCCTTTGTGCGGCTGCGCGCCCCAGGTGAACGGAAGGTTGGGCTTAAAGCCTTCGGTGTCACCGGCCCACAAATGTCCGATCTCGCGTCCCTGGCGATATAGGTCGCCGCGCAGTTCTCCCGAAACATCTACCACGCGCCCGCCGCCGTTGTAGTAGCCCATGTACATTATGTCGTCCTCGACCCACATGTTATGCGCGCCCGCTTCCGGCACCGGATACTCCGCAACCTTCCGGGGATTGTTGATGTCGGACACGTCGATTACATGAACGATGCCGCGCACCGGTACGCGCTCGCGAGCCTGAATATCGAAGATCGGCGGAAACACCTCATCGCCTACAAACACATAATTCTTGTAACGAAAGACTGAGTGAGTTCCGGCCAGCCAGCCGTTGCCGTAGAGTTCGTGATGATTAAACCGAAATTGACTTACCAGCGCCGGCCGCTCCGGGCGTCCACCTTTGATCCCGCTGCCCACGTCGAGAATAATCAAACCGTCGCGCCAGTAGGCGAGATAAGCAAGTCCATCCTTTACCTGCAAATCGTGCAGATATCGCCCGCCGACTGTGTCGCCCTCGCTCGTGCGAATCGTTGTAGCGACCTGACTGGGCACTTCCCAGCGCGCCACTTCCTTCGGATTCTTCACGTCGGCAAAATCGATTACTCGCATTGAGCCAGTGGTGTCGTCGGTTAAGTAAACGTAGTGGGAGTCGACGAACGCACTGTGAACTCCGCCCGTCACTGTGGCGGTGTATTCGGAAATCAGCTTTGGATGTGCCGGATCTGAGGTGTCGTAAAACGCAATTCCGTTCCTGCGGTTTGAGGCGCCTTCGCGCGAAATCACGAGAATCTTGCCATCTGCCGTGGTGGTGATGTCGTTAACGATCCTGGCGTCAACCTTAATAGTGTCGGTGAGTTTTGGTTCCGCCGGGTTTGAAATGTCGTAAACGAGGAACTTGTCGGAGATGGTTGAAAGGTAAGCGTGATTCCTGAAGACCCAAACTTCAGCGGCGGCAAAATCTTTGGTGCGCGCGCGCCCAATCAGGTTAAGTTCCCGCTCCGCATTTCGTGGCGCCACCACCACCGAGGCGATAGCTTCTTCGCGACCACTGGCCGCGGTAACCACATACGATCCCGGCAGCTCGGCGACAAAACCACCATCTGCATCGACAGTTCCGCCTGGACCACTGACTGTCCAACGCACCGCCGAGTTATCGACCTGGCCCACACTTGCCTTCACATTAAACCGCACTACGTCGCCAGTGCGCGCCGTGGTCGACCTCGGATCGAGAGAAAGGCCAGACACATTGCTCTTCACCACCGTCACGGTCGCACTGCCCGTACCGCTACCGGAAACAGCTGTGATCTGGACGCGGCCAGGAGCGTGTGCTGATACGACCCCGGCAGCGTCTACCGTCGCCACGGCAGGCATACTGCTGGACCATTTCAGCGAAGCATCATTGCGAGGATTCCCCTCCGCACTCCGGGCGATTACCGTGAGTTTGCTGGTGGCGCCCGCCACAAGGGTAGGGTTAAGCGGCGCGATTTCAACTTTCGTTACCGGACCAGCCTTGACTATCACTTTGGTGAAGTGGGGCTTGCCCCCGATGATTGCGCCAACCAACACTTCCCCAGGACTAAAAAATGAAACGTTGCCGGAATTGTCAACGCCGGCCAGATCAAACGGCGCGGCGATCCACGTCGTTGGCGGATTCTTGATGTCCTTACCCGCTGCATCTTTCGCGACGGCGGTAAACTTAACCTTCTGGCCGGGGAAAATATCGGTGGTGGCGTGGGTGACTTCAACGGTCGCCACAATCGGAGCCGGCGCCGTCGGAGTTGCCTCCTGCGCAAAAGAGATCGCGCCCGGCGCGATTAGCGCTACAAGGCATAGCATGACAACAAAGCTCCTGAGGGTGCCCATAAACTGTTCTCCTGTTGAACTGGTCCTTTGAAGGAACAACACGGGTGGAATCAAGACAAATCCGAAAGCGAATCTTAGACAGTGGTCGCGCGCGACGCAAGCAGGTCCAACACAGGAAGGTGCCGGCGTGGTTCGAGCATCCTCTTTACTGGGGGGCGCGGGCGTCCCGGCAATGAGCGCGAAAAGGCAACCAGTTCCGTTATGACAAGTCGCCTTCCGATCTTTTCGCGCTTCGCGCTCATTTGCGAGCGGGACGCCCGCGGCCCCAGCAACTACTTGAATACTCCTTAGCCATGCGCCATTATTCGTTGAAGGCGGACAATCATGGCAAACATCCAGCAACGCCTGACGGAAAACATCCCCGGAGATTTCTTTGTCGATGCCAGCTGCATCGACTGTGATACGTGCAGCCAGCTCGCGCCTGAAATATTCCGCGATCACGGCGAGCAGTGCAGCGTTTATCATCAACCCAAAACTGCGGCAGAGACGCGCAGCGCGCTGATGGCCCTCGTCGCCTGTCCCACAGGTTCAATTGGAACAACTCAAAGACACGACCCGCATATCGGCATAGATGCGTTTCCGTCGCAGGTAGCAGAAAACGTCTACTTCTGCGGTTTCACTGCCGAGTCCAGCTTCGGCGCCTGGAGTTATCTCATTACGCGACCGGAGCAGGTAGGCGGCAACGTGCTGGTAGATTCGCCAAGGTATGCCACACAATTGGTCAAACAGATTGAGGCGATGGGCGGCGTCAAGCTCATGCTGTTAACCCACAAAGATGACGTCGCCGACCATGAACGCTTCGCCACGAAGTTTGGCTGCGAGCGCGTCATGCACGCAGACGATGGAGCGGCCCGGCTTGGGGTGGAGCGAATCATTGAAGGCGCAGACGCATTTCAGCTCGACGCGGATCTGCTCGTAATTCCTACTCCCGGGCACACTCGCGGGCACGTGGTATTCCTGTACAAAGACAAATTTTTATTTACCGGCGATCACCTGGCCTGGTCCCCCACCCGCAATACGCTGACGGCTTTTCGCAGCGTGGCTTGGTACTCCTGGCCGAAACAGATCGCCTCGATGGAAAAGTTGGCCGATTACAGTTTCGAGTGGGTTCTGCCCGGCCACGGTAATCTTCATCACGACAACATGCAAAACATGCGGTATCATCTCGAATCCTGTATCGCCTGGATGAAGACGCGCTAGCTCGCACCGCAGAATTGTTTGTTTGCGCCGCTAGTTAACCCATTGCTTTGCACTTAATTCCCCAAGTGAGGTAAAGATGAATAGAAATGCAAAAATTGCGCTCGGTTGTGGTGGCGCCGGATGCCTGGGCCTGATCCTGGTCGTAATTCTGGTTGCGATTCTGATAGTCACCGGGTATATCAAGGCGCCCGGCATTTACAGCCCGAGCAGCAACTACAATTACAACTACAATTACAATTCGAATCGAAACCTGAATTCGAACACGAACTCGACAAGCTCGGCTTCGACATTGTCCAACGATGACAAGCACAAACTGTTTCAGGCGGGGGGCGCCACAAGGGATAACGTCCTTTTTCTGAGAGTCCTCACCAAGATTGGTTTTCCCAATGGCCAAGGTGACGGTTACGACGAGTTTATCAAGGGGCACGTCCCCTGGGCCATGAAGAATATTGAGTTTATGCAGTCAGTAAACACAGCCCAAAAAGCACGCGCCTACGTTGAGGAACACATCGACGACTAAGAAGTTCATCTGCTTCGAGCTACGGCAAGA
The DNA here is from genome assembly GCA_035557535.1 of Pyrinomonadaceae bacterium. GTDB lineage: Bacteria > Acidobacteriota > Blastocatellia > Pyrinomonadales > Pyrinomonadaceae > PSRF01. The sequence goes on from DATMDU010000035.1 coordinate 50,260, forward strand.
CGGGCGCGAGTGCGGTTTCGCGTCCGTTTTGTTATGGTAAGTCACCGTCCAATGTCCAACGTCCAAAGTCCAACGTCGGGACAAAGACCTTGGACTTTGGACTTTAGACTTCTCTCGTTTTTATGAATCCCGCTAAAATCCGAAACTTTTCCATCATCGCCCATATCGATCACGGCAAGTCGACACTGGCCGACCGGCTGCTCGAATTGACCGGGGCGGTGACGGGCCGCGACATGTCGGCGCAGATTCTCGACGACATGGACCTGGAGCGCGAGCGCGGGATTACCATCAAAGCTCACGCCGTCCGGCTCGATTACAAAGCGCAGGATGGCCAGTCGTATATCCTGAATTTGATCGACACACCGGGGCACGTCGATTTCTCCTACGAAGTTTCGCGTTCACTTTCCGCTTGCGAAGGCGCGTTGCTGATCGTCGATGCGTCGCAAGGGGTCGAGGCGCAAACACTCGCCAACACCTATCTCGCCATTGAAAACAATCTCGAGCTGATTCCGGTAATCAATAAGATCGATCTTCCCGGCGCCGAACCGGAAAAGGCCATTGAACAAATCGAGCACTTCATCGGGTTGGAAACTCACAACGCAATTCTTACGAGCGCAAAAACCGGCGTTGGTGTAGCGGAAGTGTTGGAAGCGATCGTGCGCGACGTGCCGTCGCCAAAAGGCGATCCAGATGCACCTTTGAAAGCGTTGATTTTCGACTCCTGGTACGATTCCTATCGCGGCGTCATCGTTCTCTTCCGGGTCATCGACGGAACAATTCGCCCGGGAATGAAGATTCGCTTTTTCAATGCCGGCCGCGATTACCTGGTGGAAACGCTGGGCGTGAATCGACCGCGTCCAACTCCGATCGACTCACTTGGCGTCGGCGAAGTCGGATTTTTGACCGCTTCGATCAAGACCGTTGCTGACGTGCAAATCGGCGACACGATCACCGAAGCCGCCCGCCCCACGAAAGAACCGTTTCCCGGTTATCAGGAAATCAAGCCGATGGTTTTCGCGGGGCTCTACCCGATTGACACAAACCAGTATGAAGAGTTGCGCGAGGCAATGGACAAGCTACGGCTTAACGACGCTTCCTTTTTTTACGAACCGGAATCGTCAACCGCGCTCGGCTTCGGATTTCGTTGCGGCTTCCTCGGCCTGTTGCACATGGAGATTGTGCAGGAACGTTTGGAGCGCGAGTTTAATCTCGATTTGATTACTACCGCGCCGGGCGTTCGTTATCTGGTAACTACGACGGACGGTAAGGTGACGGACATCGACTCGCCGGCGAAGATGCCTGACCCCGGCAGGATCGTGAAGATTGAAGAACCGGCCATTCGCGCCACCATCCTAACGCCCGAGGATCACCTCGGCGGGATTCTCGCGTTGCTCGAAGAAAAGCGCGGGCAGCAAAAAGGTTTCGAATACATCACTTCGAATCGCGTGATGCTGACTTATGAGTTGCCGCTCAATGAAATCGTGCTCGACTTTTACGACCGCCTGAAATCAACTTCGCGCGGCTACGCTTCGCTCGATTATCACCTCGCGGGTTATTGGGAAAGCGATCTGGTCAAGCTTGATGTGCTGGTTGCAGGTGAACCGGTCGATGCCCTGTCGCTGGTTCTTCATCGTGACACGGCGGCGGCGAAGGGCCGTTTGCTGGCGTCAAAAATGAAGGAATTGATTCCGCGACAGCTTTTTGAAGTTCCGATTCAGGCGGCTATCGGCGCTAAGATAATTGCCCGCGAAACTGTGAAGGCGATGGGCAAAAACGTGATTGCCAAGTGCTACGGCGGCGACATCTCCCGCAAGCGCAAGCTGCTCGAGAAGCAGAAGGAAGGCAAGAAGCGCATGAAGAAAGTCGGCCGGGTCGAGATTCCGCAGGACGCATTTCTGGCGGTGCTGAAGGTGAATGAATAACCCACGAGGGCGCCTACATTGCGACTCGAACATGAACTCCTCCTGCTTTGCGCGCGCACGCAGGTTGACGAAAAGACGCGGCAGCGCCTCAACGTGATCACGTCCCCTCCGGCAGAAATCGATTGGGACTATTTCCATCGGCTGGCGCGCCGCCATTCAGTATTGCCATTGATCTACTCGCAGCTGAGTAAGCTCAACTCCCTTAACATTCCTTCCTCTGAGCTGGATCGACTAAGAAAAAATTACCAGAACAACGCGGCGCGCAATCTGTTGTTGAGCGCTGAGCTCTGCAAGATTCTTCAGCAGCTTGAAAGCGCGGGCATTGAGGCAGTTCCTTATAAAGGTCCGGCCCTCGCAGTTTATGCCTATGGCAACGTGGCATTGAGGCGATTCGTCGATCTCGACATACTGGTGCGGAAGGGCGACGTCTTGCAGGCCTTGAAAATTCTGGAGGGTGCAGGGTTTGTTTGCCCCACACCATGGACCAGCGCCCAACGAACCTTATTGCTGCGCACGCAACACAATCTATCGATGAGTCGGGAGTCGGGCCTGCTGGTGGTTGAATTACATTGGGAAGTCGCGTCCAGATTGTTCGCCAGGTCCTTACAGGCTGAAGATGTTTGGGGACGTCTGGCATCAATGCGGCTCAATAATCTTGAGGTGAAGTGTCTGGCGGCGGAGGACCTTGTCCTATCACTCTGCGTGCACGGTTCCAAGCATCTCTGGGAACGACTGGCGTGGATCTGCGATGTAGCTGAACTGATAAGAACCCGCAAAGAGATCGACTGGGACACGCTGCTCGCTCGTGCAGTCTCGGCGGGTAGTCAACGAATGCTACTGCTCGGCCTGCACCTGGCAAATAGTCTTTTGGACGCTCCACGGCCGGCGCAAATAGAAGAGAGACTCAAAGCTGATCCCACGGTGGCCAGACTGGCCCGAGAAGCATCGCAGCGGCTCTTCGTTAGCGCTGACCCGCTGGCCATCACCATCTTCGAGAGCTTCAGTTTCAACTGGGCTGTGCGCTCCGATTTGCGTTCCAAACTGCGTTACTGTCGCCTGCTGCTGCAACCCACGGATGCCGACATAGAGACTCGCCCTTTGCCTCGGGCGCTCACTTTTATCTATTACCTGAGGCGCCCGTTTGCCTTGCTCAGACGCGACCGCGAGCGGCGACATGCGTCCGGAAATGCCAAAGAAAGATGAGCACATCTCTAACCTCTGAGCCTTGTCTAACCAGCGCGCATATTGGCTCAAAATTCAGATCGTTGCGATTGACGCACAAAAACTCGCGTGGTAGTTTCGTTTCAAATTCGCTCGGCGATTAGAGGCCAGGAAATACCTCCAGGTGATCCAGCAAAACTCCTTAACAGTTTCAACAAATCAAGCATCTCGCGGCAGCGTCACTCTGTATTCGCGCGCGGCAGCGTTCGCTTTAGTCGTCGTCACTTCCCTGGGCTTCCTGGCCATGAATGCCTATGCGCAAACGTCAAAACAGCCCGGCAACACCAGACCCGCAAGCAAGCAACGCCACCGTTTGCGCATAACTGATGGTGACATCATGGGAGTGTCATTGAAGGCCGACAAAGCGAAAATGACTGAGATCGCGGCCGATCTAGCCAAGCGACTGCGCACTCCGGTCAATCTCGGACCATCCTTAAAGACGGAAGCGCTTACTGTCGAATTTGTGGATTTAACTTTTGAATCGGCGATGGCCCTGATTGCTCCGCGGGTCTTGGTTGATTATGAAATCAGGGCGAACGCAAAGCCGAAAGCGCTCGCCATCTATCTCATGGGATTTGATGATCCCGATCCGGCTAAAAACGAAACTGTTCAGAGCCCGTCTGAAGCTATGATGTTCGAAGGGAACACCGAGGACGAACCTGCGTCGTCGACAGAGCCTCAAGACGATCCGCTCCAGGTTGACCTGGAAAATAACCTTCTGACGATCAGGTCAAAAAAACAGCCCCTCATTGCGGTCATTCTCACCATCGCTGAAGTGTTGGAAGTGCCGACTGAAATTAAACACGAGTCGCGCGAGATCATTGACACCGTTATCAAGGACACACCTTTTGAGGATGCCATTACGAGACTCTCGCCAGACATTCGCCTATATGTTCGAGCTGATTTGACGCGTTGGACGAGAATGCCCCTCCGAGTCAGACTGGTGGCGCCAGAGAAAGTAGAAGTTCAATAACAACCGGCGGGCTCGGAGCCAATCGTCCTTGTTCGAGTTTGATATGGATGCAGTTAATGCTACGCGACAAGGCCGCCGGCTTGTTTACCATGTGGCCGAACGCTCAGTCACGATCAATGCTCTCGATGCTTCGTCCGCCGATCTAATCGACAGGGTGTTTGCCGAATGGCATCTGACTCCGAAAGGCGAAAACGATTACTGCTTAACCGGCTGCCGGATCAGGATCAGAACAGACAGCGGCTTTGCGCCGGTTCCGTCCGGAAGTCATCGATTCGAGATTGCCGACAACGGCGTTTGTTACAGCAATGGCTCGACGTTGTATCTTGAAATTCACGACTGCCTGGTCGTTCTAGGCTTACCCGGGCTCGCCGACGTTGAGGTTTGGATAAACCCAGGGCGCACAGATGATTTTCAGGAGTTGATCAGAGTAGTCAGTTATGCCTTTTCGTCTGCTTTGCGTCGCTGCGGATTGTTTGAATTGCATAGCGCTGCCGTCGTTGACCCAACCAGTAATCAGGGCGTCTTGATCGTCGGGCCATCGGGGAGCGGAAAATCGACTTTGACCACGCAGCTTGCGGCCTCCGGATGGCCTTATCTCTCGGATGACGTCCTGGTGATTGGCGACCGGAATGATGAGATCGCGGCGTGGCCGGTGCGCCGGTGCTTCGCGGTCACTGAGCAAACACTTTCGCAGAGTCAATTCCTGCAGTCGCGGGTGTCATTCAGTCAGCCAGGAAGAGCGGAGAAGGCCCGCTTCTCGCCGCATGAGGTTTTTGATTCGGGATTCAAGGAGAGCTGCACGCCGCAAAGTCTGTTTTTTACGCAAATTGCGCAGAATGAGGAGAGCAGGATTTCACCGCTGTCGGCTGGGCAAATGATGTCGCGCCTGCTTCGCATGAGTCCGTGGTCGGCTTACGATCAGAGCACTGGTCGCGAGCACCTCTCGGCGCTTGCACGACTGATCAAGCAGTGCAAGGGGTTCGATCTTTTTGCGGGCAGAGACCTTCTGGTGCCCGGTAAGTCGGCCAGTGCCATGGCCAGCGTTATTCAGCAATAGTTGTTCAGCAAAAGTCATATGAATGAACCGGAGTTGGCCATAGAGAATTCGCGCTACGGACCACGTCGTCTGACCGTGGAGCTCACCAACGTTTGCAACTTGCATTGTAGCTATTGCCTGCGTGATGAAGATGCGCTTTATCATTCGCCGGCGCACTTTTTTCCTGTCGAATTGCTCTCACGAGTGCTCGGTGACGCGCGAGAGTGCATGCAGATTGAACAGGTGATGTTTACCGGCGGCGAAGTTACGATACATCCTGCCTTTGGAGAAATCATCGAGACCGTGGCTGCGCACGGATTGAAATGCAGCTTCATAACCAACGGCTGGCATTTCGAACGCGTTTGGCCGGTCGTGCTTAAGCAGCGAGCCGCGATCACACACGTCGCTTTCAGTCTTGATGGCGCAACGCGCGAGGCGCACGATCATTGGCGAGGTGCGGGGTCATTTAAACGGGTCGTGCAGGCGCTTTCGCGTTGTTGGGCCAACGACTTTCCTTTCCTGCTGAAAGTCGGCATTCGCCGCGACACAGTTCAGGATCTTGAGCGCATCGCCGTTTTCGCGGCGCGCATGGGCGCTGCAGCATTAAGTTTCGCGCACCTGATGCCTACCTCAAACGATATCGCAACTTCCTTAGCGCTGACGCTTGACGAACGCGCTGAAGCCGAGCGGGAGATTGCGCTGCTGGCAAGAATCTTCAAAATGCGAATTGGCATTGATGTAGGCTATTACAATACCGAACTTGCATCTCCATGCTCGGCCCTGAGCGGCGTGAGCGCGAACATTAATTATCGCGGACACCTTTCTCTCTGTTGCAACCTGTCCGGTTATCGCGGTGGCAACGGTGAGGAAGATGTGATTACCGATCTGAATCACGAGGAATTCGGTGTCGCCTTTGCTCGTTTGCAGCAAGTCGCTGCGACGCAATCGGAGCTCCGCATAAAGGCTCTAACGGACCTCGCGGCAATCGGCGCAAAGGCGGATTTGACGACCGGATCTCCCTGCCTTTTCTGTCTGAACACAATGGGAAAAACTCCGTGGGACTCACTGGTTCAAATATCGCCGCTAACATCCGACCGCCAAACCCTCCCGCTACTCAGCTGACCGCACCTTGAAAGGGATCTTACATGACCGTCAATAGCAATGAATCCAGTGCTGCGTCACCGGTGCCGCACGAGCACGTAATTTTCACGGATCTGGATGGCCTCGAAGGGGTGTTGGTGGATCTAAATACAAAGAAATACTACCAACTCAACGAAACAGCGAGTGTGATATGGCGCGGGCTCGAGAAGCGGTTGCCGGTAGCCGACATCGCACGAGAGTTAACTGAGCGCTATGACGTAACGTTGGAACGAGCAGTATCCAGTATTGATCGAGCACTGCATCATTTTAAGGCGCAAAAGCTGATTGCGACGTAGAATCCCGCTAGGATGGGGCCAAGTTCGTATGGTGTAACTCTCCTGGAAGTGATCAAAAAACTCGTTGACGCACCGTTGGACCATTAGTATCATGCTTGCCCCGCCAAAATTACACTCATCAAAAATTGTGGCAAGTCAGAAAGCGTCGACTTGCAGAATATGGACATTGAATACCTCGAATTGCGAGAGAGCGGCTGGAATTTGGGTCGCAAAAAAGGAGAACCATGGTTAGGCCATTTCGAACTGTCTTCATTGCTGTTTCAGTAATACTCGTATTATTCACACTTCAGATTGGCGTTTCGGCCAAGAAGAAGAGTTCAAAGCGAAAGAGTCGGGCTGCGCGAAGCGCACCAGTAATCTTCATGGTTCCCGGCCAGCGAAGCGTCCCCTCAGTAGTCACACCTCCGGTGTTAACGCCTGTGTCGGCGCCTGCTGCCTCAAACGATATTCTTCTCAACATGTCAGCACCAGGGCAGCGGGGGACGACGCCTGCCACTCTATCGGCCGGCGGCAGTCGTTCGAACACCGGAACTGCGGGCGGTGATCAGGACGGCAAAGGAAAAAATTCCTGGGTAGCTCGTCCATCCATCACAACATCAGGTCCGTTAATCATCAGCGAATTTCGCTTGCGAGGCCCTAACCCTAACGGCGCCAGTAATGAGTTCATCGAACTCTACAATAATTCCGGCGCGGACCACACAGTAGCTGGAGGCGGCACCGGTTACGCGGTGGCTGCGTCAGACGGCGTAGCGCGTTGCGTTGTGCCAAACGGAACTGTCATTCCCAACCGCGGTCACTATCTCTGCGTCAACTCCGTTGGTTACTCGCTGTCTTCCTATCCGGCCGGCAACGGGACCACGGCAACCGCCGACGCCACCTATACCACTGACATTCCTGATAACGCCGGCATAGCGCTCTTCAATACCACCGTTGCGGGCGACTTTATCTTGGCTAACCGGTTTGACGCAGTGGGCTCAACTTCCGAAGCCAACACGCTTTACAAGGAAGGCACCGGCTATCCAGCCTTGACGCCGTTTTCGATTGACTACTCTTTCTACCGCGACAATTGCGGCAAGAGCGGATCTATTACCACCTTCGGGGCGTGTCCAATCAGCACGCCTAATGACACCGAAAACAACGCGGTTGATTTCATTTTCGTTGACACTAACGGTACTTCGGCTGGCGCCGGACAGCGCCTCGGCGCGCCGGGCCCGGAAAACCTTTCGAGTCCGATCCAGCGGAATGCGTCCTTCGGTTTCGATCTGCTCGACCCGTGTGTCGGCACGGCCAGTCCGCCAAATCGGGTGCGCGACTTCACGTCAGACCCGGCAAACAATTCAACCTTCGGCACTCTCGACATCCGCAAAACTGTTACGAACAACACGGGCGCAAATGTCACTCGCGTGCGTTGGCGAATTATTGACATCACAACCTTCCCGGCGCCTTCTGGGATAGCCGACCTTCGGCCACGAACTTCGCTTGCCGTCGTCGTGACTGTCGATCGAGCACCATGCGGTTCGGGAACAAGCAACGTTACCGTTCAGGGAACTACGCTTGAGCAGCCTCCCAGCCAGCCCAACGGCAGCGGCTTCAACGGCAGCCTCTCCTCCGGCACGGTGACTCTCGCCACGCCGCTGGCTAACGGCGCTTCGCTTGACGTGCGCTTCCTGCTGGGCATACAACAGACCGGTAGTTTCAAGTTCTTTATAAACGTCGAAGCTCTGCCATAGCCTTCTGTGGCAAGCAGCCGGGACACTTTGTCATAAGTACTTTCGTTCAGAGGAGGAAATCCGCGTGTCAGAAGATCAAGATAAAGCTTTCGCTAATGACCAAGCCGCCGAGAGTTTGGAACCAACTCTCAAGAAGACGTTTGTTGAGCCTGAGATTTCTCAGCCAGTAGACGTACTTGAGGCCACGACTTTTTTTCAGCTTACCGATAGCGGCGCTACCAACTGAAGTCCAGCCTGTGGTCTACCGTAAGACCTGGTTGTAGCTCGTTGCTATTCTTAGTTGGAACGGTGCAACCCTAAAGGACCGGTTTCCCGAGTAACTTACACGGGTGGCCGGTCTTTTTGTCGAACCCCGACCGTTGTGTTCGGGTTATTCGGAGCTGAAATTTTCAAACGAATGGGACTTACTCAAGATCCGAAAACTGACAACCACACTAACGCAAGAGATCGACGTTACCTTGCGCGCTACTTGGTGCTGACCATTGTTCTCATGGTCCCGCTCGTTTTCTCTTTCGCTTTCATCAGAAACCTTTATCCGTTTGCCGCCTCGACCATGATGCTTCGCGATCGAGACCGCGGCAGCGACTACTACATTCTCCGCGGCGAAACCCTGACTGGTGAAACCATTGATCTGCCACCGATCAATCTGACTGACGCATTGTCCGGCCGTCACTGGAGCCTCGTGTCCGCCGCAGTAGAAAACAAAAGTTTCCAGATAACTTCGCTTCATCCTGAAAACGCGCGCCTGGCGGCGGCCCACGTCGGCGACGATTTACCTCGGGCGGCCCGGCTCGACGAGCTTTTGCGCGCGTGGGGACTTATCTATAACTCGCGCTTGCCGGAAGCGTCACCTCAAAGGTTGCGTTCGGTGAGACTTGACGCCTACCGGTGGAAAGGCGAGATCGCCGGCGACTCCGGTCAATTCGTTGAATCGTGGAGAGCATTACTCTAAGAAAACTTGTTCCAACTGATTCCGCCACGCTGGGAATGGTTCGCGCCGGAGTCTGCGGATTCGTCTTCTGTGAAATTCTCCTGACCTCATTCTCAGACCTCGGCCAACTGCCCGTAACTTTACTGCGCCCGACTGGGGCCATGAAACTATTACCCTGGCGCCTTTACGATCTATTGCTGACCCCTGGCGGCATGCTTGGGTTCAAATGTCTGATGGTGATTTCGCTCGGCGCGGCGACTCTCGGCTGCTTTACCAGTTTGGCGACGAAAGCTTCAGCGCTGCTTTTTGTTTTCTATGAAGGTGTTTTGCGCAGCTTTGGACATTTTAATCACGACGAGATGCCGGCCGTATATATTCTGGTTGTTTTAGCCCTTGCTCCCTGCGGCGATGCCTTCTCGCTCGACAACCTGCGCGGAAAGACCAGATTGCGCCGGTCTGAAATTCTCTACGGTTATCCGATCCTTCTGATGAGGATCTTGCTGGCCTGGTCTTACTTCAGCTCCGCGTTGATCAAACTGCGGGTAGCGGGGCTTGGTTACTTAAGCGCGGACAATCTGCCGGCCCTGGCGATTGAGCACTCGCTGGATAATTTGCATGACACACAATACAAGTTCGCGTTTTCCTTGCCGCAGATCAGTAAATACACTCCCATCTTCGTGGGATTAGCGTTGGCTTGGGAACTCTTGTTTCCACTGGCGATCTTTTTCAGGCGCGCCCGGTTCATCATCCTGACTATCGGGATCGGCTTTCACCTGGCCACGATGTTTCTGATGAATATCTTTTTTCCCTATCACATCGCAATGTACGTTGTTTTTGTGGATTGGGGACGATTTCTCGCGAAGGTCAGGTCATGGGCGGATCGCCGCGTTCGCCGACCCGAGCCCCCTTCCCTGATCGAAAGGCTTACGCCGCCGTAATGTTCCGGTAAATTGAAACGGTTGACGACATAAATCGCGCGTGGTAGTTTTGATGTTAATCACCTACTAAAACTTGCCTCCGACTGAAAGTGCGGTTGTAGATCCTAGGGTAAGCTGACCACTTCGAGAGCGATCGAATGAAGGTTCACGAAAGTTGGATTTGCCGTTTTGCGGTAGTGCTGATTGCGAGCGCCTGTTTAGTCGGGATCGCTGCTGGTCAGACCCAGAAGCAGGGATCCTCGTCAAAACGAGGTCCTGCTTCACCAGGCTTTTCTCTGCGAGTTTTTTCTGCCGACTTACTAGTTATCTCCTTAAAAGCTGACAGCGCAGCGCTTGCTAATATTGCGGGCGAGCTTTCCAAAAAATTGCAGTTACCCGTGCACCTCGGAGCATCAGTAGCCAAACTAGAAGTCACCACGGATTTCAGGAGAATGATGCTCGAGCCCGCACTGCATCTTCTGGCGCCGGTAGTCTACGTCGACTACGAAATCAAATATGCACCCGGCCAGCAACCCCGAGCGGTTGCGATTTATCTCGGAGGTTTCGTTGATCCCGTTCCGCCGATCAACGCCACGCTGACCCAGAGCTCACAGGTGTACATGTTTGAGGGTAACACTGAACAGGACAGCAATCCGGAAGCGACTGCGGCAAAAGAAAAGTCGCTCCTGGTGTCTTTTAAGGCCAATGCTTTAACGGTTAAGGCGAAACAGCAGCCTTTGAACGTAGTGTTGTCTCGAGTCGCCAATGAGATTGGCATCCCGCTCGACATTCGAGATCCAATCGACGAGGTTGTTGATATTGATTTGGACCAAATGCCATTGGAGGACGCTGTCGCTCGTTTAGCTCCGAACGTCCGTCTGTATGTGCGCGCAGACCTGCAGCGCTCCCGCAGGACGCCATTCCGGATAGTGCTTTTAGCAAGAAATCAAAGGTCATAAAACTAGGATATTCCAAGGAGAATCTCGATGAACCACTTATCTCGTTTAGGCTTTGCAGCTACTATTACTTTGTTGTTTCTGATCATGATCTCAGCTTCGCAAACAGTTTCAGCGCAGCTCATCATCAGCGAGTTTCGCGTGCGTGGGCCAAGCGGGGCCAATGATGAATTCATCGAGCTTTACAATAACAGCGGCGCGGATCACACCGTTGCTGGCGGCGGCACCGGTTATGCAGTCGCAGCCTCAAATGGAGTGGCACGATGCGTGGTCCCGAATGGAACAGTCATCCCCAACCGCGGTCATTATCTCTGCGTCAACTCCGTGGCTTACTCGCTTTCTGCGTATCCCGCCGGCGACGGGACGACGGCAACCGGCGACGCAACCTATACCACTGACATACCCGACAATGCGGGCATCGCGATTTTCAACACCTCCGTCGCGGGCGACTTTACGCTTGCTAACCGGCTCGACGCGGTGGGTTCGACATCCGAAGCCAACACGCTTTACAAGGAAGGAACCGGCTATCCTGCCTTGACGCCGTTTTCAATTGACTATTCTTTCTACCGCGACGATTGCGGCAAGAGTGGATCAATTACCACTTTCGGTCCCTGTCCGATCAGCACGCCCAAGGATACGAACAACAACGCGGCGGATTTCATTTTCGTCGACACCAACGGAACTTCGGCGGGCGCCGGCCAACGACTCGGCGCGCCAGGACCCGAAAATCTTTCGAGCCCGATCCAGAGGAATACGTCTTTCGGCTTCGATAACCTCGATCCGTGCGTGGCCAGCGCCAGTCCCCCGAACCGCGTGCGCGACTTCACTTCGGATCCGGCAAATAATTCAACCTTCGGCACCCTCGACATCCGCAAGACTGTGACGAACAATACGGGCGCGAGCGTCTCACGCCTGCGTTGGCGCATCATTGATCTGACAACCTTTCCCGCTCCATCCGGTATAGCCGATTTGCGGCCGCGGACTTCGACCGCTGTCGTCGTTACCGTCGACCGTGCGCCGTGCAGTTCGGGAACAAGCAACGTCACAGTGGAGGGGACTACATTGGAGGAAGCCGACCCTCCACCGCTTCCGAGATCGCAGCCGAACGGAGGCGGATTTAATTCTTCGCTCTCTTCCGGTACGGTCACACTCGCCACGCCGCTCCTTGCAGGCGCGTCTCTCGACGTGCGGTTTCTGCTCGGTATCCAGCAGACCGGTTCCTTCAAATTCTATATCAACATCGAGACACTGTCTGGCGGTGGGCCTGCACCGCAGCCCGACGGACAAGGTGCTTCCAAGAGCCAAAAGTGGATCGACTGGAAGGCGCCAATTACAGGAATTACCGACCAACCATCAGTGACTACGGCGACTTCGTTGACTCCGGCCGGCCCGGGTTGGTTCATAGTAATACCACCGTCAGCAAATCGATCGCCTAAAACAAAGACCAGCACCGATGCGGATGACGCGAAAGAAACCACCAAGCTGACGACGAAGGAATCGCGAAGCGTGAAGGTGAACTCAGAGGCAATAACGGTCGCCGAAGTCTCGCCTTCGTTGCCGATTGTCGAAGCATCAGTTGTTGCGCCATCAACAGTCGTCGCGGCTCCGGCGACTCCAGTTGTTACGGCGATGAAGTCCGGCGGAGTCTCGACGGCGATCTCAGTACCGACCGTGAGTGCCGGATCTCAAAAGTCGACCTCGGCGGCAAAGGAACGTAGCAAACAACGGCGCGGCGACGCCCGCGCTCGTCGCAAATCAACGCCAAGACGTTAGTGCTTTGTCTAGCGTTAAACTAAAAGCGCCGGCGTCATTCATTTTGACGGCGGCGCTTTTGCCCTGGTCTATTTACGGGCGCGTAAGTTCATATCAACCGCGAGCCGGCAACGTATTCCTGCCCTGCTCGCGATGTATGTCGAGTTGTTGACCTGCCAGATCGTGCGTGGTAGTTTGGGCCATTCTCACCGATTGCACCAGCCCGCCACGGAAACTTTGATCTGTTCTCCGTAGTACTGAGCCACTTTGATAAGCTGAGACATTAAGTTCACGAGAGTCGGAGTTATTAAATCGCTTTTTTACCAACACGTTCAGGGAGCCAATCCAGCCCTGCTATCGCCAGAAAAACCCAGGTGTGATCGCGCCCGCCGCCTGACTAGGAGAACGTCCATGAAACATTTGACACGTCCAGCCTTCGCGGCCACTTTAACTTTCCTGCTTCTGATTCTGGCCGCCCAGGATATTTCGGCTCAGACAGCCATCGCCGGGCAGATCATCATCAGTGAGTTTCGAGTGCGTGGGCCAGGCGCAGGCAGCGACGAATTCATCGAGCTGTACAATAATTCCGGTGCGGATCACGAAGTTATCGCGGCCTCCGGCACTGGATATGGAGTAGCGGCATCAGACGGTATTCTTCGGTGCAGTATTCCAAACGGTACCATCATCCCCAATCGAGGCCACTATCTCTGCGTGAACTCCGTGGCGTATTCGCTGGCCTCGTATCCTGCCGGAAACGGCACCACCGCAACAGGCGACGCCACCTACACCACTGATATCCCCGATAACGCGGGAATCGCTCTTTTCAACAACAACACCGGTGGGGCCAGCTTTTCGCTGGCAAATCGGCTGGATGCTGTCGGGTCGACATCCGAAGCCGACACGCTCTACAAGGAAGGCACGGGCTATCCAGCCTTGACGCCGTTCTCGATCGACTACAGCTTCAATCGCAAGATCGCGGGAACCTGCACCAACGCGCCAAACAACTGCGGGCTCGTGACCGGCTCGTTTCCCATTCCCGAAGGCTCCGTCAGCACCGTGCAGGACACTGACAACAATTCGGTCGACTTCATCTTCGTAGACACTAACGGCACGAGCGCGGGCGCGGGTCAGCGCCTTGGCGCACCTGGTCCTGAAAACTTAAGTAGCCCGACTATCAATGATGATTTTTTCATCGCCAATTTGCTTGATAACACCGTCGGCAAGCACGCGGCGCCTAACCGCCAACGAGATGGCGGGGCTTTCTGCGCGCCGCCAAATCCCGTGGTCCCGCCATGCGTGCCGGCGCAGAATTCCACATTTGGCACTATCAGTTTCCGCCGCCGGTTTCTTAATGCTACCGGCCTGCCGGTAACCCGCCTGCGTTTCCGCGTCGTTGATCAGACCACGTTCCCGGCGGTCTCTGGAGTGGCTGACCTACGCACTCGTACTTCCACAGCAACTGTTATCGCCACGATCAATGACCCTGGAACCTGCGGCTCCAAGAACCCACCGGAAGCGGCACCCTGCTCCGTCACGGTCGAGGGAACCACTTTAGAGTCACCCCCAACGCAACCAAATGGAAGCGCCTACAACTCCACCATGTCAGTCGGTGTCGTCACATTGGCGACGGCCATCGACCCGGGAGCCAGTGTCAATGTCCAGTTCGTTTTGGGAATTCAACAGATGGGCTTGTACCGATTTTACGTTCAAATCGAGGCGCTGACGTCAAACACCCCGCCGATAACGACGCCAGGTGTACAGTTCGGATCCAAGAACCAGAAGTGGACAAACTGGAAAGCGCCAAATACCGGCATTACCGACGAGCGATTGGCCACCCCGTTAGCACCAGCCAGCCCCGGCTGGTTCACAGTGGTCCCTTCAAGGTCTTCGACAGGGGTGAATACTTCCACGAAGGAAACGGCAGTGAATCCTGTTCGGGAAGAAAGCGCGAAGAAACCTTCAGTCGGGAAAGCACGAAGGACTCCGGCCAATCTGGAAGCCTCCGTTCCGCTCACCAGCGAGGCCCCCGCGCCAGCCAGCGTGGAGTTGCCGGCAGCCTCGAAGTCGTCCGTTGCTCTGCCGCTGGTCCTTAATCCGGCAATGTTGAGGGGAGGCGCGGCAGGATCTTCGACAACGATCACCGTGCCGGCAGCGAGTGCCGGCGCGCCTAAGGTCGTTTCAGCGAAGGAACGTCGCAGGAGCCGCCGGGCTGAGATGCGCGCTCGCCGGAAGACAACCCGGAGGCGGTAGTTCCCCGGTCGCAACCAATGACGAAAGCGCGTCGCCGTCAACCATGTCGGTGGCGCGCTTTTCTTAATCAGGATTTCTTGAGCAGGTTTAGATCGACTTCGAATGGTTCGCGGGACGGAAACGTGTAGGTGACGGTGTAACGAGGTGGCGTCGATTCCAAAATAACTTTGCCATTCGACTCGAGCCATGCATGACCACTGATGCTTCCGTTTGGTTCTTTGGTCATGCCAAAAAGGATTTGAGTGCCGATTCCCTCCAGCGCCAGGTACCGATGCAACACTGCCGCCCTTTTCCAGCAAATGGGTTTGAATGCCAGTAAGTCAGACTTCAGCACAAGATCGACGGCGTCTGCGAGCCGTTTCTGAGTCTCTTCTGCCGGCGCGCCGGTCGACTTTCTGGTGCTGGTGGAAACGAAGCGTAGCGCGCGCGGTAACGGCAACAACCTGGCGGCAGCCGAAATCACGAGTACCCACGAAGACATTCTGAGCAGCAACATAGCCTCTGACGGACCTAACACGGCCTTGCGTGTCGCCCTGGCAAATATGGTCAAAGTCTTCGTCATTAGGTCTGAATCTTAAGGTCGGATCGCAGAGATATTCCTGACTATTAACGAGCAGGTTCCGGACTGTTTGTCCCGCGCTTCCGAATTCTATCTCACCAAATGCCGGCAGAGCGACAGGCTGACCATGAACCGCGTATATTGAGAACCGAAACTATGACAAAACCTCGCAAGTCGGTAACAATTTTCTGTGATGGCTCCAGCCTCGGCAACGGCCAGGCGGCTACGCGCGCGGCTGCGGTTGCCTTGCTTGGCTATCAGGGCGTGTGGCGGGCGGTCGGGGATTATCTGGGAAACGCTACCAATCAGCAGGCTGAAATAGCGGCGGCCGCTGTCGGTCTTGAGTCGTTAAAGGAACCTTGTCGCGTTCATCTATTTTCCGACTCACGTTACGTAGTCGAAACTATGAACGGCAGATTTCGCCGCAAGACCAACCACGACTGGTGGCAGCGGCTCGACACTGCTACCAGCCGGCACGAAGTGAAATGGGAATGGCTGCGAGGGCACGATGGCCATCTGGTCCAGGAAGCAGTTGACCGCGCAGCCCGCAAGATTGCCGCCCTGGGTCATGTGGAAGAAGAAGTTTTGCGGAATGCCGTGGATCGAGTCGGCGTGTTTGATCCAGACGCGCTGGATGTCGCATTGACTGAGAGTTAGCATGAAAGTTAGGTCCAACTCACAATCAATGGAGAGAACATCGTTTCATGCCGGACAACTCTTGACCGCCGACGACCTCAATCGTGAACAGGACTATTTTCGCAACAAACTAAAGCGGCACAATCGGGTTCTACATGGCTTTGGTGTGGTGTCAGGTCTCAGGGTAAGTATCGCGGGAGGAAAGGTCCTGGTCGAACCTGGATTCGCATTGGACTGTGAGGGAAATGAGATTGCTATTAGCGAACCCCAAATGATGAATCCATTGTCTGCGACCGCAGCCTCACGAGTGGCGTACGTCAACATTCGTTATGCCGAAAGCTGCACAGAGAAAACGACAATCGAAAGCTTCGAGATCGGCTTCGGTGAGGAAAACACCAATCGTGGCCACCGGCATCGGCGAGCGAAGTGGCTTGCCTGCGGCATGGCCCATCCACTGACAATTGCAAAACTCCGAAACAACTCGCAAGGTTGGAGCGTTGACCGCGGTTATCGTCCGCCGGAGATAAAATAACCGGTTCATAGATAATCTGCGACTACTCCGTTCCTTGTCCCCTGATTCGCTTTCACCGCGCTTGATCCTTATAATTCTGCACCTGTTATCCTAAGCAATCTCCCCGAGCATAATCTCGCATTGCCTGCAGTATGGTTCTCGTTCACCTAGTCTTTAGATTCGTTACTGCCGCCCGCGCGGGGGGACGGATTACCGCCGTCTTTCTGGTGGCCGGCGGGCTGTTCACAGTCCTTCTTCACTCCGCCGCGGCGCAGCATCCGCCTGCCTGGGAATGGCAAAATCCTCTGCCACAGGGCAATACAATCAACTCGATCAAGTTTGCCGCTGACAAGCAACACGGATGGGCCGTGGGAAGCGATGGCGCCATCCTGCGGACGCGCAACGGTGGGTTTGCGTGGTCGAAACAGACTTCGCCGGCGCGAAGCACGCTCTATGGACTCCACATCAAAGACAAGGCCCGCGCAGTTATCTCCGGCGCGCGCGGTGTGATCCTGACCACAGCCAATAGCGGCCGTAAGTGGGTCCCCAGAATTACAGGCACTCGCGATCATCTGTTTGGAGTGACCTTCGCCCCCGGAGATGCAATGCACGGATGGGCCGTCGGCAGCTTTGGCGCGATCATCTCCACAGCAGACGGCGGAATAACCTGGAAGCCACAGACCTCTGGCACTTCAGCACATATCTTCTCGGTGGCGTTTGCGAATGCCAGGACAGGAATCGCAGTTGGCTCGCGTGGGACGCTGCTGGTTACAAACAATGGCGGAGGCGATTGGAAGCCTTATGCAGGCGCAGGCGGCTTGGTATTAACCAGCGTAGCCTTCGCTTCCCCCACCCGCGCCGTGGTCGTAGGTTATAAAGGCACCATCCTCCAAACCGACGATGGTGGCGTCACCTGGCAACGCCTTAACACAATGGTGTCGACCGATCTCTTTTCAGTTTTCTTTACTGACGAGAACCACGGTTGGGCTTCGGGCGATAGCGGTGTGATCCTGACGACCGGCGACGGCGGCAATATCTGGCTGCCCGTAAATGTGCGTACCAGTCCGAAACTAACCAGCGTCCACTTTGGCGACGGTGAACTGGGCTGGGCAGCAGGCGCTGATGGCCTGGTGTTGCGCACAGATGATGGCGGACTTTCCTGGCGGCGGCTAACTGAAGGCGGGCGCGAGGATTTATCTCACATTTTCTTTCTTGATAATTCCCATGGGTGGGCCGTGGGGGCGCGTGGAAAAATTTTGCTGACGACCTCTGGCGGGAAAACCTGGTCTCCCGGAGTTTCCGGCACCAGGAATCAACTTAACTCGATCAAGTTTGTCACCAAAACCGTCGGCTTCGCGGTGGGAGACCGAGGCACGATTCTCCGCACCGAGTCGGGTGGAAAGGTATGGGAGCCCATGCCGATTGAGGCGAAAGAAGATCTCTTCAGTGTTCATTTCGTTTCGCTCGAACGTGGTTGGGCAGTGGGCGCACGTGGAGTAATCCTCCGCACTGAAGACTCCGGACAAACCTGGCAACATCAGCAAGCGAATACGTTGAGCTGGCTGGAAGATGTGGCTTTCACCGATCCGTCGCACGGGATAGCAGTCGGTTCAAATGGAACCATCCTGCGCACCGAAGATGCCGGCGAAAACTGGAAACGCGTTGATAAGAACTTGAAGGAATGGCTTTACGCGGCGACCTTTGCCGATGCCGAACGCGGATACGTGGTGGGCGCGCACGGAGTTATTCTGCGCACAGACGACGGGGGCGCAACCTGGAAAGATCTTGAGAGCGGCATCAGCGGAAACCTGTTTGCGGTCGCAACCGGCGGGCGCGACGATGTGATCATCACCGGCGAACAAGGCCGGATCGTTCACAGCGCTGACGGCGGCGCCACCTGGCAGATGCAACCAACGATTACGAGTTCGCCGCTTTTCTCCGTGGCCTATCGCGGTGGCTATAACATCTGGATCGCTGGACGTGGCGGCGCGATACTCAGACGCACTGAGCCTATTGCCACCGTTAGCATCCCGACTCCGCGACTGCCACCCGGCCTGCGCGGCGCGCCGAAACTACAACCGCAGACGCAAAGCACCCTTGACGACGGCGACATCCCTCGCGCCGTGCCGCCTGATAAGAAACCCGTCCGTCCTTAGTTGTAGGACAGGCATTTGTAGGACAGGCATTCCTGCCTGTCCCCTTTCATAGGAAAAACTGTGGCTGGGAGGGCAGGCATCCTGCCTGCTCTTGAGCGGTGGAGTTCAGATGCTTTTTCACCCAAGGTGGACAGACAGGAATGTCTGTCCTACTTCGATCACGGGCCAGTGACTAAGAACACATCCCATGCCCAACGTCCAACCTGAGCGCCTTGTGCGTCTTTGAGTTTGGCTCTATAGCGGAACTGATTGCCGTGCTGATCCGTGCGTTTAGATTCCTTGTATTTCAGGTCCAACGTTGCCAGCCCAAGTTCCGGCAAAGAGTGCAGCTCGGACGACTCTGAGATGCCGTTGTGATTTGTGTCTTGCCACAGGCGCAGGGCATTGAAGATAGAATCGTTGCTGCTTATCACACCATCTGAGTTCCCGCCCTTCTCGGGCTTGTCAAACTCAGCCAGTGCGAGGAAGCCGTTTCTCTCTTCGCCTGCCGGCGGATCAGGTTGCGGCGTGAAATTACCAAATAGCTCCTGCCCGTTGTCTATGACACCGTTGCCGTTGAGATCTAAAGCTAGCCAGGCGTCGTCAGAGCCTTGCGCTGTCCACGAGAGGTGTTCCTTGCTTCCATCGCTATCCAGATCGAAGGTAACCCCGCCGCTGCTACTCGTGAGGTTAAAGCCGTTTCCTGCAATGTCTAACAGCACCGGGCTACCGATACATCCATAACCCAACCAGCATTCACATTCGCATGTATTCGAGTTCCACGCATGCCCAAGAACATTAATGCAGTCTTCGACCGCACTAGGCGCGCTATAACAAGATCCCCCTTCCAAAGGCGTCGGTGTTGGTGTCGGTTCTGGGACGGTTCCCGGAACGTTGGTTTCACATTCGGGCATCGTAACTACACTACTAGACTTTCGAGACTGATTTACGTCAGTCGCGGTGACACTTCTTCCAACTTGTCCACCACAGTCTGGGTTACTTGGCGACATGATACTAACGCTGCCACACTGGGAATTTGTAATATTATCCAGGCCAATTGCGTGAGCTAGCTCATGAGCTATACGTTCTACAAGTCCCCAATTCGGCAGGCTTGCGGCACTGGTTGGAAGGGTCATCACATACGGTCCCCCGGGAGGGGCTAAATTAATAGAAGCACAGCCTCCTTGAGCAGGAGTCCCGCGAACAATCCTAATAGTCGGACTCGAAGTCGACTGATTAATTTGAAAATTAAAAAAGATACCAGCTCCGCCTGCACCCTGAGCGTTATTCCACATACCCATTCCACCATCTGGCGGTACGCAGCCGTCGCATCCATTCACTCCATTCCAGATATTAGCGTTCGTACCGGATTGGGGTTGCCCGGAGTTATCCACATTCCAAGATGAATCTATTTGTACGTTAATAATTGGACGACCATCTGATGCGGTTCCGCTCGTATTCGGTGAGTGTTGGTTTTTATAGCAAGGCGGGCAATCTTCAGCTTGAACCTAAGTCCCTACCATGCAAACACTAAACAGAAAACACAGAAACGATGCGCGAGGGGAGGAGAACCCTATCTTCATGTGAAGCCTTTCCAGGATTTCGCGAGGAGGTTGGTATCTAGAGCGTTAACTCTTAACCCTATTTAGACGATTGCGTAGCCTATTTAGAGAATTATCAACACCAGAGGTGAGTTCGTCCCTAACGGGATGTTGAAACTTCTCGTTAACGGCCTTCAAGCGGTCATTCTCATCCATCGTAAAGGCGCCCCATGGTCCCATCCGCATAGCCGCGACTGTCTTTTGGGTATCAAACGAGACAAAGAGTAAGTATCGCTTGCCTTTCTTGAATACTGGAAAATCTGTGTCACTACTCAATATCCGGATTCCATCGATTGCCACTTCACCTCCGGATTTTGACGTAACGAATTCGTGGTTTTGGAGCGGCAGCATATCTGAAGGCGCTTCCCCAATATTCGCACAGTAGGTACAAGTCTCAGTGGGGATAGATAACTCTTCAATTAATCTGAATTTATACCAAGTCGTAACACTCCAATTATCAAAATGCGTTTTGTGGTCTAATGGTTCAACAACCACTAAACTGTAATAGGCAAGAGCTTCTTCGAAACTCCTGGGAACTGCATAGCTAACAACTGGCGCGGGAATTATGACTTCTCGCTGACCCTTTTCTTTGGCGACATCGGCGTACCAACTTAGACTGCCCCGGTCCTTCTTTTGAATATTGGACGTACTTTTAGAAGACAAAACACCCACTACAAAAGATGTCGCAAGGAAAATCAAAGCAACTGTGATTAGAAGTCTTGCCATAGTGCTCCTAGGGAGAAAAGGATTGAGTGCCCCTGTCGAGTGCGGAGGAATACAAAGGGCCAATGACGAGGCTTATACTCTTAAAGTCAACCCGTGTCAATGAAAGCGTAACGTGAAAAATGTAACCCATCTTAAGTCGTTAACGAGAAGGTGCGCTCGATTAGTGAATCAGCCCTGCGCCAACAGCTATGGCTTCCTGGTAAATCCGATCGTTGCAGAGAATTTCCATTTCGCGGCCAAGCAGTTGTGCGGCGCTGCGGTTTCTTACCGGCATCACTCGTCCTCTATGCACATCTTTTTTTACGCGCGCTTCAGCGATGAGATGGAGATTATCGGTACTGCGAGCGACGGCGAACGAAGCTGGACTGGCAGACTTCGAATGCAACTCTACCTGGACCAGCCTTCCCGGCTTCCCTTCCGGATGCTCCACGCGATGGAATTCGAGGGTGATCGTTCGCGCGGCTGCGCCCTCCCTAACGGTCGGGCCGCTGCCCTGGTTCTCGATCGGGTTCGTACTCGAATCTTCGGTCGCGCGCACTCGGTTTGTGATCGAGAAGTTGAGTATTAGAGTTTCGTCGGCAGGCGAAGCGCCGGATTGATCGTTCGCCAGATTCCAGCCCAAACGGCTCGCCAACCATCCGGCGATTAACACAGCCTGGGGAGCAACCGCTGCCCTGGCAGTGGTGCCACCCGCATTCATGCCCAACTTCTCCGGCGCAAGATAATCAATCCGAACCTCGTCGACACTATCAAGCAGCGGTTGATATGCCGGCACATCGTAAAAACCTGCTAGCAAAGCGCGCCACGAAGTAAGCCTGGCCCAGTTGAGATCGCTGATGCCGACGTGAGCGTAGTCCTGATCAGTGAAGAGCTTAGTTAAGGCTCTAAGATCAGCAAAAGGATCAACAAACTCCGCTGAGTCAACTACCAGGCGATCGCTTGCCTGAAGCAGGGCTGCGAAAACTTTGTCGGGGTTTACATTTGCGGCAGCCAGAGGCGCTCGCCACCAAAGGAAGGTCGTCAGATCAGGCACCAGGAGCGGCAGGGCCGCGCTGGGAAGCTCGCTCACAAAACTCCCTGAGGCTCGCAGAGTTATCTCTTCACAACATAATCGTTTTGCGCCGCTGCGTTTCTCCGTTTGGCAAAAGGTTTCAGCCGCCAGCTCGATATCGTGATCTCTTTTTTCCGTCTCACCCAGCAGCAGCAACACCCGGCTCGGGTGCATCGCAGTCAACTCTGCGATAATTCCATTCACTTCCTTGAGACTTGATTCCTGAGCGACATAAACAAGCAGGTTGGCCACCCTGGCGCGCAAAACGGCGAACTCGTCGTCCGGGAGATCGCCGCCCGACGTTTGCCGCCAGAGCTCGGCGAGGTGACGCTCAACCACTTCCACGTCGAGAGTTTTCTCAAGTTGGATCTGCATAAAACTAGACGTCAGACGTCAGAAATCAGAGATCAGACGTTAGCGGTCATTTGCTGCCATTCTGTCTTCTGTCTCTTGTCTCCTGCCTCCTGGTTTCTGACCTCTGACCTCTGATCTCTGATCTCTGCCCTTTCACAGTTTCCGCCACTTGCGCCCATCTTGTTCGATCAACTCATCTGCCGCCTGGGGTCCCCATGAGCCTGCTTCATAGTTTGGAAAACCATCAGCGGGTTTTCTCCACGCTTCAAGAACTGGCGCCACAATCTCCCATCCGCGTTCCACCATGTCGCGCCGCGCGTAGAGCGTCGAATCACCAAACATGCAATCGAGCAACAAACGCTCATACGCCTCCGGCGGCTTCATGCCAAATGATGACCCGTAACGGAAATCCATATTGACGGGCCGGATGCGCATCGCCTGCCCGGGAAGTTTCGCGCCGAAGCGCAACGTGATGCCTTCGTTGGGTTGAATGCGAATGATCAAAATATTTGGCTGCAGCGGCGCATCGGAATCTGTAAACAGCCGGTGCGGTACTTGCTTAAACTCGATCGCGATCTCAGTTACATGTTTCTGCAAGCGCTTCCCCGAACGCAGGTAAAATGGGACTCCGGCCCACCGCCAATTGTCGAAATAGAGCTTGAGCGCGGCAAAAGTTTCAGTCGAGGAATTTGGATCAACGCCCGGTTCTTCTCGGTATCGCGGCACTGTGTCGCCCAGGACTTTGCCCGGTCCATATTGCCCGCGCACCGTGAATTTTTCGATCGCCTCGAGCGGTAAGGCTCGCACCGACTGCATGGCCTTCGCTTTTTCGTCGCGCACTGAATTGGCCGCCAAAGAAGCCGGCGGCTCCATCGCAATCAGCGAAGTGACCTGGAAAACGTGGTTCTGAATCATGTCGCGCAGGGCGCCCGCGCTCTCGTAGTACGCGCCTCGGCCTTCAACGCCGAGAGCCTCAGCATTTGTAATTTGAATGTGATCTATATATTGGCGATTCCAGAGCGGCTCAAAAATGCTGTTGGCGAAACGAAAGGCCAGCAGATTTTGCACAGTCTCTTTACCGAGATAATGATCGATTCGATAAACCTGCTTTTCGTCAAAGACCTTGGCCAACTCTTTGTTGAGGGTTTGCGCGCTTTTCAGATCGTGGCCGAAAGGCTTCTCGACGATGATTCGCGTCCAAGAGCCTTTCGCAGGTTTGGCAAGCTTTGCTTCGCCTAATTGCCCCGCCACCAGGCCGAAATAGTCGGGCGCTGTGGCGAGGTAGAAAATGCGGTTGCCGCGCGTTTCAAGTTCCGCATCGATCTCTGTGAGTCTGTTCTTGAGGTTCTGATAAAGAAGCGGATCCTTGAAATCTCCACCGAGATAAAAAAGTCGCTTCGCGAAATTCTCCCAGATCGATTCGTCAAGCTCATCGTCCGATCCAAACTCCGTGATTGCCTGCTTCATCAGAGCGCGGAATTCTTCGTCAGGCAACGGCTGCCGGGCTGTTCCCAGAATCGCAAACTCAGCCGGGACCAGTCTTTGTTGGGAGAGGCGGTAAAGCGCAGGCAGGAGTTTCCGCCGGGTCAAATCCCCGGTAGCGCCGAAGATAAGAACCACGCACGGTTCGGCGCTGCGTTCGAGACGCATCCCGGCCCGCAACGGATTCTCGAAACTAACCGCGTCTTTTCCGGGCGATTCATTTTTTTCGTTTGCGGCGATGAGGAGAGGATAGCACGGCAGGCAACGGCGTTCGACGCCGCGGATTCAACTCAAGACTAGCGCTTTTTTCGCGAATAGACGTAGAACAGCGTCGCGATAATAATCAGCACCAGGGTTTCCATGAAAATAAAGAACCGCGGTACGAAGATTCCATCCTCGGTATGCGCGTCTGAGTAGGCAACAAAGGTTCCGAGCGCTAGTCCCGCAGCCAGCCAAATGAATTGTCGCTTCGCGTCCCACATAAAAAAGTAATCAGCAAACAGTGAACAGTAAACAGCTGTCAGCAGTCAGCAGGATGCGGTGGTCCAGATGAACATTGAGCTTGTCAGAAGCAACGTGAAAGTCGATCTCGAGAGTCGATCTCGAGAGTTGATCTCAAGAGTTGATCTCGAGACTACTTGATTTAGTTTCCAAACGGCTCGGCTGATTGCTGATTGCTGACTGCTTTCTAACTACTTCAGCAACCCCGACAGCCAGTGCATGATATTCAGCGCCAGCTGCCGGTTATCAATCCCGGGGCGGTTCATGCCAAATGGCATTTTCTGTGGGCCCGCGATTTGGGCCGAGAGCATTCCCGCTTCGCCCATCACAATCACGCGGCCCTTGCCAAACTTCATTGCAATACCCTGTGCGCGTCCCGCGGCTGACGCAGGATTTTTATTTTGACCCGGCATCGCATCGAAGGCGGTATCCGCGAGTTTCAGGAATGCGGTTGAACCGGCAGGCCCTTTGAGCGACTGCCCCGTGAAGGTAATGATCTTGTTAATTCGTTCACTCTCGTTGCGGCCTCGCGTCAAAGGGTGATCGGCCAGCCTTCCACTTTCGCGGGTGTAGACAATGAAACCGGGATTACCTGATTCGGTATCATGGTTTTGCTGGTCCACGGTGTACATCTTGCTCATGTCCACGTCGAAACGTTTTCCCAGACTCTGGTTCGCCGCACCCATTGGAGCGTGATCGGCAATCAACAGCAACGAGCCTCCAGCCCTGACCCAATCGCGAACAGCATCGCTCTCTTCCTCAGTAAAAGCGGCGTTCGAGGCGGCGGCGTCGTTCATCCGGGCAGCACCAAGTGCATTGGAAATCACCAAAATGCGGTAGCCCTTCAACGTGGCACTGGAAAATTTCTGTTTGTTAGGGACGACTTGATAGCCATCGCCGGCAATTAGATCAGCGAAAGGTTTGTAACGGCCGGTAGAGGTGTGAAAATTATTGTGGGCTTCATCAAACAAGATTTTCGGTCCGTTTTTTTTGTAAGCTGGCCGATCGACCTTGGCGTTGAAGTTTGGATCGGCCATTTGGCCGCCGCCCTGCGGTTGCTGCGGTTGTAGCGGAGGCATCTGGCCGGCAATCGTCAAAGCAAACGTGCCACCCAGGGTTTTCCTGTCACCCTGAAATGCCTCAAGGGTGCCTTTAAGAGTGTCGCCGGAAAACCTGCCGGCGAACTTCACCAGGTTGCGATCCAGATCCGCGGCAAAAGAAATCTCAGCGCCAGAAATCCGCAAGTCGCGCACCGCGGGGGCCGCCTCCTCTCCTTCCAGACGAAATTTCATGCTCGCTTTCCATTGAAAGGCGTCGCGCTTCAGCGTGATTTCCAATCCGCCCGGGCCGGCATCCGTCGTCATCGTTCCGCCCCAGGTGCCGGTGGGATCAGATTTCATTTGCGCGGCGCCAAACTGGGCGGCAAAAATGATGAGAACCAGGGAGAAGAAATACGCGCGCGGCTTATTCATCTTATTGATAACTCCTTTAATCTATCCGCAGACTACACAGGTTCACCGATGATCTTCCCGATGATCGCCCTGGAGTCTGGCGACCTGTCGCCGCTTTGGTACGCATCGGGCCGAGATGCCGAGTGATCGACGACCTTGAAGCATACGGACTGAGACTGAGGTAGAGACATCTGACCAAGCCGACAGGTCGGCGCACTCCAGGGAGTGCATGTTCCGTTACTTCAGCAGCCCCGACAGCCAGTGCATGATATTCAGCGCCAGCTGCCGGTTGTCGACGTCGGGTGTATTCATTCCAAAAGGTCGCTTATCGCTGCCGGTTATTTGAGCTGAAAGCATTGCGGCATCACCGAGAACTACTATCCGTCCTTTACCCAGACGGAAGGCTATGCCCTGAGCGCGGCCGGCGGCGGACACACTCTTCGCCGGTGACCCAATATTGTCGACGGCCGAGTCAGAAAGTTTCAGAAACGCATCGCTGCTCGCCCGACCCTTGAAAGACTGGCCCAGGAAAGTCATCACCCGATTTACCCGCTCAGCGTCGTTACGCCCGGTGGTGATCGGGTGGCCCACAAGCAAGTGGTTCTCGCGAGAGTAAATCAGCACACTCTGGTCAGTTGATTCATTATCTGAATTCGCCGGATCGGTTGTGTAGCCTTTGCCAAGCTCAAGCTCCAGTTTCGTAGCCAGGATTTCGGCAGCCGAGGCGTAGAGTCCGGGGTCCACAATCAAAAGCACGGCGCCGCCCTCGCTTACCCACTTTGTCACCGCCTCGCATTCCGCAGGCGTAAAAGCGGGACCGTCGGCGCCCTCATCGTCTATATCTTCAGCGCCCAGCGGGTTGACGATGACCAGCACTTTGAATGTGTGTAGCGACTCTTTGGTGAAGGGTTTGCGGTTGGAGACTATGTGATAACCGTCGCTGAAAAGAAGATCAGCAAAAGGCTTGTAGCGGCCGTTGACGGTTTCAGCGTTGTAATGGGCTTCGTCGAAGAGTACGCGCGGAAAGTTTTTGGTGTAGGCCGGATTGTCAACCACCGGTTTGAATAACGGATCTGCACTCTGCTGGGCAAACGCAGCCGAACCGAGCAAGATGACCAATGCACAACTAAATAGGAAGCTAGTATGTCGACCGATCATAACAAGATTGGTTACGCTACAGGGCTTTCACGCACATCTATTTAGAGCCTCGATCTAATCTTTTCCAATCGTTCCGCGGCAAGCTGAAGCGTCTCATCCTTCTTGCAAAAACAGAACCTCACCTGCTGACGCCCGCGTTCCGGAACACTATAAAAACTCGAACCCGGCACACAGGCCACGCCAACCTCACGGATCAAGTGTTTGGTGAATTCAACATCGTCGGCGAATCCAAACGCGGAAATGTCGGTCATGATGTAGTAGGCGCCATCAGGCACAAACGTCGCAAAGCCAGCCTTCTGCAAAACAGGCAATAGCAAATCGCGACGGCGACGATATTCCGACTGCAACTGATCGTAATACTTCTCAGGCAAAGACAAGGCATAAGCACCAGCGGCTTGCAATGGCGCGGCCGCGCCGACGGTAAGGAAGTCGTGGACCTTACGAATTGCGCCGGTGATTTCCGGCGGCGCAATGCAATACCCAACGCGCCAGCCCGTGACCGAATAGGTCTTTGACATGGAGTTAACGATTACCGTCCGCTCTCGCATTCCCGGAAGCTGGGCCATCGAAATGTGCGCAATCTCCGCGCCTTCGCGAGGATAAAGAATGTGTTCATAAATCTCATCGGTAAAGCAGAGCGCGTCAAACTCCTGACAAAGCCCGGCGATGAATTCCATTTCACTACGGGTAAAAATTTTTCCGGTCGGATTGTTTGGATTGCAAACGATGATCGCTTTCGTTTTTGAGTTGAATACAGATCTGAGCTCTGCTTCGTCAAAACTCCAGTCAGGAGCGCGCAAGGGCACATAACGCGGAGTTGCATCGGAAAGGATCGCGTCGGGCGCATAGTTTTCGTAAAAAGGTTCGAAGACCACCACCTCTTCACCAGGATCGACCGTGGCCATCATGGCGGCAATCATGCCTTCGGTCGAACCGCAGGTAACCGTGATCTCAGTTTCAGGATCGATCTCAAGATCGAGATAACGTTTTGTTTTCGACGCGATAGCCTCGCGGAAATTTCGCGCGCCCCAGGTGATTGCGTATTGATTTATGTCGTCGGCGATCGCCTGCATCGCGACGCGCTTGATATCTTCCGGCGCGGCGAAATCGGGGAAACCCTGCGAGAGGTTTACCGCGCCGTGCTTTAGCGCTTCGCGCGTCATTTCGCGAATCACGGATTCAGTGAAGAGACTTGCCTTCCTGGAAACGTGACGATTAGAAGACGGGGCGGGTGTGGTCATAGCTCGATCCTCGCAGAGTCTATGGTGCGGCAGTTTTTGCTTTGCTCGCAGGTTCGCTGAATATGCGCGACGCAATTCTGAGAACTTCCTGAACCTGTGTATCCCAATATTTCCAGTTATGCGTGCCGGGAAGCTGACGGTATTCGTGCGGGATTTTTAGTTCCGCCAGCAACTGCATAAAATCACGATTGTCCTTGAAGAGAAAATCCTCAGTGCCGCAGTCGATATACAAAAAGGGAAGCGCAGCCTTCGGTTTGGATGAAAACTCCCGCGCGAGTCGCGGTACATCATTGGCAACACGCGTTGAGGAATCCGCCGGACCAAAGGTCTGCAGCAGCGATTCTCTGATTGGTCCGGGACTGAGTTCTTTTTCTCCCCACATCGCAGCGCTAATGGCGCCACTCAATGATCCGGCGAAAGCGAACATCTCCGGATGTTTGAAGCCAAACTTCAGCGCTCCATATCCGCCCATTGAAAGCCCGGCAATCGCGCGTGCTTCGCGCACAGCGCTTACGCGGAAGCGACGCTGCACATCGGGTATCAACTCTTCGATGATGTACTTTTCATATTTGTCCGAGGGAACAGTTGCGCTGTCGATGTACCAACTGTCGTTTCCTTCAGGGGTGACAATGATCATCGAATACTGCGCCGCGTAGTCGGACAATTTGGTTTTCGTGGTCCAGTTGTCGTGGTGACCTGAGAACCCGTGCAGCAGGTAGAGCACCGGATAGTGCTTAGCCTTTGCGCCCGGCTGCTCGTAATCAACTGGAAGCAACACATTGTAAGGGAGGGTCTTCCCGACCAACTTGCTTTCAAACTGAATCGTCTGGATCCGGCCGGATTTCGGGGCCTGGCTTTGTTCCTGCCTGGTTGAAGCCGCGAAGATATCCGTGGCCGCTCTAACATCGTTTGGACCAGCGAGCAGAAGTAAGCTGAGACTCGCCGAAAGCAGCGTGGTTACCAGCAACGCGAACCTGAAGTGTTTAGTCATTCTTGCTGACCGCCTCGAGCATGGGAATATTAACGCCTTTGGCAATCGCTGTTTGCGAGGCTTCTTCGTAACCGGCATCGACGTGACGGGCGACGCCGAGACCCGGATCGTTAGTGAGTACGCGATTCAGCCGTTTGGCTGCGTCGTCCGTGCCGTCAGCCACCGACACTTGTCCGGCGTGTAATGAATATCCAATACCAACGCCACCGCCATGGTGAAACGAAACCCAGCTGGCGCCGCTTGCAGTATTCAGGAGTGCGTTCAAGATTGGCCAATCGCCGACTGCGTCTGAGCCATCCATCATGCCTTCGGTCTCACGAAAAGGAGAGGCGACTGATCCTGTGTCGAGATGATCGCGTCCGATGGCCACCGGCGCTTTTAAGTCACCGCGTTTAACGAGCTCGTTAATCGCTTCGCCCATCTCCGCGCGCTCGCCATAGCCTAACCAGCAAATACGCGCCGGCAGTCCTTGAAAATGTACGCGTTCACGGGCGAGGCGAATCCAGCGATTCAACGTGCGGTCGTCAGGAAAGAGTTCTAATGCCAGGTCGTCGGTCTTTTGTATGTCAGACGCGTCGCCCGATAACGCCACCCAACGAAACGGACCTTTGCCTTCGCAAAAGAGCGGTCTGATGTACTCAGGCACAAAGCCGGGAATTTCGAAAGCGTCTGTGCAACCCGCGTCGAGCGCCATCTTGCGAATGTTGTTGCCGTAGTCAAACGCCACAGCGCCGCCGCGTTTGAGGGCCAGCATCGCGTCGACATGCTCGGCCATGGACAGCATCGAACGATTGATGTATGAGCGGGGATCTTTCATGCGCAATTCGGCCGCTGCTTCCAGCGTCAATCCGCCCGGGACGTAACCATTCAGAGGATCGTGCGCGCTGGTCTGATCAGTGATGACATCGACCTTGAGTCCGCGGCGCACAATCTCCGGAAGAACTTCTGCGCAGTTACCCACCAAACCGACTGATAAGGGGCGCTTCTGTTCGCGGGCATCACTGAGAATATCGATCGCTTCATCAAGCGTCATTGCGAGCTGATCACAATAGCCTGTCTGAACGCGCCGCTCGATGCGTGCCGGATCAACGTCGATCCCAAGAAACAGCGCGCCATTGAGGGTTGCTGCCAGCGGCTGCGCGCCGCCCATGCCACCCATGCCACCTGAAACGACGAGCTTGCCGCTTAAGTCGCCGCCGAATTGTTTGTCGGCCATCGCCGCAAACGTTTCGAAGGTGCCCTGAACGATTCCCTGGGTGCCGATGTAGATCCAACTGCCGGCCGTCATCTGGCCGTACATCATCAGTCCCTTGCGCTCGAGTTCATGAAAATGGTCCCAGGTGGCCCAGGCGCCTACCAGATTGGAATTGGCGATGAGCACTCGCGGCGCGTATTCGTGAGTGCGGAAAACTCCGACAGGTTTTCCCGATTGCACCAGTAGCGTTTCATCATTTTCCAGGGACTGCAATTCACGCACAATCGCTTCGAAAGAAGCCCAGTTTCGCGCTGCCTTTCCGGCGCCGCCATACACGATCAACTCGTCCGGCTTTTCAGCCACGTCTGGATCGAGATTGTTCATCAGGCAGCGCAATGCCGCTTCCTGATGCCAGCTCTTGCAACTCAGTTGTGCGCCACGCGGCGCGCGTATGGTTCTGGATGACATAGCAAATGTGTAACGCAAACTGTTAGTTTGCGATCCAGTTGACAGCTCGTGTGCGATCCGCAAACTAACAGTTTGCGTTACTCCGGACGGACTACCTTTCTAACCACCGAAGAGTTTGCCGAAAAAGCCGCCACTCTCGTGTTTGGTTAACTGTTCGAGTTCTCCCGAATCGAGCCAGACACCGCCGCACTTTTCACATGTATCAATGGACACCTCATCAACCTTGCCCTCTTTTAGATTGCCGTCGCAACGAGGGCATCGCATTGAAGACGTGCCGGCAGCCTTAGCTTCCTCGCTGACCTTCATCTTCTCGCGCAACTTTTCAATTGCCTCTTTGTTCTTGCGGTGAAAATATTCCTCTTCCAAACCCCTTCGCCGATCATCAAATGCGTCTGCCATATACTTGCCTCCGTGTTTTCTTCTATCTGGATAAACGCAAACTAACAGTTTGCGTTACAAATTCTCAAACTCTCCCGCGCGGATTGCCGACGCGATTCGCTCGATATCTCCAGACATCGAGCGGTCGCTCTTAAGCTCCGGAACATGCGCACGTACAACGTCGAAGGCACGTTTGACTCCCGTGCCGGGTAGCAATGGAGCGCGGAAACTGAGTCCCTGCGCTGCGGTGATCAACTCGATCGCCAGTGCGAGTTCAGCATTTTCCACGATCGAACGCAGCTTCGTGGCGGCCGTCATCCCCATCGAAACATGATCTTCCTTGCCGCCGTCCGTAGGAACATTATCAATGCTGGCCGGGTGGGCCAACACCTTCGCTTCACTCAGCAGCGCGACTGCAGTCACCTGTAGCATCATGAAACCCGAAGCGGTGCCGGCCTCCCTTGTCAGGAATGGCGGCAGGTCTTCGTTGGAATCGGGGTTCACCAGTCGATCGATTCGCCGCTCGGTGATGCTTATCAAATCTGTCAGGGCCATCGCGGAGTAATCAAACGCGAGAGCGAGCGGTGCGCCGTGAAAATTTCCGCCGGAAAGAACATCACCTGTTTCGGCAAAAACGAGCGGGTTGTCCGTGGCGCTGCCCGTTTCAATTTCCACGATTCCGCGCGCGTGCCTGAGTGCGTCGCGCACCGCTCCATGTACCTGCGGCATGCAGCGCAGACTGTAAGCATCCTGTATGCGCGGATCGTTTTCCAGGTGCGATTTGCGAATCTCACTACCTTCGAGCAACTCGCGCAGATGCCGGGCAACTTCAATCTGGCCGGCATGCGGCCGGGCGGCATGAATTCTTCCGTCAAAAGCGACTGGCGTTCCTTTGAGCGCTTCGAGGGACATCGCGCCTGCGACATCCGCAAGTCGCGTTAGTCTTTCCGCGCGATGAAGCGCTAGTCCGCCAACCGCGCCCATCGCCTGAGTGCCGTTAAGTAACGCCAGTCCTTCCTTGGCTTCCAGTTGCAGCGGCGCGATTCCAGCCCGCTTCAGCGCTTCTCCGCTGCTTATTCGTTCACCTTTGTAAAATACTTCGCCCTCGCCAAGCGTCGCCAGAGCGAGATGGGCCAAGGGCGCCAAATCTCCGCTTGCCCCAACTGACCCTTTTTCAGGAATGAACGGCGTCACTTCCCGCTCAAGCATTGCCAGGAGCGTGTCAACCACTAAAGATCGCGCGCCGCTGAATCCCGCGGCTAAAACATTTGCGCGTAACAATAGCATTGCCCGCGACTCGGCGATTGAGAGTGGCTTTCCAACACCACAGGAGTGACTGCGGACCAGGTTGAACTGCAACTCGGTTAGCTTGTCCGGCTCGATACGAACATCCGATAGTTTTCCAAATCCGGTATTGATCCCGTAAACAGCACGGTTCTCCGCGACAATCGTCTCGACGACACGGCGGGCCTGTTCGATACGGACGCGCGCATCAGCGGCAAGCTTCACCGGCTCGACGCCACTGGCAACGGCGGCAATCTGCTCAAGCGTTAATTGTTGTCCGCGAAGCTGGAGCATAGAAGACAGAGGTCAGAGAACAGAAGTCAGAGGTCAGCGATCAGGGGTCCGAGATCAAGGTCGGCAACTTCTGACGAGACGATCTTCGCCCGACCTCTGACCTCTGATCTCTGACTTCTGTTTTTAGGCCTTTACAGTTCGGTTATCTGGCGTTTCTGAAATATCGATGCGGGAGTTTCGTTCCGGCGTTTCACTGATATCAGTTTTGCGAAATTCTCCCGTAGTAGACCCGCTGCGCACACGCTGCCGGGCGCGTTTGGCACGTTGCGTCGTTCGGCCGGCGCCGGTCGCTACTTTTGTCCAACTGGTCATTCGCTTCAATGGTCTGAGTGAAAACTCATGCTGTGGTAAGACTTCGCCCGTGGCCTCGCGCAAACGTACGGTGCCGATAGCGAAGATGGCAATCGCTGCGTTAAAGAGAACGCCGAAGACAAAAACTGCCCATCCCGGCACTACGCCGACCTGGGCGCGATCGATGAACGCGTTGAAATCGCGCGCCGGAAGCGGATGGAGATAAACTTTCAGGTTCCAGCTCAGGGCCAGCAAAGCAAAGATCCAAAGATAGTTTCGGCGTAAACGCCTGCCAATCGCTTCCCATTCGCTAATCGTAAAATGCGGCGTAATTAAATCAGCCGCCAGATGCTCGGCCCATGCTTCGTCCGGAGGCACGCTTTCCGGCGCCAGCATCTGCGCAAAATAACCTGTTTCAATTACACGCACCCGGCTTGACCATATTTCGTAATAACGATAGCGGCGCGCTTCCATAATCAAAAAGATTGCGACCAGAATCGAGTTGATGGGGATTACAAAATGCGCGTTGGTCGCAGAACCAAAAACGAAGGAAAGGGTTGCGCCCGCGGTCAACACGGCCCAGTTAGTGGTGGTGTCCAGTCGGTTGCGCCAGGTGTTTGAACGTTGCACTTCGCCGCGATAGAAATGAATCATCGCGGTATTGAATTCGGCTGGGGCCATCCGGCGCATCTGGGCGGCTGGATGACCGCCGCGCTCAGTGACGGCGGCGTCCGCTGGCGGCGCAGGCCGAAGGCGCGCTGGCGCGCGTTCTCCTGAGAGTGGGCCAGTTCCTTTCTGCTGAATTTCAGTGGTCATTAAGTCGATCGTTGATGGCTGGCGGCCAGTAGGGTCGGAGTATTCAACTCCGAAAATAATATAGCATGCACTTAACATTCGCCCGCAATTAAGTGGTTGCCAAGTGCATTTTCCCTGCGCAAATTCTTTGCCGCGCAAACATATTTTGGTGAAACCAGACCTGACCTCCCGTCAGGTTTAAGCGCCCAGAACACTCGCTTGACAGTGTTTGAACCCGGCACCTATAGTTAAATTTTCCGCTGTTTGACCAGAAAACGTTTCATCATGACTGCTGCCGGGGAGACAGAAACTGACGCGTACTGGATGCGCCAAGCGCTCAAGGCAGCATATGAAGCGAATGAAAGGGGCGAAGTCCCCGTGGGCGCTTGCATCGTGAGCGGCGAAGCAATCTTGTCGATTGCCGGAAACAGAACTCGCACGGATCACGATCCGACCGCGCACGCGGAAATCGTTGCTCTGCGTGAAGCAGGCCAGAGGGCCGGCAACTACCGGCTTACCGACGCCGTTGCCTATTCGACGATCGAACCATGCGCGATGTGTGCCGGCGCTCTGATTCAAGCGCGGGTAAAGAGACTGGTTTACGGCGCGCGCGATGAACGATTCGGCGCGGTAGAATCACGTTTTCGAATTTGTGATTCGGATTTTCTGAATCATCGCATTGAAATTACCGCCGGCATTTTAGAAGAAGAATGCCGCGCGATCATGCAGGATTTTTTTCGCGCACGGCGGATGACAGGGCAAAAGTAAAAAGGTAAAAGGCAAAAGAAATGAGGCGACATTTTTGCCTTTTTACTTTTACCTTTTGCCTTTTAGCGGAGAGGTCGCATAGTGGCTTAGTGCACCGGTCTCGAAAACCGGAGTGGGGGAAACTCCACCGTGGGTTCAAATCCCACCCTCTCCGCCATACGATTGAGAATGGCAGAATTCGGGGCGCGATTGTCGGAATTTAATTCCGCATTCGACAATCTCTGATCTGCAATCGGCACGGAGAGGTGCAAGAGTGGTTGAATTGGCAGCATTGGAAATGCTGTGAGCGGGAAACCGTTCCGTGGGTTCGAATCCCACCCTCTCCGCCAGTTTTTTTGATTTCGATCGCAAAGGTCACGCCGACCACAAGTAAGACCGGCGAAAATGATTTTGCCATGAACGGATCAGGATTTCGACGAGTCTCTCTAGCGGCTTTGATCGCTTTGAGCTTCATGCTTGCTGGTGGTCCAGCTGGCACCGTAGCCGGTCAATCCCGAGTTGCGCGTAAACCGGCCAGGAAAGGATCTGTGTGCGGCAATCCCAACGTTGCCTGTAAAACGAGTGTAACTTTTCATGAATACGATTTGCCCTTTCGCATCCCCGCCAACGCGGTCATTTGGGACACCGAACTGTTTTACGCAATTATTCTGAAGAGCGTGCCGGCAGTTGAAGGCGATTGCGACACTTTCGTTCCTGAGTCCGAGCGACTCGAGACGCAGAAGTTATTTGCCGATCGCAAAGTGTTCTCTTCTCGCTGCGTCGAACCGGGCGAAATGTTCTACACCAACGTTAGCGATAAGCACCGGATTATGGCAGTCTATGCAGGCACCACCCTCCCTGAGGCAAAACGCATGCTCTCAGCGGTGCAGGCAACTGGAAAATTTCCTGGCGCCAACATCAGACGAATGCGCACAGGTTTCAACGGCACCTGAAAAGTCGGGCAGACAGCCTTGTCTGGCCAAATCGCCCCCACTCACGTGTTCACAAATTGGACGTCTCGTGCCCCAGTCCGAAAGGTCTAGCCGTCCGGGAAAACACAAACCTGTTCAAGTGGAGGTAGCATGGAAGACGACAAATTAGCTTCTGAAGAGGCGCGACGCTCAGTCCAACACGATTCGGTAAAGGCGCAGGTTGAAGGTGAGGTCAACTCGGAGATTGCCGCGAAGGCCACCCTGAGTGCGCCCAGCGACGAGCGGAGAATTGAAGACGTCGCCGGTACGTTTCGTGCCAAAGCCGTAAACGAAGTAGTCGACACCGAACGCGAGGTGGAGCGCGGCCGCGGCGCTGCGCGTATTTCGCAGGTTGTTGATTACATTTTTTATGTGATCTATGCACTCCTGGCGATGAGATTTTTGTTGGCGTTGCTGGCGGCCAACAGCCGCGCCGGGTTCGTGCAGTTTATCGTCACTGTCACCAATCCTTTCTATGGACCATTCCGAGGGATCGTCAAAAGCCCTACGACAGGCGATGGGCACACACTGATGGTGCCGATCGTGGTGGCGATCATCGCCTACGTCCTGTTGCATCTGGCCATTAATGGAATCTTGCGAATGATGGCGCATCGCAAGACGCAGATTTGATACTGCCGATGCCGATTTGCGATTGACCGCCGGATCGCCCAAAATGGTTTTGCGCGATCAGTTGCAATCTGAAACAGCAATTGAATGTTTGACAAGTTATCAGACTTCGGGCTCCGCACAACGTAACGCCGGTGAACCCCGCCAGGCCGGGAACGGAGCAACGGTAGCCAGGCGCACGTGTGTTGCGGGTAAGTCCGGAGTCTGGCCAAATCAAGGAGTGACAAGTGAAAAGTGACAAGTAAAAACTTAGCTTTTCACTTGTCGCTTTTCACTCTGCACTTTTCCTATGACCTACCAGGTTATTGCTCGCAAATGGCGCCCACAAACTTTTGACGAAGTTACCGGGCAGGAGCCGATCACGCGCACCTTGCGCAACGCTATCGAGCACCAGCGAATTCATCACGCCTATCTCTTCTCCGGCGCGCGTGGCGTGGGCAAGACGACGACAGCGCGCTTACTTGCCAAGGCCCTCAACTGCCACAAGTCCTCGGGACCAACAGCTAAGCCCTGTCGTATGGACGACGCTGATGCCTGCGCTTCGTGCCGTGAGATCTCCGAAAGTAGGTCCATTGATGTGCAGGAGATCGACGCGGCATCTCATACCGGCGTCGGTGACGTACGCGATACCATCATTGAGACCATTGGTTTTGCGCCGGCGCGGGACCGTTACAAGATCTTCGTGATCGACGAAGTGCACATGCTCTCGTCCAGCTCGTTCAACGCGCTACTCAAGACGATGGAAGAACCGCCGCCGCGTGTAGCCTTCATCATGGCTACCACGGAGAAACATAAACTTCCGGAAACGATCCTTTCGCGTTGCCAGCAGTTTGAGTTTCGCACCATCGCCACTGCCAAAATTTTCGAGCGCCTCCGGTTGATTGCCGAAGCTGAAAAAATATCCATCCCCGATGAGGCGCTCCGTGAAATTGCGCGTTCGGGCGAGGGTTCCATGCGCGACGCTCAGTCGGCCTTCGATCAGGTAATCAGCTTTGCTGGAACGTCGATCAAGCAGGAAGACGTTGAAATGGCTCTCGGGGTTCCGAGTGCGGATATTCTGATTCGCGTTGTCAACGGCATCGCTAATCACGTGCCGGCGGAGGCGTTGGCAGTCGTGGACGACGTGGTCATGCGTGGTCATGATCTCAGAAACTTCTGTCGCGAGCTGTTGGCCCACTTTCGAGACCTGCTGGTTACTCGCGTTTCCGGAAGTGAAGAATTATTGGAGTCTGCTATTTGCGAACCCGAAGAACTTCGCCGTCAGTCCGCGCTTTTCTCAGAATCTGATTTGGTCCGTTTTTTCCATTCGCTCGCGGAAACGGAAACTCTGCTCAAGACTGCCGCTCATCCGCGTTACCAGTTGGAAGTTGGCCTGGTGAAACTGATGGAGATGCGCCGCCTCGAACCGTTGAGTCAATTGGTTGAGCGGTTAGGTGCGCTTGAGGAGTCGGTGCGCACCGGCAAAGAGCTTACCGGACCTTCAACAACTGCCGTCTCGCGCACGGCGAGTACACCAATTGTGTCGCGGGCGATGTCTGCTCAGAATTCGGCTCAACCACAAAGCACTGCCGCTAAAGCGGTAGCTGCCAGCCGCGCAGAGGTTCAGTCCGCAAGCGTGAACATACCTCGCGAAGATGCGACGGCTGGGCAAACTCCTGGACCGGAGACAAATGAAGATGCTTCCGAAATAGATCGAATCAAATCGGCGCTCGAGAGCAGGCGGAAGATGTTTCTGGTCACGGCCCTGGAGGGGGCGACCCAGGCGGAGGTCGAGGGGAATGAGTTGTGTGTCGAGTTTGCACCTGAATCCAGGTTCATGCGCGATACCCTGGCGAAGCCAGACAATGTAAGAATACTGCGGGAAGTCTGCAAAGAGATCATTGGGCGCGATTTAGGCGTCCGCTTCGCAATCAAAGATCAAGAGACAGACAACGCTCCCGTCTCGAAAGAAGAAGCAGGCAAACGCGAAAAAAAGCGTCTGCGCGAAAAGGTTGAGCAAGACCCGACGGTGCAACAGATGCTTCGCACTTTTCGCGGTGAAGTAGTTGATGTCAGAAACGGTTGAGATTTTTCACCGTTGGAAGAGTTTGGACCGGCACATTGTAGTGTGCCGGCCCACTGCGCCACGCATTACCCCATCACGTGACGGCTTCGCGGACACTCGGTTTCTGTCGAAAACCAGAAATGTCCACGGGCCAAGGGCACGCCGCTTTCGTGCACCTCCGCCATTGAAAGTTTTAAGCGTTC
The DNA here is from genome assembly GCA_035557535.1 of Pyrinomonadaceae bacterium. Taxonomy (GTDB): domain Bacteria; phylum Acidobacteriota; class Blastocatellia; order Pyrinomonadales; family Pyrinomonadaceae; genus PSRF01. Next base: position 89,078 of record DATMDU010000035.1, read on the forward strand.
GACTTGGCGTTAGGCTGCCCCTTTTCGCGGGCGGCGCCGGTGAATCGGAGAACGCTTATCCATCAGGTCCTTGTGTCTTGATTCGATAATATAAGCGAGCGCCTGATAGCTCATTTTTAAGAGTGAGGCCGCACGCGTAAGTCGGCCATCTGCCTGTGCCAGGGCCTGCCTGATCAGGCTTTCCTCAAATTTCAAGACTTCAGTCTGCAGGTGGCACGTCTTGTTGCGAATTGCGTGGGTTGCATCCCTTGAATTGACTTCGCCAAGAGATGTCGCCAGAACCTTTCTGCCCGCGTTATTCAGCCGCAGCAAAACATCCTGACATTGTGAAGTAGCGAGCCATTCGCTGGCCCTGTCATAGGCTGCGGTCAAGGTTTCGCCGGGTAGCTCTCCTAACTCTTCAATGAGGGTTAAGGCCGCCAGGCCTGCCTTATTCTGGGCCCCAACCTGTTGAGCGACTTCAATAGCCTCCTGAAAAATAAACTGAGCGCGCTGGGTTTGCTTGAGGCGAGCCTGGGCAATGCCGCGAGTGATGAGAGCGTCTGCCAGGAGGCACTTCTGCCCGCTGCGTTCCAGAACCGACGCGGCTCGTTTAGCGAGGGCCTCGGCGTCCTTGTATTTCCGCTGCGCGATAAGGACCTGCGCCCGCGTTTCGTCAATCTGCGCGGTGCGCACCTTATCTCTAATAATCAGACTTAAGCGACGCGCCTCTTCGAGATATTTTTGCGCCTCCTTGTAACGGGAGAGGTTTAGCAGAATCATCCCAACGTTGTTATTTACACATGACCGAAGTAATTTATTCTTTGCCAGCTGGAAATGATGATCTGCCTTCATTAGTTGACTGAGGGCTCGTTGAAGGTGATCGTCCTTATTCAAAGGTTCGGACTTGGCAAAATGGCGCAGCACGATGGCTAATTCATTGTGGTAATTCCCTCTAGTTGTGTGATTCGTGATTTTCTGGAAAAGAGGGGCATTATCATCAAGAATTCCCAAAGCTACCTTGTATCGCCCAGCCGAAATCTCTACAGTTGTTAACTTAAGTAGTGCATTTGCCCTCGTAGATCCTTCGGAGGTTAGCTGTTGCAAAGCTTTCGAAAGCATAATTCTCGCTTCATTCAATTCGCCATCGCGCCAATAACAATAAGCGAGTTCTACTTGTGCAGAGGCGACCCTTTTGAAGTCTCCTACCGATTCAAAATAGATGATGCTTTCGGTGATGAGATTCTTTGCGAGCTCTTGCGCTCCCTCTAGTTCGTTTCTGCTTCCAGTCCATCCGGTTAGAACTCCGACAGAAAGCAATACTTCTGCAGCAACAGAGGGGTGGAGGCCTTTCGTTTCGGGGCGTTCGCCCGCGCGTCTCCACAAGGGACGCATTGCCTTTTGAGCGCCGTCATAATCTCCTCGGTCCTTAAGCGCAAGACCGACCTCACACCTACGGAGAGCTTCCTCGTTAGCTGTAAGGTGTCCAGCGTTTAATTTAAGCGAGGTTGTCTTCATGAGAGATGGGCCCCTTTTCAAAGTGAGTCTGAAGAACCTGCGAACGTCGCGATAGTAGTAGTCTACTCCCCGCCTTGCAAGAACCGCCGGGTTATTGCTCAATTCTCACTCAATGTAAGAAACCTTGCATCGCTAACTTTTTTGAAGGAGCAAATAACCCATGAAACGTCTCGCAATGGCAATAGCTTTGACGTGCCTACTCTCAATATCGGTAATTGGTGGGGACATGCACGGGACTGACATCCCTGCCCCGACTCCCACGCCGCTAGGAATGAGATTGGAATCGTCACATCTCATGGCGTCAATGCCCGGTGAGAGTTACATCGATCAGCAACAGCCGACATTAGCCGACGCGTTAGATGCCCTGCTGTCGGTATTCGGGCTGGTCTTCTAGGTTTGGACCGGGACAGTCAACTGGAATACATCGCCCCAGTTAACATCTGCGGCCATGACCAGATAACCGCCTTCGGCCAGTAGAAAACATTCACACACCGTCGCCCCACGCGTCTTGCCAGTAGCCACTGGCGGGCGCGGCCCGGCCGGCTGCCCTTCGGCGGCAAGGAGAGGTGTGTCGATTCGAGAGGCTCAACCGGTCGTTCAATCTCAGCAACTTTGCCGAACAAACTTGCGCGACGAATCGTATGGCGGCACGAGGTACAAATTCATGCGCGATCCATTTACTGCAGGACTGCTCAGTTTCATCATTCCCGGAGTGGGCCAACTCTATAACGGCCGTATCCTCGCGGGCATCCTCTGGCTGATTATTACGCCGGGCTTTTGGATTGGCTCAGGTGGGACGCTCGGGTGGATCTGTCACATTGTAGCCGCCTACACGGCCTATTCGTTCGCCAAGGACCATCCCATTCGGAGCTGATTTTGCTGCGCGCAGCCGCTCGGGGATCCTGGTTTCTGCGAGGAAGCCGTGGCTTGCGATCTCAGGGCAAACGGAAACCAGCAGTTTCCTTTACGTCAGTTTGGCTGCTGCGCTGTTTTGGACCGCACTGTGATGCCCGGATCTCCCACGATCAAGAGGTTCCTCACTTCGCCAAAGGGCGCGTTGGAAGGCAGGTAAGACAGCACGAAGCGATGCCGGCGAAGTTCATCGCAGATAGCTTTTGCCGCCATCGCGGGTTCGTCGATTGAGAAAATCGCGCCCCCCGTTCCCTCCACCAGCTTATCAATCACTTGCCTGGGTTTCGGTACATCGCGACGAATGGCGCCGCGCGTTCGATCCTGCGCCTGAACGGCATAAACGGTGATGTCCAGCCGCTGCAATTCCGCGAGAATTTTTTCAAAGGAAGTCTTACTCCCCCGATCCAGCCCATCGCTGATTACCACAATGATGCGCTTCTCGCCTGGCGTTGTTTTCAGAGCCTGATCAATAACTGCGGTCGCGGCGTCGAAAAGGTGAGGCTGGCCTTTCTTCCGAAAAAGTTTTAAGGAAGACTCGATCGACTTTGCATCGTCTGTCCAATCAGAGACGATCTCAGCTTGTTCGTCGTAGCCGACGATCAACAGTTTGTCGCCTTCGAATATCTCATACGCAAACTCTCGCGCCGCCCGCTCGAGTTTTTCCACGTCGGCGCGAATTGTTAATGAATTGTCCACCAGCAGGACGATGCGAGCTGGCGAGGGATCGGGAGTGAGATTCCGAATTGCCTGCTCCACGCCATTGTCGTAGACGGAAAGGTGCCTGGCTGTAATTGGCGTGCGTGAGTTGTCGTTGCGATGTGCAACAATGCTCACCATCACTCCACCTTCGTTTGAGGTAGGCTGACGACGACCCGCCTGAGCCATCAGAGCGGTGCAACCACCGCAAACGACCAAAACGCAGACGACTAACCTCAACAGAGTCGGAAGCCTGGGTTCAGAAAATCTTACGGGAGGAATTGGATTTTCCTCGGATCGTGGCTTATGCATAGCACCTAAATAGACGCTGCTTCAATCACCACTGGGAAGTTTGGTCGTGGAAGCTTTTTCGGAAGTTTTTTTCGCTGGGGAGCTGTCCTTGGTTTTCTTGTCGGATTTGTCCGACTTCTTCTCGTCCTTCTTATCGCTGCCGCCGGCGATGTCCCGCTCGGCTTTTTCCGCGGCCTTCCGCCCGTTTCCCGCGTAGTCTGTCACATACCAACCAGAACCCTTGAATTGAATTGCCGATGCGGACACCAATTTTTCCAGACGACCCCCACACTTGCGACACTTCGCCGGGGGCTTGTCGCTCATCTTTTGAAAGACTTCCAGACGGTCCTTGCACTTCCGACATTCAAATTCATATATCGGCATTTTATTTCGTGTCAGCTCCGTTCGGCGTATGTGCGATCAGCATGATCGAATTATACGGAGCGTATCGAAGGCTGACAACTTAACGGTTCCTGGGGGACCGTAGACGCGTGCTTTAAACCACCGTTTGGCAGTGCCGCATGTTCGTGCTGCTGGTACCCTAATTCGCCTGAGCCGTAAACGACTTACTCAACCAACTCAAAGCCCTTCGCTGCTAACGCCACTGAGAAATTCAACACTAAGGAGAGTCAAATTGAACGGGTCGTGGCGTGATTTTATTGATGCTCCTGCCCGACGTTGTGGTTGGTTTAAGTACGTCACAATGAAGGCTTTAAGGGCGTGGATCGTGTCACAAAAGAGCAACCATCACAACAGAAAATCCATCTTATGGCTGGTCTCGATTTGAAGTTGTTTGAATCGGTTCCCACCGTGCGTAGCACAAAGTTCCGCGATAGCGGAACGTAATTTAGATGGCCGATATTGTTCATCGAGCCGTCGCTCACATGGAGAAACCACTGAATGAAGTTTGCTCGAAGTATCCCCCGTTGCCGTTCTGTGAAGTTTGCACCCTTTGCAATTATCTCGGTTTTCTTCTTTACTAATTTGACAGGATTTTTCTTCAGCCCAGTGCTCGCTCCTGAAGTCAACGCGAGCAGCATGGTTGAAACAATTCCCCTCGACATACCTTCTTCCTGCGATCCTAAGCTTGATTGGATCATTTTCCGCGCCGGCCAACGTGAAGGTGTGGACCCACGCTTCATTCATGCAGTGATCCAACAAGAGTCGCGCTATCAGACACGCGCGATTTCGCACGCTGGAGCCCAGGGTCTGATGCAGTTGATGCCCGCTACCGCGAAGAGATTCGGCTGCGACGACGTTAACGATCCGGAATCAAACATCAACGCCGGCACGAAATACCTTAGCTGGCTGCTCAAGAGGTTTGAAGGGAATGTGGAGCTCGCTCTAGCCGGATACAATGCCGGGGAAGGCGCCGTGGATAAATACAAAGGGATTCCGCCCTACAAGGAAACGCAAAACTACGTGGTAAAGATTGTGGGTAACTACGGTAAGACGTTCCACCCGGTATTGCCGCCCGAAGACGCAAAGATTGCCTTTCATCTGGTCCCTGATCCGGCCGAAACACTAACGGGTTCTTTCGAGTAGGCAAACAACCGAAATCAACAACTTAGATCGACTGAGCGCGCGCTAGCTTCTTTTGCAAGTTAGCGCGCCGTTCGTTATGATCCCGTCCGAATTAACCCCCATGTCAGACACTGCCAAATCTCTTTCCCTCGAACGCAAGATCAAGATGCATGAGGCGCGTGAAGGCATCATCAATCGCCTTGCGTTGACGCTTCCCACAACCATCAATCTCGATCGATTCCTGAACGTCATCGTTTCGGAGCTGGGACGCATGATGAATGTGGATCGCTGCGACGTTATTCAACTGACTTCCCAGAGCGAGTTGCGCATTAGCCATGAATGGCGCGCCACTACGGATGTTCCATCCAGTCTCGGCACGGCGATTCCGATCGACCTGCGACAGCTTTCCGAACATGTAGATATCACCAAAACGATCCGGCTCGACGACACTTCGGCGCCTGACCTGGATCAAAAAGTCCGGTTTCTGGCCAAGAGTTTAGGTACGCGTTCCCTGCTGGTAGTTCCCGTGATGATGGGCGATGACGTGCTTGGCTTAGTGGGCATGCACACCACGCGCACGCCCCGCGTGTGGCTTGATGATGAAGTGGTTTTTCTCGAATCGATTGCTCGCCAGATTGCCGTCGGTTATCAATACACGCGCCTCTACACGGACAAGGAACGCGAAGCTGAAACCAAGCGCGCGCTGCTGGAAATAGCCAACGCTCTCAATGCTCGTTCCGATTTTCGCGAGGTCTCATCTCTGGTTCTTGAACGCGCGATCACCCTCGTCGGCGCGGATTATTCGGCCCTCGGGGTGCTCGATCCGAAGGGTGGGCGCATCAGCCTGGTCGCCTTCAAAGCCGCTCCCCACGCGACGATTGATTCGGTTCAGGGTCTGATCGACGAGCATGCGCAATCGCTCGATATCACCGAGTTTCCTGCGGCGATGGAAGTGTTGGCCGAAGGAAAAACCCTCCGCTTGCTGGATAAGGACCTCCCGTTTCCCTTTCGCTTAATGTTCAACTCGATACTTGGCGGACGGGCCGCGCTCGTGGCTCCGGTCCGAGTTGGCGGTAAAACGTTTGGCATGCTCGGACTGGTCTGGAGCGAGGCGCGCGAGGGATTTCAGGATCATGAAGTTACATTGGTTGAGGGTATTGCCGATCAAATCGGCACTGCGCTTGAACGCGATCAACTTTCAGCGGAAGTGATGCATCTCCGCAGCGCTCTCCACGAGCGGCACGGTGAAGACCGCATCATCGGGCAGACGCCGGCGATTCGCCGGGCGATTGAGCTTGCTCTGAGCGTAGCCGATACGCAAACGACGGTGCTCATTCAGGGAGAATCAGGCACGGGAAAAGAGCTGCTCGCCAATCTGATCCATTACAACTCCGGCCGCGAAGATCAACCTTACGTAAAACTAAACTGCGGCGCGATCCCCGAGACGTTACTGGAGTCAGAACTGTTCGGTCACGAAAAAGGTGCGTTTACCGACGCGCGAGCCAGGCGCCAGGGAAGATTTGAAGAAGCCAACGGCGGCACGCTCTTTCTCGATGAGGTGGGCGAGATGAGTTTATCGGCGCAGGTGCGGCTATTGCGCGTTTTGCAGGATGGTGAGTTTACCCGCGTCGGTGGCAACGAAGTTATGAAAGCGGACGTGAGAGTGATCGCCGCGTCTAACGTTGATCTGGAAAAGGCAACTGAGTTGGGAACCTTCCGCCGCGATCTTTACTATCGTTTGTCAGTGTTCCCGATCGTGCTGCCGACACTTCGCGAACGCCCCCAGGACATTCACCCGCTCGTGATCCACTTCCTCGAGCATTACAAACAAAAAACCGGCCGCTTCATCTCCGGCATTTCCAAAGACGCGCTGCAGGCTTTGATTACGCACGAATGGCAGGGAAACGTGCGCGAGTTGGAAAATGCGATCGAGCGCGCGGTGATCATTGCTTCCGGCCGGCAAATTGAGCTGGAAGATTTGCCCGAGGCGATCAGCAGGATTGCTTTGCAGGAGCAGGACCGGATCAAAGTGGAACGCGCGCGCGCAGCCAGCGAAGGGCGCACTACGACGTTTGAAGTTACCGTCCCCTCATCGATGGAGGAAATCGAACGCCAGGCAATAGAAGCCACTCTCGACTACACCCGGGGCGATAAGACCCACGCTGCCCGCGCACTCGGCATCGGGCGCAAAACCATCTATCGCAAACTCGAACAGTACAACGGCGGCCACGAAGGAACGTAGGATTAGCCGGCCCGTGGCCCATCTTCTTGCGCCGTTTCGTGCCCTTTTGTTATAGTCACTTCCTGAAAATCTTCATTAACAGCTAAAACCCTCAAAGCCCGTGGCTTTGTTTTCGGAAAGGAATCTCTTATGGGAAACGATGATTATCGACGCGATTCTGGCGACAATATCTCCACTCGCCTAACTTATTTGCTAATCGGCGGCGGCATTGGCGCCGTTATCGCTCTGCTTTTTGCACCGAAATCGGGACATGAATTGCGCGGCGACCTGGCCGATGCTACTCGCAAAGGCATTGACCGATCGCGCGAAGCTGCTCAACAGCTGGGCGAGCGTGCCGGAACATATTATGAAACCGGCCGCGAGCGCGCCGCTGAATACTACACGCAAGCTGCTGATAAAGCTTCGGAGCTTTACACCCAGGCCGCTGAGAAGGTTGGCGAAGTGGCCCAGACAGCTCGCGATACTGCGTCACGTCAGACCAGCACTGTAGCAGCAGCGATTGATGCCGGGAAAAAGGCGTATCAGGAAGAGAAGCGCAAAACTGAATTGTCTGGCCGGATTGACGCCGCGCCGAAGTATACCGAGAAGGCAAACTAACCATTGCCGAATGCCGATTTCCAATTGCCGATTGGTTTCTTTGCCGAGTCGAGTTTGAAACCAGATGGTGCTTGCCCGCCGACGACGATCTGAAAATTGGCAATCGGCAGTTGGCAATCGAAAATGAATTTATGAACACCAGTGATCCGATGTTCTGGGTGATGGTAATCATCGCCTTGTCGTTCATCATCATTGCCGCGGCGATGGTAGCTATTGCCGTGTTTGTAAATCGCGCCGTCAAGTCGGTCAACAGGTTGGAAGGAAAGCTCGAACCATTGATCGAAAGAGTGACGGTGATGAGCGAGCAGGGGCGTCAGATCGCAGTTCAGGGGAAACTGATCGCCGAGCAATTTACAGCTGTTTCAGGGCATCTCTCTGCTGCCACTTCCAACCTGTCAGAATCGCTGGCGATCATCAAAGATGAAGTCGGTGAACTGAAAGAACTGGTGAGCGAAACGGCGCATGACGCGCGCGACAAGGTGGAGCTCGTAAGCCGCACAATTGATCGCACGCACCAGCAGGTCACGTCGACGACTGATTTCATTCAAACCAAAGTGGTCGAACCAGCGCGCGAGCTGGCGGCGATTATGGCGGGCTTCAGGCGTGGGCTCGAAGTTCTGGTAGCACCCATACCGAAACCCATTAACCAAACTTACGCAGAGGACGAGATGTTCATCGGCTGACGCTTGCGCCTAACGGCTTGAAGAAACCCGAACCAAACATCCTCGCTGGATTTGGTTCGGGTTTTTAGTTGTTTGAGGTCTGCTGTTAGTATTACCAACTCCAAATAGTGAACGATATGTCTACTGAAACCCCGCTCGATCTAAAAAAGACCGTCAATCTGCCGAAGACCGCTTTTTCGCAGAAGGCCAACCTGGCCCAGACAGAGCCGGCGCGCCTGAAGAAGTGGGCGGAGATCCGGCTTTATGATTTGATCCGCGAGGCGCGCACCGGCGCCGACAAGTTTATCCTTCACGATGGCCCACCCTACGCGAATGCCGACATTCATCTCGGCACGGCGATGAATAAAATCCTTAAGGACTTCATCGTCAAGTCGCGCAACATGATGGGCTACGATGCGCCGTATGTTCCCGGCTACGACTGCCACGGCTTACCGATTGAGTTATACGTTGACCGCAAGCTGGGCGCGAAAAAAGCCAACATGCCTCCGGTCGCCATCCGCCGCGCGTGTCGTGAACACGCTGCTCAGGCCTTGAAACGTCAGACCCGCGACTTCCAACGTCTCGGGATCCTCGGTGAGTGGGACAACCCCTATCTAACGATGTCCAACCACTACGAAGCGGAAACAGCGAGGCTGTTCGGACGTTTCGTCGAACGTGGCTATGTCTACAAAGGCGCGCGGCCAGTTTACTGGTGCATCCACGACCAAACAGCGCTTGCCGAAGCGGAGGTTGAATATCACCAGCACACGAGCCCCTCGGTTTATGTGAAGTTCCCTCTGGTGAGCGATCCATCGCTAATCGATCCGGCGCTCGCGGGCCGATCAGTTTTCGTGCTGATTTGGACTACCACTCCCTGGACGCTGCCCGCGAACCTGGGAATCACCGTGCATCCCGATTTTGAATACTCAGCCTTCGAGCACGAGGGCGAAGTTTTCATAGTTGCTTCTGAATTGCTTGGCGCCGTCGTTGAGAAATGTGAACTTGGTGAACGCGATGCGGAAGGCAATCGACCGAGTCTAAACGTGCTCGCGCGTTTCGCCGGCGCGAAATTGGATCGGTTAATCTGTCGCCATGCATGGCTCGACCGCGATTCTCTCCTGATGGTGGGCGAGCATGTGACGCTTGGTGGAGAAGCAGACGCTGAAACTGAGCTCGACGTGAGCGAAGCGCGCGATAAGAAAAGCACGGGCAAAGCGGGGACCGGCTGCGTGCACACCGCTCCGGGCCATGGCCACGACGACTTTGTGATCGGCAAACGCTACGGTCTTGAGATTTATTGTCCGGTCGATAATGCAGGACGCTTCACTCCCGAAGTTGAACATTTCGCAGGTCTCAGCGTCTTCGAAGCGAATCCTCGGATCGTGGAATTTATGCGCGAGCGCGGGCTGCTGCTATTTACTGAAAACTACGAGCATCGTTATCCGCATTGCTGGCGCTGTAAGAATCCGGTGATCTTCCGTGCCACCCCGCAGTGGTTCATTTCGATGGACCATGTCGCCGGAGATGTGATCGAGAAGGATGAGGACGGCCGCGACCTGAGTAATTTCACTGAAAACTTTGACGAGGACGAGCGAGGCTTGCGGGCCGCTGCTTTGCGAGAAATCGAACGCGTTAATTGGATTCCCGCGTGGGGCCGCGATCGCATGCGCAACATGTTCCGCGGCCGGCCCGATTGGTGCGTCTCGCGGCAGCGAGTTTGGGGCGTTTCAATTCCCGTGTTCTATTGTGCCGCATGCACTGAACCCGTCGCCGACCCTGAGATAATCAATCGGGTCGCCGACGTGTTTGAAAAAGAATCCGCTGACGCCTGGTACACGCGCGAGGCGCGCGAACTGCTGCCGGAAGGATACGTTTGCAAGAAGTGCGGAGCTGCGGAATGGACCAAAGAATCCGACATTCTCGACGTCTGGTTCGATAGCGGTGCTTCGTCAATAGCAGTGCTCGAGAACCGTGACAACCTTAGCTGGCCCGCGGACGTTTACATCGAAGGCGGTGATCAGTATCGCGGCTGGTTCAATTCCTCTCTGATGGTCGGACTCGCGATTCATGATCGAGCACCTTACAAAACTGTCTTGACGCACGGATGGACCCTGGACGCGCAGGGCAAGGCGATGCACAAATCTGCCGGCAATGCCGTGGCGCCCGAGGAAGTGATCAAAGATTCAGGCGCGGAAATCCTGCGGCTGTGGTCGGCTTCGTCAAACTATTTCGAAGATATGCGTTGCTCAGCGGAAATCCTGCAGCGCGTAACAGATGGATACCGCAAGCTTCGCAATACCGCGCGTTTTGCCCTCGGCAATTTGCACGGATTTGAACCAGCCCGTGACGGTGTCGCCGACAGTGAGTTGCTGGAGATCGATCGTTGGGCTTTGGCGAAACTAAATGAGGTGGTTGGCAAGGTGCGTGCCGCCTACGATGGTTATGAGTTTCATCTGGTCTACCATCTGCTCTCCGAGTTTTGTACCGTGACACTCTCGGCGCGCTACTTCGACATCATCAAGGACCGGCTCTACACGTTTGCGCCTCGCAATCACGCCAGACGCTCGGCGCAAACTGCGCTTGCTCGCATAGCCGATGCCCTGGCGCGCATGATGGCTCCAGTTTTAGTCTTCACTGCTGATGAGATTTGGGAAAACCTCCCGCAGGATCACGGCCGGGCGGAGTCGGTCCACCTCGCGCTGCTGCCGGATGCCAGGGAAGCCGCTGAGGATGTTTTGCTGCGCAACTGGCAACTCCTCTTCGAAATCCGGGATGATGTTCTTCATTCGCTCGAGCAAGCCCGAATCGGTAAACAAATTGGCAGTTCTCTTGAGGCGCGGTTGGAAATCGCGGCGTCAGGCGACAGCTACGACGTCCTGAATCGTTATGCCGATGAACTGCGTTATCTTTTCATCGTTTCCGAAGTAAGTTTGGTGCAGTCAGGTGAGGGCGTGAGTGGAGTGACGGTAAAAGTCGACAAGGCTGACGGTGAGAAATGCGAGCGCTGTTGGAACTACTCGCCCCGCGTCGGTGAATCGGCCCGCTATCCAAATGTTTGCGAACGCTGCGTTGCTGCTCTTGAAGAGATTGAGTCAGAAGGTGTGTAGTCCCCGCATTTCGCGGCCAGACCGGCAAGTAGCTCCCGATTATGGAAACAGAATTAAATAGCGCGAACCTTTCGTCAAAGTCTCCCGCGCGCTTCGGCTGGCGCGCCGGTTACCTGCTTGCTGCCGCAGGTATTTATCTGGTCGATCAATCAACCAAGGCCTGGGCGGTGCGGTCCTTGCGCGGTGGAAACGATAGAACAATCGTCAACGGGTTTTTCGATCTGGTCTATGCCCAGAATAACGGCATCGCGTTTGGACAGTTGCAGGAAGGCGGAAACACCTGGCGTTGGGTGTTTGTAGCGCTTGCAGTAGCTGCGGCCATAGCGGTCTTCTACTATTTTCTCAACACGCCGCGAAACGACGACCGCGTTCTCGGCGCCTGCGCTTTGCTCCTCGCGGGAATCGTCGGCAATCTGACAGACCGGGCCAGATTGGGTTATGTAGTTGATTTCATCGACATCCATGTGCACTCTTATCACTGGCCAACTTTCAACATCGCCGACGCCAGCATTACTATCGGCGCGCTTCTCCTTGCCTACGACTTAGTGTTTGCAGGAAAAAAGGAATCTTCAGTCGCCATCAATTCCTAGTTGACTCGTCCTGTCCGGCTGATTGTTGTTTACTGACTGCTGTTTGCTGATTCATGTACCCCGAACTCTTTCGTATCTTTGGTTTCCCGATAAACACTTACGGTGTGTTTCTGGCGCTGGCGTTTCTCTGCGCCATTCTCATCACAGTAAAACTTGCGGAACGAGATGGCCTGCCGCGCGACAAAATTTACGACCTCAGCTTATGGATGCTACTGGCCTCGCTGATTGGCTCGAAACTTTTGATGCTTTTTACCGAGGCGGAGTATCGCGCTAATCCATCACAACTGCTCTCGCTCGACTTTCTGCGTTCAGGCGGCGTGTTTTACGGAGGGTTGTTGGGCGCCGTGCTCGCCGGCTATGTCCTGATGAAACGCTTTCGGCTTCCCTGGTGGAAGACGGCCGACGCTTGCGCGCCAGGAATTGCGATAGGAAATTTCTTCGGCAGACAGGGTTGTTTCGCTGCCGGGTGCTGCTGGGGCAAGCCGACAACTTTGCCATGGGGTGTGAAATTCTCAGCCCTGGGCCATGAAATAACGGGCGTGCCGATTGATGTCCACCTTCACCCTACCCAACTATACGAGTCGTTTGCGATGCTGCTGGTGTTTGTTTTCCTGTTCTGGTTGCACAAACGCAAACGCTTCAGCGGGCAAGTAATTCTTTTTTACGCTTTGCTCTATTCCGTAATTCGTTTTCTGATTGAATTCGTGCGCGACGATCCGCGTGGTGACATTTTGGGGCTCACCTCGATGACGGGTCTTTCCACTTCACAGATCATCAGCGTGCTAGTCGGTGTAAGTGCACTCGTTATTCTAATTGCGCGTTGGCGCAAGGCCGCGCCGGCAGCCAGCGCCGACCTGAGTGAACCGTCAGCCGCCTAAATCCACAACTCGCCAACTTGAACCTTTCTTAGCTTGCTTGCCGCAGGTCTCGGCATGTCAGGACCCGGCTGTCTGCGACAGGAGTTGGCCCTGTGACTTTGCTTTACAAAGTACTTGACAAAGCAATGACAGGTGAGTAGCATCCCGCATATGAGCCAACTCCACATCGTTTCTGCACCGAAAGAAGAGCCGCCCGCGCTGCACGCTCGGGCCATGGATAATCTCAAGTACATTCGCGAAACGATGGAGCGAGCGACAGCCTTCACTAACATCTCGGGGGGCGGCCAGGTCGCAATCGGCGTCACCGCGTTGGTCGCATCAGCAATTGCAGCACGGCAAAGTGTTTTCAAAAACTGGCTGGCCGTCTGGTGCGCCGAGGTTGTCGTTGCTTTACTAATCGCGGGCTGGTCCATGGATCGCAAAGCTCGCGCTGCGAAAATGCCGCTGCTTTCCGGGCCCGGGCGGAAAGTGGCGTTTAGCCTCTCGCCGCCGATCCTGGCGGGCGCATTGTTGACTGTGGCGCTGTATCGCGCCGGACTCGTGAATGCCATTCCAGGTCTCTGGTTGTTGCTGTATGGCACCGGAGTTATCACGGGTGGCATGTTTTCCATCAGCGTAGTTCCACTCATGGGTATTTGTTTCATGGCGCTCGGGGCTGTAGCGCTGATGGCGCCTCCGGGCTTTGCAGACTGGTTCATGGCGGCAGGCTTCGGCGGGCTGCATATTGTTTTCGGAATTGTGATCGCAAGGAGATACGGTGGCTAGACAATCTGCTTTAAAAGAATCGACTCAGAAGAAGCAACGGGCTTTGCAGGAGGTTAGGAGCGCAAAAGCGGAGCACCCCGCGCCAGGGCTTGATCGACTGATCCATGAACGCCTCCGGCTGGGCATCGTTAGCGCGCTGGCGGCAAATGAGACTTTGACCTTCAACGATCTCAAGAGCCTGATGAACACTACGGACGGAAACCTCAGTGTGCATGCGCGCAAACTCGAGGACGCCGGCTACATCGCGGTGACTAAATCCTTCGAAGATCGGCTGCCAAAAACGGAGTACAAGCTAACCGCTGCCGGCCAACGAGCCCTGGAAAGCTATCTGAGCCACATGGAAACCATCATCGGACAGATGCGCAATCGCTAATCGTTGCGAGTGCTTGCGCCCTTTTCCGCCTTCTCACTTTGCGTTTCAAAGTGCTTTGAAGCGCCGTTAAGAAACGGGCCTCTATGTTTACCAACGGAAATCTGGCCGCTCCACTTAGCGCTCTTTCATTCCTCGGCGCGGGTCTCTTGATTCTCATGGTGGGGCTGGCGGTGGTCTATTCGGCACTAAAACAAAAGGTCGCTCTCAGAAGGGCCGCGCTGGCCGCCATCGCGGTAGTTGGTGGAGGCTATCTTGCTGTGATGCTGTTGTTTTCCCTCGGGAGCTCTGAGCGGCTGCTCGCTCGCGGCCAGGAAAAGTATTTTTGTGAAATCGATTGCCACCTCGCTTATTCAGTCAAGGATCTGCGTGAAACGAAAACACTCGGCAATGTACCAAACGAGATCCGGGCAGCAGGGACATTTCGCATTGTGACCATTCAGACGCGATTTGATCCGGAAACGATTGGGCCGCAGCGAGGCTCGGCTCCGTTAACTCCGAATGCGCGAATAGTTTCTGTGCACGACGAGAATGGAAAGGTTTATTTTCCGTTACCCTAAGGCTGGCGCATCCTGGAACTCGCGCGGACGGCGGGGACACCGATGGCTACTCCACTTCGTCCGGGGGAGACATATACAACGACGTTGGTCTTTGATTTGCCGGTTAGAGCGAGAATTCCAACGCTGCTAATTCAGGAGGGCGATTTTATTACACGCTTGTTGATTGGCCACGAAAATAGCCCGTGGCACAAGAAAACCAAATTTTGGATCTAATGCGCGACGCCGAGTCGCCGTGTCCGAGTCTACATAATGAACCTTCCCATAACGTGAGCGTGCAATTGATTAATTCCACACCGATGTACCTGTTCACATCCGTTAAATGTGGGTTCCCACATTGTTCGATGGACAGCTGCATCCCACAATCTTCCGTCAAAATGAATCAAGAAGGGACCCGAGTTTCATGACTAAACGAATCCTTGCCATTACCTTTATCTTCGTGTGCACTTCCATCGCCTGGGCCATCCTGGGCGGCACAATTTTCTCGCGCACCTATTCATTGGACGCGGTGGCCGCGAACCGCGTGGTTTCAACGTGGGGTGCGCCTCAAACCCAGTCGCCTCCGATCGCGTCATTCGTCAACGTTGTGTCAAAGAACGAGGAGAGCATTGAGAATGGCAAAAAAATTACCAAAACAATAAAGGAGGAGGTGACCAGGCCTCTTCCATTGGAGAGTAGCGCTGTCGATGTGGCGCTGGACCTTGAGCATCGGCAAAAAGGTCTGTTGTGGTACAGCACTTACAAAGTCGCCCTTGCCGGCCAGTACAGTTTTCTGAACACCAGCGACAAAGAGGAGACGGTAAACTTCGTCTTAAACTTCCCCACCGCGAACGCGATCTATGACGATCTGGTATTCACCGTGGACGGCGCGCCGCTAGTCTTGAGCAACCAGCAGAATGCGGCGATTGGTTCAGCAAAAGTAAAACCGGGACAGGTTGCACGACTACAAGTCGGCTACCGGTCCCAGGGACTAAACGAATGGCGCTATAGTTTTGGCAGCAAAGACGTGGCCCAGGTCCGCGATTTTAGGCTGAAGATGAAAACAAACTTCAAGGAAATCGATTTCCCAGACAATACCCTCTCGCCGTCTGAGAAACTCGAGACCGCAACGGGGTGGGATCTGGATTGGTCATATAAGAACCTGGTGTCGGGATATCAGATCGCCATGGTGATGCCGGAAAAACTGCAGCCTGGTCCACTGGCTGGCAGAATAAGTCTATTCGCCCCAGTCTCACTCTTCTTCTTCTTCTTTATCATGTTGATCATCACCACCATGCGCGGCATCGAACTTCACCCCATGAACTACTTCTTCCTGGCCGCTGCTTTCTTCTCGTTCCACCTGCTTCTTGCCTATCTTGTTGACCACGTCTCAATTCATTTGGCCTTTGCTATCTCTGCCGCGGTTTCAGTCTTTCTCGTAGTTAGCTACTTACGACTCGTGGTCGGCCTCCACTTTGCCAGCCGCGAGGCGGCCTTCGCCCAGGTGGTTTACCTCGTGATGTTTTCCTACGCGTTTTTCCTGAAGGGCTTTACTGGTCTCGCAATTACCATCGGCTCCGTGGCTACGCTGTTTGTGGCAATGCAAGTTACCGGACGGATCCGTTGGGCTGACCGGTTTACGCTTAAACCCGTCAAAGCGCCCACAGCCGAGCTTGGCTAACTGTTAATAAACCTGCCCGCGGCTCGTTAAACAGGTGGACTCCTTTTGTCTGCCTGTGCCCGGGCGTGCCGTGCGAACCAGTTAGCTAAAACTTTTCCGTTCCCAGAGTCGTACAGCCAGTTGCGCACACGCCAGTCCGCCGTACCTGAATCACCCGATGAGAGCATTTATTTTCTTTTTCTCCGACGCTTTGAAGATTGCCCTGCAGTCGATCTTCGCGCACAAGCTGCGGGCCTTTCTGACTTTGATTGGGATCATCATCGGAGTTGCGTCAGTGGTAACGGTGGGCGCTTCCATCAGCGGACTGAATACTTACGTTGTTGATAAAGTCGGGAAAATACTCGGCAGCAATCACTTCATGATCGCCAGAATCGCGTCGACCGGACGGCTGACCGACGACGAGTTTGAGAAGATGAACCGCCGCAATAAGCGGCTCAACTGGGACGACTTTGAGTGGGTTCGCGACCACTGCAAGTCGTGTCTGGAGGTCGGCGCCGGGGTTAGAAACGGGACGGACCTTTCGCAGGACGGCATCGATTTTCCCGGCGCCCAAGTAAACGGCGTCACCGCCAACATGGTCGACATCGAAGACAAAACGATTGCCACCGGACGCTTTATCGCTGCTGACGAAGTTGACCGATCAGCCCTGGTCGTCGTGTTGGGACACGATATCAAGGAAAAATTTTTCCCGAATACAGAGGCGGTCGGCAAAACCCTCAAGGTCCGTGGACGTCCGATGCGTGTCGTCGGCGTTGAGGAAGCACGTGGATCGTTTTTTGGCGACTCGCAGGACCGGCATGTGTATATCCCGGTCACAACGCATCTCCAGATATTTGGACGAAACGGATTGCAGATTCACGGCAAGGGACGCAATCGCGAAACCTTTCATGAAGCCATTGAAGACGCGCGAGTCGCGATGAGAAACAAGCACCGCCTCAACGGCAACGAAGAAGACGACTTCGGGTTGGTCAATGTGGACGATGTAAATAACCAGGTGGACCAGTTTACCAGCAGCATCGCCCTTGTAGTTGTTCCAATTACGCTGATCACCTTGATCGTGGGCGGCATCGTGGTTATGAACATTATGCTGGTGAGCGTTACGGAACGGACCTTCGAAGTTGGTCTGCGCAAGGCGGTAGGCGCCACGAGAAAACATATCTTGCTTCAGTTTCTGATTGAGTCGGCAATTCTCTGTGTGCTGGGCGGCGTCCTGGGACTGCTGCTGTCGTGGGGAGTGACAACCCTGATCACAACTCTGGCTTCAATCACGATGACAATCACAATCGGATATATCCTCCTGGCCCTGATCGTTTCTACCCTGGTCGGAATGGTCGCGGGAATATATCCAGCATTCAAAGCCGCGCGCCTCGATCCGATTCTGGCGTTAACGCAAACGACGTAGCGGATTAGAATGAAACTTAAACTGCCAAAAAGCGTTTTCCGCGAGACCATCGGGATGGCCCTCGAGAGCGTTCGCTCTCACAAATTCAGGAGCTTTCTCACCGTTCTCGGCATCGTTATTGGCGTCATGACTGCTATTACGATCGCTTCAATTCTCACCGGCCTGCGTCAGAACATCGTCGCGATGATTGAGGAATACGGGACCAATAACATCTACGCATTCCATCTCTCCACCGGTCCAAATACAGGAGAGGACCGTTCGGAGCGGTTACGCAAACCATTAACGGTCGAGGATGCCGAGGCAATCGCGGCACAGGCGAGTGCGGTTGAAGAGGTGGGCTACCAGGCGCCGAACGTCGGGTACAGCGGAGGACCTTTCGACGACAATGTGACTTACCAGGGACACAATTACCGCTGGGGCGACACACAAGGCGTGTCGGCAAACTACGACGGCATCACCAACATTGTGATGAAGGAGGGCCGCTTCATAACGGAGATCGATGACCAGCAGCGGGCAAACGTCATGGTCATCGGTGTTAACGCCGCCGATGCGCTCTTCCCCGGTCAGAATCAAATCTCGGGCACGAAGGTGCGTATGGGGGGATACAATTTCGAAGTTGTGGGCGTGTTGGAGAAAAGGAAGGCCGGCTTCTTTGGTGAAAATGAAGAAGACAATGCAGTGATGATTCCTTTCCGGACGGCGCAAAAAATCGCCCCGGCAAAGGGCTTCTTGCTGATGGTTATCAAAGCGCGTTCAGGTCAAACCGCTGAAGCGCTACAACAATCCGAGGAGATCCTGCGACGACGGCGAAACGTCAAATTCGGGGACGCCAACAACTTTGATATCAAGACTGCCGACAAATTCATAGAACAGTTTGACAGTATTACGGCGATGGTCGGACTCATCGCGATCGCCATCTCCAGCCTGGGGCTCCTGGTGGGCGGCATCGGCGTGATGAATATCATGCTGGTGAGCGTTACGGAACGCACGAAAGAGATTGGAATCCGAAAAGCAATCGGCGCGCGGCGAAGGGATATCGTCAGGCAGTTTCTGTTTGAGGCAATGACCTTAACTTTTCTGGGCGGCATCCTCGGCGTTGTCCTGGCCGTTGGCATAAGTCGGATAATCATGTTTTTTGTGCCGGGGCTACCGGCGTCGATCCCCACCTGGGCCGTTGTATCCGGTCTCACCGTTTCAATCGGCGTAGGACTCGTTTTTGGCGTCTGGCCCGCTCGCAAGGCCTCCCGTCTCGATCCGATTGAGTGTCTGCGTTACGAATAACCCGCCCGCAAAAACATTCCAGGCAATGAGCCCTATCAGGAAACTGCAGGCGCACTGCGGCTTTGCCGCCGCACAGTGCGGAAAGGCTCAGCCTTTCCGATCGACGTCAAAAAATCCGGAGGCTCCGCCTCCGTATATCTTATGGATCGGATAAGATGACAGAGTCTCGATCCGAGGCGCAGCCTCGGAAAATCTTAGAAGCAAGGCTGCCGGAAAGGCAGAGCCTTTCCGCACTGTGCGGCGGCAAGCCCGCAAAAGTACTTAGTCTATGCCAAAGCCTTCACACCAACGTGATCTGATCAGGGAATACGTCACCTACCTACAGGTCGAGAAGGGCCTGGCGCGTCACACGCTCGAAAGCTACGGGAGAGACCTGGCGCGTCTCGAACGATGGGCCATCAAGACAACAGCGAATCCTGCCGCGGATTTAACGCGACCTGACTTGCGGAAGTGGATCGCCCAACTCTCACGCGAAGGTCTGGCGCCCTCGTCAGTCGCCAGGGCGGTGAGCGCGGCCCGTGGTTTCTATCGTTTTCTGATGCTCGACGGCCACATCAGGATTCACCCGGCGGAAGATCTCGATACGCCGCAAAAATTTTCATACCTGCCGAGGTTCCTCACCGAAGATGAAATCGATCGACTGTTTGCCGCGCCAGATATTTCAACCGAAGAAGGCGTCAGAGATCGAGCGATTCTGGAATTGATGTACGCGGCCGGACTACGCGTTTCCGAACTTGTGTCGATGAAACAAACTGACATTGACCTCCATGCCGGCGTGGTAATCTGTCATGGCAAAGGAAGTAAGGAGCGACTTGTGCCCGTGGGCAAGAGTGCCATTCACTGGTTGCAACAGTATGCTGCGGTTAGAGCCGGTTATGGCCGATCAGCTTATTTGAATCTCTTCCTGGCGCGCGGCAAGCCGCTAACCCGGCACCTCGCCTGGTCCACGATCAAAGGTTACGCAGAAAGCGTCGGCTTGAGTAACGTTTCCCCGCACACGCTCCGTCACAGTTTTGCAACCCACTTGCTGCAACGTGGCGCCGACTCGCGCTCGGTACAGGCGTTGCTCGGCCACAGCGATATCTCCACCACCCAGATTTATACTCACATGACGGACAAACATCTGCGTACCTCTTACGACAATCATCATCCTCGCGCCCGCTCCGTCACTGCGCGCGTCGAACCGAAGAGCGGCAACGAATGATTAGCAAGCGCGAGGTTCCTCATGATTCTGGCGCGTAAGCCTTCCGATCAAACAATCACGCGCTTCATTGAGTCGCAGAGTCGACTTCCGTTTTCATATCCGGAAACCGGAGCTACCAGGACACAACCCCCCTCGGGGTTCGCCGTCGATCATCATCGGATCATGCTCGGCTCGGGACATGAGATTTACGAGCGGGCCACGGCGGCGCTGCAACAATGGAAGCAGTTTGATCTTGGTTGGGTGTCCGTGGTGCCATCCGGCTTGCCGATAGAGGTGGGCACGACGGTCGCGGTTCTGGCGCAGACCTTTGGACTCTGGACGTTGAACGCCTGCCGGATTGTGTACCTGGTCGGTGAGGTTGGCGAAGTAAAACGGTTTGGGTTTGCTTACGGAACGCTACCGGATCATGTGGAGCAAGGTGAAGAACGTTTTACGATCGAGTGGCGCCAGGAAGACGACTCGGTCTGGTACGACATCCTCGCATTCTCACGCCCGCGTCACCCTCTGGCAAAGCTGATGAGACCGATCGTGCGGCAACTGCAAAAGAATTTTGCCAGGGATTCGCTCGCCAGAATGCGCCAGGGCCTCAACCCTGAGCGAGCCGGCGATCAATAAACTCAAATCTTGATCTTCGCCAGCACTACCGGTGATTGCTCCGCATCGCGCATGCGAGCGAAGAAGCTGCGCACTGAATCATACTGAGCTACCGGAACTGTAATCGCTCGCTGGACAAAATTTCGCGTGAATACCAGCTGTCCGTCCTTCACTTCATAACTTGTCGTGTATGCGCCAAAGGGCGTGTCGAGTTTGACTACGTCGGGAAGCTCATCAACCTCAAAACCTGCGGGCAGCTTTACCCGAACCGTTTCCGAGTAAGAGCTTGATTTGAGTACTACCGGGTGCTTTCGCTTTGATTCAGTGAGAGACAATGAGTCGCGGCGCGAAACAATCGCGGGCTTAAAGACGAGCAGACGGTCTTGCATGAGCTGCGCGTAACTCGGAGCGGCAAACGTCACGTCGAGTGCAAACTTGCCCCCATTTGAGTCGTCGGACGGTTCGACCTTGGAAATCTTCGAGCCAGGAGCGGCGTTGGAAAGCCAGTGTTCCATCATCGATGTGTAGTCGGGACGCGAGAGTTTGCGAAACTCTGTGCGAAATCTGGCAGCGACCTGGCCGCGGGCACGTTCCGCGATCACACCCTGCATCGATCCATCAGCCCCCAGTTGTGCTTCAACGCTGCGTTCGAGATGGTTTGTGTCAACCGGCGTCACTGGCATCCGCACGAGCGGTTCGGAATCTTTCGCATCAATCAGCGCCAGACTTCCCTGGAGATACGAAGGCAGGTCGCCAATGGGAGTTTCCTCCGCCGTCGGATCGAAGACCAGGAGACGCCCAAAGCGCGGATGCGTGATCACCGTTGCGATCTGCGTTTCATCGCTAACTTTTACCGCGATAATGCAATGATTGAATTGCTGCGGCGACGGCCAGTCAGTTCGCACATAATCCGGATCGCCGGAATAAATACTCACCGCAAATGCTGAGATTCCCACGATCTTTAGCATCGCCCTCATGAGATTCGCTTTGTCTTTGCAGTCGCCGTAGGATTTGGCAAAAACTTCGGTGGCCGTGTGAGGACGATATCCGCCGCCGCGGCCAAGTCCGGTTTGAATGGAAATGTATTGCACTCTCTGAACGTAGTTTCCGATGGCCTGGATCTTTTCGTATTCAGTTTTGGCATTGGCGGTTAGTTCCTTCGCCTTTGCAATCATGGGCTCACTGAGCGTTACCTGGGGGTCCTCCAACTCCGCCATCCAAACGGCGACGTCAGTCCAAGTGGCAAATGTTTTGATTCCCGGCACTGCAGTTGAAGCAGGAGGGTAATAGCTTACTGCCAGGCGCGCCACGAGATTGCTAAGACTTCCCCGGAGCGGCTCATCAGCTATCGGAGGAAGGTTGGTCAACTGCCACGAATAGGTTGAACCGCTAACTGTGGGTTCAATTTTAGGGTGATTGAAAGTTACGGCTTCTGCGCGCCACCCAGCGGGGAGCACTAAGGTGTAGCGCGAACTCAGGACGGGGCTCGAACTTTGAAAATGCCATTCGTCCTGACTGAAAATCGAGCGTTCTTCCGTGGTGTGTGAATAACCGAAAACCACTCCGGCATCGGCTTCATCCTTTGCGGAAATGATCTTCAGCCGATACTCGTTGTAGACATCGTTGGGAGCGCCCGCCAGATCGAGCGTCTGATCCTTTCCAAAGCGCTTCACGTCGCCGTTGGCCCGGATCAGCCAGGCATTCATCTCCTTGACTTTGCCGGTGTCGGGGATATAGCCGACGCGTGCGATCGCTTCGTCGCGGCCCTCTCGCCGCAGAATGCGAACCGCGTAATTCGAAGTCTGGGTGACCCGACCGTCGTCGCTGACAGAAATTGTTTTTTCGTCAACGAGCACTACCGTTGTCACTTCCTTGTCATAAGACGGCAAACTGATCGCTGCGGCCTGTTGCAACCAGGGTGGGGCCTGGTCCCCCGCGATTACCGTTACGGTAGTGAACGACAAAACAACGAGGGCGAGGAGTAAACGCTTGATCATGGTATTGCTTTCCTTTTGTTGCCGAGCGCCGCCGGTGCAGCAGGGCTATTTTGCAGCCGCGGTCGTCCCCTGCTTGAGTGTAATGGTGTGGTTGTCCTGCTTGTTTAGCTGGTCAAACAGGGCCTTAACCCCCGCGTAACTTTCGACCGGGAAGAGGATGTTTCCGCCGCCGCCAAAAAAGAACCGGCGCTTGTAAACCAAAGTCTTTCCGTCTGCGGTGACGTGGATTGACGGCTGGTATGCAGCGATCTCACCGGATTTGAAAGGAGCGGGAGCGTCCGCGTTGTCGAGCGCGTAGCCAGCTGGCAGGTTGATCGTCACCTCGTCTTCTTCCAGCCAGGGATAGTTAAAATAAACCGAGTGTTTTCGCTCGCTCCCGGAAAAGAGCGGAGCTCTGCCGTGCTCGAAGTATCCCGGCTGTAGAAAGATTCGTTTACCAGTGCGCTGCGCATATCCAGGAATGCGCACCCGGTACGAATAGATGATTGGCTTGATGGGATCGGTAACATTTTCGATCTTGATGTCAGTGACTTCGGCCGTGCTCATACGGCTCTTGACACTCGCGCGCAATGTCTCTTCGCGTTGAGATGGAGAGTCGTCATCGTCATACTCTTTCTTGTCGAACGCCTGGTGACCGGTGTATTCGATGCTCACGTTGCCTTCGAGCGTTCCGTCCTCCATGAGTTGCAGGGTAGCGCGGCGCATGGCAGATGATTTTTCAGGGGCGGAGGTTGAAGTTCTGGTCCAGAAAGGCTCTTTCGGATCAGTGATCAGGGTCTCCTGGCTTTCTTCAGGCCAACCCAGCATTCCAAACGATGTGTACACTTCGGCGGGGCTGAAATACTGCCACCCCTCACCAACTTTGACGGCAATAAAGGCCGACTGGAGGAATGAGATGTTGGCGAGTCCTCGGTCAAAAAACATCTCGCCGCGATTGCCTGACAAAGCCAGGCGCGCGTCAAAGCCGGCAGCTTTCGCGAGGGCCGCGAACAGCATATCGATGTTTCCGCCGGTACCCATTCCCTTCCTGAGTGTCTCGGCGGCCGACTTGTTTGGTTTCAGCTTCTTCTTTTCTTCCTCGGTAAGCAGCGTCGCATCATCGCTGAGGTTTCTGATCTTGGTGCGGCAGAAATCGTAGATACGCCGCAGTTTTTCTTCCGGGGTGGAGGCGTCGCCGATGATGCCGGCCACTGCAGCCTTAACCTCATCGTTGTCCTTCATCTCGTCTTTAGTATTTCCGTAAAGCAATTTCCCGACGTCTTTCCAGTATTTGGCCACCTCGGTTTTATTGTCAGCAGTGTAGTAGAGAAAAACCCACGAGCGCACTTCGTCCTCAGGCGGCATGCGGGGCTCTTCACGGAAGGCCGGCATGTTGGTCATCGTCACTCTTGAGAATCCATCTTTGTCTTTGACAAACCTCGTCTCGCCCATGCGAAACGGCAAATATTGCATGCCCATGAAAGGCTTGAGGAAATAACTGACGTTTTGGATAGGAATGTCTCGTTGAAAGTGGAGACGCAGCCGATCGGCGCTCCCGCCCGGGTGCACGTCGCGCCATCGATATTCAATGATCGAACCGGCTTCAATGCCTGGTAAGGCAAACGACTTCGCTTTTTCCTTAAATCCATTCGCTTTGGCGATCGTGCGTTCGAAAATGTCTTCCTTCTTCAACTCGAGAATGGTGCCGTCGGCTTTAATCACGCGCGCGGCGATGTCTTTGATCCGCGAAGAACCTGAATACCGTATGTCGATATTGCTGTGCTTCTCCTTGCCGCGGTCGGTAAAAATCTTTACGCGTATGTAGTTCTTCAGAGAGATTTCATCCGGCTGGCTATCGTCGATTCGCACTTCCCAAAAGACGCCTTCAGCGTCGGCGTCCTTTTCGACGCCCGCGGTCTTCGACGACAGTTCCGCTGGTGTAACCGGACGCCAGTCGTCTCCGGCAAAGGCGGAAAGTGGCGGCATCAAGCACACACAGAAAGTTAGCAGGGAGATGAAGCGGAGGCGCGTTATTGGCATACAAATAAAACCTTCCAGATAGAGATGTGGGAACCTGGTTGAACTTCTTTCGACGGAACTTACGGGAGCAACTTGCTCTGCGGCGGAACTACCTTGAGGTGTACAGCGCCGGGATTTTAGATCAAGTGAATCGGCAACCGCAACTCGTTATTCGCGAATCCTTTTCCAACCAGATTTACAAGCGCTCTTGCATCGAAGTGATCAATGGCCGCTAAACTGGTCGGGGGTTGAAGGAGGACGCGGGGCCGTTATGCTATAATCCTCGCGATTTCTTAAACATTTGTCAGACTTTTGGCTAAACGTCATCCGCAGGAGGACAGAAACTGTGGCCACCGAACTTAAACGAGGAACTACTCCCCTGGATCGCATCGAAGAACTCCTGGGCGACAATGCGCGCACGCTGCTCGACCATAAAGCGGAAGCGATTTCGAAGGATCAGATCAACCTTCCGGGGCCCGATTTCATCGATCGCGTCTGGGCCTACTCGGATCGTTCGCCGGCGGTTTTGCGCTCGCTGCAGTCGCTTTTTGATAACGGCCGGTTGGCAGGCACCGGATATCTTTCAATCCTGCCGGTTGACCAGGGCATTGAGCATTCGGCGGGCGCTTCGTTTGCCCCGAATCCACAGTATTTCGATCCCGACAACATTGTGAAGCTGGCGATCGAGGGTGGTTGCAATGCAGTGGCTTCAACCTTTGGCGTTCTGGGAACCGTCGCGCGAAAGTATGCTCATAAGATTCCCTTCGTGGTGAAGATCAACCACAACGAATTGCTGACGCTCCCGAACAAGTTTGACCAGGTTTTGTTTGGCACCGTGAAAGAGGCTCACAACCTCGGTGCGGTGGCGGTAGGCGCCACAATCTATTTTGGCTCAGACGAATCCACCAGACAGATTACAGAGATCAGTGAGGCGTTCGCCCAGGCGCATGAACTTGGCATGGCTACTATCCTCTGGTGTTATATCCGCAACTCCGGTTTCAAAACCGCAGAAGGCGACATGCATGCTTCAGCCGATCTGACGGGCCAGGCAAATCACCTGGGAGTCACCATCCAGGCAGACATAATCAAGCAGAAACTTCCGGAGCGAAACGGCGGCTACACGGCGGTGGAGAAAGCGCTCGGAAAGTCGTACGGCAAAACCAGCAAGATCGTCTACGAGAAACTGACATCTGACAATCCCATCGATCTGGTCCGCTATCAGGTTGCCAATTGCTACATGGGCCGTTGCGGCTTAATAAATTCGGGCGGCGAGTCCAAAGGAGCCAGCGACCTGGCTGAAGCTGTGCGCACCGCCGTCATCAACAAGCGCGGCGGCGGCACCGGACTTATCTCCGGCCGTAAAGCGTTCCAGCGCCCCATGAGCGAGGGCGTTGAATTGTTGAATGCAATTCAGGACGTTTATCTCACCGACGAGATCACCGTGGCTTAACTGGTTTCCAGCTATACGGTTGGCGAAGGCGGGCACACAAGTGTCCGCCTTTTTTTTACCACGCCTGCTCATCTTGTCGTTCTCTCCTTACGCCATCGACGAAGCGGCATTGACGTTTTGACAGATGACCTGCCGCCGGAAGCGAGGGTTCAACGATTTCTGCTATCACGCTCGAACCGGCAAGTGGCATACAGATCCCAACGGGCAAATTGCGCCACCAGCGGATGAGAATCCTACTCCAAAGACGCAGCGGTAGCCCTTCACTTGTCACTCCTGCTAAACTCCTTTAAAACTGAGCGGCTTACGAGTGATTAATGAGCATGGGAAAAACTTCGAACGAACAGCCCCCCGTAGATAACACCATCTCCGATGAAACGGGACAATTCGACCTGCGCTTTGTCCTGTGGCGCCACTTCTGTGCGCAGAACGACATTTCGGTCGATTCACTTCCAAGTCAACTTGATGGTGATCAAAAGGAAAGATGGGAAGAACTCAAGTCGAGCCGTCTTAAGGGACCGACGCAAAAGTAATCCACCGATTACGCCGATTCCACAGATTTCACCAACAGAAAAAAAGCGTATCCGCTCAATTTAACTGATTCGCGAATCTGGGTAATCAGCGCAATCTGCGGATACTGTTAGAGCCTGCCTGAGCCAAGCTTGTACATTCCGGTGAGAAATGGATTAGTCAGTCTCTCATGGCCGATTGTGGTGACTGGCCCATGTCCTGAGTAAACCTCAACGTCATCTCCCAGCGGCAACAGCTTATTCATGATTGAATCGAGAAGTTGATCCGTGGATCCTCCAGGGAGATCAGTGCGACCAACTGACCCGGCAAACAAAACATCCCCGACAAAAACTTTACGCTCTCCAGGTTCAAACAAGACGACGTGACCGGGCGTGTGGCCGGGACAATGAAGCACCTCAAATGAAAGCTCTCCGACATTGTAAATTTGCCGATCCTCCCAGTAGCCATCCACTTTCGGTGGCCTTTCAAAGTCGAAACCCATCGCGGACCATTGATTTCGTGGAATACCTATCCAGGCAGCCTGTTCCGGTAACGCGTCGTAAATGAATTCGTCATCCTTGTGAAGCATGACGTCGGCGCCGGGCTTGAGTTTCTTCAACGCTGCGACCCCTCCGATATGATCAAGATGCGCGTGGGTCACTGCGATCGCCTGTAATTCAAATCCGTGTTTATCAATTGCTTCAACGATTGCGACGGAGTCGTCACCGGGATCGATACATATGGCGCGCCTGGTTTTTTCACAACCAAGGATGCGCGTGTGTTGCTGGAATGCGGTGACTGTTATCTCTTCGATGATCATTCTCGGAGGCCCACTTTGTACCTGGAACTTTGAACTTGGACGTTTAGGTGAGGATAATACTTTGAGGACAGGCAGCAAAGTACAAAGCACCAGGACCCAGTCACCGTTTTACAATGCCGATTAGCGCAAAGTCAGCTTCCCTAGCCGATGTGCTCGACGATTTAACGATTGCGGGCGCGCCGGAATTGATCGAACAACTGCCCGAAGGCGCATTGAAGTGTTTCGCCTGCGGCCATCGTTGCCTGATCAAATCCGGGAAACGCGGCATTTGCAAAGTCCGCTTTAACGAAGGCGGCACTCTGCGTGTGCCGACTGGATATGTGGCCGCGCTGGCCTGCGATCCCACCGAAAAGAAACCGTTCTTTCATGTACTGCCCGGCTCGGACACTCTAACTTTCGGAATGTTGGGTTGCGACCTTCACTGTGGCTACTGTCAAAATTGGCTGACGTCGCAGGCACTGCGCGATGATTCCGCCGGAACCGCGCCGCGCCTGTTCACCGCCGAACGCCTGGTGGCGATGGCCAAAGCCTGCGGTGCTTCGATGGTCGGCAGCAGCTATAACGAACCATTGATTACGGCTGAGTGGGCGGTGGAAGTTTTCAAACGCGCGCGCCCCGAGGGATTTCGCACGGCGTTTATCTCCAACGGCAACGCGACCCCGCAGGTGCTCGATTACCTTCGTCCGTGGACCGACGCGTACAAAATCGATCTGAAGTCAATGAACGATAAGAATTACCGCCAGCTCGGCGGGGTGGTGGACAACATTTTGGAGACTGTGCAGATGGTCCACGATCGCGGTTTTTGGGAAGAGATTGTGACGCTCGTCATCCCCGGCTTCAATGATTCGGAAGATGAACTAAAGCGTGCCGCGGATTTCATCGCTGCAGTTTCACCGGACATCCCCTGGCACGTTACCGCGTTTCATCAGGATTATCGGATGACGGAGAATGCGAACACCACCGCTGAGCAACTGGTCCGTGCCTGCGAAATTGGACGCGAGGCGGGACTGCGTTTTATCTATGCCGGCAACTTGCCCGGGCAGGTGGGACGTTGGGAAAACACTTACTGTCCGTCATGCGACGAGCTGTTAGTTGAGCGGCACGGTTACTTGATTCAAAGAGTGAGAATTACCCAGTCAGGAACTTGTGTGAACTGCCACCAAACCGTTCCGGGAATCTGGACTTAAGATCATCAGGACACGGGCGCAACCCTTCCTCATTCATTAACTCAACTTTTAAGCTCCCGCTTAAGGCGAACAAAGGCCGGACGAAAAAACCCCGCGGACTTCATTCAAGAAGCTTTGACCCATTAGTTGTGTTCGCGCACCGATAGACCACAAGACACGCAAAATGGCAAAAAGTTTGTTTCCGCAATATATGGGGTCATGGGCTTGCTTGTGCACTAGTGAGCCTGGGTAACAAGGGATGGGGTCAACGGACGCAACGCCCTCCACTCAAGTTCGGGTATGATTCAGGCTCACGAAGGAGTATTGAGTATGCCCGACATCGACCCTCAAATCGTCTCTGTTGTCCTAACCTTCCTTCTCCTCATCAACGCCGCTAAATCGACGGTTACGGAAGTCGTGAAGGGCACTCGCGTGAGGGGAAAGTCGCCGGCAGCAAAAGACTACATAGACGAATCTCCTGCAACCGCTGTCGTTGAAAAGAAAAGGAGAGAGAGGGCCGGGCGACGTTCTATTGATCCCTACGCGATTATAGAGAGCCACATTGTCCGCGGCGTTGTTGTAGTTCTTCTTTCATTTGGGGTGTACAAGTTAATAATGGCGGAGCTTCCGCACCGGGAATCCGAACAGCGTATGTTTTTTACTCAGGCCGATTCCGGAGTCAATACTGGGCAGTGGGAATATGCGGTTCGGAAGAAGACTTTATCGGAAGGCGAATTAAACGATCTCGGGAACCAAGGATGGGAATTGATCTCCCATAAGTCTGATATAGCATCGAAGGTCGACACGTATACTTTGAAACGCCGAAAGCAAGTTTCACATTGACCAATCGTAGCTTGCGAATGAAAAGGGTAGAAGCGTTTAGCTCCTACCCTTTTCTGTTCGCTTGTCCTATGGGGTCTTGGCGGGAGCTTTGGTCGCCGGTGAGACGGCCGCCGCCGGCGATGCAGCTGGCGATGGCGGGGGTGCAGTGGGTTTTCGCACCACTGTGCCACCATGGTGCAACACTGCCAACCATTTCCCGTCTCGCCTGGCCCAGATGCTGGAGTGTCGTTCGCCTGCTGAACCGAACGGCGGGCCCTTGAGCGTGTAAGTGACAATCATAGCGTCGTCATCAATCTTCGCGCTCTTCCAATCGCTCAGCTCGACTCTCGAAGCGTCAAACATGCTCACGCCCTTGATCGAGCCGGCTTTGTCGTAAAAGCCTTGTGGCTCAATCTCGATGAAGTCAGGCGCCAACATTAAGCCAAACGCTTCGTAGTTTTTGCTCTTGAACAGATCCCACACCGCCTTCTCGTTGGCTATTGGATCCGGGCCGGGAGGCGCCGGCGCCGCTGCCGGGGTTGCTGAAGGCGAGGTTGCCGGTGTTGCGTCACGAGTAGGGGCAGCAGCAGGCGCAGGTTTTACCTCACACTCCTGATGGAAAACGGCTACCCACTTCTTATCGCGATAAGCCCAGACCGAACTACCCCGAACAGACGAGGTGGGAAATTCCTTGCCTTGATATTTCCCCTTCACCGCCACTGTATAAGCGACTATGAAGGCGTCCCTGTCGATCGAGAGGAACTTCCAATCGCTAAAGGTAACTTCGGAAGGTTCAAACTGCTTGACACCCTCAACCGACGCAGCCTTGTCATGGACGCCATCGTCGAGCACCTCAATCTGATCGCTGGCGAGCATGTTGGAAAACGATTCGTAATCCTTGGCCCTGATTGCTTCCCAGATGCCCTTCTCTTTAGCAATCGCGTCAGCCTCAGTAATCGCGGGTGGGGCAGTCTCAGCGGCGCTGTTCCTGTTAGTGGTAACGACTTCGTTGTTCGTAGGCGGCGCTGCGCAGGCCGCAATAAAACTCAAAGCTAAAACAATGCCGAAAATTTTCTTCATAGGAAAACTCCTGAACGTTTGTGATCGAGTGTGGACCAATCTCTTCAACCAGCAGCGGAGCTCAGTTGACTAAAACTGACGCCATTCGAGACTCCAGCGATGAAGGGCCAGACATCTGGTTGGCCCTTCACAGCTTCAGATTTCAGACCAGCTCAGAGGCCCGGTTACGGAGTTGGCGCCGCTTTCATTGTCGGCGTGTCTTTGGCTGCCGGTGTAGCTTTTGCTGCCGGCGATGTTGCCGCTGCAGGAGTGGTCTTGGCTCCGGGCGACGGAGAAGCAGCCGCACCACCCATATTCTGAATTGCGGTGCTGATACTGGCCACAATTTTCCATTCGCCATTTCGTTTTGCAAAAGTATCCACGAAACGGTATTCACCACTTATATCAACGGGCTTGACGCCGCCCGGAAGGTTTAATTTCGCGTTCTTCATGATGCTGCGTCCCGTCACAACTGCCGAATCATTGTCGAGTACGGTCACCTTTAGATCTGTAACCTCGGCGGATTCGGCAGCGACCATCCCTTCCTCGGTCGCTTTGGCATCCTCTTCCCTGGTAGCGGTGCTGCCATCCGGATAAACGAGAATCGCATCGTCAGCATAGACCCGTCTGACCGCCGCGCCATCCTTTTCCTTCATCACTCTGGGCCAGTCGTTTTCAATTTTCAACAACGCCGCTTCGATCGCGGGTTTGTCTACGGCGACCGTGGCCACTGTGGCGTCGTTTGCGCCTGGAGCATTAGTTGTGACGGTAGACGGCTCGCAGCCGTTTAGAAAGAGCAAGGTAAACGCGAGAGACGTTACCGCCCAAAAGCCTTTTTGTTTCATTGATCCACTCCTTATGGTTTTGTTTGAAAGCTGCAGGGGAAGACATCGCCTTCCCTGACGAACTGGCTGAAATTAATACAAAAGCGCCGTCTGCCGCAGTGACGCAGTGAAAAAGTCGGTTCGCTTGAAATTGCCCTCTGCTTCTATTCCAAATCCTCATTGGAGTCAATAGCTCATCGCTCGGATTCACTTGCGCCGGCGCCGCTGGCCCCGCAAAATCCACCGGTTCCGATTGCAGGACTCAGGCTGGGCAGGCCGCTCCTATTGACATCGCGAATTGTTGGCGATATTGTCCGCCCTAAGATTCGACTTAACAGCCGGCGGCGAGCAGGTGCCAACGGCAGTGCTTCTTCATATCCTGCAAATCTCCGCTGGCGCCCGACAAGCGCAGTTTCTTCGAAGGAGACCCGATGAATCAATCAATCCATAAACCTTTTTCAGGTTTTCGTTTTTTCACTTTTCTTTTGGCTGGCCTTTGCATGATCCTGGCCACCGGCACGGGCAACGCTCAACGAAAACCGGGCGGACCAATGACCGCTGACGAGCAGCCTGCGTTCAATGAGTATCGCGGTGTACAGCTCGGCATGAGTGCGGCCGACGTCAGGAAAAAACTCGGAGCGCCGCGCGACAAGAGTGCCGAGCAGGACTTCTTCGTTTTCAACGATAACGAGATGGCCCAGGTCGTTTACGATAAGACCGAAAAAGTCATCGCAATCTCTGCTGATTTCATGAGCGCCAACAACGCTGCTCCGAGCGCGAAGGACGTGCTGGGCGCTGACCTCGAAGCCAAACCTGACGGCTCGATGCATAAAATGGTGCGCTTCCCCAAAGCGGGCTTTTGGCTGTCGTACAGCCGCACGGGTGGCACGGACGCAGTGGTGACGATTCAGCTACAGAAGATCCAGTAGCCGGACGGAAACTTCAATTTTTTTCGCACGCTGGCCGCGATGCGTCGCGGGTTCAGTTACTAAGCGCAGTTACGAAGACGAAGAAACTGCGGCGTGGCCGAACCCCCGCCCGCTCTAACAACCTTTCCACACCCGAAAGCTACTTCCCCACACTGCCTCCGAGGTGTGTTTGCGGTAGACTACCTCATCGCGTTTCCCCAAACTTTTCCTGTTTCGAAGATGCAGCAAAGCATTCCACTTTCAACCAGCGGGGCTCGAGTCGCAATCGAGTCGCGGGAGCAGTCTCGCGGCGAGCTTGCGCGTCTCATTAAACTGCAAGCCCATGCCGAAGGGTTTGAGAAGGTTGGCATTGTTCCCGCCGGGCCTCTCGATACTGAACATCAGCAGTTAACAGCATGGCTCGAACGCGGATATCACGGTCGCATGAACTGGATGGCTCGCGACCCCGAAATGCGAGCCGACCCGCGGAGACTCTGGCCCGGTGCTCGGTCGATTGTCGTAGTCGCCAAAAACTATTACACGCCTTGGCAGCACAATCCAGATACAGCTGGGTCTAACACCGGCAAAGTTTCACGATATGCCTGGGGCGATGATTATCACGACGTCGTGGGTGAAAAGCTCCATTCCCTGCTCGCCTGGATCAAGCAAAGAGCCCCCGAAGCGGAAGGCAAAGTCTGCGTAGACATTCAACCGATGATGGATAAGGCCTGGGGCGTGCGGGCCGGACTCGGATGGATCGGAAAACACACAAATCTAATTACCCAGGACTATGGCTCATGGGTTTTTATTGGTGAGCTCTTGCTTAACCTTGAGCTGAAAGTCGACGAAGAACGCGTGCCGGACCACTGCGGTGAGTGCACCCTTTGCATAGATGCCTGTCCAACTGGCGCCATTACTGAGCCTTACGTCGTTGATTCAAACCGCTGCATCTCTTATGCGACTATCGAACTGCGTGACGAAAATATTCCCACGGAGATCGCAAACAATCTCAATGGCTGGATCTACGGCTGCGACATTTGCCAGGACGTCTGTCCCTGGAACCGCTTCCAACAGCCGACCGACGAGATCCGCTTTCAACCGCGGGAAGGAAACGATAACGCGTCCCTCGACAAGGTGCTTGAGTTGACGCCTGAAACTTATGCCAACCGCTTTCGGCGCAGCGCAATGAAGCGAGCGAAGCTTACGGGACTCAAGCGCAACGCGCGGGCGCTGTTGCGAGGCACGGCCGATGAAGTCAGTACCACCGCGCGGTAGCGGGTGGGTATCGCTGCGCCACTAACACCTCCACCACGAGTGAAACCCTGGCCAGACCTACCCGCTACCGAGGGGTGGCACTGACCGCATGCGTTCCCATTTGAATGACTCCTTCCACATTGTCAATGCTCCCCTCCTGATTTATCGTTTACCACATTCGCCACAATTCAAGCTTCCAAGAGGCCAACACAAATGAAGCGACTGAGTCTGTTCTTTACTGTTCTGGTTGTTGTTATTGTTTCAGCCAGTTCCCTAATGGCGCAGGATCCAAAATCTCCAGCTGATCTACAGCGCCTGGCCGCGGACTATTACAACTGGCGCAATCAGAATTTTCCCGTTTTCTCGAGCGACGCGGGACTCCACACCTGGGACCATCGACTGACGGACTACTCGCTCTCAGCTGTCCTTGCGCGCCGCCTGCAGGCGAAAGAAGTGCTGGCCAAAGTTGAAAAAATGCCTACTGCGGCGTGGAGCAAAGACGATCGCATAGACTGGTTGCTCTTTCGCGCCCAACTCGAAAACGTAGTCTTCTTTAATCGCGTAATCGATTTCGAACAAACCGATCCGCAGCTTTACGTAAATGAGTGCAGCAACGGAATCTTTTCGCTACTCAAGAAGGAATATGACACGCCGCGAAACCGCGCCCTCGCAGCCACCGCGCGGCTTAAGCAAATGCCGGCGCTCATTGAGCAGGGCAAAGGAAATCTCATTAAGCCTGTCCGCCTTTACGCCCAACTCGCCATCGATTCCGCCCGCTCAATCGATAGTCTTTTCAAAGACAGCCTGATGACGATATCAAAAGAGCTCTCGGCGACGGAACTAGCCGAGCACGTGAAGGCTCGCGACGCTGCGATAGCCGCCGTGCACGGCTTTGCGGACTGGCTGGAAAGACGTTTGCCCGGAATGGTGCCCTTCAAACCAATGGGCGAAGAAAACTACAACTACATCCTCAAGAATATTTACCTGCTGCCGCTCGACGCAAATCAGGTTGAGATGTTGGGCCAGGCGGAGCTCGCGCGCTATCGTGGATTGGAATCGTTGTTGTCAGATCCCTCGCTCGCCGATCCTAATCCAGCCC
Organism: Pyrinomonadaceae bacterium; assembly: GCA_035557535.1. Taxonomy (GTDB): domain Bacteria; phylum Acidobacteriota; class Blastocatellia; order Pyrinomonadales; family Pyrinomonadaceae; genus PSRF01. Next base: position 123,811 of record DATMDU010000035.1, read on the forward strand.
GCGGGAAAAACATCCCGGCTGACCAGCAGGCCTTTCTGAAAGCCTACGAAAGCCGGCAGGCCGAGATGATCAATTTTCTCAAAACAAATCGGCTGCTCACCATTCCCGATTACATTGGCCCGTTCACTATTCGCCAACTACCGGAAGCGTTTAAGCCTACGAGTCCAGGAGGATTCATGAACCCGCCCGGGGTTTACGACAAGGACAATAGTGGCTTCTATTTCATTCCTACTTACAACCCGGCGAGCAAGAACTTCTATATTCGAGCGGCGATTGAAGACCCTCGGCCTATACTCGGTCATGAAGGAATCCCCGGCCACTTTCTGCAGCTTTCGGTTGCAAACCATCTGTCAAACGAAATTCGGCGCCAGCATTACGACGGCATCTTTGTCGAAGGCTGGGCGCTCTATGGCGAAGAGATGCTTATGCGCTCCGGTCTCTATCCCGAAAACACTGCGGCCCAGGGACAGATCCTTCGGCTCTCGCGTTATCGCGCGGCGCGCATCGGAGTCGACGTAAATCTGCACACCGGCAGGTGGACGTTTGAACAGGCCGTAAACTATTTCATGGAAGCGGGCGGACTCGATCGTGAATCGGCGACTGGCGAAGCTGCGGGCGCAGCCGCGAGTCCCACGCAGAAGATTACCTATATGGTGGGCAAGTGGCAGATCATGAGGTTACTGGGAAAATATCGCGACAAGCAGGGTGCGAACTATCGTCTGGGCCAATATCACGACGACTTGATCAGGAATGGCAGCCTGCCGCTTTCAATTGTTGAGTGGATTCTGCTCGACGATAAGTCGGCGCTGGACGAAGCGCTGAAGTAACCTAGTAGGACAGACATTCCTGTCTGTCCTCCTTTTGGGGCCAGTCAATGGACAGACAAGAATGTCTGTCCTACTACTTCGCATATGAATCCGCTGAATCCATCCTTCGCCGAAGAAGTCGAACGCAGTTTTGCGCAGCAGCCAGTCATGAAACTGATTGGCGCGAAACTTTCGCTCGTCGAGCCCGGCGCAGTCGAGATCACCTTGCCTTACCGCGCGGATCTCGGCCAACAAGACGGTTACGTGCACGCCGGCATCGTGACCACGATTGCCGACTCGGCTTCCGGGTATGCCGCCTACAGCTTGATGCCGGCGGGCTCGCAGGTCTTGAGTGTCGAGTTTAAGGTAAACCTGTTGCGGCCGGCGCAAGGCGTAACATTTCTTGCGCGCGCTGACGTGATCAAACCCGGACGAACGCTCACTGTCGTGCGCGCTGATGTTTTTGGGATCGCAGCAAATGGTGAACGCGTGTTGATCGCGACGATGCAAGCTACGATGATTTGCCTGCGTCAATGATGCGAGGGAACGAACTGATTGATCGTGAATGGAGTCGCCGCCGAGCCCCGGTCCTTCTTCGTTACGCAAGCTTCTCGTGCCGTAGGCACGAAACGTTTATAGCCCCCACGCCTTCCTTTGAATCCAAGCTCCGAAGGAGCGGCACGTACGTTTCGCTCCTACGGAGCTTGCTGAAACTTAAGAATTCACGAGCTATAAACATTTCGCTCCTACGGAGCTGCTGCGGCGGCACTCTAGTGAGAAAGGGACTTAAACGGAATGCTTAAGAGGCTGTCAATGCTCGCGCTGGTGCTGCTGCTGGTTCAATCCACAGCGCTGGCAGACAATCCGATTCGCGAATACCGTCGCGCTCATGAGCACGAGATTCTTAAGGAGTTCATGGATCTCCTCGCCATTCCGAATGTCGCTTCGGATCAGGAGAACATTCGTCGTAACGCCGCCGTGCTGGTTGCGATGATGCAGCGACGAAAGCTACAGCCGCGACTGCTCGAAGCCTCAAATAAGTCCGCGGCGCCGGCGGTGTATGGTGAATGGATCACTCCCGGCGCCACTCGCACTCTGATTTTCTACGCACATTACGACGGTCAGCCGACCGACCCGCGCGCATGGACCGGCACACTGCCATGGCAACCCGTCTTTCGCAGCGCAGCCCTGGAGGTGGGTGGAAAGTTTCTGCCCTGGCCCAATACGAACGAGGTGATAAATCCGGAGTGGCGTCTCTACGCTCGTTCGGCTTCGGATGACAAAGCCGGAGTGATCGCGCTTCTGAATGCCTTTGACGCGCTGGTAGCCTCCGGCGCGAAGCCGACCTCCAACATAAAGTTTTTCTTTGACGGCGAAGAAGAAGCGGGCTCGCCCCACCTGGCTGAAGTTCTACGTTTGAATAAATCACTTCTGCAGGGCGACGCGTGGATCATCTGCGATGGACCAGTCCATCAGTCGGGCCGCAAGCAGGTAGTCTTTGGAGTGCGCGGCGACACGAATGTGGACGTCACGGTTTACGGAGCGAAGCGCCCGTTGCATAGCGGGCACTATGGCAACTGGGCGCCAAATCCGGCGCAAACTCTGGCGCGGCTGCTGGCGACGATGAAGGATGAATCTGGCCGCGTGAAAATTGCCGGTTGGTACGACGACGCCGTGCCGCTCAGCGAAAGTGAACGACGCGCGATTGCCGGCGCGCCGCAATACGATGACACTCTGCGATCTGAACTGGGCCTCGCGCGCAGCGAGGGCACGGGTAGGAATTTGCTGGAGTTAATTAACGAGCCATCGCTCAACATCAACGGCATTAGCAGCGGAGACATTGGCGCACTTGCTCGCAACGTGATTCCTACGACGGCGACTGCGGTGCTCGATTTACGATTGGTCAAAGGAAATGACCATCTGCGCCAGGTAGGACGACTCGTCGATCACATTCGCAAGCAGGGCTTTCATGTAATTGAACGGGACCCCACAGATGCGGAACGCCAGCGGCATCCTTTGATCGCTCGAGTGACGATGCGCACAGGCGGATATAACGCGGAGCGCACCGCAATGGACCTTCCAATTTCACTCGCGGTAATCACGGCAGTTCAATCAACTTCTGAGCAACCGATTGTCAGGTTGCCGACGGCGGGCGGTAGTCTGCCGCTTTCAGTCATCACCGACAACCTGACCACCGTTACGATTACCGTCCCGATAGTCAATTACGACAACAACCAGCACGCGGAAAACGAGAATCTTCGTTTACAAAATCTTTGGGACGGCATTGAAACCATGGCCGCCATCATGACCATGAAATAGAGCTCCAGCACTGCACTCCTTAGTCCCACTTAGTTAATGGGGAGTGTTCTGCTTCGGTCATATGAGGTCAGTACCGCGAACAAACCGGCTTGCCGATAGGAGACACCAACATGATCAAGGGAAGTGAAAAAAGAACAGCCGAGTATCCAGTTGATGAACTGTTTCTAGATCGCTGGTCGCCCAGAGCGATGACCGGCGAGCCGATCGCGCGCGAAGATTTGATGTCCCTCTTTGAGGCGGCGCGCTGGGCGCCCTCGTCTTACAACGCTCAGCCATGGCGCATCCTCTACGCCACGCGTGACAGCAAACACTGGGCGACCTTCTTCGGCCTCATGGTGGAATTCAATCAAGGCTGGGCCAAGAACGCGGGCGCGCTTGTCGTCTTCATTTCGCGCACGCACTTTGATTTCAATGGCGAGGCTTCAGTGACCCACTCGTTTGATACCGGCGCGGCGTGGGGAAATCTTGCGCTGCAGGGGTGGCTCAAGGGGTTGGTAGTGCACGGCATGCAGGGTTTCGACTACGAACGCGCGCGCACTGAACTAAATATTCCGGAAGGATTTGAAGTGGAAGCAATGGCGGCGATTGGAAAACCTGCCGATCCGGCAACGTTGTCCGAAGCTCTCCGCGCAAAAGAGAGTCCCAGCGAACGTCGCAAGCTCGGCAAGACGATCTGCGAAGGACCGTTTTGCTTTTAGCCGGAGGCTCATTCCCCGGTGGCTAGCGAACGTTGCTCGGATCCTCGAGAAAGGTCAGGATCGCAGCGATCGTCTCTTCTGGACTTTCTTCCTGCGGCACATGGCCCACATGGTCCAGCACCACCAGTTTTGAGTCTGGAATATCGCGGTTCAACCTCTCTCCGATCGACAGCGGGATGACTCTGTCGTTACGTCCCCAAATAAGGAGTGTCGGAACAGAGATGGTGGGATATTGCGCAATCAGTTCTTCGAAGTTTTCAGGCACAGCCTGCTTCGCCACCTGAATCAGCGCATGCCTTCCGCCGGGCGAGCCAATCGGCCGAGCATAGGCCTTACACTGCTCCCAGCTAATTAGTCGTTTCTGGTAATACGAATAGCGAAGGACCGTCAGGGTGTTAATCGTGGCCGGCAAAAGGTGAAGCGCGAGCCCTCCGAGAACCGGAGTCCGAATGAGTTTGAGGTGCCAGGGCAGATCCTGATTGTAACCACCGCTGCAAATCAGAATTAGCTTCGACAACCGCTCCGGCTCTTCCTGGCACAACCTAATCGCCACCATGAGGGAGACAGCGCCACCGTAGGAGTTTCCCACGACGGTTAGGTTTCTTAAATCGTGTTCACGGATAAATTGAAGCACCAGTTCTGCTTGATCCGGAATTGAATAATTCGTGTCGCGGGGTTTGACCGATTCACCATGGCCCTTGAGATCGATGAGAATTAGCCGGTGATCGGGTAGGCGTCCTTTCAGTTTGCGCCAGGTGTAGTTGCTGGCGCCCAGACCGTGGATCGCGAGGATCGGATCTCCGCTACCGAACACTTCGTAGTGTAAACCCGCTGCGGAATTGCTGTGACCCTCAGGTGGGACGTTTGACATATTGCTCCGGTCACAGACTTCGACGCTGATGGACGACAATCTCAGAAACTGCGGCCGTAATAGACGCCCAGTGAATTGTTGCCGCGGCCCTGGTTTCCGAAGTTGTATCCGGCATAGAACGAGTCCTTCGTTGAAAGAGTTATGCCGGTTCCCGCCACCACGTATCCGTAGTCGTTATTCCCGCTGGCCCAGTCCGCCAGAAATGAAATTCGCTTGCTAAGCGGCTGCTCATAACCAAGCAAGACTCCATGTTTCGTGGTTCCCTCCTCTAACCTGCCGGCCAGGGTGTAACCACCGGCGGTGAAGGTTGGACCGTAGTTACCCTCGAAAGACTTGCTCCCGACGGCGTAAAACATCGCGGTGGTCGTGCCTTCTCTTCGCCGCCTGACGGGGATCGAAAGCAAAACTCCAGCAGCCGCTGCGAGCCCGCGGGTTTCATCAGAATAGAATTGCCACTTGAAGTTTGGCTGGATCTCGATGGGCTCGCCAGGTTTCGCGCGCGTGTAGAAGCCATTGATACCGATCTCCGTGTTTCCGGGTAAACCCACCACCACGCGCGGGCCAAAGGTCTGATAACCGCCATCCGCATACGATGCGAAGTGGGTTATGAAATCGAGCTCGAGATAGACCTTGCCGGGCGATTCGACGGATGTTGAAGGCTTATCGAAGATGGTCGACTGGGCCTTCACTCCGGACGCATTGGAAATTATGCAAAGTGCGCAGGCGGCGAACAACGCGAACCTGATGATGCTCTGATTTTTCAAGATGGTAGTCCTCTCCCGTTCGAATATCGAAAACAGGTCGGGCAACAGGGCAAATGTGGCTCGATGCTGTAAGGTCGCTGGAATTAGGTCGACTGCACAGTCTTTTAATCCAAACAGCGGCAGAGTGCAAGACTCCAAATGGCCTTCGGGTCGTGGGGCGCCGCGACACGAGGTTTGCGGGCTACCTGCCGGCCTGAAGACGACACACCAAATTCAACCTGGCTACAGCGCGGAGATTTGTTGCGCGTCGAATGGGGCTTGGACTAATCTTCCCACTCTGACCCGCTGGATTTCGTCGATCTGAGTTTTGACACCGGCTGTTTCGTCCAAGTGAAGGAGCAAGTAATGGATTTCCCCATTCGTAAAATTCGCTTTTGCATTCTTAGTGCTATCTGTCTCATGGCGTTTGTCTCAACGGCGCCAGCTCAATACAAGATCGACCTTCAGACTTGCGAAGAACTGAAGATCGCGAAAAAGCAGCACGGCGCTGAGATCGTTGAAACTGCGACTTGCGTCAATCCGACGAAGAATTTCAAACCCAAGGGGACGCTGCGAAACGTCTTCGTGTTGGCCACTTTTCCCGCCGTGCCTACCGGCGCCGGCATCACGTTTATGATTACGAAGAATGACGCTGATGGTGAATATGTGCAGAACATGGACTACTCAGCCACGCGTTTTCACACGACTGCGTACATGCCCTTCACCATAAATACACCCGGAAAATATTTTGTACGCATGGTGAACTTTTTCAATAAATCGCAGGTATGGGCCACGACAGACTTCAACGTCGGTGAAGATACGGTCGGCGCGCGCGCGGTCGGGAACACTGCAGCCGGACAGGGCAAGGTGAGCATCTGCAAAGAGATCGATGACGCCTGGAAGTGTGTCGGCCAGTCAAACGAATGGAAAGCCAATCAACCGTTTAATGTTCTGTTTGAGAATCCCACTCCGTCGGGCGTTGATTTCATCGGCATCGTCTTTCATAAGCAGGACGCAACCGGCCGCGACGTTGCCTTTGTAAACGAATATCAGCAAAACATCGGCATGGAAAACCGCAAGTATGCGACCGTCGGCGACTCGTTTCGGCTGCCCGCGGGCGTCTATTCCGTCTACATCATCGGCTGGGGCAAGCGCGAATTGATGGTGCACAACGGAAATCTGACTGACTACTTCGCGAAGATGACGCTGACGGTCAAGTAGGGCGTCGCGCTGCTAGTTTCTAAAGCGCCAACGGCGCGCAATGCAATAGCCTGGGCATCGCCCCAGGTTATTCGAAAACCAGGGTTTCTCAATGTTCCGGCTATCCACCTGGGCCGTTGGCCCAGGCTATTACATTTCGCGCCGCTGGCGCTTGAGTTTGGAGGTCCATCCCGCTACGAGTATCATTCCTCCAGATGTCCGAAACTCTCAAAGACTCCTACAACCGTCCGATTCGCGACCTGCGCGTGTCGCTCACCGACCGCTGCAATTTTCGCTGTTTTTATTGCCTCCCTCACGGCGAACCGCCGATCGCTCCGAAGGAGCAAATGCTCTCTTACGAGGAGATTGAGTTCGTCTGCGACATCTTTGTGTCGCTGGGGATTGAAAAAATTCGGCTAACCGGCGGCGAGCCAATGATGCGCCGCGACATCGAAACGATTATCGAAAAGCTCGCGTTGCTGAAGCCAAAAGGGCTTCAGGATCTTGCGCTCACGACCAACGGCTACTTCCTGCCGGATCGCGCGCAAGCCCTGAAAGATGCCGGTTTGGATCGGATCACGATCAGCGTCGATAGTTTGAAGCCAGAAAAGTTCAAGCAGATGACTGGAGTTGACGTGCTTGATCGAGTACTTCAGGGGATTGCCGCGGCCAGGGAGGCTGGCCTTCATCCGATTAAGATTAACGCCGTGATTGTGCGCGGGCACAACGAAGACGAAGTGGCAGACTTCGCGGCCTTCGCGCGCGCACACGATGTGAAAATGCGCTTCATCGAATTTATGCCGCTCGATTCAGGACATGATTGGGCGCGCACCGATGTTGTTTCAGGACGGGAGATTCGTGAACGGATAAATGAAAGGTTTGAGTTAACTCCGATCGACGTCGCGCGCGGCTCAGAGACTTCCTCGCGTTATCGTTTTGCTGACGGCGCGCGCGGCGAGATTGGAATTATTGCGCCGGTGACGGAAGCCTTTTGCGGCGCCTGCTCGCGCATCCGTCTCACCGCCGACGGCCAGATTCGCACCTGCCTGTTTTCCACCGTCGAACACTCGTTGCGAGATGTCGTGCGACTCGGCGGCTCGCGCTCAGAGATTATCGACTTCATTCGAGATGTCGTTTTCAAAAAAGAACCGCGCCACTACATCAATGACGCTCAGTTCGTTGCGCCTTCGCGTTCGATGAGTTTTATTGGCGGTTGATTGGAGATTCAGACAAGCTGCTGAGACAAGCTAACGATATCATCGGCCAGGTGTTTCTGATTGCCGCCTTTTTCATTATGACAGGCGTGCCGCTCGCCATCCTGATACTCGGCATTTTTAACTTTATCCGCGCCTTGACCCGTCGAGGCACGATTGTTCTTCAAGGGCTGACGGCGATTGGTATCTGGATTTTTCTCACTTACGTCATTGTGATGATCCTGATAGTGATCATCTTTTCGTTACCCTATCCTCTTTCACCCGCTGATGAAATCAAAAGCAATTTGGTCTTCATCATCGGGTTTGTGATCTACACCGCAGCCGGCCTGGCTCTGATCTATTGGACCAAAGTCCAGGCCAAACTATCCCGGCCGACCACTTCTGCTCCAAACGCTATCCCGCCGCCTGCATCGCCTTGATCTCGTCAAGCAGGACACGCTCGTGGCCTTCGGGATTTACTTTCTCGTAAACCTTTCTCAGCTTGCCGTCAGGATCGATGACAAATGAAGTGCGGTCCCAATACATCGTGCCTTTGTACTCGCTTTGGCCCACGCCCGCTGCCGTCAACAGCTCATGATTCGGATCTGCCAGTAAGTCGATCGTGAACGAAAACTTGTTGCAGAAATCCTTGTGTGAAGCAACGTCGTCCGCGCTGACGCCGACTACTGAGATATTCGCATCGTCGAAATCCTGCTTCGATGCGGTGAAAGATTTTCCCTGGATAGTGCATCCGGGAGTGTCGTCTTTCGGATAGACATAAACTACCAGCCATTTACCCGCGAAATCGTCCAATGTCGTCGACTTTCCATCCTGGTTTTGTAAGTTGAAATCTACAAATCGCTTGCCTGTTTCTAACGTCATCGTGGTTCCCTCTCAATAGATCGAATTTTGATTTTGATTAACTCATTGTAACAGCGAGTCGGGGTTCACCCACGTGCCCAGGTCCTGCGGAAATCAGATTTCACGTGGTCAGCCGGCGATAGATCCCTGGCAGCCGCTCAGGTAGCGAGAGCACATCGTCAATGATTGTGTAGCCAATGTCGCCGTAAAGATCTCGCAGCTCGGCTTCCGATTCGCGATCGATGGTGATGCAGAATGGTGTTACTCCGGCGTTTTTCGCCTGCCTCAAAGCTTCGCGCGTGTCCTCGCGAGCGTAACGCGCGTCGCCATAGTCGTGGTCGTAAGGACGTCCATCGGACAGGACAATCAAGAGACGTGTGCGTGCCTGTTGTTTCCCGAGTCTCGCCGTTGCATGCCGAATTGCGGCTCCGAGTCTTGTGTTGTTTTGAAAAGTTATGCCGCCGATTCTTTGCTTCACTTCATCCGAATACTTCTCGTCGAAATCCTTCACCACATAAAACTTCACATTGCGCCGGCCCTCGGAGGTAAACCCATTGATTGAATAGATGTCGCCCACTGCCTCGAGCGCTTCGCTCATCAACACCAATCCCTCTTTCTCGATTTCAATTATCCGGCGACCGGGGCGTGTATAAGGCTGCAAAGGATGTCGGCCAATCGTTCGTGCGGTCGAGGAAGATTGATCTAACAGAAAGGAAACTGCCACATCACGACGGCGACGCAGGCGCTGCGTGTAAAGACGTTCCGATTGCTGCGCGAGGCCACGCGTTCGGGCGGCGCGACGATCGATGACATAGTCGACCACGGCATTCAGGTCAAACTCTTCACCGTCCAGCTCATTGGTAACGCGGGTTAGATCCTCAGGCTTCATCATTTGAAACTGATGCCTGATGGAAGAGATTACGCCTCGATGCCGCTCGCGCGTTTCTTCAACAAAAGCCCTGTCACCATGTTTCACGCGCTTTTCCACCACGCGACACCATCCGAGGCGATGATCAGTGAGCTCACGATCCCATTCGTCGTAGTTAAACGCCACTTCGCCTTCTTCGATCATCTGCTCGGGCGTATCGGCTTCGGTCCAGGCTTCGGCGCCGGCGAGTTCCTCGGGTTCGGCTTCCTGATTCGGATCGTTCCAGGAGTTGAAAAGCTCCCGGGCATCGCGACGAGGTGGAGTCGTGTCGGATTGTCTACGCTGGTAGCTTTCAGTTTGAATCGAATTTTCAGTTTGCGCTTCGGACGCTTCCGGTTGAGTCTCAAGCTCCTGAACGGAATCATTGTTAGGAGTGACGTTTTGAAAGAGCGCGTAGACCCGGCTCGTCGCCATCAGACTGTCGGCCACGGTGGTCATGGGGCTGCTCAAATATTCAGCGATCACGATTTCCAGTTCGGAAACGATTTGGCCGTAGTACTGTCGCGCTTCATCGGTCGCGCCGCCGAGCAACGATGTTTGAAAGAGAAGTTCAAACGGGAGCAAGGCGGAAGGCAACTCGAGCACGGAAGGCCGGCTGCGGCGCAGATGTTCGCGAATCAAATCGAGATCGCGGGCCAGTCCGCGATAGCGCCGGCGGAGATGACGATCGATCCGGCAATTTTCCAGCGTGCCGAAGACTCTGCGAGCGAGCTGAGTATTCGGAAACAAATGAAGCACGCGGCGATAGTCGACATCAGTAGGACAGGCATTCCTGCCTGTCCCTTCGTTTCCTGATTTCTCCGAATCAGGGTCAGACAAGAATGTCTGACCTACCATCTCATCCGGGACTGCGAAGGCCGCGAGCGCTGCTGAGTTTTCTGCGGAGTATGTTTCAGCGAGGGTCGCAAAAGCTGCCTGAAGTTCCCGCGTTCCCTGCTCATAAGTTCCAAACTCGATCTGTCCAGCCGCATGCGCTGCCAAAACTTTGTAGAGGCGAAAGTCGAGCCCGTCTTCTCCAAACTCTGCGACCGCGGAAGGAAGGTGAATGGTCCTCCCGTCGCCGATGCGAGTTTCCACCGGCACGGCGGAAAGCGGACTGATCTCAACTTCGCGACCGGTGAGCCCTTCGATGTAAAGCTGAAGCAAATGCCGCACGTCCTCCAGCGCCAGCCCGTTGACTCCTCCACGCAAAGCGTCGTAACTGCTGCGAGTTTCCAAAGCAAAATAGCTGCGTCGCGCCCGCGCATCTTTGCTAGATAAGGAAAGACCCTGCCGGCCCCACTCTTCAAACTGCGCAATGTCGACCACCCGCAAAGCCGTGGCACTCGAACGAAAACAGGCGAGCGCCGCTTCGCCGTCCACTGCGGCGATCTCTTTTGTCAACACGATCACGCGCCGGGCGAGATCTACTCGACGCCGGTGGTCCACATCACTGGCCAGGCCTTGAACAAATCTCGGGCTGCTCCGAACGAATGCAATCAAGCTCGCGTTTCCATGCTGGGCCACCACCCACAACAACTCGATCCAGTCGCTAAAAATCTCCGGCAAGTTTCTTAAAATCTCGCCGCCGGTGTTCAAAACTTGCAGAGCGGAGCCGCCGCCGCGTTCGAGAAAACGGATCGACTCATTAATCAAACGCAACGTGTTGGCGTGTGTGAGACCTGCGATGGCCGGAGGGAGCGCGGCCCACGCGTCCGCGGCAATTCCTCCAGCGCGCGCGGCGAATTCTGCCGCCAGATCGATACCGCGGTCTCGAACGTCAGCAGTTCTGAAAAGACTGAGACTTGCGACAACCTGAGGAGTGTGGCTGAGAAACTCGGCACTGTGTTTGGCGGAGCGGCGCGAGATTTCGCCGGCTACATCCAGAATACGGCCCAGCACTTCGCCAGGGACCGCGCTTGCGAGCACAGGCAATCCGCGTAGCGTGTCGACTGCAACCGGCACCGACAGGGTTATTTGTCGCGAGCAAAGCTGGAAGACCGAGGGAAGCACTGACTGGGGAACTGTTCCGAGCTCGCTCACTCCTTCGCCGAAGAACGTCACCGCGGTTTCGACATCGCTCATCGCAATTCGCCGGCCCATCTCGCCCCACGAACGCAACTCTGCCGCCGGCAAAACGTCGGCGGCATCGGGCGCCGCGCGCAGAAACTCAATCCCCGCGCGTAATGAAACGCCGGCGATTGCCGCACTTGTTTCCAGAGCGGCGGCGGATTGTTCAAGCGGCAAACTTGCGAGTTCGCGCGTTAACTTTAGAAACGATTGCCGCTCGACGCTGTGTGGTTCTTTGTTTTCGTCTTGCATGGAAAATTCATGCGCTTGGCTCCGCTAGGAGCCGAATGTTTATAGGACGGCGGTCTTTTAGATTAATAAGCTCCGTAGGAGCGAGATAGCACAGTCAACTGTCTAAGCATTTCGCTCCTACGGAGCTACGAAATGTGACAACCTGTCAGGCTATAAACATTTCGTCCCTACGGAACTCCATTGTTTAGCCATGCTTTTTCTAAATCACTGTCGTCACAATCTCGCGGATGCTGCGTTGCAGTTCGCGGTCGTCGGTGATGGGCGAGCACATGGCGGTTTCGGCGGCAGTGACCGGAGGAATGCCGAGCGTGATGAGCTGGGCAGCGTAGATGAGCAGGCGCGTCGAGACCCCTTCCTCCAGTCCATGCCCCCGGAGGTTTCTTACTTTTTGCCCGATCAAAACAAGATCGCGCGCCGTGCTTTCGTCCACGCCGCCTTCACGCGCCACGATCTCGGTTTCGAGTTCCGGCGGCGGATAATCAAAGTCAATCGCCACGAAGCGTTGCCGCGTGGACTGCTTCATGTCTTTGAGAATCGATTGATAGCCAGGATTGTAGGAAACGACGAGCATAAAGTCCGCCGGCGCTTCGAGGATCGTCCCTCGCTTTTCTATCGGCAACCGGCGGCGGTGGTCCGTTAGCGGATGAATGATGACGACTGTGTCTTTGCGTGCCTCAACAATTTCATCGAGATAACAAATCGCGCCATTGCGCACTGCGGCAGTCAGCGGTCCATCGTGCCAAACAGTCTCTTCGCCCTCGAGTAAGAATCGCCCCACCAGATCGGTTGACGACAGGTCTTCGTGACACGCCACTGTGATCAGCGGACGCTCGAGCCGCCAGGCCATGTGTTCGACAAAACGCGTCTTGCCACAGCCGGTTGGGCCTTTCAGAATTACTGGCAGACGAGCGGAATGGGCCGCCGTGAATAGATCTATCTCACCGTTGACGGGTAAATAATAAGGCTCATCAACGACCCTAAATTCTTCAATTGGTGATTCAGTCATGATTCGGATTCAGAATAACACCCGTCAGAAAGCCCAGCAAACCAGACCCATGAAACGGTAGTGGGTCAGTTTGCTTTGCGTCCTTTGCGAAAGCCTTAGCGACCTTTGCGGTAAGGCTTTAGTACAAAACAAAACCGCAAAGACCGCCAAGCTGAAACGCAAAGTTCGCAAAGGAAAACTGTTTCGATTTCCAAACT
>DATMDU010000036.1:0-16316 GCA_035557535.1 Pyrinomonadaceae bacterium
ATCCTGAAAACCAGCGGGCACTCGAATGACTGTCGTTTCCACGTTGGCGGCGATGGTGATGAACTTGCGTTCGTCGTACCGGTTACCAACGAGGCGATTGAGCGCGCCGATACATGCAATCGCCAGCGATGACGATCCGCCCAGGCCGGCGCCGGCTGGAGCGAGGCTATTGGCTGTCAAATGAAAACCGGTGGTGGGCTTGAAAAAATGGACCAGCTTGGAGATCAGTTCGAGCCGCTCCTCTCGTATGAGATCTTCTATCGCCGCCAGTTCCGTTTCAAAAGCAATTTTGCGATCGCGCGATTCCAGAACGATGCGCCCATCGTCGCGCGTTTGAATCCGGCAGTGTGCCCGGAGCGAAGTGGCGAAATTTAGAGTGGCCGCGCCCGGGTGAAATAAATACAAGGGCCAAATGTCGATCGTGCCGCCGGCAAGATCGACGCGGGTAGGTGCAGAGGATTCAATTAGCACTCAGTTTTTCCAGTTATCCTTTCAGCAGATCCCATTGTCGACGCCGCAGGGTCGAAGATTTTCCATATGTCATTTGTCATTTTTCACTTGTCATTTTTCCGCAAACGAACCTGTGAGCGGAACCCTTGCTCGAAAAAACCTCCGAAGCACATGTTCCAAATGACAAACCTGAAATGATAAATGGAAAATGAGGTTCAGTCTCTCTCAGCTTTGTCAGTTTTGGGATCAATCAGCTTCGATTGTTCATCCTGGCGCGCCGTCTTAAACGGAATGTGTTCCTGAAACTCCTCTTTTAAGTCCTGCAGTTTTTCCTGCGCGGCGTGCTCGAGCTCCTGAAAGCGTTCGGGGTCGGCTTCTTCCACCTTCTTCGATACCCAAAAACGTTCCACCAGATAAAAACCGACAATGCCGACCACTACGATCACCAACAACACTTTTCCCAGCCGCTGGAAGTCGCCAAGGATTCCGATCACTGCGCCACTGAAGAAATAACCTGCCCCAGCGAGCACCAGCACCCAGGTAAAGCAGCTCGCGAGAGACAGTAGCATAAAGCGCAGGTAAGGCATTTTGCCAACGCCGTAAAAAATGCAGGAGGCCCAACGCAGGCCGTAAATGTATTTGGAGAGAAAGATCGAGAGCGGTCCAAAGTTTGTAGTTAGGCGTTCCATGCGAGGCTTGGCCGCCTTGTAAAATCGAATGTCGCGAACGCCTTTGCGAAACTCGCGGCCCATGAGATAGGCGATATTGTCGCTGACCGCACCGCCCAGGGTCCCGGCGAGCAACACCCACGCGAAACTGTGATCGCCGAAAAAATAACTGTGCGCCAACACGCCGGCCAGCAACAATGTGATGTCTCCTTCAATCATTACGAGCACAAATACGGCGTAAAGCCCGTAGCGACCAATGAACTCGTAAAGAAAATCGAGACCCATGATTAAAAAGGTGGCAGTGGGAAGTGGGCGGTGAGGAGTCAAACCTAACCAACAGACTTCAAACTACACACTGCCAGCTGCCCACTAGGACGTTTCTTCCGGAGGCGGTTTCACAACCATCACAGGACACGATGCATGTCGCACAACTGCCTCGGCCGTTGAGCCAAAAAGGATTCGACCGAGACCCGTCCGTCCATGTGATGAGACTACGATTAGGTCAATATTTCTCTCTTTTGCAACTCGCACTATTTCGGCGGCCGCTTCGCCGTGAACAATTAATTCCTCCACCTCCAGGCCGGCACACTCCTCCCGCCCTGCAAGCTTTGGCAACGCCCGTCCCGCGGAATCCTGAAGTTGCTCAGTGATATCCGCCAGGGGCAGAGGTTCGGTCATACCCGAATAGCCCACAGCCGGAACCATCGGCTCAATAACGTGAACGCAAAGCAGCGAGGCGCCGAAAGTTCGAGCCAGCGACGTCGCGTAGGGAAGGGCATAGTCGCCGCACTCGCTGAAGTCGGTTGGCAGAAGTATCGAGCGAATTTGCATAAAGAGACTGGAACTTTGTGCTTTGAGCTTCCTCGTTTGAATCTTATGGCGTTGCCGCGCCTGGCACAAAGTTCAAAGTGCATTTTGAGCTTGATTCCGCAGGGCGGTTTCGATGTGCGGACGGATTCTACACGCAGAAAGACCCGTTTGACAGCCCCAGTACCCTCCATTATCCTTCGGTCAGTTCTCCACTCGCTTTAGTGATCCGGAAGCGCCGCGCGGAAGGTTGCATACATGTCTACACCCCCAAAATCAGAATCAGGCTTCATTGGAATTGATCTGTGCGGAGCCAAACTACGTGCGGCCATCGTGAGTAACGAAGGCGTGATTGGCGAACGCCGGGAGGTTCCGCTGCAACCTGAAGGTGTCGTGGGACAAGTGGCGTCCATCGTTCAGGACCTGCGCGCCTCAAACGGCGAGGTTGGCGCGATTGGGATTGCCATTCCGGGTTTGGTCAATCGCCAATCGGATCGAGTTATCGCTTCGCGCGATCTTCCTTCAACAGTTCAGGAAAACCTCCACGCGGAAGTGATGAAGGCTACCGGGCTCAGAGTTGAGCTTGAGAACGATGCAAACGCGGCAGCCTACGGTGAATACAAGATCGGGGCGGGCAGTGGCAGCCGAAATCTTTTTTACATCACGATCGGCAACGGCATCGGCGGCGCAATCATCCTGGACGGAAAACTTTGGACCGGGGCTTCAGGTTTTGCGGGCGAAGTGGGCCACATAACGATCGACACCGAAGGCTCGGAATGCGAATGTGGCAACACCGGCTGCCTCGAGACAGTGGCTTCAGCGCCCAATATAGTTCGGCGCGCCAATGAGCGTCTCAATCGCGATTCAACTTCATCACTTTCCAAACTGGCGATGAACAAGGATTTCACCGCCGGAGACATGGCGCGCGAAGCAAAAGAGGGCGATGACTTTTCCCTGATGATGATTGAGCGCACCGGAAAATATATCGGGACCGGAGTGGCCAGTGTCATCAATCTCCTGAACATCGAGCGTATCGTGCTCGGCGGCGGCGTAATGCAGGCAGGAGAGTTGATCCTCAACCCGATCATTCAGGAAGCGAAACGCCGTGCTTTCCAGCCTTGTTTTGAAGCTACGCAAATACTTGCCGCTGCCCTGGGCGACGATGCTGCCGTGATTGGCGCCGCCATGTTGGCCCGCGACGCCGCGACGACGTAAAGACAGAGATCAGAGATCAGAAGTCAGAGGTCAGAGATCAGATGTCGACTCCTATCTCTGACCTCTGACCTCTGATCTCCTGGGCCATCCCCCTCCAATGTTAACGAAGTCAACACGAAATTACTCAAATACTACTTCGCCATTGACATTCAGTTGAAAATTTTTTCTCATCTGCTAAAGTACCTTCCACCGTGCAAGTAAAGAATTCGGGCCGAGAGGTTTAGGGCCGCTCTGTCTACGGGTCGGTTGTCTGTCGAGCCCGCGTTTTAAGTTGAGTTCGTTTCAATACCTGTTGGCGCAAACCGTCGGTTGGGTAGTTAGTAACCACCTTGGGCCAGTCCGTTCTGTCGATTCTGTTTTGAAGGATTCACCAAGCTGCGGCAATGCCACAGATTTTTCATCACAGCACTAACGCCCTCGCGAAGCTGACGATTTACGGCGCCATTTTTGTTCTGGTGGCCGCGCTTTGGGTGACGGCGGAATTAAATCGTTCATCCTGGAACACGGGTCAGTGGGTTGAACGACAGCAGCCGGTCCAGTTTAGTCATAAGCACCACGTCGGCGACGACGGCATCGATTGCCGCTACTGCCACACGTCTGTTGAAACCGCCGCGTCCGCGGGAATTCCATCGACCGAAACCTGCATGAACTGTCACAAACAGATCTGGGCGGACAGTCCATATCTGGAGCCGGTCCGTGCGAGCTTTCGCACCGGCAAGCCGATCGAATGGATCCGCGTGCATGACCTGCCTGACTATTCCTACTTCAATCACAGCATCCACGTGAAAAAGGGAGTGGGTTGCTCGACCTGTCATGGGCGCGTGGACCAAATGCCGATTGCCTATCAGGCGTCGACGCTGCAAATGGAATGGTGCCTCGAGTGTCATCGTGAGCCGGAAAAATTTGTGCGACCGGTAAAAGAAATTTTCAATATGGAATGGCGTCCGACAAACACGACGAAAGAAGAGATTGCAGCAGGGAAGTCGCTGGTTTCCGAATATCACATTCAAGGAGCCAATGTGCTGACAAGCTGTTCGACGTGTCACCGATGAACCTGGGAGCGCGAAGCTGGGAGCGCAGGCATCCTGCCTGCAATGGGCGCGAAGCGCGAACCGAAACGTAACGATGTCAGAAGATCGACACATCAATTTCAAGCTGATGCGCGAACGCATACTTGCCGCGCAAGACAATGGCGGGCGGGACGCCGGCGGTCCAAGCAAGTACTGGCGCAGTCTTGAAGAACTAGCTGACGCGCCGGAATTTCGCGAGTTTGTCGAACGCGAGTATCCGCAGCAGGCAGAAGAGTGGAACGATCCATTTGAGCGACGCACGTTCCTAAAATTGATGGGCGCTTCCCTGGCGCTCGCGGGTCTGAGCGGCTGCGCGTTTCAGCCGCCGGAAAAGATTGTTCCTTACGTGACGCAGCCTGAAGGAACGCCCGGCAAGTCGCTCTTCTATGCGACCGCCTCGTCGCTGGGAGGAATTGCGACACCCCTTCTCGCACGCAGCAACGAAGGACGGCCCACGAAGGTTGAAGGCAATCCGGATCATCCGAACAGCCGCAATGGCGATCCGCAGGATCGCGGCTCCAGCGCCACCGACATTTTTGCTCAGGCTTCGATCCTGAGTCTCTACGATCCTGATCGTTCCCAGACGCCGATGTTTCGTGAAGTGGCCCGTCCCTGGACCACCTTCGTCGGCGAGATTCGTACTGTGCTTGATGAGCAACGACCCAAGCAGGGCTCGGGCATGCGCTTTCTGACGGAGACTATTACATCGCCTTCGGTGGCGGCGCAGTTAAAAGCGATTCTGGCGGAGTTTCCTCAGGCGAAGTGGCACCAGTATGAGCCGGTGAACAACGACAACGCGCGCGCCGGGGCTGTGGCGGCGTTCGGCCAGCCGGTCAACACCATCTACGACTTCAGTAAAGCCGATCGCATTCTTTCACTCGACGCTGATTTCCTTGCGGCCCATCCGGGAACGCTGAAATACGCGCGCGACTTCGCGGCGCGCCGCAGAATCACGGAAGGCAAGAAGGAGATGAGCCGCCTTTACGTGATTGAGAGCACGCCGACGACCACGGGCGCAGCGGCCGATCACCATTGGGCAGTCAAGCCGAGCGAGCTACTGAAGGCAGCTAACAGCGTGGCGGCCGGAGCAGGCGTTAGTGGCGTTTCCGGAGACAGCTCGTTGCACGGGCTTGACGCAGTTGCGCGTGATCTGCAGCAGCACAAAGGCGCGAGCATTGTGATCGCCGGCAGAGAAGCGCCACCCGCGGTCCACGCCCTGGCCCATGCCATGAATGCCGCGCTCGGCAACGTCGGCAAGACTGTTTTTTACACCGATCCAATCGAAGCGAACCCAGTGGACCAGCGGCAGTCGCTGCAGGAACTCGTTAACGATATTGACGGCGGGCGCGTCGAGTTGCTGGTGATCGTGGGCGGCAATCCGGTTTACAACACGCCGGCCGATCTGAAGCTCGACAAGAACCGGCTGTTGAAAGACAACATGCGGCGTATTCATCTGAGCCAATACAAAGACGAAACATCCGAGCTTTGTCATTGGCATATTCCGGAGGCGCATTATCTTGAAGCCTGGAGCGATACGCGTTCGTTTGACGGAACGGTCAGTATCGTTCAGCCGCTGATTGAGCCGCTCTATCAAAACAAGAGTGTGCACGAGCTGCTGGCAGTGTTTACGCCGAAGTATGATCAAAAGCCTTACGAGATCATTCGAGAATATTGGCAGGGCTCCGGGCGCAGACCGCAAATCCCAATCAGCAATGAGTTAGCGGGCAGTATTCGGCAGTTGGCGGGAGCAGGGGCAGCAACGGCAACTGCTCAGCCGACGCCAGCGCCGGCAGCGCCGTCGGATGATTTCGAATCCTGGTGGCGGCAGTGTGTGCACGATGGGTTTGTGCCGAACACGACTTTAGCTGCGAAGTCTGTTTCAGCGAGTACTGGAGGGATTTCACCGGAGGCCGGCAGGATGCCTGCGCTCCCAGCGGGTACGTTCGAGATCGTTTTCCGCACCGACCCGACCATCTATGACGGTCGTTTTGCCAACAACGGCTGGCTACAGGAATTGCCGAAGCCACTGACGAAGATCACCTGGGACAATGCCGCGCTGATTAGTCCAAACACCGCGAACCAACTCGGAATCACCAAAACTATTGGCGAGAAGGGTGGCGACATCCACGTCGACACGCTGAAGATAACGCACGCCGGACGAACGATCAGCGAAGCAGTTCCAACCTGGATCACGCCCGGGCATCCCGACGGTGTGGTCACTCTGCATCTGGGCTACGGCCGTCGTCGCGCAGGCCGCGTCGGCAACGATCATGGATTTAGTGCCTACGAAATTCGCACGTCTGATTCGCCCTGGTCTGCCTCCGGGGTGCAGGTAGAAAAAGGCACGGAGCAGCACCTGCTCGCGGTTACCCAGCTCCACTTCAACATGGAAGACCGCGACTTCAGCAAAGAAGATCGCGACATCCTGCGTTCGCAAACGTTGGAAGAATATTTACACCACGGCCCGGACAATCATAAGACCCATATCCCGCGCGAAGACGAGACGCTCTACGATCCGAAGGAGTTTGACTACAAACAGCAGGGCATGGGTTACGCCTGGGGCATGGCGATAGACCTGAACAACTGCGTGGGCTGCAACGCCTGCACCATTGCCTGCCAGTCGGAAAACAATATTCCGGTCGTTGGCAAAGAACAGGTCGTGCGCAGCCGCGAAATGCACTGGATTCGCGTCGATACTTATTTCAAAGGCGACGACGCGGCCCATCCCGAATCCACAAACTTCATGCCCGTGCCCTGCATGCATTGTGAAAACGCGCCGTGCGAGCCGGTTTGTCCGGTCCATGCGACGGTGCACAGCGCCGAAGGTTTGAACGACATGGTCTACAACCGTTGTGTGGGCACGAAGTATTGTTCAAACAACTGCCCGTACAAGGTGCGCCGTTTCAATTTCCTGCTTTACCAGGATTGGGAAACGCCGACTTACCAGTTAATGCGCAACCCGGATGTATCGGTGCGCAGCCGCGGCGTGATGGAGAAGTGCACTTACTGCGTGCAGCGGATTCAGGGCGCAAAGATTCAGTCGGAGCTGGAGGGAAGAAAGGTCCGCGACGGCGAAATTGTGACGGCTTGCCAGGCAGTATGTCCCACTGAGGCGATTGTGTTTGGCGATGTCAACGATCCAAACAGCAAGGTTTCAAAGTTGAAAGCAGAGCAGAGGAACTACGGACTGCTCGCGGATTTGAATACCAAACCGCGCACGAGCTATTTGTCGGCGCTGAGGAATCCAAATCCAGAGCTTAAGTCCGGCGGGCATAGCTGAGCGTGCAGCGAGATGATTGATCATAACCGAGGCATAGCCTCAAGAGAGTAAGAGCAGACCGGTGAGGCAGAGCCTCACCGCACTGTGCGGCGGCAAAGCCGCAGTTAAGCTCGGGAGCTGTAGTGTATTGAGAGCAACGACTCACTGATTTTCGGACAGAACAATGGCTGACGAACCACACAATCTGGATCCGCAGCACACAACGACGCCGGTCGTAGCGCCGGGGCTAACGTTTGCTTCGGTCACGGACAAGATCAGTTCGATCGTCCTGAAAAGGAAGACCCCGATCTGGTGGTTCGCTGGTTTTGCGATCTCGTTTATCCTGTTTCAGCTGCTGCTGCTCACCATCACTCAACTTCTTTTTGTTGGTATCGGACTCTGGGGCATCAACATTCCTGTGGCGTGGGGAATGGACATCCTCAACTTTGTCTGGTGGATCGGGATTGGCCATGCAGGAACGTTGATCTCCGCGATCCTGCTGCTACTGCGCCAGCAATGGCGAACATCAATTAACCGCTTCGCCGAAGCGATGACACTGTTTGCCGTGGCCCAGGCCGGCATGTATCCGATCATGCATTTGGGCCGGCCATGGCTCGCTTACTGGCTGTTCCCGTATCCCAACACGATGGGGGTCTGGCCGCAGTTTCGCAGTCCTTTGATGTGGGACGTGTTTGCGGTTTCAACTTACGCGACCGTCTCGGCGATGTTCTGGTTTGTCGGTTTGATTCCTGACTTCGCGACGCTTCGCGATCGCGCCAAGAGCAAGCCGTGGCAAATTCTTTACGGCCTGCTGGCGATGGGCTGGCGCGGATCCGCGCGCCACTGGCATCGCTATGAAATGGCCTATCTGCTGCTGGCAGGACTGGCGACGCCGCTCGTACTTTCAGTGCACACGATCGTCAGCTTCGACTTTGCCGTCGGCGTCCTGCCAGGTTGGCACGCGACGATCTTTCCCCCGTATTTCGTGGCCGGCGCTATTTATGCCGGCTTCGCGATGGTTCTCCTGCTGACGATTCCCCTGCGAAAGCTCTATGGCCTCGAGGGTTTCATCACCATGCGCCACATGCACAACATGGCGAAGGTAATGCTCGCGACGGGTCTAATTGTCGGCTACGGCTACGTGATGGAAGCGTTCTTTGGCTGGTACAGCGGTAACCGATTTGAGCGGTTCATGATCTGGAACCGCATGCACGGCCCCTACGCCGAATATTACTGGGCCTTGATCGTTTGCAATATCGTGACGCCGCAGTTTCTCTGGATCAAGCGGGTGCGTTCAAACCTGCTGGTGCTCTGGCTGATCTCGATTGTAGTCAGCATCGGCATGTGGCTGGAGCGATTTGTAATCGTGGTGACGAGTCTGCATCGAGACTTCCTGCCCTCGTCCTGGGCGCAGTATCAACCGTCGATGTGGGACTGGACGATGTTTATCGGCACGATCGGATTTTTCTTTACGTTGCTGTTTTTGTTCATCCGGTTCCTGCCGATGATTTCGATTTTCGAGATGCGCACGATTTTGCCCGAAGCGGAAGTGGAGGAGTAGTGATCAGTGGCCAGTGGCCAGTGATCAGGACGCGGAATTGAATGTCGAATAGAACCAATAGGTTTTACTGACCACTGGTCACTGACCACTGGCCAATGACCACTGGCCAATGATTTGAGCTATGGCTGAAGACGAGAAACCTGAGGAGCCCTGGGAACACGATCTGGAGGATCCGGAGCCGTTCCATCATGAGGCGAGCCATACCGCCCATAGCCGGCGGCGAGGGGTGCCTGCGCTCTACGGCATCATGGCGGAGTTTGATAACCCAACCGCGCTGGTGGGCGCGGCGCGGCGAAGTTACGAGCAAGGGTATCGCCGCATTAACGGTTATTCGCCTTATCCGATCGAAGAGCTCGACGAGGCGATTGGTTTCAAACACACCACATTGCCTTTGATTGTTTTGATTGGCGGAATTCTTGGTGGCCTGGGTGGATTCCTGATGCAGTACTGGATCGCTGTCATCAATTATCCGATTAACGTGGGCGGCAAACCTTTGAACAGTTGGCCGGCATTCATTCCTGTCACTTTTGAATGCACGGTTTTGGCAGCCGCAACGGCAGCAGTGCTGGGCATGCTCGTGCTGAACAAACTGCCGCAGCCCTATCATCCGGTTTTCAATAATCCGAATTTTGCGCTCGCCACGCGCGACCGTTTCTTTCTGGTTATCGAGGCAAACGATCCGAAGTTTAACCACGGTGACGCAATGCAGTTTATGAGAACGCTGGGCGCGAGAGATGTTGTTGATGTTGAGGTGTGAGCTGTAGAGCAAAAGTGAAAAGTAAAAAGGCAAAAGTAAGAATCCCAGGTTCGGCGCAGCAACTGCGTCGGAACCTGATCGTTGTTTGCCTTCTACCTTTTGCCTTTTTCCTTTCTGCGTGTCGTCGCGATATGCAGGATCAGCCCAGGATGAAGCCGTATCGCTCGACAACATTTTTCACGGATGGATTGTCGTCGCGAAAGCCGGTTGAGGGGACAGTCGCCCGCGGATATCTGATGACTGATACAGAGTTTTTCACCGGGAAAAAGCGAGGACGAGGCGGTCTTTCCGACGGAACTCAGGCAGGGCCGGGGCCGCAGGAAAACAGCGGAGCGGCGTTGCAGGGCGCTGCAGCTTACCCGGACGACGTCGAGGTGTTTCCGCTGACAATCACCAGGGAGATTGTTACGCGTGGCAAAGAGCGTTATGAGATTTTCTGTTCCGCCTGTCACGGGCCGACCGGTAACGGCGACGGGATGATTGTCAGACGCGGCTTCCGGCGCGCCGCTTCGTTTAATGACGATCGTTTGCGGCAGGCGCCGGTGGGCCACTATTTCGATGCGATCACAAACGGTTGGGGAGCAATGCCCAATTACAAAACGCAGATACCCGCAGAGGATCGCTGGGCCATTATCGCGTACGTTCGAGCTCTGCAATTGAGCCAGCAGAAGCAGGAGACACCGGCGGGGCAGTCTCCCGCAACACCCGCGGCGTCACCGGCAGCTCACAATGGAGGACCTGCGCACTAATGGCCTCATATGCACCTCCAGCCAGCATCGCACGATTTCAACGCCTCGCGCTGATCGTCGGAATTGTGTTCACCGTGCTCTTCGTTGTCGGCTACTTTCTGGATCATGCGCAGTTTTTCCGTTCATATCTTTTTGCATTTAGTTTCTGGGGCGGCATTGCGATCGGATCCCTCGCGCTCTTGATGTTGCAACACCTGACCGGCGGCGGTTGGGGATTCGTAATCCGGCGCGTGCTTGAAGCTTCGACGCGCACGCTGCCATTGGTAACGCTTCTATTCGTACCGATTGTCCTTGGCGCCCATTCACTCTATAGCTGGACGCACCCTGAACATGTCGCTCAGCATCCGGCACTGGTGCTGAAATCAAAGTATTTGAATCTGCCGTTTTTCAGTATCCGAGCTGTTGTCTATTTTGCGATCTGGCTGCTGCTGGCGTTCTTCTTGAACCGCTGGTCGAAGTTGCAGGACACGACAGCCGACCGGCAATTCAACAAGCGCCTGCAAAAGTTGAGCGGGCCGGGCATGGTGCTATTCGTATTCACGGTGACTGGCGCCTCGATCGACTGGTTTATGTCACTTGATCCGGAATGGTATTCCACCATTTACGGATTCGTTTTCGTCGCCTCCTGGGCGTTAAGCGCACTGGCTTTCACGATTGCGGTAATGGCTTCTTTGTCGAAACAAGAACCGATGAATGTGATCGTGGCCCAGTTGCATTTCCACGATCTTGGCAAACTGCTTTTGGCCCTGGTGATGCTCTGGTCTTATTTTGCGTTTTCGCAGTTTCTGATTATCTGGTCGGCAAACCTCCCTGAGGAGATTCGCTGGTACTTGCCGAGAACGAAGGGCGGGTGGGGCGTGATTGCCGTAACGGTGATCGTGCTTCATTTTGCGTTTCCGTTTTTGTTTTTGTTGTCGCGCTCGCTGAAACGCAATGCCGGCAAGCTGGTGATCGTGGCTGTATTGATTCTGGTGATGCGTTTGTTTGATTTGCTGTGGACGATCGCGCCCACGCCTGAGTGGCCGGGCTGGCACGGTTTCCATATCAGCTGGATGGACGTGGTGGCGCCGATCGCCATAGGAGGCTTATGGCTGGCCGCTTTTGCGCGCAGCTTGATGGGCCGGTCGTTAATTCCGATTAACGATCCGCAATACGAAAGCGTGCTGCAACAGGGACAGGTACACGCAGGCCACTAGCAAGTAATTGTGGAATTGAAAATGTCTGGAAATAAACACAAAGGGAACGGCAAACTTCACGTCACGGAAACACCCGACGTGTCGCATATCAAGAACCTCGACGTGACCCACGAGGCGAGCGACGTCAGCGTGGGCGGGATCCTGAAGTTTGTGGTCGGTTTGACGATATTTGCGGTCGTGGTCCACGTGCTCATGTGGGGAATGTTCCGCCTGCTCAAGGCGCAGGAAGAAAAGGAGCCGGCGCCGGGACCGATGGCGATGACTGAGCAGGAGCGGTTGCCGCCGGCTCCCAGGCTTCAGGCCGCTACGGGCTTTGGGGTGAAACAGGAGAATGGTGAGTGGGTCAATCTTGAGTTGCGTGAACCCGAAGCCGAGTACCGCGTGTTGCGAACGCAGTGGGACAGAATTTTGAACGAGGGTTTGAAGGACCAGTCGGGCCAGGTAGTGGGCATGCCTATAAACCAGGCTATGGAGAAGATTGTGGAGTCGGGCCTTCCTTCCCGAAAGCAAGGCGATGGTTCCAGGAGCACAGGGGATTCGCGTTTGAAGCTCCCGACGGCTGAAAGCTCAGGAAGAGTGGCGAGATGACAGAAGGCACTAGGCAGAAGGCAGTAGGCAGTACGCAGAAAGTTTCCAAAGCCGCAGCATCCGCGCCTACTGTTGTAAGTGCGGGACTCTGCCTTCTGCTTTTTGGCTTCTGCCTTCTGCCTTCTGCCCACGCGCAATTCAGGGAGTCGCAGGGAAACTCGCCGCTTTACAGTTCGCGACCTTATCAAGCACGGGCTCCCAGTGGTTTGCCAGAAGCTTTGAAGGACGTGGGCATAGAGCAAAAGTTAAACGAGCAACTACCGCTCGACGCTGTTTTCAAAAATGAGAATGGCCAAAGCGTGAAGCTGGGTGATTACTTCGGCAAGAAACCCGTGCTGCTGTCGCTGGTCTATTACGAGTGCCCGATGCTTTGCAACCAGGTGCTCAATGGCATGGTCACCAACTTTCGGGTGCTGGCATTTCAGCCAGGCCAGGAGTTTGAGGTGGTCACGGTTAGTTTCGACAGCCGCGAAACTCCGGCTCTGGCGAAGGCCAAGAAAAAGACCTACGTCGAATACCTGGCTGCGGAAAAGCGCGCGGGCATCGACAAGGGGTGGCATTTCCTGACCGGCGACGAAACGAATATCAAGCGTTTGACTGAGGCCATCGGGTTTCGCTATCGCTACGACAGCGAGACGAATCAGTTTGCCCACGCCAGCGGGATTTTTGTGGCGACGCCGCAGGGAAAACTGGCGCGCTACTTCTACGGAATCGAATACGCCCCGCGCGACGTGCGGCTCGGATTGATTGAAGCCGCTGACAATAAAATCGGATCGAGCGTCGATCAGTTGCTGCTTTACTGTTTTCACTATGATCCAGCAACCGGTAAGTATGGAGCGCTGATAATGACGAAACTGGTTCCGATTGGCGGGATCGTAACTTTGATAGTGATAGTCGGGATGTTTTTCCTCATGCGCCGGCGGGTAGCGCAAACTGTTAGTTTGCGACGCGCACGAGGAGACGCAGCCTAGCGAGTCGATAACGCAAACTAACAGTTTGCGTTACCAGAACATATGCAAACTTCGTGGATGCCATTCATGCCGGAAAGTGCTTCGACCTACTCACCGCAGGTTGACGCCCTGTATTTTTATTTATCCGGCGTCACTGTCTTTTTCACGCTGCTGATCTCGATTGTTCTCATTTTCTTTGTCGTCAAATATCGCCGCCGCTCGCTCTACGAAATCCCGCGGCCCATCGCCGGCTCACACAAGCTGGAAACGCTGTGGTCAGTGGTTCCTTTCCTGATCGCGATGAGCATGTTTGCCTGGGGGGCGCAGATATATTTCCATCAATACCGTTCACCGAAAAATGCTGATGAGATTTACGTGGTTGCCAAACAATGGATGTGGAAGATTCAACACTCAACCGGGCAACGGGAGATAAACGAATTGCACGTTCCGGTGGGACGAAAGATCAAATTGATCATGACCTCCGAGGACACCATCCACGATTTTTTCGTGCCGGCGTTTCGCATGAAGGCCGACGTGTTGCCGGGGCGTTACACGACCCAGTGGTTCGAAGCCACCAAGCCCGGTACGTATCATCTCTTTTGCGCCGAGTATTGCGGGATGAACCACTCAGGGATGATCGGCTCGGTCATCGTTATGCAGCCGACTGACTTCGACAACTGGTTAAGCGGCAACGCCAGCCAGCAGGCTCCGTCCGTGGCGGGCCAGCAACTTTACGAATCGCTCGGATGCGTTTCGTGTCATGGCGCAAGAGGCGAAGGCGGGCGCGGACCGTCATTGGTGGGAATCTTCGGTCGCAAAGTTTTCCTGACTAATGGCCAAACGCTTACAGCCGACGAGAGCTACATTCGTGAGTCGATCGAAAATCCGCAAGCCAGGCTGGTGTCAGGCTTTGGACCCATCATGCCGACCTTCCAGGGGCAGGTAAGTCCGGAACAGTTGATCCAGTTGATGGCGTTTATGAAGTCGTTGCAAGTGACCGGACCGCAGTCGCCAAGCCCCGCAACTACCGTAGCGCCGCCGGCTGCAGCTGAGACTTCTCGTGCGCCGACGCCGAGCGCGGCTGCGCCAACGCCCAGGTAGGTTTAGTTTTAAGATTATGCAAGCACCCGAAACATTCGAGACTCCGGCAGCCGAGCGCGTGAATTATCTTAATGCGCAGTATGGTCTGAAGTCGTGGCTATTGACGAAAGATCACAAGCGCATTGGGCTGCTTTATCTGGGATCGATTTCGTTTTTCTTCCTGATCGGCGGTCTCTATGCGATGTTTATTCGCCTTGAGTTGCTCACGCCGCAGGGTGACTTTCTTTCTTCGGCTACCTACAACAAAGTCTTCACCCAGCACGGAATCATTATGGTCTTTTTCTTTTTGATTCCGTCTATCCCGGCCACGCTGGGAAATTTCCTGGTGCCGCTCATGATCGGAGCGAAGGACCTGGCGTTTCCGCGTATCAACCTGCTCAGCTGGTACATATATCTGCTCGGCGGAATTATTACGATTTATGCGTTGCTAGCCGGCGGCATCGACACGGGTTGGACTTTTTACGTGCCCTACAGCACGACCTTTTCCAATTCCTACGTAATTGCCACCGGCGCGGGCATTTTCATCAGCGGCTTCTCGTCAATCCTGACGGGGCTGAATTTCATCGTGACGATTCACACGATGCGTGCTCCAGGCATGACCTGGTTCCGCATGCCGCTGTT
The DNA here is from genome assembly GCA_035557535.1 of Pyrinomonadaceae bacterium. GTDB lineage: Bacteria > Acidobacteriota > Blastocatellia > Pyrinomonadales > Pyrinomonadaceae > PSRF01. Next base: position 14,993 of record DATMDU010000036.1, read on the forward strand.
TATCTGGGCCCACTATGCCACCTCGCTAATCATGATCCTGGGAACGCCGGTGATTGCGATTACGATTTTGCTCCTGGCCTTCGAGCGGCTGGCCCACGTCGGAATATTTGATCCGGCAAACGGCGGCGACCCGGTCCTCTTCCAGCATCTGTTCTGGTTCTATTCCCATCCGGCCGTCTACATCATGGTCTTGCCCGGGATGGGGATCATCAGCGAACTGATCGCCAACTTCTCCCGCAAGAATATTTTTGGTTATTCGTTTGTGGCCTTTTCCAGCCTGGCCATTGCCGTGTTTGGCTTTCTGGTCTGGGGACACCACATGTTTGTCAGTGGCCAGTCAGTGTATGCCGGGATGGTCTTTTCGTTTTTGAGTTTTGCGGTGGCAATTCCTTCGGCGGTAAAAGTCTTCAACTGGACCGCCACGCTCTACCGGGGCTCGATTTCTTACGACACGCCAATGCTGTATGCGCTCGGCTTCATCGGGCTATTCACTATAGGCGGGATGACCGGACTCTTCCTCGCGACGCTCGGAGTGAACGTCCACACCACCGACACTTACTTCGTGGTGGCGCACTTCCACTACGTCATGGTGGGCGGCACGCTGCTGGCTTATATGGGTGGGTTGCACTACTGGTGGCCCAAGATTACGGGGCGCATGTATCCCGAAGGCTGGGGCAGATTTTCGGCGCTCGTGGTTTTCGTCGGTTTCAATCTGACTTTTTTGCCGCAGTTTATCGCCGGCTATTTGGGAATGCCGCGACGCTATCACGCCTATCCGCCGGAGTTTCAGGTTTTCAATGTATTGTCCTCGGCCGGCGCATCGATTCTCGGCGTGGGGCTCTTGATTCCGCTGATCTATTTGATTTGGTCGATGCGTTACGGCCGGCGCGCCGAAGCGAATCCCTGGCACTTGCCCGGGCTCGAATGGCGCACACCCTCGCCGCCGCCGACCGAAAATTTCCTGGTCACGCCTTTAGTTACCTGGGAAGCATACGAGTTTGCGCCGCCGGAAGAATTGCGTGTTATTGGAGTGTTCAAGGAAGACGAATCGCTGGAGAATGCGGATGCGGTAATTGATGGCCGACCGACGTAAGACCGAAATCAGAAGTCAGAAGTCAGAAGTCAGAAGTCAGAAGTCCGGAAACTGATAACTGATAGCTGATAGCGGATAACTCGCCCCGACGACGGCCACAGAACCAGATGCTGCTAATTCTCCTCGGGGCGCCGGGGGCCGGAAAAGGGACCCAGGGGAGCTTGCTGGCGGAGCGGCTGGGGGTGCCGAAGATCGCCACCGGCGACATACTGCGCGAGGCGGTGCGGGCGG
>DATMDU010000037.1:0-1389 GCA_035557535.1 Pyrinomonadaceae bacterium
TGTATGAGGGGTAGGGGAGCGTTCCCATCAGCAGTGAAGCCACCGTGGAAACGAGTGGTGGAGCGTTGGGAAGTGAGGATGCCGGAATGAGTACGCGCGAATCAAAGTGAAAACCTTTGACACCGAAAACCCAAGGATTCCTGCGCCATGGCAATCAGCGCAGGGTGAGGCGGACCCTAAGGCGAGGCCCCAAAGGCGTAGTCGATGGATAGCCGGTTAACATTCCGGCCCCGCCAGCTGCACGTTATTACCTCTGAAGGGACCCTGGAACGAATGGAGAGCGGTCTTGTGGATTGACCGTCTAACCGCGTAGGCGCAAGCCGAGACGGGAATGTAAGATGAAGGGGCAACCCTGATTCAATTCTTCAATAGTCGACAGGCAAGAAAAGCTTCAGTGGGAGTTCAGCTGGTGTCCGTACCGTAAACCGACACAGGTGGGTGAGGCGAGTAGCCTAAGGTGAACGAGTGAAACGTGGTCAAGGAACTCGGCATAATGATCCCGTAACTTCGGAAGAAGGGATGCCCTTTTTGGTATCCATTTTTACAGTGGATGCTGAGGAGGGCCGCAGATAATCGGCTCAAGCGACTGTTTAGCAAAAACACAGGTGAGTGCCAAGCCGCACAAGGCGCCGTATACTCACTGACGCCTGCCCGGTGCCGGAAGGTTAAGGGGAGAGGTTATCCCGTAAGGGAGAAGCCTTGAGCCGAAGCCCCGGTAAACGGCGGCCGTAACTATAACGGTCCTAAGGTAGCGAAATTCCTTGTCGGGTAAGTTCCGACCTGCACGAATGGCGTAACGACTTGAGCACTGTCTCGACCACGTGCTCGGCGAAATTGCAGTCTCGGTGAGGATTCCGAGTCCCCGCAGCAGGACAAAAAGACCCCATGCACCTTTACTGCAACTTGTCATTGCTCGTTGCACGGTGCTGTGTAGCATAGGTGGGAGCCGTTGATCCCTTGGCGCTAGCCAAGGGGGAGGCAACAGTGAAATACCACCCTGCGCCGTGCGACGTGCTCACCAGAGCGAGGCAAACCCTCCTTGGGACCGTGGCAGGCGGGCAGTTTGACTGGGGCGGTCGCCTCCGAAAGAGTAACGGAGGCGCGCGCATGGTGCCCTCAGTGCGGTCGGTACTCGCACGCAGAGAGTGTAACAGCAGAAGGGCGCCTAACGGTGAGACCGACAGGTCGAGCCGATACGAAAGTAGGCTGTAGTGATCCGGTAGCCCCGCGTGGGCGGGCTATCGCGCAACGGATAAAAGGTACGCTGGGGATAACAGGCTTATCGCGCCCGAGAGTTCACATCGACGGCGCGGTTTGGCACCTCGATGTCGGCTTATCACATCCTGGGGCTGGAGCAGGTCCCAAGGGTCCGGCTGTTCGCCGGTTAAA
>DATMDU010000039.1:0-2192 GCA_035557535.1 Pyrinomonadaceae bacterium
GCTGTCCACCATGGCGAGAAGCGCTTCGTCGGCTGCGTCGATCTCGCCGGAGAGCAGGCCCTTGATCGACTTGAGCGTGAAGCCCTTGTCCTTCAGCTCTCGAATCCGCACGAGCCGCTCCACGTGCTCGTCCGAGTAGAAGACCACCCGTCCCTCGCGCTTGGGCTGCGGGAGGAGACCCCTGGTCTGGTAGAAGCGCACGGTATCGACGCTCGTACCCGCTCGCCCCGCCAGCTCCTCGACTCGATATCTCATGAGTAACCACTCTACGAGTGATTGGTCAGAAGTGGTTCAAGCGACATCTGACCTGCGTATGAATGCCCGCTCGCCTGGAGTCCTAACGTCGCACCGACCCCAAACTGGCATGAATCGAGGCGCGCGCTTCTGAGGACTGGGCATTGTTATGGCTCAACATCCGAACGCACCCTTTACTAGATGAAACACAGAGTTTGCAGCGACGGATACACAATCGACCGATCCTCCAGGCCACTGGACACGGATACTGGCGCGATCCATCGCGCCTATGCCGAAGTGCCAGAGGCTGACGTCGCTTTGCATTCTGAAATTGACGCCGTCGGTGATCTGCGTTCTATAGCGGCGTGTCGGTGTCGAAACTGTGATCTCGGCCCCCAAGCCCCACGGGTTCTTGTCGGACCCTTCAATGTCTAAAGCAATCCAGTTTCCGCCACGGGACTGATTCCTCAAAAGAATGCTCGGCCCGCTCGATTGGTCTTTGCCGAATGAACTCGTTCCTCCATTCGTAATGAAGACATCCTGCCTGCCATCTGCATCGTAGTCAGCTACAGAAACGGAGTCGCCGTTTCCATTCCGCGGTCCACGAAAAGACCAGTGGCGGACCTTGCCGAATTTTCCGCCGCGTCGATTGATGAGAAAATCCGCTCGGTTAACTGAGGCGCTGTCAGATGCCCCCTGAACGACAAAGAGATCCAGGTCCCCATCATTCTCTACATCCATCCACGCGCTCGTGCGGCCGTTATGGATGCGAGCCCGGTCTGCAACACGAAAAGTGCCCCTCACGTTACGTAGTACTAGAGAGTTGCCATCATTGACTAAGTGAAGGTCCGGCCAGCCGTCTGCGTTGAAGTCACCCCATGCAGCCGACCTCCATGCTCGCTGCATGACCTGCTCGATGCGGATCCTTCTGAACCGACCGCGTACGTTTTCATACGCCCGGGGAGGCTGATGCTTTCGAGGATCAAACAAGGCTAGCAAGTCCGGATCTCCATCCCCATCCCAGTCAGCCCATGACGAACTAACCGTTCGCAACTCCTGGGCCACCCCAACACTGGCAATTCTGAATTCTGAATCGACGTTCCTGAACATCACGTTTCCATGATTCGTTCGCCGTTCATTCCCCACAAAGATGTCGAGGTCGCCATCAGTGTCGAAATCAATCCAGTTCACCGTGCGGCCCCGGCCTAAAGGATTGGTGACGCCGAAGGCACGAGCTCGATTGACGAAGCCTCCGCTGGGACTTTGTATGAAGAGTTGATTGGGTCCGCGTCCGTGGCCCTTGTTTGCTCCCTGCGTGCAGTAAAGGTCCGCTCGTCCATCACCATCGGCCTCCCCCCACGCGCATCCATGGCGATCCATGGGTACCGCGTTGAACATGCTGTCCGGCTGAGACCTCAAGAACGTCCCGCCTTGGTTGAGCCAAAGCCTCGCGTTCCCACCGTGAAGATTCTCGAAGAGATCCAGGTCTACGTCCCCGTCGAAATCTCCCCAACTTGAACCCCAGGAGGGATGGTGCCCAGTGGGTAGCCCCACGTCCTGCGTGACGTCCTTGAAGCGATATCGGACAGCAGGCTCAGCGCGAACAGACTGTGGAAAAAGAGAGAGTGCCAGTGTGAGGCAGCTGATGCCACAGTAGAAACGTAACTGTTTGCTCTGCCACACCGCCTGCCCCTCCCAGCCAGTGCTTCGTGTATCCGTTTCGACTATCTCGCTCGCAATGAAGAATCGCAAGGGACTTGGCTTGCTCCGATAAGTACAAAGATATGGGCGCTCAACGTGGTCGGCTCGCTCTGATTCCCGTCTGCAGGTTTTGGTACAGGGCCTCTCGGGTAACCTAACTATTGGAAGCACGTTCAACCGAGCGTTGAAATCGAGTTTGGGTACTTGCGCCTCTCTGACCTTCGTTCATCAGGTTCAGGGAGGTGTTTTTCTTTTGA
>DATMDU010000041.1:0-1010 GCA_035557535.1 Pyrinomonadaceae bacterium
TTACCCCATAACCAATACAAACTTGGCGCGTCTCCGCCGAAGCTTTGATACAATCCGGTCACTCAGGGTCAGGTCTTTACCTTTGGTGTGTCCAGATGAATTGCTGTCGTGATCCATAGGGTGACTCTCATTGGGAGGGAAGTCCCGCGGCGGTAAAAGCCAGGAGCCGCCTAGCTGAGTAGCAGCATGAAGAGTAATCGACATGCTGAAGCCTACCGACCAAGTCAGCGCAAGGCTGATGAGCAAGTGACCGGGTTGCAACGTGAGTGAACGCTGAGCAAGCCTCGTTAAAGATGGGTTAGTATCCGGTGGTCGAGCCGCTCAAAAGTCGGCGAAGACAGCATGGGTTATTTCAGTCTGGCTGAAGGGATAATTCACACCGGCGGGGTATTAGCGGCGACACGGTAACAAGGACACGATGGAAACTGGAGAAGTCCTGATTGTCCCAGGGAGAAATTCTTGGAGAAGGATCGGTCCTATAACTGTGGACACGGGAAATGGGCCGAAGGCAAACAGGATGGCGGAGTGGCCCGTAGTAGTGAAGAAGGAGAGTAATGTCTCTGGAGCGAAGGGGCCATGCTGAGTTTGATTCTTTCGACCGCGAAGTAAGGCAGGGGAGGCGTGATAAAACCTTCCATCACACTGCAAGAACTGAGGCGAAAGATATACCGTAAGACGAAAGCCGAAAGGCAGATAGCGCCTTACGAAGAAGGGCTCAGGAAAGCCGGATGACCGAAAGGGTCAAGTCCGGTTTGACGTGGCGGGGGCTGGAAACGGGTTTACGGTGACGCTAGTGAGGCACCGTCAAACGAAAGAGACGGAACAGATAGGCTTCACCTACGGAACACCGCGCCAGTCCTCGACCCTACACATTACACACCACTTCTTCGGCTCCTTGTTCTGGCAATTTGGCGGGGTTATTACTTCCGGCGTGACTTGGCCGGGTAGCGCTTGAGAGGAAGCAGGCGGCAGAGTCCTTAATGAATGTCTAACGCGCTTTCTCCAACTCG
>DATMDU010000042.1:0-2980 GCA_035557535.1 Pyrinomonadaceae bacterium
CACTGGCGTGGGGGTTTCATAGTCTCCCACCTATCCTACACAAGCCGAACCAAACACCAATACCAAATTGTAGTAAAGGTCCCGGGGTCTTTCCGTCCTGCCGCGCGTAACGAGCATCTTTACTCGTAGTGCAATTTCGCCGAGTCCATGGTTGAGACAGCGCCCAAGTCGTTACGCCATTCGTGCAGGTCGGAACTTACCCGACAAGGAATTTCGCTACCTTAGGATGGTTATAGTTACCACCGCCGTTTACTGGCGCTTAAGTTCAGTGCTTCGCGGCCGAAGCCACTAACACGTCCCCTTAACGTTCCAGCACCGGGCAGGCGTCAGTCCGTATACATCGTCTTACGACTTAGCACGGACCTGTGTTTTTAGTAAACAGTCGCTTGGGCCTGGTCTCTGCGGCCTTCACCGCTGCCGGCCGCGTGGGCCTTCACGGATCAGGCCCCCCTTCTCCCGAAGTTACGGGGGCATTTTGCCGAGTTCCTTAACCATGGTTATCTCGATCGCCTTAGTATTCTCTACTTGACCACCTGAGTCGGTTTGGGGTACGGGCGGCTCTGGAGCTCGCTAGAGGCTTTTCTCGACAGCATAGGATCACCCACTTCGCCTAAAACGGCTCGGTATCAGATCTCAGGCATGTGAGGCACGGATTTACCTATGCCTCGCCCTACATCCTTACCCACGGACAACCATCGCCGTGGTTGGGCTGCCTTCCTGCGTCACCCCATCGCTTGACTAGTGCCGGTTTGGGTTCCGCGCTCCACCAGACCTCGTCCGAAGACTCGGCCCGGTTTCGGGCGGTTAGCATCACCGGGTTCGTCATGGTCGCGCCAGAACCGGTACGGGAATATCAACCCGTTGTCCATCGACTACGCCTGTCGGCCTCGCCTTAGGTCCCGACTTACCCAGGGCAGATTAGCTTGACCCTGGAACCCTTGGTCATTCGGCGGAAGGGTTTCTCACCCTTCTTTCGCTACTCATGCCTGCATTCTCACTCGTGTGGCATCCACGGCTGGATCACTCCGCCGCTTCGCTCGCCACACGACGCTCCCCTACCCATTCACGCACCTGGACGTCGTCCGAAGACGACGCCGAGTACACACGCAAATGCCATAGCTTCGGCGGATTGCTTGAGCCCCGCTATATTGTCGGCGCAAAATCACTTGACCAGTGAGCTATTACGCACTCTTTCAAGGGTGGCTGCTTCTAAGCCAACCTCCTGGTTGTCTCTGCGACTTCACATCCTTTTCCACTTAGCAATCGCTTAGGGGCCTTAGCTGATGGTCTGGGCTGTTTCCCTCTCGACTACGGAGCTTATCCCCCGCAGTCTCACTGCCGCGCTCTGCCTTACCGGCATTCGGAGTTTGGTTGACTTCGGTAAGCTTGTGGGCCCCCTAGGCCATCCAGTGCTCTACCTCCGGTAAGAAACACGCGACGCTGCACCTAAATGCATTTCGGGGAGAACCAGCTATTACGGAGTTTGATTGGCCTTTCACCCCTACCCACAGGTCATCCCCCAGGTTTTCAACCCTGGTGGGTTCGGGCCTCCACGTCGTCTTACCGACGCTTCACCCTGCCCATGGGTAGATCACTCCGCTTCGGGTCTAGAGCACGCGACTGTGTCGCCCTATTAGGACACGCTTTCGCTACGGCTTCCCCACTCGGGTTAACCTCGCCACGTACCACTAACTCGCAGGCTCATTCTTCAAAAGGCACGCTGTCACAGTTCCGAGGAACTGCTCCAACGGATTGTAGGCACACGGTTTCAGGTACTATTTCACTCCCCGCCTGGGGTACTTTTCACCTTTCCCTCACGGTACTTGTCCGCTATCGGTCACCAAGTAGTATTTAGGCTTATCGGGTGGTCCCGACAGATTCGCACGGGATTTCAGGGGTCCCGTGCTACTCGGGGTGACGCTCGAGAGCCGTTGCCTTACGTGTACGGGGGTCTCACCCTCTACGCCAGGACTTTCCAGTCCACTTCGACTTCAGCAACGGTTTATGACTCTCTGCTAGATCGGCAGATCCAGCTGAACGGCCCCACAACCCCGCGCAGGCAACGCCTGCCGGCTATTACACCTGCGCGGTTTAGCCTCTTCCGCGTTCGCTCGCCACTACTGACGGAATCACTGTTGTTTTCTCTTCCTGTGGGTACTGAGATGTTTCACTTCCCCACGTTCCCTCCGAACGCCCTATGTGTTCAGGCGACGGTAACTGGACATGACTCCAGTTGGGTTTCCCCATTCGGCAATCCCCGGATCACAGCTCGGTTGCCAACTCCCCGGGGCTTATCGCAGGCTCCTACGACCTTCATCGGCTCTTGGTGCCAAGGCATCCACCATGTGCCCTTAGTAGCTTGTCACTACAAAGGTTAATTCTTGTTATAAGATGCTCGCGTCCACTATGCAGTTCTCAAGAAACGGGCGGTGCCAACTCCAGATCACCGCGTGGTCGCATCAGCGACTCGTTCGGTGGGGAGTTGGCCCAAAGAGATGAAGCCACGAGGGCTTGATCCCTCAGGACCCAACAACGTGCCAGGCACCCGACCACCATGACTGCGCATTTCCACTCTGAGCGAGCTCAGAAGTACTGACGTAGTCCTGGGTGTCGAGTGCCAAATAGTCGACGTTCCACTAGTGAGCATCACCGCGTCGAGACATTCGCTCGACCAACGATGTCTGGATGCCGGCGAACCGGCACCAATCTGCTCCTTAGAAAGGAGGTGATCCAGCCGCACCTTCCGGTACGGCTACCTTGTTACGACTTAGTCCCAATCGCCGGCCCCACCTTCGACGGCTCCTCCCCAAAAGGGTTAGGCCACCGGCTTCGGGTGTTGCCGACTTTCGTGACTTGACGGGCGGTGTGTACAAGGCCCGGGAACGTATTCACCGCAGCGTTGCTGATCTGCGATTACTAGCGACTCCGACTTCATGGGGTCGAGTTGCAGACCCCAATCCGAACTGAGACCGGCTTTTTG
>DATMDU010000043.1:0-84220 GCA_035557535.1 Pyrinomonadaceae bacterium
ACCAGTATTCCGCGCTTTCAGCGCTTAGTATCTTTGCTCTCGATTGACTCCTGGGCCGCTGGCCCAGGCTATTACATTTCGCGCCGTTGGCGCTTGAATGCAGATACTACCTGGACTCGAATCCTACTTTTTGTGCAAAGCGGCCTGGATTGGCGAATTGAAGCTGGATTGGGTATATAATGAGCTTTATGAAAGTCCTGAATTTCACAGTGGTTATGACGCCTGACGTTACCGGAGGATATGTGGTGACTTGTCCCGCTTTGCCCGGTCTTGTTACCGAAGGCGATACGCTCGAAGAGGCCCGCGCCATGGCAACCGATGCGATTCAAGGTTACTTGGAAAGTCTGAAGAAAGACGGCGAACCAATCCCGGAGAATACATCAATCACCGAACAACTCACTGTCGAAGTCGCCTGACTCTCCTATCCTTCCTTCAAAGCAAATCGATAAATTCTTCGACCGTATAGCTTGACCGATGATGGAGGCCAAGGTACCCGGTTTCAAATCCTTGTTGTGATAAGGAACCGTCACTCTGAACGTCTCCTTCTTGAGGATGTAGTGGCTTCCCGTTGTGTGATGGACGATGAAGCCATTTCGCTGAAGTGTCCTAATGACTATCTTTGGTTTGACTATTGGTAACTTCCGAGACATCGCGAGAGCGTTCCTCTCTTTTTAACCAAAAAAACTAGCCAGCAGTCAGCGGTTGAAGCTGATTGCCGGCTATCTCACTCGGATGAAAGTAAAGTTAAGTCATCTCGATGATCAGTTCGCGACCGAAAGTAAAGTTTGGACGCTTGCGGCCCTTTAGATATTTCGCCGCAGTTTGCGAAAGCGCTGTAATCAGAATCGGCAGGGCTATGGTCGCGTCGCAGTTTACATAAGCGCTGTGGGCGCCGCGAGCCAGCTTGCCATAGACCAGGCCTTCATCAAATCCGACCGCATTGGAGCGACCACCCGGATGTGGCGCATCGGTCGTGATTTGAATCGCATACTTGTGGCCTTGATGGTGGTTCTTGAGAATGAACGAGGAAAACTCAGTTTGCTGAATAAAACTTTTCGGAGTGCCGCCGCCCAGATTGATGACTCCGGTGAGACGAGCGCGGGCTGTGATGTTGGCCATCTCGAGAACGTCGTGCACCTCATCGAAGACGAAGGAATTCTTTTTTTCAAAGCGCGCGGCGGCGATTCCTACTGCGATGCCGCTATCGGCGATTGCGGGACAATAAATGGGAACGCGCGCTTTGTACGCCGAAGTTAGCACGCCATCCTCAGTCGCAATTTCCGCCAGTTCCCGTCCGAGCAGATGTAGGAATTCCCGGGTCGAGTAGGATCGCGTCTGGTCAAGCTGGTTAGCGAAGCCGCCGATCCATTCATTCGCCTCGCGATACTCTTCATCGCTGGCGAGCAAATCCCACATGCGGCTGATCTGGGAAGCATCGAGTTCGGCGTCAGTCATGTTGGGATGGGCCTGGAAGTGATAGCGCCCAAGTGTTTCGTGCAGATCGTGGAAAAGCAGTGACCCTGAGAGCACGAGCACATCAACGAAACGGTTCTTGATCACATACGCCAGCAGGCGGCGCATCCCGGCCGGGATGAGTGCGCCGGACCCCGCCACCATAATCGTGGTGGTATCGCCGAGCATGTCGAGCCAGATCCGGTGGGCCTCGGCGAGTTGGCGGCCGCCGAAACCGGCGCCTTCCATCTTTTCGAGCAGACCGGCAACTGAACGATCGCGATCAACCTGTACGGGTCGAGTCGGTGTCGTCAGATATTTCGAGGCTTTGGGTTTACGCTGCGTAACCATAAAGGTTGTCACCCTCTCAATTCATAAACTGTCGGTGCAGTTGCACCTTTGAAAATCGGTTCAGTAATCGGTGCTTCGTCGTGAACGTGTCTTTGCTCCATTAACTGAAAGATATGTGTAAGCGTCGTATCGCGACTCATAAAACTGGGTCAGATCTGCGCCATCCGCTTCGCTCAATTCGCCTTCTTTAACCCGGCGATTAATCAAACGCCGGAAGCCGTCATGGAGCAGGCTCTTTTCATAGCGCGCTTTTTCGGTTGCTTCACCGACGGTAGTGCCGCGAATAACTTTCTTGATGAGATAGCCTTCATCGTCAATATGAATGTGGGCTTCATGGGGTGCGCCGAAGAGATTGTGGTTATTACCCATCACTTCCTGATAAGCGCCTACGAGCATGAACGCCAGATAATAAGTTTCGCCGGGATTCAGAGCGTGCAGCTCGAGCACGTGCTTTACGTCATGTAAGTCGACAAACTTATCGACGATTCCATCCGAGTCGCAGGTGATATCGCACAGCGTTGCATACTCGGTTGGTGTTTTGTTGAGCAGATGAATGGGAACGATCGGGAAAAGCTGATCGAGCGCCCAATGATCCGGAACCGAACGAAACACGGAAAAGTTTGTTAGATACTTGGCGCACAACAGCCGCCGGAGATCGTCAAACTCTTCTGAAACGTATTTTGCCTGCTGAGCATATTTGTCGGCGCGTTCGCAAACGTCCCAAAACAGGACCTCGCCCTTAGCGCGATCCACCAGGGAAACCAGCCCGAGGTTAAATAACGTAAACAACTCTTCGCGATGCTCGAGCGCGTCGTGATAATACTCGCGGTAATTCTTGACCGTGATCGAACTTCTCAACTCTCCGAGTTCTGTGACAACCTGCGGATCGTCGGCATCGATCTCGATCGGCGTAATGTCCTCGACTACGGTTTCGATTTCGTCCTGAACGTTGGTAATCAGGACTGCATGATAGGCGGCGAGGAAACGTCCCGACTCCTGAATGATTGTCGGGTGCGGAACATTTTCGTCATCGCAAACCTGCTTGATTGTGTAAACGACGTCGTTGGCGAATTCCTGGGCCGTGTAGTTGGCCGACGAATCAAACGCCGTTTTGGAACCGTCATAGTCGACCGCCATGCCGCCGCCCACATCGAGAAGTTCAATCGGCACCTTCATCTGATGGACCTTCGCATAGACGCGCGCGGCCTCTTTCATCGCGTTCTTGATGCGCTTGATGTCGGTAAGCTGTGATCCGATGTGGAAGTGGAGCAGGCGCAGCATATCGATCTTGTCGGCCTGCTCGAGCCGCCGGATAACTTCCAGCATCTCCGTCGTGGTCAGACCAAACTTTGCCGCTTCACCTCCGGATTTTTCCCATCGTCCCGAGCCTTTCGAGTAAAGCTTGACGCGCATCCCCAGAATCGGAGCTGGGCCATCCGTACGTTCCGATATGTTCAGCACGTGATCCAGTTCGTTCAGCTTCTCAATCACGATCACTACGCGCTTGCCGCTGCGAGCGCCGGCGAATGCGAGTTCGATGAATTCTTCGTCCTTGAAACCGTTGAGTACGAGCAAACTGTCAGGAGTCTGTTCCAAGGCCAGGGCCGCATAGAGTTCGGCTTTTGAGCCGGCTTCCAAACCAAAGTCATAACGCGAGCCTTCGCGGAGATACTCCTCAACCAGCGATCTCTGTTGATTGACCTTCATTGGATAGACGCACATGTGCGCGCCTTCGTATTCAAACTCCTTGATTGATCTGCTGAAAGCTCGTTGGAGTTTTCTAACCTGCGCGGCCATCAACTGAGGGAATCGCAAGAGCACGGGCGCGCCAATTCCGCGCTTGGCGAGGTCATCAATGATCTCTTTTAAATCTGCTGAGCGGGAGTCACCTTCGGCGGGACGGACGATCAAGTTCCCCTTGCGGTTTACGTCAAAGTATCCAGCGCCCCAGTTTTCAATTCCATAGGTTTCAAGCGTCTGCTCAATTGCCGTGGTCAATTCGCGGTTCTCCTAGTACGTGCGGAAAAGCTTGTATGCTGATGATTCCAGCCGCAAAGCGTAGTTATAGACATCCCGAGTTCGGTTGCGGAGAAATTCTAAGGATGGGACGCTTAGGGCGTAAGGTAACAGAAAAGAGGGAGACGGTCTATAACTTTTTTGTTTCGGAAACGTTTTCTTAGGCCTTTAAACCCCGATCCAGCAAGGAGTTAGCATCGCGTATGGGTCTTTCCCTTCCAACAGGCAGCGGAGGCTAGCTAAAGGATGTAAGCTCTTGACAGGTTGGCCGAGCGAGCGTACGTAAGTTCTCAACTTCTATTGTTAGTTTTTCCAGCAACCTTCTCTTGCTAGTCGTAGGTGTTGCACCTGATACCAAGGTGTCATACGCCACTAAAGCGGCGTCTTCTCCAACTGCGGTGATGCATCGGATCGCTCCGGTGTTCACGTGGACTTGAGGAACCTTTAGCTTAACAGAACGGAATGACAATGCTTATGAACAAGTTAGCACTTCGCAAACCTGTCTTCCTCTTTACCTTGCTCGGGATATCTATCGTGATAGTTAGCGCTTGGGCGATGGGTATCGTCCGGCCATCGGAGACGGAAGCAAATCAAGCGAGAAAGGAAATTCTACTCGGTAATAACACACGCTCATTGGAGATCATTAAAGCAGAACTAAGCCCGCGGGGAAGATCAGTTCGCGTGGCGGTTAAAAACATCACAGGCAAAAATATTAGTTGGTTCCGAATATCTCTGGGAGCTGACACGGCGATCGAAGCAGATTGCCTGATGTCAGATAAGACTGTGTTGGCTCCGGGAGAGGTGTATGAAGACGAGTATCCCTTCGATTCCAAATCAGAACAGGTGCAGGTGACCGTCGTGTCAGTTTTGTTTGAAGACAGAATCTCTGATGGCGATGAACATTACGCTCAATTGTTAAGGGAAAAGCGCTCCGGGCAGAAAATGGAATTGAGCAGGCTGATCCCTTTGCTTCGCAAGGCCGGCGAGGCTGCCACTCCTGATCAGGCATCATCGGATTCAAAGAATCTGGAGCCGGAAATGTTTTCTGACCAACATGCGAACAATTCACGAGTGGGAGAGTTAGACCTGCGAACCGAGGCCAGGTTAATTGGAATCCGGACGATTAGGGATAGGGTTCATCATGAAATCCAACAACTCAAAGTGCTGGAAGCCAAAGACCGCAGTCGTGACATTCGCCAAGAACTAAAGTCGGTAAACGAGCGCTACACCAAAATCAAGGAACACCTCAAGGATTACGACTAAGAAGTAGAGATCTTACGCTCTTACTACTTCAAGATTTCAGTTTCCCTTCGACCGGTTGATGGCCGTTAAAAAGGGCTTCGTATCCCACATGGAAGGGCTTCTCAACATTGAGAGGCTCTTCTTTTTTGAGTGGAGCTTGACCAACAGCGCACCAAAATCAGTCTGGCTCGCTTACGGCATGCAGTTCCGACTTCCGCGTTCCTAGGAAATTCCATTTCAACGTCACGCGTTGCAGCACGAACCTTGACATAGTAAGCTACCTGCCTATAATGCATTCTTTTTTACGCGCCGTCGCTGTATGACGTTCGGCCCCTTTTCCCAGCAAGTCGGGCTTCCAAAAATACTTCGCGCCAACTACCACTCGGTGGCGAAGAGCACCCCTAACACTCCCAATTTCTTTCAGGAGAAACCATGAACCCTAAGACTGTCTTGAAGTATGCCTCTGACCAGGGCGCAAAATTTGTTTCGGTTCGATTCACGGACTTGCCAGGCTCCTGGCACCATTTAACATTCCCCATCGCTGAATTAGGCGAAGCCCAATTTGAGGACGGCTTTGGTTTTGACGCTTCGTCGATTCGGGGTTGGGCTGCCATTCATGAATCCGACATGTTGTTGGTTCCGGACCCGTCGCGCTACTGGATGGATCCATTCGCGGAACACGCCACGTTATGTGTTGTCGGGAATGCGGTAGACCCAATCACCAAGGAAGGTTACGCCTTCGATCCACGCTCAGTTGCCGTACGCGCCGAGAACTATTTGAAGTTCACTGGTCTTGCCGATACCGCTTACTTTGGGCCGGAAGCTGAGTTCTTCGTTTTCGACTCGGTGAAGTTTCACAACGACCAACAATCTGCCGGCTACTCGCTCGATTCCGATGAAGGCCATTGGAACACCGGTCGCGAAGCGAATGAATTTCAGGGGTCGAATCTCGGCTACCGCATTCGCCCAAAAGAAGGTTACGTTCCGGTTCCGCCCACTGACGCCCTCAGCGATTTGCGCTCTGAGATCTCGCTGACCCTGGGAGACTGCGGCATCAGAGTCGAATGTCATCATCATGAAGTAGCTACCGCCGGCCAGTGTGAAATTGATTTTCGCTTCTCGACGCTGCTGGGCACGGCCGACAATTTACAGATCTTTAAATATGTGGTGCGCAACACCGCCAATCGCTACGGCAAGGCGGCGACTTTTATGCCCAAGCCTTTATTCGGTGACAATGGATCGGGAATGCACGTGCATCAATCGCTGTGGCAAGGTGAAAAGCCGCTTTTCGCCGGCGATGGTTATGCGGGACTGTCGGAGATGGCGCGTTACTACATCGGCGGTCTGCTAAAGCACGCGGCCGCAATCGTTGCTTTCGCGGCGCCGACTACCAACAGTTACAAGCGACTGGTTCCGGGCTTCGAAGCGCCGGTTAATTTGGCCTATTCAGCAAGAAATCGTTCGGCGGCGATTCGCATTCCGATGTTTTCGACCAGTCCGAAATTGAAGCGGTTGGAGTTTCGACCGCCCGACCCATCGTGCAATGCTTACCTTGCGTTCTCAGCGATGCTGTTGGCTGGTATCGATGGAATTCAAAACCGGATCGATCCAGGCGAGCCGCTGGAAAAGGATATCTACGACCTGTCGCCGGAAGAGCTCAAAGATGTACCGACGCTGCCGGGTTCGCTTGATGAGTCGCTCAAGGCGCTCGAAGCAGACCATGAGTTTCTGCTTAAAGGTGATGTCTTTAGCACACAGTTGATCGAGCGTTGGATTACCTACAAACGGGAGAAGGAGATAACTCCGTTGCGCATGCGCCCGCATCCGCTGGAGTTTTCACTTTACTTTGACATTTAACGAGGTCGGTCGTTCCGTCAGGAACGAGATGTTTTATAGCTCCAGCACATAAAACATGAGCTATTGGTGGTTAGTTTGCCGCGGCCGGCAAAACTAACCACCAATATTCTTTCTACCGTTGTTTGAAGGTCTATGAACATTTTGCCTCCTTGCGAAGCCAATTAGTCTCGATCCAAGTTTCTTGTCCTCGGTGCCAGAGTCTCGGCTCCATGCGCATTTCGCGTAATATGCCCACGTGCCAAATCTCGATGCTAAAGTTGAGTCGTTAGTCGCTGATCTTCCCGACGAGAATGGCGTGCGCCTCTTTTTGGAGCGGCTGGCAACCGACCCAATCGTATTTCAAAAGCTCGCTCGCGACTCAGCATTGCTGTCTGACGTTTTAGCGCTGGCCGCGTGGAGTCCGCTGCTAGCCACCACTCTCGAGCAAAATCCCGATTACTTCTCCTGGCTTCGCCGCGAGCGACTCGATGCGCGCGTCAGGACTCGCGAACAACTGAAAGAATCTCTCGGACGTTTCGCGCTCACCCATTCGTCGCTCGCCACGCCGGTTGTGTTCGCGCGCTTTCGCCGCCGCGAGCTCTTGCGCGTCTACCTGCACGACGTGAGGCGCGCGCACACACTCGTGGAAACTACTGAAGAGCTCTCAAATCTCGCCGATGCGATTCTCGATTACGCGTTAAATCTGGCGCGTCAGGACCTCGACAATAAATACGGCGCGCCGGCCCACGTCGATGATCGAGGCCGAGTTGCCCCCGCAGAATTCAGCATAGTTGCTCTCGGGAAACTGGGTTCGTGCGAACTCAACTACTCTTCTGATATCGATTTGCTTTTTCTTTATTCGGACGAAGGAGAAACGGCGGGTTCGGGAGAGCGGGGCAGGATTTCCAACCGGGAATTCTTCAACAAACTGGCGGAGGCGATCAGCAAGCTCGTGGGCCAGCCCGCAGGCGAGGGCGCCGCTTACCGCGTCGACCTCCGTTTGCGGCCTCACGGCAGAGACGGAGCCTTGGCTTGCTCGCTCAGTGAAGCACTGCGGTATTACCGTAAATCCGCCCAGCCCTGGGAACTCCAGGCCTTGATTCGCAGTCGCGCCGCGGCTGGATCAAACGCACTTTTTTCGCGTTTCTCGGCCGCTTTGGAGAACAGCATTTATCGACCTGATGTTTCCATCAGCGAAGCTTTGGCAAGCGTGCGATTGGCGAAGCAGAAAATCGATCGCAAGGTCGAACTGCGAAACGAAGGGTTCAACGTCAAGCTGCAGCGTGGTGGAATTCGAGAAATCGAATTCATTGCTCAGGCTCTTCAGCTGGCGCACGGCGGTCGTGACGAATGGTTGAGAGTGGCGCACACTCTAATCAGCCTCGGACGGCTCGCCGAGCGAAATCTGATTTTTGAACAGGAAAGATCTGCGCTTTCAGAGGCCTATGTTTTCCTCCGCACGCTTGAACATCGACTCCAGATGGAACACGGACTGCAAACGCATACGCTGCCACAAGCGGAAGCGCAGCGTGCCCTCGTCGCTCGGCGAATGGGATTTATTGGTTCGGGTCCAGAGGACGGGATCGCCGGATTTGAAAACGCCCTCGCGCTGCAAACAGCGGCGGTGCGCCAAGCCTACGATCGGGTCTTTGCCAATGAGAGTGCAAGCGAAACCGACGCCGAACAACCGGAGGCAGAGGAGAAAAAGTTCCCTCACGGTAAAGGCGGTGAGGCCCGCGCACTCGGTTTGAGCGTCCAGAGTTTTCTTGCGCACCTCCGGCCGGTTGAGGAAGGTGGGCTACTACCAAATCAGGAATCCGTAACCAGGTTGTTGAACGAAGGCGTGCTGGCATCTTTGAATCCGCAACGCGCGCGTCTGCTGAGCAATCGCATTGCGGCCTCGCTCCAAAAATCCGAGGACTCCATTCAGTTTTCAGAAAATCACTTAGCAAGCCTCTTACGATTGTGTGCCGCGTCAGAGTTGCTCGGCGAAATGGTAGCGAGCAATCCGACCTTAATTTCAGTTCTTGGCAGCGATGATTCTCAGTTCAGGCGTCGAGACTACAGGGCGCAGCTGCGTGCCTGCGTAGACCCTGAGAAAACTTTTCCGGCGGAGATATCAGCGCTCAGGCGTGAGTGGTCGAAGCTGCTGATGGAAATTGGAGCGCGGGATGCAGCTGGAGAAATTTCGCTCGGGCAATCGAATCATCTTCAAACCGAATTGGCCGTTGCCAGTATCAATGTTGCTTACCTCATCGCCCGGCGCGAGATGGTTAGGCGTTATGGCAGGATGGACGGCGGTCCGCGGCTAACAGTTCTCGCAGTGGGGCGGCTCGCGAGTGGCGGGGTTGACTATGGATCTGATCTGGACGTGATCCTTGTTTACGATTCACTCGTGTCATCCCCGGTCGGTTCGCTCATAGCGGATGAAGCTTATGCTCGCCTGTGTGAATTAATGTTAACGGCGCTGTCGAGCGTTACGCGTGACGGATATTTGTATCGAGTGGACCTTCGACTCCGACCCGATGGCAAGAATGGGCCACTCGTCACCAGCTCTGAAAGTTTTCTTGAGTATGTGAGACACCGCAGCGCGGTTTGGGAATGGCTGGCTTACGTAAAACTCCGAGCGGTAGCGGGTGATCTGGAGTTGGGACGAATGATCGAAACGCACGCGCGCCACGCGATTCACGAACAGGCCCGACAGATGGCTTCTGATACGCTGGCCGAAGAAACGCGACGGATGCGCGAACGTCTTGAAATAGAGAAAGGACGTCGGCGTGGGACTAACGCTGTAGATATAAAATATGCCGGCGGCGGCATGCTGGATGTTTACTTTGCGGTGCGATATTTACAGCTGCGAGACGATGTAGCGGATGAAGGTGAAGATCGTTCGACACGTGCCAGTCTTGAACGTCTCGAAGCCAGCGGCTCGCTGGAAACGTCTGACTACGAAGCGCTCACTCTTGGCTATGAACTGCTGCGTCGTGCTGACCACTATCAAAGATTGATCCTGGGCAAGGTCTCGACGCTGCCTTCAGCTGACCACCCCGTCTTTGGTGAAATAGCAAAGCGGCTTGGCTTTAACTCGGCTGCAGAATTCACGTCTGCTTTGGACCTGCGCCGCCGAGAGATTCGTGAGGCTTACAAGCGCATAACCGGCGAATAACCAGCGCTGCTTAGACATGTGTCTCGCCGGCCACGGCTTCATACCAGCAGCGATTGCACCATCGATGGCTGGATTCGCGCTCCGAACTTTCATAGCCGGCTGATTGAGGTAAGCGTTTGACGATCTCTCTTTCCTCGTCGGTGAGTTCGGTCCAGCCGCGCAACACTCCTTCGTAACATCTGGGACACGTTTTGTTCATCTGCCTTGGCCCTTCGCTGGAATAGTTTGTTTACCTGCCGCTCTCAATCGTGTAACTTATCTTAGCGTGTAATCGTGGTTGATTGATTGCAACAACAAAGAGATTGCAACGTAAAGTGAGAGTCGGGCATCGATTACGTGGGAACGCCCGGCGACAAAAGGGAAGGTAAATGTTTCGAATCAAAGCTTCTTACACAGGACAGTTGGAATTGAAGACGACGCTGGAACGCGCGCGCGAGTTCTTTGGCGAGATGCGAAATTTTGCAGACTTGATGCCGGGCATCGAAGGAATTCGCAAAGAAGCCGGCGGCATCATGCGTTGGGCTGTGCGTGCGGACGTGCCGGTGATTGGACCGGTTCACGCGAGTTTTGCGGTTACCAAGACTGAAGATGGGCCCGAACGACTGGAGTGGTCACCGGCGCGCTCCGAGATGAAAAATTATCTTCGTTACGCGGCAGCATTTGAAGAGCGCGGGCAGAAGGTTCTAATAAAAATCGCGCAGCACGTCGAACTGCGCCGGCCTCACGCGAAAGATCTCCATCGTCTCGCAGCTCTGGTTGGTGAGGGTGCGATTAGTTCCGAAATGCAGAAGCGCGTCGGCGAGATGATTCGCACGTTCCTGGAACGGGCGCGCGTTCAACTCGAAGGCGAGACGGCGATCGAACAGGAAGCAGAAGCATTTTGAGTCCCGCAGGTACGGAATGTTTATAGTCTGAAACTCGTAAAGATGTCTTTGGCTCTGGGGAGAAACGACAACGTCGTTTCTCCCCAGAGCCTTTTTAGTTAAAGGCAATGATGACTATAAACATTTGGCCCCTGCGGAGCCGGGAAGGACGATTCCTGCGTAGCGGTTATTTTGATCGGCCATGACCATAGCTGATCATGTTCGCAAACATCCTATAGCCTCCCGGCACACCAGCCCGAAGCTGCCGGTACCAAACCATGCTCGTGTAAATGTACTTTCCCTTGCCATACTCCGCCGCCAGCAGGCCGCCCGTTTGAGGCTTCTCACCTGGATCGTTAGTTGAGAACAGCTCGGTGTATTTTCCGTCCCAGGTCTTTGGGTAGTAGAGGCCGCGTTCCTGAATCCAGTCGTTGAAATCCGTTGTCGCGATCCGGTTGGGATAGTTGAGCAGCGAATGAGCGGGCTGGCTGAACTTAATTGGCGCGGTCTCGACAGTAACCCGTTCCCCACCCAGCACGATTGGATGGGGCGCGAGCTGCGGACGGTTTTTCTTTGGGTCAGGATTCCATTCGTTGTCTTTGTGATAGAGGACAATGAGCGTGCCGCCTGCGTTGACGAACTCAAGCAATCGCGAATTTGCCGCGATCAATTCCGGATGCGCTTCATACCCGCGATTGTCCACGATGATTGTTTGATAGGAGTTCAGGTCGCCCTTCTGCGCATCTTCAATCGTCAATCGCTTGGCGCTGACTCCTAACGCCGCGAGCGACTTTTCCAATGAATCATCGAAGCTCGCGAAATAACCAACTCGCAAGTTTCTCGGAACCACCGCTTCGCTATAAACCATTGTCACGGGACGCTCTGCAATTGTCTGTGCCAGGGTTTCAGACTCTACTGAAATCGTCAGGTGTTCGTTTGTCGTGCCCTCCCCGCGACGTCGCGGGATGCGCGCGTGAAGCGGCATCGCATTCGACTTCAGCGTCACTTCTTTCTTTTCCAGTGGCCCGAGCGAGAGTTTGCTGCCCGATTCAAAACGCCGCTGCCGGCGGCTGCCGATTGTCAGATTTCCTCTGAAGGGTGCGTCGAGATGGTTGACCAGAGTGACTTTGAAAGCGAGCGGCTGATTCCGCGTCGCGGGTGTCCACACGTATGGTGATGGCGAGATGCTTCTGATCTCCACCGCGGGAGCAACATCGCGCGTAAGATCTGTGTGCAGGGAAAACTTCGCCCCGTCGATCTCGAGCTCGGCACTTGCGGCGACCCGATTTCCAAATAGACCACCGTCGTAGAGATGTTCGGCACGCGGAACTGTGAACTTAGTGGTCCTGGGAGTGACCCGATCAATTGTCGCCGTCGCTTCCGTATCCGGTAACATTTGATCCGCTATTTTCAAGGGCACTTCTTCTCCCCAGCTCTTGAAACGAAGTGCGTTCACCTGGACCGTTCGCACGCTCCCATTGGTGATTGCAACAGCGAAGGTGGAGCTAACACCGGGAACAAAGGCCCTTGCGGGAGAACTAAGAGTTAAAGAAACTCCAGCAGCAACGCCAAGCGCCCGGTCGGCGCGAACGCTGAACAAATGCAAACGCGCGGCGTCTTCCACGGTAGCCTCCAGGCCGCTACCGTCAGCCAGACCATCAAGTGTTTGAGTAAAGGTGCGGCCAGACATCGCGCGCCAGTCAACCAGGGCAGCAAGAATTCTGTCGGGATGATCGAGAAAATCCGCTAAAGGTTTGTTTTCGATCTTCGGCGGCGCTAATGCCGCCGCAACTACTGCCGGGAGCTCTAGTCCGTCAACGGGAGTGTCGGCATCGGGGGGCAACGGTGGAGCGGTTGGAGCTTCTCGAACTAATCTGTAGCGAATGAACGGGAGGGTTCCTCCGTCAATTCGCCGTGCTTTCAACAAGTCTGGAATCGATTTCGGCCACGGCCCTTGCGAAGCATGTTGCTGTAGCGCCGCGAGCGCTTGTTCCGCGAACGATGTGCCGCGCACGGGATCCACTTCGTTTGGATCAATTGCAAACGTTTTCTCCGCCGGGCTCTGACCTTCGGCGGGCGGACGAGTGCCGCCAAACCCTCTTACAAACAATCGTTGCACCTGCCAGGGTTTGATTTGAGCCAACTGTTCAGGAAAGCGTTTGGGATCCGCCGCAGCGTCAAATGCTTCAAGCAAAAGCCGGCCAGTCGCCTGGTGGTGTCCGTGACCACTGGTCGTGTCGTGATTCGTAATAATGACGTCTGGACGCAGCTCACGAATCTTCAGAACCATTCGCCGCAACGCCTCATCATGATTCCAAAATTGAAATGCTTCGTCAGCAGACTTTGAAAACCCGAAGTCTTTCATCCCGAGAAAGAATGGTTGCGAGCCCTGAATCTGCGAGGCCTTGATCGTCTCTTCGGTGCGGATTAGGCCGAGCTCTTCGTAAAGCTCAGGGCCAACCGCATTCTGCCCGCCCTCTCCAAAGGTAGTAAAAAGACTGACTGTGTTTACGCCATGCTTTCGCCGGAGTACGGTGAGCGTCGTGCCATCTTCATCGTCGGGGTGGGCAGCGACGCACATCACTGTGAAGACGTTGGTGAGGTCAAGCAGAGCCTGATGGAGATCGGCTTTGTTGATAGATTGAGCAGCCGCGCCTGGCGCAGGGGAAACTTCCTGAGCGCGTGCGAAGTGAAGAGTCTGCAGCGCCAGAACGGAAACAAGAAACAGCGCAGGGATTACGAAAACTGAATCAAGCGGTCGTCTACGGATATTTTGCATGATGGACGCTTTTGCGGCTTTGCCACCGCACAGTGCGGAAAGGCTCAGCCTTTCCGGGCGGCACTTTTCCTTTCAATGCGGCTCCGCCTCATGAATCGGAGGCTCAGCCTCCGGTTAATTCCAGGAACTCCCGGTAAGGCAAAACCTTACCGCACGGTGCGGCGGGAAGCCGCAAAGAAGTCGCTGTCACACCCGCGACCGTTCCAACCGCGTCGCCACCATCATTATTAATCCAATCATCACCATCAGGACTACTCCATAGGCTGCCGCCGTTCCCAGGTTGAAGTCGCGGAGCTCAGATGCGATTGCAATTGACACGGGCCGGTTGTTTGGCACGAAGACCAGCACCGATGCCACATATTCCCCCAGTGCAATTACAAAAGCCAGCAGCGTTCCCGCGACCGCACCCGGCCAAACCAGTGGCAGAGTAACGCGCGTCAGCCTTCGCCACCAGCGCGCTCCCAAACTGCTGGCAGCTTCCTCGAGCGCTGCGTCGAGCTGTTCCATGCTCGCCTGCAAGGCGCGCACAACGAGCGGCATGAACCGGAGAAAGTAAACCACGGGGAGAATCCAGAAGGTGCCGACGAGTATAAACGAACTGATCAAAGACGGCTGGCCGTAGGCCTCGGCAATCGCAACGGCCACCACAGTTCCGGGCAGCGCCCAGGGCACCAGTATCAACCACGAGAGGACACGTTTCCATTTGCGCCCGCCTTTGCGCGCCATGACCGCCGCCACGCAGAAACTCCAAACCAACGCGGCACCCGCGGCAATTGCCGACATCGACAGGCTGTTAAGAAGAACTTCTGCAGCGCGCGAATCAGAAAAGATCTTTGCGTAGTTTGCTACCGTGTAAGACGGCGGCAGCGTCTGCACGGTCCATTGTCCTTCACGGGCGAAACTGACGAGCACCAGCGTCGCCACCGGCAGAATCAGAATTAACGAAAAAATAACTCCACTGGCCACGGCAATCGCGCGTGCGAATCCTCCGGTGATCGGCTGACGTTTCTTAATCGCACCTTTCATCGCTGCGGCGGCAAACTTTCGCGTACCTTCATAACGTTGAAAAAAGATCAGAGCGCTCAGCGAAATCAATGCCAGGATTACAGTCTCCGTAACAGCAATGCCCGCGTCTCCACGTTGCCGGGCGGTGTAAATTTCAAGTGTGAGAACGCGAACGCTACCGCCAAAAAGTAATGGCGCGCTGAAAGAGGCCATTGAGGTCATGAAGGTGAGCAATGCTGCGGCGATTAACGATGGGGTCAATTGTGGCAGAACCACGCGCGACAATACGCGCACACGTCCGGCGCCCAGGCTCTGTGCTGCTTCGGCGAGCGAGGCATCGATGCGGCGCAGACCGGCCCCGGTCAGCATGTAGAAAAACGGGTACATCGTGTAAGTGTGGAACAGGAGCAGGGCCGGCCAGCCACGCAGCGACCAGGGAGAATTCTCCAGACCAAAAAGGGATTGAGTGAAACGCGCGAGGATGCCGGACTCGCCCATCAGGAAAATGAAAGCCACGGTGCCTACGAGAGGCGGAAGCACCAAAGGCAATGCCGCGAGGGTGGCAAACAATCGACGTGCTGGAAAAGCGTAACGTTCAAAAAGGAACGCCAGGAAAACGCCGACGATTGCGCAGAACAAGACCGTAAGAACGGAAACACCGATGCTCGCAATTATCGATTCAATCACGACATTTTGCGATAACACCTGACGGTAGTTCAGCAGAGACCACCGCCCGTCAACCTGGAACGATGCGACTATCACATGGAGATTTGGGTAGATAACTCCGTAGAGGAGAACGACGCCTACGATGAACCAGAGGAGCCGTGGAGAAAAGGAGACGCGACGACTCGAAGAATAAGAGGGTGAAGGATTGGGTCGAACAGGTTCAACCGTTGCGGCTGTGCCGTCTGATGTGCGGTGGCGGCTATGCCCCACCGGTAAGGGGTTCTCTTTATTCATAGGGGCTGCGCCCCAAAAACGGGGCATAGCCCCCGGAAGTACCTAGTAAGCCCTCGGAAGGTCGGAGACCTTCCGCAAATCAGGCGGCAAAGCCGCGTTTTCCAGTGCACGCTGTTGCGCCGTTGTTGCTCGCAACCGTTATTCATTCCAAAGAAGCGAAATGCGATCGGGCGGTAACACCACCGTGCAGCGGTCGGCGGCAGAAAGGCCGTTTGCTTCAAGCGTGAGTGCTTCAAGCTGTAGGCCATTTGCATCCAGCCTGATACTTGAAGTTGCACCCGCAAAGTTAATCTCACGCACTTCTGCGTCAAACGCGTTCGTTGAATTGCCGTCTCTAGTTCCAATGAGAACATGCTCCGGCCTTATCGCCAGCACACACGGCTGGTTGAGCGGCGCCAGCTTTTGCTCGGCAACCGGAATTTGAATGGTGTGACCGCCTTCGAGTGTTTTGAATTCTGCCGTCTCAGACTTGCTTGAACTTAGACGCATCACCCGGATCAGATTGTTTCGTCCCAAGAAACGCGCGACTGAAAGCTGTGCCGGGTGTTCATATAACTCGCGTGGGCGGTCTGTTTGGAGAATGCGCCCGCCGCCCATCACGCTGATCCGATCGCAAAGCGCAAAGGCTTCCTCCTGATCATGGGTCACGTAAACCGCCGTGAGCCCGAGTCGGGCGACGAGCTCGCGTAGTTCGCCCCGTGTAGCTTCTCGCAAAGTAACGTCCAGATTCGACAGCGGTTCATCGAAAAGTAACAGCGCCGGCTGGATGGCAATCGCGCGCGCGATCGCGACGCGTTGTTGCTGGCCGCCCGAGAGTTCATCCACTCGTCGTTTGTCGTAACCGGGAAGTTGGACCAGCTCCAAAGCGCTTTTAACGCGTTCCAGGACTTCGGATTTTGGTTTATGTCTGGCTCGAAGTCCGAAGGCTACGTTTTCGAAAACGTTTAAGTGAGGAAACAGCGCGTAGTTTTGAAAGACCATGCCGAAGCCCCGGCGCTCGGCAGGCAGGTTGGTAATGTCGCCGCCATCAAATTCAATCTGCCCCGCGTCAGGTTTCTCAAGGCCCGCAATCATTCGTAGCGTCGTAGTTTTGCCGCAGCCTGAAGGTCCAAGCAAGCCAAAAAATTCGCCGCGCTCGACATCGAGAGACACGTCGGCAACCGCGAGCGTAGCGTCGAAGCGTTTCGAAACTTGTTTTAGTGACAGCAGAGGCATATCAGATTCATCGATTTCACTTTCGGGACGATAAGTCAGACCGGGAGCGGTAGCGACCGGGTCAGCCGACCCTTCAAGCAACGCGAAAACACGCTCTCTTGACCACGGCGGATTCTTCAATGGAAAGTCTTACCCGGTCGCTACCGCTCCCGGTTCTGACTTTTTCAGCACTGTCTCGCCGGAGTTTGCGACCAATTTCATTGCCTGCTTCGTCCGCGAATCTCAGTATCCCAGTAACGCAGCCAGTCGCTGCTCTGCTTGCGCAGCAAGTCCCAGTCTACCGGCATTTCGTTTACACGTTCATTCATCCAGGCCGGCAACTGACTACGGTCGAGATCAGTGCGCAACGGAATCCTATAATATTTTTTGGCGGCGAGCGTCAGGCTTTCGGGAGTCGTCACAAACTCATAAAAACGCTTCGCCTCTTCTTCATTAGGTCCGCCTCGCACGATCGCGATGCCGTCCGTAATCACCGGCGTGCCGCTCGCAGGAAAAACATACCCGATCGGAAAACCCTTTTGCTCTTTGTAAATCCACACATCAGGCAGGTTCCAGAGGCTAAGGACTCCTTCGCGACGCACCAACTTTTGCATCATGAGCGTGCCGTCGGCTGTGTACTCCTTAACGTTCGCGTCCAGGCGCCGCAGCCAATCATAACCGCCCTCGGGCGAACCGCTGTCTTTGTAAAAACGCCAAATCATCGCGCCAAAGATGGCGCGCATCGAATCCGACGGGTTCGGGTTTCTAATCAGAATTTTGTCGCGCCACTTCGGATCGAGTACGTCGTCCCAATCCGTGGGGGCATCCTCCGGCTTTACCGCGTCGCTGTTGTAAACGATCACTTCAGGCGTTTGATAAGTTCCAAACCAACGATCCTGCGCGTCGCGACTTGTGACCGGTACCTTGTCGGCCCACGTGGGACGGTAAGGCGCGAGGAGATTCTCTTCTGTGGCAGTTTGAAACGTGGTATGCGCTGCACCCCACCAAAGATCAGCCTGGGGCCGGTTTCGTTCCGCGCGCACGCGTTCAAGAATTTCGCGCGAGCCCATGTCGAGAAACTGAATGTCAACGTCTGGATGAACAGCTTTGTATCGCGCCACAAAGTCTCGCAATAAATCCTGACCATGCGGCGTGTAAATTAATAGTTTGCGAGCCGCTGGTCCGCTGCCCCGATTACATGAGACGAGCAGCGCCGAAACACAAATAGCAATAATTAGCAGATGGATTTTGACGCGCATCGAGTTGGATAGGCCTCGGCTGTTAGAATGCGGGCAATGTAGCATATAGTTTTAAACCGCCGCGACTTGATGTGGGTTGAGTCTGACGCCCCTTCGGGGCATACCCTCTCCCTTTGGGAGAGGGAAGGGGATGATCTCAAATTCTGGTCTGAGAGTACCTAGGTAGCTTGATGGCAACGAAATGTTTAGCACTTCTGATCGCTCTGACGTTTCCAGTTTCTCTTCCCGCTGCAGATGTTCATTGGCAGAAACAGTCAAGCGCAACTACCGTTAGGCTGCGCGGCGTAAGCGCAGTCAGTGCACGCGTCGCCTGGGCCAGTGGTCAGGGCGGCACCTACACGCGCACGACCGACGGCGGCCGCAACTGGCGCTCTGGAATCGTTCCCGGCGCCGAAGCTCTCGACTTCCGCGACGTGGATGCCTTCGACGCGAATACTGCGTACCTGCTCGCAATAGGTGAAGGAGATAAATCACGCATCTATAAGACCATCGATGGCGGCGCGACCTGGACCATGCAGTTCAAGAATGAAAACCCGGCGGCATTTTTCGACGCGATGGCTTTTTGGGACAGGGATCATGGCATTGCGATGAGTGATCCGGTGGAGGGTCGGTTCCTGATTATTACTACTGCAGACGGCGGTCGCTCCTGGATTCCAGCGCCGTCCCGGGGCATGCCGCCGGCGCTTGAAGGAGAAGGCGGCTTCGCCGCTAGCGGAACGTGCATCACTGTGCAGGGTCGGAACAACGTCTGGTTTGGCACCGGTGGGCCAAATGGCGCGCGGGTCTTCCGTTCCAGCGATCGTGGTCGTACCTGGGCCGTATCGACGACGCCGCTCGCGAGCGGAAAGGCTGCCGGTGTGTTCTCACTCACTTTTTGGAACGCGCGCAACGGCATCGCAGTTGGCGGCGACTACACAAAGGAAGATGACGCGGCTGGGAACGTGACCACTACGCATGATGGCGGGCGCACATGGAAAACCGTCGAATCATCCCGCCCCGCCGGTTATCGGTCAGGCGTCGCTCGCGTTTCAGGCGCAGCCCGGTTGAGACTTATCGCGGTGGGACCGTCGGGCACTGATTATTCGCTTGATGGCGGCCGGAGTTGGAACCCGATTGGCGGCGATGGTTTTCACGCAGTGAATTTCGCTGGTGTTTCAGCCGCTGGTTGGGCTGTCGGCGAGAATGGCCGCATCGCCAGATACGCGCCATAGACTCTGTGCGTCCTTAGAGATCACAGAGGTTACACAGAGAGAAGATGCAATCGGGACTGAGTGCTATGACGCCGAAACCAAAAAAAGGAATTGTGAGACGAGGCGCGTGGGAGGTTACCAAAAAGCTGCTCAAGGCGATCCCCATCATCGGACCGGTCTTCACAGTTGGCTTTGCCGGGCGCGATATTCACAAGAAGGGTTTGGTGCCGGGCGCGGTCCATGTGGCTTTGGACGTCACCCCGGTTGTGGGAACGGCAAAGAACGTTTTGGAGATCTTCACGGGCGATCTCATTCCCGACAAGGACCCTCAAATTTCAAATGAGAACCCCACGCCTCCCGGAGCTGAGAAAACCATCCAGCCCAGTTAACCTTAACCAACACGAATTTCAGGACGTTCCGTGAAGGGGCGCGCGGTTTCATATGCATGGGCCAATTTAAACAGCGTCGGTTCCGACCAGTAAGCGCCAAGCAATTGGAAGCCAATGGGCAGACGATTTGAGGAGAGACCGCAGGGCACGCTAATTCCCGGAATGCCGGCAAGGTTGGCGGTGACCGTGTAGATGTCGTTGAGATACATCGCCAGCGGATCGTCCGTCTTCTCTCCGAGCATAAACGCGGGCGTCGGTGACGTAGGCGTGATAATCGCATCGCAACTCTCAAATGCTTTTCGAAAATCTTCCTTTAGCAACGAGCGCACCTGCTGCGCCTTGCCGTAGTACGCTTCGTAGTACCCGGCTGACAGCACATAAGTGCCCAACATGATTCGGCGCTTAACTTCAGGCCCGAATCCCTCCTCGCGAGTTTTCCGGTACATCTGTCTCAACTCCGGCGCATTTTCCGCGCGAAAGCCGTAGCGCGCGCCATCGAAGCGAGCGAGATTTGAAGACGCCTCGGCCGTGGCGATGATGTAGTAGACGGCAATGCTGTACTTCGCGTTGGGCAGTTCCACGTCAACCACCTCCGCGCCCAGGTCCCGGTAGACATCGACGACCGCCTCCACCGACGCGCGCACCTCGGCATCGAGGCCTTCGCCAAAAAGCGATCGCGGGAATCCGATCCGCGCGCCTTTGACGTCATTTTTAAGACCGGCCGTGTAGTTTGGAACCGGAACAGCGGCGGTGGTGGCGTCGTGAATGTCGCGCCCGGCGATGATTCTTAACACCCGAGCGACGTCCATCGTGTTTCGTGCAAACACTCCGACTTGATCCAGTGATGACGCAAACGCGACGAGACCATAGCGCGAGTTGCGTCCGTAAGTAGGCTTCAACCCGACGACGCCGCAGAGTGACGCGGGTTGTCGCACTGAGCCCCCGGTGTCCGAACCGAGTGCAACGGGCACTATCCCTGCGGCAACGGCTGCCGCTGACCCACCCGATGAACCGCCTGGAACGCGCAAAGGATCCCAGGGGTTCCTGACCGGACCGAATGCGGAGTTTTCGTTGGAAGAACCCATGGCAAACTCGTCGCAGTTGGTCTTGCCGACTATGACCGCGCCGGCGGCCAGCAGCCGCTCGATGACCGTGGCGCTATATGGCGGATGGTAATTGCCGAGGATGAAAGAGCCACAGGAGGTTTGCAATCCGCGCACGCAAATGTTGTCTTTAACTGCGATAGGAATGCCGGCCAACGCTGGAACAGAAGTGCCATCGCCATTCTGAGACCACAGGCTCTTGTCGATATCTTCGGCCCGACTGAGCGCTCCGCTGCGATCGATTTGGAGAAACGCGTTGAGGTTCTCGTTGAGAGTTTCGGCGGCGTTGACCGAAGACTCGACGACCGTGCGCGCAGTGGTTTCCCCGCTGCTGATGCGGTCCCTCAATATTTCAATGTCGTCTCTGACTGGGGTCATGTATCGAATGCCGATTGCTGATTGCTTGTCTTAACTCAAAGCACTTTCGGGACGCGAAAGTGTCCGGATGCAGCGTCGGGTGCTTCTTCCAGCGCCAGCTTCTGGCCGAGCGAAGGAGTGGGCAGATCGTCGCGGTCCGAATCAGTGGCTTCGCCTTCGGGCGTTAATCCACCGAGCGAAGGCTCGATATTGCTGGTCGCCACCTCATCCAGCTGCTCGACGTAGGCGACGATGTCGGCCATTTGCGGCGCGAAAATCTTCAGCTCCTCTGGTGTGATTTCCATGTGCGCCAGCTGCGCAATTTTTTCGACGTCAGTTTCGGTAATAGGCATGTTTTGATTTCGGATTTCAGATCTCAGATCTTTCAATTCGCCTGATACAACTCGTCGCTGCTCCCAGAAACGCGCGCCGCAATGAAACAACTTCAATTGTCGCAGCGACGCTAACCAATTCTGCGGGAACTTCCCGCTGGTAATCTTCCTTTTTAGCCTCGGGCGCCGCACCGCGCAACGCCACGACCTGTTTAGGCTCAACGCGCAACTCAATTGATTTCACTATCCCCTGGCCCAGCACGTAGTTCATGCGCGAAAGCAGTTGCCCGCGCATCTGTTCGAGCTGTCTTTTCCAGAGATTATCTTCGACTGCCACCGTCAATCTCTGCTCGCGCAGTTGAATGGGGACAGCATGCGCGCTCAATCCTTCGCCCACTGCCTGTTTCCACATGGCAATGCACGCAGCTTCGGCAACTTCCTCAGGCGCGTGCGATGACTTTAGCAACGCAGGCAAGGCTTTGATGAGACTTTCCATTGCAATCCTGAAGCGCTGTTTGCGATTCCCGCGCTTCAAACTAGAATCCTCTTGGTTTAGTCGGAACGGTCCTGAGTGTAGCGGAGATTCATTTGGCCCGACAAGCGGGCCCTCTGTAGGACAGGCATTCCTGCCTGTCCGATGAGCGACTTAGAAGAAGGACAGGCAGCATCTTGCTAAAACAAAAACTCATTCTGGCCTCAAAGAGTCCGCGCCGCGCAGAGATTCTTCAAGCGGTCGGATGGCCGTTTGAACAGAGGGCGGCGAACATAGATGAAACTCGTCATGAAGCCGAAGACGCGGTTACGTACGTAGGGCGCCTCGCGCAAACAAAGGCGGAAACGGTGGCGAGTCAGCCAGGCGCGGGACTGGTGCTAGGCGCGGACACGGTTGTTGTGGTCGACGGGGAAATCCTGGGCCAACCCGGCGACGACGAAAACGCGCGCCGCATGCTGAAACTCTTGAATGGCAAATGGCACGAGGTCTTGACCGGTGTGGCGCTGGTCAACGCCGGCAAGGCGCGGCCCAGTCTGGTCGAGCACGAACTAACTCGGGTGCGGTTCTGCGAAATGTCCGATCAAGAAATTGACTGGTACGTTTCCACCGGCGAGCCGACGGACAAGGCTGGTGCTTACGCGATTCAAGGACGGGGCGGGATTTTTATTAAAGAGATCGCAGGAGACTATTTCAATATCGTGGGCCTGCCGATACGGCGGGTTTATGAGATGGTTAGGCGCAGTAGCGCAAACTGTTAGTTGCGAAAGGTTTGGAGTACCCCAGCCCGCGGAGCGGGCGACAACCCGGCAGCGCAACAAGGCTGACGCCCGCTCCGCGGGCTGGAATCTTTCCGGGGCGCTAACCTGGGGTTCCGCTGCGCTACACCCCAGGCTTTATGCTGTCGCCCACTTCCGCGGGCTCGCTCCACCTCACAATTGATGGGATGTCTCTTTCTTCGGGCTCGCTCCACCTCGGGATTGGTGCGCTCGCCCGCTTCCGCGAGCTGTTTGCGTTACTAAGTCAACACGGTTCCGCCGTCAACGCTGATCGCCTGCCCGTTGATCCCGCGTCCTTCCTCTGAAGCCAACAACAATGCCAGTGCCGCGACTTCTTCTGAGGTGATTAGCCGATTCTGCGGAGTCATTTTAAGCAGTGACCCCATCGCTTCGTCGGCAGTCCGTCCGGTCTTCAGGGTTATGTTTTCGACGCCGCGCGTTGTCATCTCAGTGTCGACATAACCGGGGCAGATCGCGTTCACGGTTATTCCTTTCGCCGCCACTTCAACCGCGCTCGAACGCGTCAGACCGATCAGTCCATGCTTGGAAGCGGAGTAGGCTGCGATGTAAGGGGCGCCTGTCTTACCGGCAATTGAAGCCATGTTGATAATGCGGCCCCATCCGCGCTCGATCATTTCCGGCAACGCCGCCCGTGTGCAATAAAAACTCCCGCTCAGGTTAATTGAGATATGACGATGCCAGAATTCGTCGTCAGTCCGACTAATCGGAGCGCTCTCCGCAATTCCGGCATTGTTCACCATGATGTCCGGCCCGCGCCCAAAGCGTTCACGCACACTGGCGAACATTCCCCCCACGCTACCAACGTCTGACACATCGCAAACTACCGGTAGGGCATTAACTTTGAACTGTTGCGCGAGCTCGCCTGCGACTGCATCAACCTGCGCGAGCGTGCGTGCCGCCACTGCTACCTGCGCGCCCTCGGCGGCGAAGGCGAGAGCGATTGCTCGCCCAATGCCGCGACCGCCGCCGGTGATCAAAGCTATTCGATTCTTGAGTTTCATCTGGTGTAGTCCAAAGTCCAAAGTCCAACGTCCAAAGTCAGATAATCAGGGGAACCTGACTTTGGACTTTGGACATTTAGACTGTGGACGCTGTTGCAGTTATTGCGGGCTGCCGGCCTTGGTGATGATGTTCAGCTCGATCTCCACCATATCGCCAAGGAAGTTTGGATTATCGGGACGGCCCCAGGTCATTCCAAACTCTTTCTTGCTAATCGTCGTGCGGGCTGTCAGACCAAGCGTGGTCTTAGCGGTCTTTGGATCCTTATTGACACCGTTGATAGTGAAGGGAAGCGCAATTTCTTTTCCGACGCCGTGGAGCGTGAAAGTGCCATGCGCGATGAAGTCTTTGCCCTTCTTCTCAATCCGCGAACTCTTGAAGGTGATGTCCGGATTCTTCTCCGCGTCGAAGAAATCGGCGGTGCGCAGGTGTGCGTCGCGCCGCTCTATGCCGGTGTCGATGCTGGCTGTCTTGATCACGGCCTCGACGGACGACTTGGTGATGTCCTGGTCATCGTAAATGATCGTAACGTTAAAATCAGTAAACTTGCCGCGCACATGTGAGAGGCCGCCGGCGACGGGAATCGAAAAGCCAACGTTGGAATGGGCTGCATCGGTTTCGTATTTCGTTACGGCGGCGAAAAATGGTGTGGCGGCAACCAGCACCGCGAGCAGGCAAGGCACAAAAAGCTTTCTACGCATCAGATAATCTCCTCTTTCTGTAGGACAGGCATTCCTGCCTGTTCTTTCGGTTAAGCTCAGTAGTCAGCGAAGGACAGACTGGAAAGTCTGTCCTACTTACCGTCCGGTAAACTTCGGCGCGCGCTTTTCGAGAAACGCTCTCACGCCCTCAGCGCCGTCCGCTGACTCGAAACAGCGCATCTGCGCTTCCGTCTCATAGCGCAACATCTCTTCAAGGTCCGAGGCGTGGCTCATATACACGGCATGCTTCGCTGCGGCAATAGCGATTGGCGGCGCTTCTCGAAGGCGTTCAGCCAGCGCACGCGTCGCCGTTTCAAGTTCATCTGGCTCGACCAGGTAATTCACAATACCGAGTTTGCGCGCCTCTGCCGCATCGATCGCGTCGCCGAGAAAAAACATCTCGCAGGCTTTGTTTGGGGTGACGAGTCGAGGTAGAAAATAGGTGCCGCCCCAATCAGGGTGGAGCCCCACTTTCGCAAACGACTGGCTGAAACTCGCATTGGTAGAAGCGATGCGAAGGTCGCAGGCGAACGCCAGATTACAACCAGCTCCAAAAGCAGGACCATTAATCGAGGCAATCACCGGCTTGGTCATCTGCCGAATCGAAGTCACCACTCGGCGAGCCGAGCCAAGCAACCGAGAAAACTCTTCGGCATCACGACGTTCGATCAGTTCCGCCATCGCGGCGATATCGCCGCCCGCACAAAAAGCCCGGCCCGCACCGGTAATCACCACCACATGAACATTTCGATCGGTGCCGGCTGCTTCGATGGCTTCGGCAAGATCGCGCCGCATGTGTCCGACGAGCGCGTTTAGTTTCTCAGGACGATTGAGCGTAATCGTCGCGATGCCGGAGTCCTCAGTGATGTCGATGTGTTCGTACATTCGAGTTTGGCGGACGTTGAAGTCAGTACCGCCTGCGGTAGCGGGCGGGTTTGTTGTCGTAGAAGGCCCACCCGCTACCGCAGGTGGTACTGACCTCACTTACCTCTGAAGATCGCTTTCCGCTTGTTCACGTAAGCATCCAATCCTTCTTTGGCGTCTTCGGACTGAAAGAGTTGCTGTTGTAACTCGCGCTCGAGCGCCAACGCTGATTCGAAGGGAACTTCCGCACCCGTTTGGACACTGCGCTTGATCCGTCCAACTGCTCCGGCTGCCTTGTTTGGCAAAGTAAACTGCGCGGCATATTCGGTGACCGCCTCGATGAACTGTTGGCCGGATTCAGCGTCGATGATCTGATTCAAAATTCCCAGTTCCTCGCCGCGCTCGAAATCAAACAGCTGGCCCGTGACCATCAATTCGATCGCTCTCGACTTGCCAACTATTCGCAGCAGGCGCTGCGTGCCGCCGGTTCCAGGCAACACACCGAGGGATACTTCCGGAAGTCCCATCTTGCCCGCGTTGCGCCTGGCGATGCGAATGTCTGCCGCCATTGCGACTTCAAGACCGCCGCCTACGCAATGGCCATTGATGGCAGCGATGACCAGCTTTGGAGTCTGCTCCAGCCGCGACAACGTTTCGTTTGCGTGCAGGCAAAAATAATATTTGAACGTTGGTGTGACGCTGGAAAGCATGTTGATGTTTGCGCCGGCGCAGAAAAACTTTTCACCGTTGCCCGTGAGCACGATCACCTGGACGGCCTCATCCATGCGCGCTTCGAGAATGCGCGCGTCGAGCGCCTGCATCATCTCGTGGGTGTAGGTGTTCGCCGGCGGATCGTTCAGGGTTAAAAACGCAATGCCATCCTGAGTTCGATACTGAACCAGGTCGCTGGTTGTTTTCGTCTCTCGCATTTGAGCTTCAGCTTCAGCCATTTAATTCTCCGTAAAGCAGTGGCACGCGCAGCTTGCGCGTGATTCACGGGCGAGACGAGCACCCCAGCGGAGCTGCCCCGCCGGGGACCCCGCAAGCCCGTGCCACTCTCCATTTCAAAGCGACCCACGCCATACGCTCATTGGCTCGCGAGTGGTTTTCGTGGCGAAGTCTAATTCTTCCGGGAACCCTCCGGCAACAAAGCCACGCAGGAAGAGGCGCGTCACATTGTCGACTAGCTCCGACACTTTAAGCTTTCCCCGAGGGTCATACCAGTTGTATATCCAGTTCATCATGCCGAAGAGCGCGTAGGTGGCCACGGTTAAATCGATCTGGGATCCGGCGTCCTGTCCCCGTTGTATATCCTTGAGAATCTTTATCGCGAGCCTGGTGTACTTATCTTTCTTGGTTGATACGTGTGTGTGCAAGTCGCCGGCAAGCGATTCAGCTTCGTGTGACAAGACCTTCATCTCTGCCATATTGTCCGCAAAAAATGAAAGATGGTTGTCGATGAAAATGCGCAGCTTAGTCAAGGGATCTTCGACTTCGCGTAGACGCTCCTCCAGGCGTTCGAGCACGCGCCCGAAACAGTTGTCCTGAATCAGAAAGAGCAACTCCTCCTTGGATTTGCAGTAGTGATAAAGGCCGGCGAGGCTGACGCCGGTCGCGCGGGAGATGTCACGCATGGTGGTGGCGTGGTAATTCTTCTCCGCGAAGATACGCGCGGCGTTGCGGAGGATAAACTCCAGCTTTTGATCGTGCTTAGTGAAGTCCGGCATAAAAGATTGGGCTAGTCCCGTTTTTAAAGTCGAACGTATTCAAACCCGAAGGGCTTGCCCTTGACGCCCGCTGCGGGCGGTGCAATCCAACCGGCGATCTTGCCCGGCTCGGTAACGGGCTTCATCAAGCTGCGCACGTATTCACGATCTTCGAGGGTGGGCAGCCATTCCGCTTTGCGGCGTTCAAACTCTTCCACGCTAATCAAGTTTCCGTGAATGTCGAAGGTGTGGCCCGCGTATTCCCCGACATGGCGATGAAAACGGGGATTAGGTAGGTACAACCTTTCGCTAAGTCCGGCTTCGTTCAGCGTCTTGTTCCAGCGGGCCAAACCCTTTTCGCAGTCTCGGACATACTCGCCACGAAGCACTTCATTCAAAGCGTTTCGCATCGGCACTTCGCGTTCCTTAACCTGGCCTTCCTCCACGACTGTCATGGTGAAGTTTTGATCCGCGACAACGTGATCCTCATATTGCTCTTGTTCTTTGTAGCGTCCTTTCAGACCCGCCGCGAAAAAGTCAGCGGAGTTTGAACTAATCTCACCGCCGAAGAGATCGAGCGAATAACTAAACCAGAAATTGATGTGCTTTTGATTAATATCCAGCGGGATGCCGCCCAGTTCGCGCACGTCGCCTTCCTTCATCAGATGTGCCGTTCGCTTTACCACCCGGTTGATGCCCGTGTCGCCGACAAACATGTGATGCGCTTCTTCAGTCAACATAAACTGGCAAGTGCGGGCCAGAGGTTCGAAACCGGATTCGGCGAGGGCTGAAAGCTGATACTTGCCGTCGCGATCGGTGAACATCGTGAAACAGAAGAAATTGAGCCAGTCGTCGCACGGCTGATTGAAGGCCTCGAGGATGCGCGGCTTGTCCGGATTTCCGCTGCGGCGTTCCAGGAGCGCATCGGCTTCATCGCGGCCATCGCGTCCGAAGTAACGTTGGAGCAGATAGACCATGGCCCAGAGGTGACGGCCTTCTTCGACATTTACCTGAAAGAGATTTCGCAGGTCGTACAATGAGGGGCAGGTCTTGCCGAGCTCACGTTGTTGCTCTACTGAGGCCGGTTCCGTGTCGCCCTGGGTGACGATAATCCGGCGGAGCGAATTGCGAAACTCACCGGGCACTTCCTGGTAAGCGGGCTGGCCCAGGTTGTCGCCGAAACCAATCGTCGCGCCAGGCGCAGCGGGCTTCAGGAAAATCCCCCAGCGGTAATCAGGCATTTTTACGAAATCGAAGTTGGCCCAGCCGTCGGGTTCCACGCTGATCGCCGTGCGCAGGTAGACGTCTTTCGTTTGAAAACCGTCAGGGCCCATCTCCTGCCACCAGTCGAGGTAGTTTGGCAGCCACTTCTCGAGGGCGCGCTGAAGTCTCTTGTCTTCGCTGAGATTTACGTTGTTTGGTATGCGTTCGTATAAATTCATGATTATCCTGGGAGCGCAGACATCTTGTCTGCAATGAGCGCGAACAGATTAGCGTGCTGGGCACGCTTTGCAGGCAGGACGCCTGCGCTCCCAGCCTCAAGTTCTCTTAAAATCGAACTTCGACTGCGTAGGCTTGCCGTAATTTGTTAGTGCGCCTTCCGGGCCGACCGCATTTGGGCGCTGGAAGATCCAGTTTTGCCAGGCCGTAAGGCGTCCGTAGATCTTTGTGTCCATGGTTTCCGGCCCACCGAAACGAAGCGATGCCTCCATGCCCGTCAATGCATCGGGAGACAGCGAGGTCCTTTCCTCAATCGCCACGCGAATCTCATCTTCCCAGTCCAGTTCGTCCGGGACGAAGGTAATCAAGCCTGCGTCGTCGGCTGCCTCGGCGTTGAACGGCCCTCCATGGGCCAGCACCCGTTCAACTTTTTCAGGATCGGACAGGAAACGTGATTGCAATCGCGTCAGTCCGTTGCTCATCGGCAGCGCGCCCGCGTTCAGCTCTGACGCTGCCACCGAGGTTTCCCCGGCTTCGGGATTGTTCAGCATATAACTTCGATCGGAAGCGAGCAGGAGCTCGAGCAGGTTGCCGGCGAAGCAACTGTCCGGTTCAACGATGGCGAAAAAGCTCTTCGCCGTCAGATCGAAACGCCGCAGCACGCGCGCCATGAAGGCAAGGATTTCCCGCGCCAACCAATGTTCTTTGTTGGCTCCGAGCGTTTTGTCGAGCGCCAGCACATCAGCGGCCTGGCCCGCAGTGCGCACGCAGACCAATCCAATCTCCGGCTCGTTTACACGCAGATGCAGTAGCGCATCGTCGAGTTCTCTATAAGCTTGAAGCGGCCAGTAAGAATCGCCAAGCTCCTGAATTGCCTCCGGCGTCGCTGGTAAGTCTGCTGCCGGACCAGTAACGGTGAGGTCGGCGTAACGCTGGTCGCGATTCAAAATCAGATTGACGTATTTGTATTCGACACCAGATGGCTTGATTTCTTTGTGAAGCGGATTGAGCTTGATGCCGACATTGGCGGCATTTGCGCCGTTAGTCTTGGCAATCTCATTCACACGTGCATCAATGGATTCCTGAAACTTACTCGTAGGAAAGTAATCGTCAATCAGTCCCCACTCCTTTGCGCGTTTGCCTTTCAGTCCCTCCGCGAGTGTGGAAAAAACATCGGCGCGGTCGCGACGCACTTTTCTTTTATCAACCAGACGAGTTAGACCGCCAGTTCCCGGGAGCACCCCCAGAAGAGGGACTTCGGGAAGGGAAATCGCAGAATTGCCGTCGTCGACAAGGTAGATTTCGTCGCAGGCGATTGCCAATTCGTAGCCACCGCCGGAAGCTGTGCCGTTGAGCGCCGCGATGTAGCGCCGTCCTGAATGCAACGAGTCGTCTTCAATGGAACAGCGCGTTTCATTTGTGAATTTGCAGAAGTTAACTTTAAACGCGTGCGATGAGGTGCCGAGCATGTAAATGTTGGCGCCGGCGCAGAAGATGCGGGGTTTGAGACTCGTGAGAACCACGGTTTTTACTTCCGGGTGTTCGAACCGAAGTCTTTGCACCACGTCCGCCAGCTCGATGTCCACGCCAAGGTCGTAGGAATTAAGCTTCAACTTGTAACCTTCCGCGAGTGTTTCCTCTTCCTGTACATCCATGGTCAGGGTTGCGACGGCGCCGTCGATATCAAGTTTCCAGTGTTTGTATTGTTCAGGCGACGTCTCGAAATTGATCATGAAGTTCCTCGTAGTTTTAGCTCGTCCCTTGATCTGATGTGGAAGTTCGAACGTTCGTTCGGGAAAATTGGAATACTAGCTTGCGGCTGAAATACGGTCAAGTTGCTGTGCGAGCCACGCGGAAAACGAAGGACTTCTTTCATTGGTTGGAGGACGGGGGTCGCGAGGAGGTTCCTTGACACTTTCGCAGTTTGGCGCGTAGGGTTTCGCTCCGAACACTTGGCGGTTTTTCCTATGAACTTATCCCAGGAGGCGCAGCGGTCGGAACGTAGATATTTGAAATTGAACATTGAGATTTGAATCAGGGAGGCGAATCTGTTCTGGTGAACGGCGCGGTCTTCAAAACCGTCAGTGAGACTGTGAGAACAGGCTCAGGTAGGTTCGATTCCTACACGCCTCCGCCAACGACGAAAGGATGAATTATGAAGATGAAGGTAACTGTCGAATGGGACGTGAAATAAAAGGCAACGTCCGGCAGTCCTGTTCATCCTTCATCTCTCCGCCTTCATAAGTGCTTTATGCGTGATTGGGTTGCCCTCAACATGACTCCCGGCATCGGACCTCGCGCCGCGGCCAAGCTCCTCGAGCGTTTCGGATCCGCGGAGGCTGTCTACTCAGCCACCCGCGTCGAGCTTGAACGATTGCGCCTGTTGCCGGAAGCCATTGACAGCATCATTGCTCGCGACCTGCATGCAAAGGCCGGGAGCGAGCTTGAAAACGTTAAGCAGATCGGCTGCGACATTCTTATTCTCGATGATGGTGTCTACCCATCGTTATTGAGAGAAATCTACGATCCGCCGATCGCGCTTTATGTGAAAGGCGCCTGGACGGAATGTCTGGACCAGCCATGCGTCGCGATCGTTGGCTCGCGTCGAAGCTCAACCTACGGCCAGAATGCCGCAACGATGCTGGCCCGCGACTTGGCGCAACGTGGCGTTACGATCGTATCCGGGTTTGCGCGTGGAATTGATGCGGCCGCGCATCGTGGCGCGATCGAGGGCAGAGGCCGCACGATAGCTGTTCTGGGAACCGGCATCGATGAGGTTTACCCGCGCGATCATAAAAAGCTGGCCGAGGAAATACTGGATGCGGGCGGCGCGATGGTGACTCAGTTTCCCCTGGCAACTCCGCCTGTCCCGGAAAACTTTCCTTATCGCAACCGCATCATTAGCGGTTTGAGTTTGGGAGTGATCGTGGTTGAGGCGGCGGAAAACTCAGGTTCATTGATAACAGCGCGTTTGGCAATTGAGCAGAACCGGGAAGTGTTTGCGGTGCCGGGCAACATCACGTCACGAAACTCATTCGGCACCAACTATCTGATCAAAGGCGCCGGAGCCAAGCTCGTTCAGCAGTGGCAGGACGTGGCCGCGGAGTTGCCGCCGCAGATTGCGGCGAAACTCTTGCCGCCACCTTTGGGGGAGAAAAAGAAACAGAAGTCGCTGGCAGATCAGTTGGCCTTAACGCCGCAAGGGCTTTCTGGATTTGAACAGTCAGTTTTCAAATTGCTTTCCGCTGACAGCCCCGCGCATATTGATGCGCTGGTGGACCAAAGCAGGCTGTCCATTTCGGATTTAACCTCCGCGCTGTTAACTTTGGAAATGCGCGATCTGGTGCGGGCTCTGCCAGGAAAGTGTTTTGTGCGAAAGATGTGAGGGACGGGTAAATAGTAAATGGTCAATGGTTAATAGGCGAAACGACGACTCCGGATGGCGGAGTATCTTGATAAGTCCACTACCAAACTTCGACCATTTACCATTCATCATTTACGATTTACCAGGAAAGTAATGGCAAAAAATTTAGTAATAGTTGAATCGCCGGCCAAGGCGAAGACGATAAACAAA
Organism: Pyrinomonadaceae bacterium; assembly: GCA_035557535.1. Lineage (GTDB taxonomy): Bacteria > Acidobacteriota > Blastocatellia > Pyrinomonadales > Pyrinomonadaceae > PSRF01. Next base: position 32,069 of record DATMDU010000043.1, read on the forward strand.
TACCTGGGGAAGGACTATCTGGTTAAGGCCTCGATAGGCCACATCAAGGATCTGCCCTCGAAAGGCCTGGGGGTGGACGTCGACGATGATTTCAAGCCCACCTACGAAGTCATTCCCGATACGAGAAAGCGAAACAACAAGAGAATCGTAGCGGAACTGAAGAAGGCCGCTAAAGAAGCAGACACTATTTATTTCGCCGCTGACCCTGATCGAGAAGGCGAAGCGATTTGCCAGCATCTCGCGGAAGAGATCGTTCCGAAGCGGCCGGTAAAGCCAACGTTTCGCGTGATGTTCAATGAAATCACCAAGCGCGCGGTCAACGAAGCGTTTGAGCACCCACGGCAAATTGATCAGAACCTGGTTGATTCGCAACAGGCGCGCCGCGTTTTGGATCGACTTGTCGGTTACAAAGTCTCGCCTTTGCTTTGCCGGACCGTGGGCGGAAAACTCAGTGCGGGACGCGTACAATCCGTTGCGCTTCGCATGGTCGTCGAGCGCGAACGCGAAATTGAAAAGTTTATTAAGACCGAGTATTGGACAATATTCGCAAACCTTCTTGCCCACCTGCCTCCTGCGTTTGACGCGCGACTTTTCAAAGTCGGAGAACAAACCGTCAAGACCGGCGGTTTCGATCAGGACATCAAGCGCGGCGAAATCTTAATCAACGACGAAGCGAAGGCCGCCGAGCTTGTCACTGAGGCAAACCAGCAAACATTCGTCGTCAACGAAGTAACCAGGAAAGAGCGCAAGCGTAATCCCGTCCCACCCTTCATCACTTCGAAATTGCAGCAGGAAGCTGCGCGAAAACTCGGTTGGGCAGTGAAGCGGACGATGATGATCGCGCAGAAGCTTTACGAAGGCATCGAGATTGGCGCGGAAGGCTCCGTCGGGTTGATCACTTACATGCGCACCGACTCGACCCGTGTTTCCGATGCGGCGTTAGGCGAAGTAAGGGATTTCATCGAAAGGCAATACGGTCCTCCATACCTTCCGGAAAAGGCGATTCACTATCGCTCGAAAAAGGACGCGCAGGATGCTCATGAAGCGATTCGTCCTACCGACGTCGCGCGTACTCCCGACTCGTTGGCGAAATATCTGAACAACGACGAGCTGCGACTTTACCGGTTGATCTGGCAACGCATGGTGGCTTCACAAATGACACCAGCGCTGTTTGACCAAACGACTATCGACATTGGCGCCGGGCGTTTCATCTTTCGCGCAACGGGTTCGGTGCAAAAGTTTGACGGCTTCCTGAAACTTTATCAGGAAGGACGTGACGAAAAGTCCGAAGACGATGAAGAGGCGGAGCGCACTCTGCCGCCGGTGGAAAAGGGCGAGACCCTGGGCCTCAATGAGATAACGCCGGAACAGCATTTCACTGATCCCCCGCCGCGATTCACAGAAGCGACGTTAGTGAAGGCCCTCGAAGAAAAGGGAATCGGCAGGCCGTCGACTTATGCGGCAATCATGACCACGATTGTGGCGCGTGAGTATGTGGAAAAACTCGAAGGCCGATTTCACCCGACTGATCTGGGTAAAACAGTTAACGATCTCCTTATCGATGGCGGGTTTGACGATCTCTTTAATGAGACCTACACCGCGCGGATGGAGGAAGAGCTCGATAACGTCGAAGAGGGCAAACTCAAGTGGACCGACGCCTTACATGATTTCTACGGAAAGTTTTCCAGCGACCTGATCAAGTTCACCAAATACACCAAAGATATCAAGGATGTAGAAACGCCGACCGACGAGGTTTGTCTGAAATGCGAAGCGCCGGGCATGGTGTTGAAGTGGGGACGCTTCGGTAAGTATTTCAAATGTCTGAAGTGCGAAGCGACGCGAGATGCCGAGCCGAAGGCTGCCGCCAACGGCGCCAACGGCAGCGAGACGGCTGCCGGAAGCGAGACGCCGGCTGAACCGGAAATTTGCGAGTTGTGCGACAAGCCAATGCAACTCAAGCGCGGTCGCTTTGGGCCGTTCCTCGGTTGCACCGGATATCCCGAGTGCCGCAACATTCGAAAGATTGCCAAGAGTGGCGTAGCCGCACCCGCGCCCGTGCCGCTAGACGAGAAATGCCCAGTCGACGATGCGCAGCTGGTTCGCCGCTTTGGGCGGTTTGGCGAGTTCATCTCCTGCTCAAACTATCCGAAATGTAAATACATTAAGCAGGAATCGACGGGCGTCCATTGCGCTCGGCCCGGATGCAAAGGTGAGTTAGTCGTCAAGAAGTCGAAGCGCGGCAAAGTGTTTTACGGTTGCGGCACTTATCCGGATTGCGATCGCGTGTATTGGGACAAGCCCGTGGCCGAAGTTTGCCCGAAATGTGCCGCGCCCTTCCTATTGGAGAAGACAACGAAGAAGCAGGGAACTTTTCAACACTGCGCCAACGAGGAATGTGGTTATAGTTCAAACGATCCGACCGGCGAGTTGGCGAAAGAAAAGCTGGTGAAGAAGAGCAAGAAGTCAGCTTAGAGTTTTCCACGGTTGTAACGCGGGCGAGTGAGCCACCCCAGCGGGGATGCCCCGCCGGGAAGCCGGGGCACCCGGGGTCCCCGTAAGAGATTGCTCCAAGCGCACGCCTTAAATTTCAAAATCAAAGCCAGGAGAGACCAAATGCTACGACGAACGTCAGCAGTTGTGCTGGGATTCATCTTTCTCATTTCGCCGAGCGCTAGTTTTGCTCAACAGCCTTCACCGAGTCCGTCGCCGCAGACGCCATCCACTCCCGCGACGGATCCGAACGATCCAATTGAGCGAATAAAAGACGAAGGCATGAATCGTTCGCAGGTGATGCAAACGCTGAGTTACCTCAGCGACGTGATCGGGCCCCGCCTGACTAATTCACCGGGGATGAAACGTGCGAACGATTGGACGAGAGACCAACTCACTAAATGGGGTTTGCAAAATGCTCATCTCGACCCCTGGGGACCCTTCGGTCGTGGGTGGACATTGAAGCGCTTTTCGGCGCAGGTGGTAGAGCCGCTGGCGATTCCTTTGATCGCGTATCCGAAGGCCTGGTCGCCGTCTACCGCAATGACTGGTGAAGTGGTTTATGTCGACGCTAAAGATGAAGCGGAGCTGTTGAAGTTTAAGGGCCGGCTTAAGGGGGCAATTGTTCTCACGGCAAAGATGCGCGACGTTAAGGCGGGTTTTGACGCGCCTGGGACGCGGCTGAATGAGAAGGATCTGCTGGCGCTGGCAGATGCGCCGGCGCCGCAGCCACGACCGGGAGGTGGACGCCGGTTCACTCCTGAGCAAAGAGCGGCCCTGGCTTTCGCTTGCCGGAAGAACCAGTTTTTCCAGGAGGAGGGCGCCGGGCTGCTGATTGATGCAAGCCGCATTGGCGATGGCGGCACGGTTTTCGTCCAGGGCGCTTCAGTGCCCCAACCATGTGGTGAGGGCGCTGCTGCTCCAAATGCGCCACGCCCGACGCCGGCTTATGACAAGAAGGCGCCTAAAATCATTCCGCAACTCGTAATGGCGGTGGAACATTACAATCGCATAGCGCGCATGATCGAAGCCGGGGAAAAGGTAAAGTTGTCCGTTGACCTGGCAGTTGATTGGCAGGATTCCGACGTAATGGGCTACAACACGATCGCAGAAATTCCTGGGACGGATCTGAAGGACGAAGTGGTAATGCTGGGAGGCCACATGGACTCGTGGCATGGCGGAACCGGGGCTACTGATAACGCCGCCGGAGTTGCCGTGGCCATGGAGGCAATGCGCATCCTGCAAGCTTTAAACTTGAAACCACGACGGACGATTCGGGTAGCGTTATGGAGTGGCGAAGAGCAGGGTCTGCTCGGATCGCGCGCTTATGTCGCGAAGCATTTCGGGGCAATGGTCACTCCTGTCCAGCACGCAGCGTCCCCGGCGCCGCCTCTCGCTCCATCGCTGGTGACCAAGCCCGCGTATGAAAAGTTTAGCGGCTACTTCAATCTGGATAATGGAACCGGAAGAATTCGAGGGGTGTACTTGCAGGGCAACGAAGCGGTGCGCCCGCTGTTTCGTCAATGGCTGATGCCCTTTCGCGATCGTCCGGAAGACAAAAGCGCGCCCGTTTGGGGAGCAACGACACTCTCCATCTCAAATACCGGCGGCACGGACCATCTTTCGTTTGACGCTATCGGGTTGCCGGGATTTCAGTTTATTCAGGATGAGATTGAATACGACACCCGCACACACCATTCCAATCAGGATGTTTTCGATCGGATTCAAGCTGACGATATGAAACAAGCGGCTACGATCATGGCGGCGTTTGTTTATAACACCGCAATGCGGGATGAGAAATTGCCGCGCAAGCCGGTGAGATAGCGCCGGAAACAATCCCCGAAATAACAGAAACGAATACGGAATCGCTGGTTGAAAGTGGAGCTAACAAGAAGAAAGGCGAGCCCCGCGACTCGCCCTTCAGGTCTGAAATTTCCTGCGCTTACACAGTCGACCGGGCCTGACCAGTGCCCATTGACGCCGCGGCAGATGATTTGAGTTCCTGCTTTTCAGAGAGGTCAACTCCGATCCATGTCTTGAGCTTGTTCAGCAGCAAAGGTAGCACCACCGTATGGGCAGTGGTCGACAGTTCCTCGACCAAACGGTCGCCAAGTGAACCAGCTTCTCGGGAAAGTCGATCGTATGCTGAAGTTTCCTTAAAGCGTTCGAGGAGGCCGGGGCCCTCGTCATGTCCATTAGTTTTTGCTGATTCGGTAGTTGCAGCAGCCTGCTGGGAAAGCAGCGGGCGGGCATAAGAGTCAGACACCGATACGGAGTCGGCTCTCTCGTCGTTGTCAGTCAGCGCTGCTGCGAGTCCGTAACCCACAAAGAAGCCGACACCGGCGGCGCCCAGCGTCCAGGCGACTGGCTGTCGCTTGAAATGCTCACGCCAGTCGAGCGCTTCCTTCACGTTTTCATATTTTTCATTCACCGTGTCTCTGATTTCTGTAACGGTATTTGAGATTGAGTCGCGCGTTTCTTCCATCCGGCGCTGGAGAGCAGCCTTCGAAGGATCGTCGTCCTCCACCTCGCGCGCGCGGACCAAACCTAGAGTTCGTTCTTCAGCCATTGCTTGTCCTTTCTCAGCTCTTCAACAGTTCTGTCGGGAACCAAATTCTGTTTAGCAAGCCGGCTCTTCACAGACGAGATGATGATGGCGCCGACGATCAGGTACAGAACTCCTGCAGTCACGAAGCCAATGGCGTATCGGGCCGGCTGGGTCAAATTCGTTTCGGAAAAAAGAGTGGCTATCCCAAAAGCCAGCGCGACGTTTAGCAGGGCGAAACCGATTGCCGCAACCATTCCACCAGCGGCGATCATGATGCCACCGCGGGCGTAGGCGTTTGCCTCTTCCTTGAGTTCGACCTTGAGCAAACTTACTTTGGTGTCAAAGAGCTGCACCACGTCGTCGCCCAGACGACTAAATAACGTGGGGAGACTTTCGTTTTCAACCTTCGGTGTTATCGCCGTTGCGGCGGTGGCAGAAGTCGCCATTGCGTGATCTCCTTTCGCAACCCGTACCGGGGGAGGTTGGCGTTTTAGGAACGCCGCCCTCTCAATATCAACCCGAGAAGCAGGCCGGCGGCAGCCGAAATCAAAATTGCCTGGCCTGGATTCTTGCGAGCATAGTCTTTTGCATTTTCAGCGATCTCGGCATAGTCAGCGTCTTTTAATTCTTTAAACTTATCTCCGACCACACCAATCTTATCGCTAACGAATTCCTTCGCCTGACCAGCGACTTCGGTAATTTTCTCGCCATACTGCTGCGCAGTTTGCGCAAGTCCGGTGGCTGTTGCTGTTCCCGTGGCGGCGCCTAAGCCCCCGCTCGTTCCGCTTGGCGAGTTACTCGGTTGGCCACTGAAATCGGACGTTCCGGGGAAATCTGTTCCTCTATTTTGCGACATACTATGACTCTCCTTTAAAAGACCAATGTTTTGAATGTGATGTTTCCTGCGAAGCTAGCGCGCAGAAGTTCTCGCTTCTTCCGAGCAAACAATGTGCCGAGTTGTGTTCAGCGCACTCACCACCAGATTGGCCACGATTAACTATCCCGCAGAAGTGGATGAACGCTGATGACAGGAGGGCGCTTGTTGCGAAAGGGTACAAAGTGGGTTTGTGCGGGGTCGGCTTTCATACAATGCGAAATCGAAACTGCGCGAAAACCTACACCGCATGGGCGGTCGAATTCTGGCGTCGAACCGGATAGCCACCTAGTTCGCACGAGACAGCCCCTAAGCTTGACAGGCCGCTCGCCCGGGTGGTAAGTAAGTACTTACTTTGATACGTCCGAAGGTCCGGCGACGGGAACGAGAACCAAATTTTGGACAAAGAAGCTACGAGAATAACTAACAAAGACGTCAGTCCGGTGGGGACGCGAATGGCCGCGGAGGACCGTCGTTATCAGATTTTGCGCGTTGCGGTAACCCTGTTTTCCCAGCGCGGATTCGGCGGCACCACTACGAAAGAGATCGCGCAGGCGGCAGGCGTGTCGGAAGCAATGGTCTTTCGTCACTACGCCACTAAACAGGAACTCTATAGCGCCATCCTCGATCACAAGGCTTGCTCAGGGGATCGAATGAACCCCGAGGAATTGGTCGCGGAGGCCCTGAAACAGAAGGACGATCGCGCTGTGTTTGAGCGCCTTGCTTTGGGCGCCCTCTCGCATCACGAGGCTGATCCTGAGTTTCAGCGTTTGCTGCTTCATTCGGCACTCGAGAAACACGAGCTGGCCGAAATGTTTTTTGAGAAGTTCCTGCGTCGGGTTTATGAGTTGCTCGGAGGATACATAGCCGAACGGCAGCGTGACGGCGCCATGATCAAGATCGATCCGGCCATCATTGTGCGCGCATTCATCGGCATGATCATTCACCATTCACTCAATAACAATCTTTGGGACCCCGACCGTCGCCTGTTGAATATTTCCAACGAGGAAGCGGCGAAACAGTTTACTGAAATTCTACTAAACGGCATTGGCACTGGTAGCAGAACGGCGTTACCTGTTAGTGGTGCGAAAAGCGGGGCGCGCAAGAATCCTGGTAACGGTGTTACGAGAAAGAAATAGCAATGTCATTTTCGTCAGTTCTGCAACCTGGGCGGTTTTTTGCCTTTTTATCCACCGCAATTCTCCTCGCCGGCCTGGCGCTGGGAGCTATTTCCTGCGGCGGCTCGAAGGCCAATGTTCGAAAAGAGGAAACAACTGGCCCGGCTCAGCCTGCACTTGTCGATGTGACCACGGCCTCGGCGATAGTTCGCGAACTGCCCCGGTTCTTTGAGGCCACCGGGAGCCTGACTGGCGACCAGCAGACAGACGTTGCACCTTCGGTAGCTGGGAAAGTGGTTGCGATTGGAGTGGACCTCGGCAGCTACGTAAAGCGTGGTCAAATGATCTTGCGGCTTGACGACGTGGACGCAAAACTTCGCGTGCAGCAAGCAGTGGCCCAGGTGGAACAGTTCAAGGCGGCCTTGCGCCAGGCTGAGGAAAAAGTCGGTGTGCGGCCGGGCCAGGCTTTTGATCCAAACAAGGTGCCCGAAGTAGCAAATGCTCGCGTGGCGCTTGAACTCGCCGAAAAAAACCTGCGGCGGGCGGAGAGACTGATTGAATCCGGCGACGTCTCCAAATCGCTGTATGACCAGCAAAAGGCACAACGGGATCAACTCAGGCAAGTTTATGAGTCTGCGGTGTCGCTGGCGCGACAGAATTTCGCAGCGGTTGCTACAGCCCGCGCAAACGTAGCCAACGCGGAGAGCCAGCTCGGGCTGGCGCGCCGAAGTCTCTCTTATTCACTCGTGTTTTCGCCGATTGACGGATTTGTAACTGACCGGACGGCGGATCTCGGCGAATACGTTTCGCCGACCACCAAGGTGGCCACTGTCGTCCGCATAAATCCGCTGCGCGTGAGAATAGACATTCCTGAGCAGGCGATTCCGTCAGTTGCAGTTGGTCAATCAGTTTCAGTCACGACCAGCGCCTGGCCGGACAAAAACTTCAGCGGGCGAGTCGCGCGTATTTCGCCAAACGTTACGCCAAGCTCACGCACGCTGACCATCGAAGCGGAAATCGAAAACAAAAGCGGGGCGCTGAAGCCAGGTCAATTTGCCACTGTGCGAATTCTGCAATCACGCGCTGAACCTGCGGTGCTGGTTCCGTCGCGCGCCGTGCGTACTGAATCAGGAGTCAGCCGCGTGTTTGTAATCAAGGATGGACGCGCTTCCGAGCGGGTGGTCCAGATTGGGCAATCGGAGGGTGATCTGATTGAGATCAAGGGTGGTGTGGCAGCCGACGAAATAGTGGCAACCAGCAATGTCGAGTTGTTAAGTGACGGAATGGCGGTAAAGCAGTAACAGTCCAATGTCTAAGGTCCAAAGTCCAAAGTGAGGACTAGAAGCGGACCTTGGACTTTGGACGTTGGACCTTGGACTTAATTGAATGCAAAAGTTGGCTGAAATCTGTGTCAGGCGTCCGGTGTTTGCGACGATGCTGATCCTGAGTCTGACGGTCGTCGGACTCTTCTCCTACAATTCGCTGGGCGTTGATCTTTTTCCGAAGATCGATCTTCCAACTATCACCGTCACCATTCTTAATCCGGGCGCTTCGCCGCAGGAAATCGAAACTGAAATCACCGACAAAGTTGAAGGCGCGGTTAACACAGTCAGCGGAATCGATGAGTTGCGATCTACTTCCGTGGAAGGCGTCTCGCAGGTTTTCATAACGTTCCTGCTTGAGAAAAATCCTGACACAGCAGCAGCCGAGGTTCGCAACAAGGTCGACTTAATCGTCAACGATCTTCCGGTCACCGCCGAGCAGCCGGTCGTGCAGAAGTTGGATACTGATGCAGCGCCGGTGGTCCGGATTGCGGTTTCGGCGCCGCGCTCGCCGCGCGAAGTCACCGACATTGCTGACAAAAAGATCAAGCAGCAAATTGAATCGATTAATGGCGTGGGCCAGGTGCAAATCATCGGTGGTCGGCAACGCGAGATTCAGATTTGGGTGGACCCCGATAAACTGCGCGCCTTCAATGTCACCGTCGCTCAAGTAGCAGATGCGGTGCGCGCGCAAAACATGGAAGTCCCGGGCGGACGTGTGGACGAAGGAACTCGCGAACTGACCGTCCGAACGATGGGCCGCATCATCGAGCCGTCGGAATTTAACAACCTCGTGGTCGGCAGCCGTGGCGCCTATTCTGTAAAACTGAGCGATGTTGGTTATGCGGAAGACGGCGCGGAAGAACCGCGTACGGAAGCACGACTAAACGGCCAGCCCGCTGTCACTTTAATTGTCTCCAAACAGTCTGGCCAAAATACTGTGGCAGTAGCTGAGGCAGTCAAGGCGCGTCTGGACGAGTTGCAGAAAACTTTGCCGGCCGGCTTCAAAACGCAGGTGGTGGGCGATCAGTCGGTCTTTATCAAAGCTTCAATCGAGTCGATTCAAACGCACTTGATTGAGGGCAGCATCCTGGCGGCGATCGTGGTATTCATTTTTCTCTGGAGCTTCAGATCCACACTGATTGCCGCCACCGCGATCCCCACGTCGTTGATTGCGACCTTTGGTCTCATGGCGGCCTTGGGTTTCACTTTAAATTCGATCACGATGCTGGCCCTGACGCTGATGGTTGGAATTGTGATCGACGACGCGATCGTCGTGCTGGAAAACATCTTCCGATTTGTCGAAGAGAAAGGGATGCACCCTTTTCAGGCCGCAATCGAAGGCACCAAAGAAATTGGCATGGCGGTGATGGCTACGACGATGTCGCTGCTGGCCGTGTTCCTGCCGGTTGGTTTCATGGGCGGAATCGTCGGCCGCTTCATGTCATCGTTTGGGTTGACTTCGTCTTTTGCTATCGCTGTGTCGCTTTTGGTGTCATTCACGCTGACTCCAATGCTGGCGGCGCGCTTAATCAAGCGCAGCAATGATGCGGAAGAAGGGCCAATCGAAAGGCGAATCGAGCCTGCCGATCACGGCTCGAAACAATCGAGGTTTTACCGCCCCGTAGACGCCACTTATACGCGAATGTTGAAGTGGTCGATGGCCCATCGCTGGGTAATCGTCGTGGCGTGTGTGCTGGTGGTCATTAGCATTGTGCCGCTCTTCATGTTTGTCGGGAAAAACTTCCTGCCCGTTGACGACCAATCGCAGTTTGAACTAAACGTGCGAGCTCCCGAGGGCCACACGCTCGCGGCCACCTCTGCGCTCGCCGAGCGTATCTCCGCAGACGTCAGAAAGCTGCCGGGTGTGACTGACACGTTGACGACTATCGGCGGCGGCCAGCAGCAAACGGTTAACGTTGCTACCATCTACGTCAAGATGCTGCCGCTGGAAGAACGCGATGTCAGCCAGAGCGACGTGATGATTCAGGCGCGCGACGAAGTTCTGGCGAAATACCTAAAAGAGTCTCCCGGTCAACTACGAACCAGCGTTCAGCAGGTAGCGGCAATTTCTGGGGGCGGCTTTCGCAATGCAGACATTCAATATGTTATCGGCGGCCCCGATTTGGCCAAGCTTACTCAATACTCCGACGCGTTGATGGAAAAGATGAAGACGATTCCAGACGTGGTGGATGTGGACTCAACGCTGGTTTCCGGAAAGCCCGAGCTGCGGGTGGTGATCGATCGCCAGCGCGCGGCAGATTTAGGCGTGCGCGTTTCCGATATTGCCCAGGCATTGAACACGCTCGTAGCGGGTCAGAAGGTGTCAACTTTTAACGCCGGTACAGATCAATATGACGTACGGGTGAGGGCCATCGGCGAGTTTCGCGCGAGCGTTGAAGGGCTGCAGCGAATGATCGTTTCCTCCGCGAAGATCGGATGGGTCAGCCTCGACAATCTTGTTCGCATTGATGAAGGAACCGGGCCGTCTGCAATTGAGCGTCTCAATCGGCAACGCCAGGTGATGTTGCTGGGCAACGTCAGACCGGGGGGTTCGCAAGCGGATGTGATCACGAAGATGAATCAGTTTGCGAAGGACACGAAAATTGATCCAGCTTATTCCACGGGCCTGGCGGGGCGTTCGAAAGAGCTGGGCAAGGCCGGTTACTACTTCATGCTGGCGTTCATTCTGTCGTTTGTTTTCATGTACATGGTCCTGGCGGCGCAGTTCGAGTCGTTTATTCACCCGGTAACAATCTTGCTGACTCTGCCGCTGGCAATTCCGTTCGGCATCGTCTCGCTGCTCATCACCGGTCAAACAGTGAACATCTTTTCGGGGTTGGGATTGTTGCTGCTCTTCGGCGTGGTCAAGAAAAACGCCATTCTGCAAATCGATCACACAAATCGTTTACGCGAACAGGGCATGGAACGTCTTGAGGCAATCATCCGCGGCAATCGCGATCGGCTGCGACCGATCCTGATGACTACAATCGCCCTCGTCGCGGGAATGTTGCCGCTGACGATCTCCAGCGGTCCGGGTTCGGGCACAAATCGTTCAATCGGAGTATTGGTGGTTGGCGGTCAAACTCTATGTTTGCTGCTCACATTGCTGGCGGTGCCGGTTTTCTATTCACTTTTCGACGATCTGGGCAAGAGCAGGGTTTGGGGACTGATTGGATCAGGAGTGACCGGGGCATTCGGTCGGGTGCGACGCAAAGCGGCAAGCGCAACTGCATCGCTGCTGGGTTTGGTTTCGAAGCAATAGGTGAGCTGGCGATACCGCTTCACACCGTTGATGGGTTTTATGATGATTGAAGTTGAAACAGATTCTGGTTTGCGGCTGTGCGGAGGCAAAGCCGCTGGTCTACTTCTTACCTTGTTGCTGTTCTCTGTGGGGGTGGTTGCTCAAACGGTGACGCCAACGCCTGCGCCCTCACCGCAGGAGTTGCAGGTGCCGCAGATTGCTCCTGAGTTTAGCCCCGCGCGAAAGCCTTTGCCCGAACTCGCTCGCGTCGGCGTAGAGATGGATCTCCAGAAACCAATTTCGGTTCGTGAAGCGCTGGCGATGGCCCTCGAAAACAACAAGGACATCGAGGTGGCGCGACACAACGTCAAGATTGCCGAGTTTGACCTCACGGGCGCGCGCGGCGCCTATGACCCCCGCTTGAGTTCGTCCACTTATTACGAACGTATAGTCAGTCCAATCTCCAGTTTTCTAAGTGGTGGTTCAAATGGCGCAGTCACGCAAACGGATTACACGGGAACTGCCCGGCTCGAAGGCCTGGCGCCTAAGTTTGGCGGCAACTATCGTCTCGAGTTTTCCTCGATCAGGCTAACGACTAACAATCAATTCGCCGCGCTCAATCCTCAGTATCCGACCGGTCTGACCTTCAGTTACACACAGCCATTACTCAGAGGCCTGCGTTTCGATAACAATCGCCGGCTGATTGAGATTGCAAAGAAAAGCCTGTCTCTTACAGATGCGCAGTTTCGGCAGCGGGCAATTGAAACAATAACCAACGTGCAGCGAGCTTATTGGGACCTCGCTTTTGCGCTCAGAAACCTCCAGGTGCAAAGAGACGCTGTGCGCGATTCGCGAACCCAGCTGGAACACAATCAGCGTTTGGTTCGCGAAGGCTCATTGGCGCCAATCGACGTAGTTGCGTCTGAGGCCCAGGTGGCGGGCTTCGAACAAACTCTGTTCAGCTCGCTCGAAGAAGTGTCGCGCGCCGAAAACAATTTGAAGAACCTGATTGCTGAAAACCAGCAGTCTGAGATTTGGAAGGTTTCTTTGGTGCCAACAGATCCGGTCGAGCTGGCTCCTCCCGGTATTTCGTTACCGGAAGCTTTGAAAGCTGCGATGGACAACCGGCCTGAGCTGCAACAATCAACGGTCATCCGCGACATCAATCAGATCGATCAAAAGTATTTCCGCGAACAGACGCGGCCAGCCGTCGATCTGGTTGGCAGCTATGGCATGCTTGGTTTGGCGGGCTCCGCCAGCGGTGGTGTGAATCCGTTTACCTCGTCTTCAACTGAACTGCGAGATCGAGTTAACCAACTTCTTGATCGCGCGCAGCTCCCGTTGCTGACGCCGCAGCCCGTGCAGGGTATCTCAGCGGATCTGATCGGCGGTTACAACCAATCGATTCAGAATTTGCTGGGTAACAACTTCAACAACTTTCGCGTTGGAGTGCAAATTAGCTTGCCGCTTCGCAATCGGACGGCCGAGGCGCAATTGGGCCGTTCATTGGTTGAGGGCCAGCGTATCGCCACCCAACGTGAACAGCTCGAACAGACGATTCAGGTTGAGGTCAGAAATGCTTTACAGGCAGTGCGAAGTGCAGAGGCGCGACTGCGCGCAGCTGGTATAGCGCGCAATGCGAGCGAACAGCAATACCAAAGCGAGCAGAGGAAACTTGACGCCGGACAGTCGACAGTGTTTCTCGTGCTCGAACGGCAGACCGCATTAACGACGGCACGCGGTAACGAGCTCAAGGCCCAGACTGATCTTAATAAGGCAATCGCTGAATTACAGCGTGCGACTGGAAATGCGCTGACCAGCAACAGCATCGTCGTGCGCGTGCGTTAGCTTCAAAACTCCCGCGTCAGTGCGGCTTAGCCGCCTTCCGTGCGGTAAGGCTTTGCCTTACCGGAGTAATCCATGAGTCCCTTTCCTGAGTCTCAGCCTCAGGAATAAAATACGAGCAATCGGAAAGGCTTAGCCTTTCCGCACGGAGGGCGGCAAAGTCGCTTAGTTGTAGTTTTCGACGTTGCTTAACACGGAGGGTGTCGTGATGGACGAAAGCCAAATCATTGAGACATGGGAAATCCATAATCGGATCAACCTCTACCTTCTGGATGCCACCGACGCTGCGGCGCTCATAACCCTTTCCGCCTCCAAAGGACGAACTGTTGGCGAGCAGTTTGCTCATCTGCACAATGTCAGGCTGATGTGGTTGAAAGCTGCGGCGCCTGAGCTGTTAGCTGGCCTGTCGAAGATCGAAAAAGAGCACGCCAAAGATAAGAAGCTTTTGCGCCAGTCGCTGGAGACTTCAGGCAAAGCGATTGTTACCTTGCTGATTCAAAGCCTGAAAGATGGCGGTAGAGTCAAAGGCTTCAAGCCTCACGCAGTCGCGTTTCTGGGCTATTTGATTTCGCACGAGTCGCATCACCGGGGGCAAATAATTCTGTCCTTAAAGCAGGCGGGGACGATCCTGGACAAGAAAATGTTGTACGGAATTTGGGAATGGGGCGTGAGATGAGGCGACGTCTACGGCTTTAACCCATGGCTTCCAGAATCACAAACGCTCCGTAACAGCCGAGCACCACCAGGAATCCCGAAATGATGTACCAGAGCGGTAGCCTTGTTCTGCACGCCGGACAGCGGACCCTGGACCACTTGTGACGTCTGCCACAGGTTGGACACTTCATCGTGCAATTCCCGGTTCTTATTCTTCAACAGTACAAAAGGGGACTTCAGGGAGTGCTCTACTCTACCATAACGCGCGATTCGTCCACCGCAGACGCAGAGCACGCTTCAGATCGGGCAAAGGAGAATTTTAACTTAGGTCACTGTTTTTGATCTGGCCGGCGTAACACAACCCACAAAGGCCAATGGTCTGACAGCTTGATGTCCCGATCGATTCCATGGCCAGTTGGCTGCAGGTTGCGTAGCCAGATCCAATCGAGTTTCAACTTGATCGGAATGAATAGTGCGCGCACCGAAAACGTAGACTCACGCGCAAACGGAGTTTGGAATCCCTCCCCGCTGAAAAGCTTGAAAGTCTTGTCGATCACGGCCGGCTCCCAGGTGTTCAGATCGCCTAGCACGATGGCCGGCATGTCCTTACCATGACTAGCCAGGTCATTAATCACGGCCTTCATTTGTTCAATTTTGAAATCTTCGCGAAGGCGGGTTTCTCCGTGCACGGAATAAACTCGGATCGAGAGGCGGTCGATCTTCACTGTGGCTCCCAGGGCCACGCGCCGTTTACCGCCCGGTCCTTTGTGCGGCAAAACAATGCGACGAACCTCTGAGAGAGGAAACACGCTCAGGATGCTGACCCCGGTTTCTTCTTCTTTTCCCTCGCCAACGGGCGGAGCTGCCCATGCGTAATACATACCCAGACCTTGCGCCAGAATTTGGGCTGCGTTTTTGTTTCCGCTGCGTTTCTTATTCCGGTCGACTTCCTGCAACCCGAGAATTGTGGCGTCACCTAATTCGGGATCGTACTGAAAAAGCTTAATTAGTTTTTGAAGATCGGCTCCGCTGCGATAGCGAATGTTGTAGGAAATCACTTTCAGGTCAGCGGCTGCATTGATGACTGATCGCGCCTTTGAGGGCTGTCCAGTTTCAAGCCATCGAGAGTCATCTATATCGGAGACAATGCTGGAAGGTCTATCGAGCGAAGCGCTGCCGGTATTTGGACACATGAGCTGAACGCCGGCGAGCGTTCCCGCAAGTAGTAAACTGAAAAATCTTTGCCCGACCAAACCTGTCCCTCCGTTCATTAAAAGTCCAGCCGTAATCCGTCGAATGCTTCGATGGTCTCGCCTTGCCATAGTTTGCGCGCTTCAATAGCAAGATCGATGCCGTCCCATTCCATATAAAGGTGGGAAAGCACCACTTTCCCTGGTTGGGATTCTTGTGCGATTCTCATCGCATCCTGCAATTCAAGATGTTTTTCTACCGGCTTGTTCCGGTAGAACGAACATTCCATTAGGAGTATCGTCGCGTTTCGCCCAAAGTTTGCCAGTTCTTCAGAGTAACCAGTGTCTGACGTGTAGACCAGCACGCTGCCGTCTTTTTCTTTCAAGCGAACGGCGAGGCTTTCATTCGTGTGGGGCGTGGAAAAAACGGTGGCGCTAAGGCCAGGGAGAATCTCAAATGCAGCGTCAGCGTCGACTTCATTCAGATCGATCGGAAACGACTGTTCCAGTAGCCGGTAATTATTCGAGTTGTTTACTGCGGTCAGGAGATTAACAAAGCCCTGCGGGCCAAAAATTTTTAGCGGCTTCCTGCGTTGCTGAGTTTGAGGAGCGTTTCGCGTGGCGAAGAGAAATGGTGTCAAACCGCCCATGTGATCGAGGTGAAAATGGCTGAGCCAAATCGCATCAAGGTTTGGCCAGTCGAGTTGTTCCTGGGCCATGCGGTGCGGAGCGTCCGCACTGATATCAAGCAGGACGCTTCCCGCGGCAGTTTCCAGCCAGTGTGCGCTGGACGTGCGGCGGGCATGAGGCAGAGAAGTGCCGGAGCCCAGGACAACGAGCTTCATGAGGTTAATGTAGCGCAAACTCTGGCCGGCGTCAGTGGAGTAGCACGTCCATGTAGCAATCGGGTCAACGGAGCGCTCCGCCAGGAGCGCGATGTTTCGCTCCTGGCGGAGCGAGTTCTGGACCTTGCCCGATGACGTTAACTTTCGACAAGACACCGGTATCAATGACCAGTGACACTTGACCAAAACCGTGTCATTAGTTAAAGCTCAAGGGCAATGAACGAAACACAAATTGAACTGGATGTGCTGGGTGTTTTCTCACATCCTGACGACGCGGAGTTAGCTGTCGCGGGGACTCTGCTCAAATTGAAGTCGCTTGGTTATCGCACCGGAGTGCTTGACATGAGCCGCGGCGAGATGGGCACGCGCGGCACTCCTGAGCTTCGACATGAAGAAGCGCTCGAGGCTGCGCGCCTCATGAAGCTCGACGTGCGGCTGAATCTCAATCAACCAGACGGTCATATCGGGTTAACTAAAGAGTCTCGCACGGCCATGGTCAGAGTGCTGCGAACTCACAAACCAAGAATTGTGTTGACCACATCCGAGGATGATCCCCACCCTGATCACGCAAACACTTGCCACATTTTGCGGGAAGCTGCACGCCTGGCGACGATGGCCCGGTATGATGAGGAAGGGAAACTGGCCCCCGTGCAGATGCCTGCCATCATGCATTCGCTTTTCTCGCGCCACACCGTGCCGTCCTTCATCGTCGACGTTTCTGAGTTTGCTGAACAGAAAATGGCGGCCATCAAGGCGCACGTCTCACAGTTCTATTGTCCGGAATCTCAGGAACCCGAAACACGAATCAGCGACAAGGGCTTTCTCAAGGAAATGGAATATCGCATGCGATATTTTGGGTCTCTAATCGGCGTTGAGGCCGGGGAGCCATTTTATGTGCGGGAAGCTTTGAATGTTGATGATCCGGTGGCGTTGTTAACGCGACCAATGAATATCTACTCTTGAAAGTGTCACTTCTCGCTCAACACTTCGCGGGCTATCGAAATGAGGGCAGTCGCTCGCGGCGCATCAGCTTCGAAATTCTGCGCTAAGCCCACTGCGCGCTGATAGTCTTCCCGGGAAAGCGAACGAAACAGCGCAGGTACATCAAAGTTTTCTGTCGAATGCGTCTGCATGGAAGTCATGTAAGGTGTCTGCATTCTAAGCATCAGACGGCTGTCCTCGCCTGTGAACCCTTCAGCTGAGTTTGCCGCTCTCACGGCTTCTCCCACTATTTCCCAGCCACGAGTTCGGTCGAGTAGAAAGAAGGCATTTGCGACTCCGATGAGAGCGCGAGGTCGGTCGGCATCGGAACCGCCGATGCGACGTGCCTCAGTGGCGGCCTCTTCGGCCAGGTCAATGGCCCGCTGGCGATCAGTTTCGGCTAACTGTCGAGCGACCTGACTCAACGCCCACACCCGGTGAAAGTTGGTCAACTCTCCCGCGCGCGCCAGGGTAATCGCCTCCTCGAGCTTCTTTTTCTCGATGTAATTCATGACCAGCGTGCCGTCTACGTAAGGCCGCGCTTGTTTGCGGATGTCTGAGCTTTCCACCTTTTCCACGAAGTCGCGCGCGCGCGGGTCGCCTCTTTCAAGCGTGCGCATCGTCAGCTCCATGTGCAGTTGATCGCGTTCGGCAGAAGTTTTCGCACGACTGATCCGATCAAGCAACGACTGCTCGGTATCTTCGGGTTCGTCTTCGGGAAGAATGCCTCGCTTCATCAAATCGTCGTCGCGTTTGCGGATCTCTTCGCGCACTGCGGCCGACAACGCGGAAAGTTGTCCGCGGATCATTTCTGTGGTCGTTGCTGGAGCGTGCTGTTCGAATAGCGGCAGCAGCCGCTTGATGATCAGGAATTTTCCTTCAATGCCGGAGGTGGTCTTGTCCTTCTCGGGTGGGGCCAGCGGACGCATCAGAATTTGAGTGGCGACATTAAAAAAAGCCTTGCGCATTTCCGGAGTTGTCGCCGGCGGCAGACCAGGGCGGCCCATTTGCGAGGTGTTGGTTCCACCCTGGCGATCTATCGTGATGAATAACTGGGGCGTGAAAAGGTATGAACTAAGAAGGGAAACTGTGTTGGCATCAGCTTGCGCGTCTGCCGCCGCCACGCTAAGCATTCGCAGGTAACGCTGATCGGAAGCCGCGGGATCTTTTTCCTTGAGCGATGCAAGAAAACTCAAACCCTGCATTGAAACGGTCGCGAGGGCAGGATCGGCAAACTCAAGGGCGCGCGGTATGTCGGCGTCCAGAAGCTGGCGCGCCAGTCTTAGTCTCTGGGCCATCGCTTCAGGCAGGCCAGGTACTTCGCGGCGTCCTGTATCGGCAGATTCATTCGCTTCCTGAGTCTTGTCCCGTTTGAGCTTCTCCAGCAACTCTTCGCCGAGGGCGCGATCGCGTTTTGCAGCCAGGCGAAGAACTTCCGCTCGCAAGTCCGGCGGGAGAGAGCCCACGGCGCCTCGCCCTCCTGACATTTGACGTCTCATGTCATCCTTAAATACGCGTCCGGATTCCTCATCGGCCACGCCGGCGGCATCCCATGCCCTCTGGAAAAGAGCGCGGCTTTGATCGGGATCTGCGTGCCAAAGTCCGTCAGCGATGCGCGCCAGAGTTCGTGCGCGCAGCTTCTGATCACTAAAACTCCGAGCGTCGTTGGACAAGGAGATCAACAGGGAGGTGGCGAGGGCGCGCAGCTGGTCCGCCTTGGCCTTTTCAGCAGCCGTCAGCTTCTTACTTTTCGCAGCCGTCTTTTCCGGACTCGCTGCCGTTGTGGGGCGGTTCGAGATTGTTCTCTCGGATGTTTCCTGCGCCTGAAAACCGGGGGCAACAGCAAGGAGCAAGCCGAGAGCGGCGATTGACAGTGAAGGATTGCGGGCCATGATGGTTCTCCTGAACAGGATGGTTTTTGGGAAACGAAGAATCAGACAGACGAATTCGGAGGAATTAAACGTCACTCTGGGAGGTTTGTTCCAAAAACGAATCGGAGTCTTCGCGAGCAGACCCCTAAACCGCCACCACTTCAAGTTCAGGATCTATCTCTTGCTTGAGCATACCCTCGATAGCCATCAGAGTGCCGGTAAGTGAGCTTGGGCAACTGCCACAGGCGCCCTGGTAGCGAATGCTCAGGGTGTGGTCTTTCAACCCGAGCACCTCCAGGTAGCCGCCATCGCCCATCAATGCGGGTCTAACCTTCTCGTCCAGGATATCGTTGATTTTCAGCAGACGCGGATCGTCGCTCGTTACGGCTGCGATGGCGCCGCCAATAGCCGCGGCGGCCGCAGCGGGGGAGTTAACTGCTTCAGCGGCGCGAATCGGAACAGCCAAAACGGGGAGCAGATCGTCCCAGTCGCCTTCGTCGTCTTTCTCGACGGTGATCATGCGATCCATGTAGAAAACCGAAACCACATGGTCCACGTCAAACAAAGCCTTGGCGAGCGGATCGCCCTGGGCCACTTCGGCGGAACTATAGGAATGCGCGGTGCCGTTGCTGACAGCTTCCCGGAGTATGAATTTGACTGCGTTTGGATTAGGTGTCTCTTCAATATCACTGATTTTGGGCATTGCTTACTCTCCGCTCTCCATAAAAACAGTTATCAAAAAATGCTTAGGAAATCGATTTCCGAAAGCATTATAAGCCTGTTTGTGAATTAAACGCAGTGAAGCGCCGGGACCCGGGAATGTCACCGGAATCACTTGCTTTGAGGTGATATGGAGGGCAGGGCCGACGGGATAATTTCTTCCGGGAGAACTATTGCCAACGGGCCAAAGCAGGCATATACTCCGCGCCTCACTTGCCCCCCCTTCAAGTAAGGTGAGCCAAGTTGAGAAGAGGCAGGTGATTGCGAGGGTCACCTGCCTCGAAATTTTTGTGGGACAGGCATTCCGCCTGTCCAGTCTGTGACGAGTGTTGCGAATCAGGGACAGACAGGAATGGCTGTCCTACTCGATCTCTTTCGATTCAGGGACAGGCATGAATACCTGTCCTACTTCACCGCGGCAAAGTCTTCGACTAACAAAACCCAACGCCACTCATCACCAATCTTGTAGGCACCCATCCTGATCAGATACAAATCAACAGCCCGCCCCTTTTTTAGCTCTCGCTTCAGACGCGGGACAACCCTCTTGTTGACGACCAGCCAATGGTTGATGCCGGCTTCGCTAAAGAGAACTTCCGTGGTGTAGGCGCTGATGTAATGTTGGGGAGCGCCTGCGTACTTATTTGACCAGTAGGAGATGACCTCCTTTTTGATCTTGAGCGCGGGTCGCGTAGCGCCTTTGAAGGTGACTCTCACACGGGAGGGCAGAAGATTGCCGTGCGTCAGCGTGGAAGCGTCCCCTTTTCTTTCGTCGTCTCGTTCGGCCGCGATAGGAGCTCCCAACTCGGCAATTTCCTTCAGCATACGAAGCTGGTAGTCGGCAGGCGTACGCGCTTTCTTAGGTTGTGGTCCCACCGGATCTTGCCCAAAGGCAAGATTGAAACTGAACCAGAAAGCGAGGAGTAACGCTGGATGGAATCTTCTGAATCTCACTTTGATCATGTTCGTGTTTGTCCCAATTTAAGTTCTCAGTGCGTCCTCTGTGTCTGTGTCTCTCTGCGGTGATTCCTTGTTGGCGATTGCTCACCACACAGTAACGAGCGGTGATGACGCACAGAGATAATTCAACAAGAGCGGGTCACGGTCCATCAGTAATAGTGAACTTGATATCTCGGCTGCTTTCCGAAAGTTTCTTGTCCGCGGCGTTGTAAGCCGTAACCTGCCAACGATAGATGCCTTTCTCTAACGGCTTGTCGAGGCTGAAAGAAGTACCGTCTACTCGCTCGCCGATGTAGGGCGACGTCACACTGGCTTCATCAGCATAGATACTGAATTTGTAATAGCTAGCATCGGGATAAGCTTCCCATTTGAGCTCGAGATTTTTCGTGCTCACTTTCGCTCCCGCCTTCGGGTTGTTCACCTTCAGATCGCTTTTGAAAAGATGGGTCGGCGGAATGAATAAGGTCTTGTCAGCCGTAACTTCGTATTTGGCTGAACTAATCCCCGCGAGTCCGGTGGTGGCGAATACCGATGAGTCAGTTTCAAACACCTTGGCTAACAGTCCCTGGTAAACCTTTGGCTCTACGTCCGTGATGACATACTCGCCTTCTTTGTCAGTTCGAGCGATGTAAGTCTTGCCTCCGCACCCGCCGATATATTGATTGAATGTTTCGCACAACTTTACTTCAATATTTTCGGCTGGCTTGCTGTTGTACAAAACTTGTCCCTGCACGTTTCCAGTCCCGGGCGCAGGTTTAACCCGCTCGATTCCCGGTGCGGTGCTGTTAACGGAAACAGGAGACGAACTCGTCGCGACTCCGGAGTTCGAGTTTTTGTTAAGACTGCAATTGATTGACGAAGCTACAACGATCAGGCAAATGGGGACCAGCAACATTCTGGTAGATGTCATTGGATATAACCTTTCGTGTCTATACTCGATTAACAGGTAAGTTTGATGCTCCGAGTGTTTGAACTCAAAGCTGTGGCCAACGGATTGAAACCCTATTCCCGACCATAGTAACCGATGTCTGGCCGGCCAGGCGCGGCGGATTTAAACGATCCGGAAATGAAACGAAAACACATGAGTACTCTCGGCGTTGGAACGGGAAGCAAGATGCCCTTTTCGTTTGTCCCCTGGTGCATTTGAAAACATAGGCCAGCATGGCGTTATGGGCTGGCATCTCACGGCTAAAACATCTAGCCTCTCTGACATGAACATCGGGATCACTGTTTATCCTACCTACGGTGGCAGCGGGATTGTCGGCTCGGAGCTGGGGAAGGAACTGGCGGAGCGAGGCCATACAGTCCATTTTATCTCCTCCGCGCTGCCGACCAGGCTTACCAAACTCAGTGAGAGGGTGCGTTTTCACAAGGTGGAGATGATGTCGTATCCGCTATTTGAGCATCAGCCGTACACGCTGGCACTCGCAAGCATGATGGCGAAGGTGGCGGAGACGGAAAATCTCGATCTGTTTCACGTACACTATGCAATTCCTCATTCAATTAGCGCGATCCTGGCGCGCGAGTCACTCAAGCCAAAGCGCTACATTCCCGTCATCACAACGCTGCACGGCACCGACATTACGCTCGTGGGCGCGGACCCTTCCTATTTGCCCATCACGCGTTACGGTATCGCCCAATCAGATGGCGTCACTGCCATTTCGCACTATCTAAAACACGAAACGAAAGAAACGTTCCAGTTTGACGATATTGAGGTGATTCCCAATTTCGTTTGTAAGTCGGAATACGCTCGCCATCCGGTCGAAGAGTTGCGGTCATCTCTCGCCGCTGAGGGCGAGCCGCTGCTGGTCCACGTTTCAAACCTGCGTCCGGTGAAGCGCCCGATTGATTGCATTGAAATACTCGCTCGCGTTTTGAAGAAAGGGATTAAGACACGGTTGGTGATGGTAGGAGATGGAAGTGAACGGCCGGCATGTGAGCAGCGAGCCCGCGATTTGGGGATTGCCGGCCAATGTGTTTTTGTGGGTGAGCAACCGAACATCGTTGATTATCTTTCGGCCGCTGATGTCTTGCTGCTCCCATCTCAGCAGGAATCGTTTGGCCTGGCGGCACTGGAAGCTATGGCTTGCGAAGTGCCGGTGGTGGCTTCGCGGGTTGGCGGCGTGCCGGAAGTAGTGACGGATGGCGAAACTGGGTTTCTTAGCGAAGTTGGTGATACAGACAAAATGGCAGCGGACGCAGCTCGTCTGCTTATGGACAAAGAACTGCGTAGCGCGATGGGCCAACGGGCGCGCGAGTCGGCGCTGGCCCGCTATAGCACTGATGGAGTGATCCCGCGATATCTCGAGTTCTACAATCGTATTCTGGCAAAGACTCGATAGACACATCGGAGCCACTAATGAAAAAAACTTTACTCATCTTCCTACTTGCCATCCAACTTTCCGTAGCGGGTCTGGCTCAGCAGCCCAAGCCCTCGGAACAGAAGCCGAATACTTCTCCGTCCACACCGAAACCTCCAGAGTTACCAGGCGATGATGACGTAGTTAAGATCACCACCAATCTTGTTCAGCTCGACCCGGTAATAACTGACAAGCATGGAAAGATCGTTACGGACCTTCGCGCGGATGAAGTCGAGATTCTTGAAGATGGGAAGATCCAGGAAATCACTAACTTCTCGTTCGTCTCTCTGGAAACAGGTGAGCGGTCGGGTCCCTCCGGTGTTAACAAGCCAATCGATAAGAATGCACCGCCTCTGCCCCCGGTGCGTCTGAGGCCTGAGGATGTGCGGCGTACGATCGCAATCGTCGTGGATGATCTGGGGATGGCCCACGACAGTATCTATTTCACACGCCAGGCTCTAAAGAAATTTGTCGATCAGCAAATCCAGACTGGCGATCTTGTGGCGATCATTCGCTCAGGGGGTGGCATTGGCGCGCTGCAATCGTTTACGTCGGACAAACGGCAACTCGCTGCAGCGATCGAAAGGGTGAAATTCAATCCGATGAGCCGCGGCGTCGGGGCTTTCGCTCCAACCTCGCCGGACCCCATGGCAGTTGCCGGGACTGCTGCTTCAGAGGCTTTCGGGGTGGATCGTCCTCGCGAAGATGAAATTGATTCTTTGAGGGAAGACTTATTTACCGTCGGCACGCTCGGCGCGTTGAATTACGTAATACGCGGCTTAAGGGAGCTGCCTGGCAGGAAATCTGTAGTGGTATTTTCGGGTGGTGCTCTTAATCTGCTTAAATTTGATGGGTCGCAAAACTTTCGCGTACAGAATGCGATGGATCGCCTGATTGATCTGGCAAATCGAGCCTCAGTAGTAATTTATGCAGTGGATGCCCGGGGTCTGGAAACTCTCAACTTCACAGCCGCCGACAGGCATATAGACCCTCGACAGTTGGGAGGGTTGCTGAGCGCGCGTCGCGCAGGCAGCGGCTCGGGCGCCTGGCAGGATTTGGCCGAAGCCACCGGAGGCTTCGCCGTTAAGAACTCGAATGATTTAGCCGACGGCATTCGCCGGGCTCTCGATGATCAGAAAGGTTACTACCTCATCGGTTACCGGCCAGACGATTCGACTTTCGAGGTGGTCCGCGGCTTGAGACGCTTTCACCGCATCACCGTGCGAGTCAAGCGGCCCGGGAACTTCAAGGTGCGGATGCGAAAAGGATTCTTTGGCGTTCCTGAAGAAGAAGTAATGCCAGGTCCTAAATCACCGCGCGATCGTTTGCTGGCAGCTTTGACGTCTCCCTTCGGATCGGCGGGTGTTAACTTACGATTGACTTCGCTTTTCTTTAACGATTCAAAACACGGGTCAACTATGAGGTCGCTGCTTCACATCAAAGCCAGCGACCTAACGTTCACCCAAAACTCTGATGGCTCGGGCCAGTCAGTGATTGAGCTCATAGCAATGACCTTCGGCGACAATGGAATTGTCGTAGACCAGCTGGGATACACTCACACGCTAAAACTCGATCGCCCGGCTTATGAGAATGCGGTAAAGCACGGAGTCACCTATACGATCAATGTTCCGATCAAAAAGCCCGGTGCCTATCAGTTACGCACTGCACTGCGTGATGTGGCGTCAAACCAAATTGGATCAGCGAGTCAATTTGTCGAAGTACCGAATCTGGGGAAGAAGCGACTGGTACTTTCCGGAATTATCAGCCGTGCCGTGGAAGAGAAGACCTATCAGCAGCGCGCTTCAGTCAGTGCCAACGATGGAGTCAATCCCGATCGGACGAGTGAGAACGCCAGCCTGATTTCTAATGCCGCCCGTCGGCAGTTTAAAGCTGGATCGATCGTCGAGTATGGCCTGGCGATCTACAATGCGAAGACTGATAAAACGGGCCAGCCTCAGGTTGTCACCCAGGTCAAATTATTTCGTAATGGCCTACTCGTTTTTGCGGGAAAGGAACTTTCGTTGGAGCCCGGAAACCAAACCGACTTGAAGCGCCTGGAAATGACCGGAGCAGTACAACTGGGTTCGCGGTTGGATCACGGGGAATACGTCCTCCAGGTTGCGGTGATTGACATGCTCCGGAAAGACAAGCACAGAATTGCTACTCAATGGACCGATTTTGAAGTAGTCAAATAGATTCAGACAATCCTCGTATGAAGAAAATATCCCTCGTCGTGGTGCTGATTATGCAACTCTGCGCAAGCGGCCTTGCGCAAAGGCGCTTTCCTCAACAGAGACCTGCACCATTACCTGACCGTTCGCAAAAACCGGCGACATCACCTGACCGTCCGCAAAAGCCGGCGCCGCAAGACGACGACGATGTCGTCAGGATTACTACCAACTTGGTGCAGGTAGATGCAGTTGTCACCGACAAGAATGGAAAACCGGTAACCGATCTCCTTCCCGAGGAAGTCGAGATACATGAAAACGGCAAGCCACAGCAGATCACAAGCTTTTCCTACGTTTCGCTGGATTCAGGAGATCCGGCGACAGCTTCAGCACCGGTGAAGCCTGCGGTCCCCGCTTCTCCAATCCCTCCGGTAAGGCTGCGGCCTGAACAAGTACGCCGCACCATGGCGCTGCTGGTTGATGATCTGGGTCTTTCGTTTGAAAGCGTTTTCTCCGTCCGCCGAGCGCTGAAGAAGTTCGTCGATGAGCAGCTCCAACCCAACGATCTGGTTGCGATTGTTCGCACGACTGGCGGCGTAGGCTCGTTGCAGGCGTTTACGTCTGATAAGCGACAACTGTATGCGGCGATCGAGAAGGTTAGATGGTATCCCCTCGGCCGCGGCAAGATGCAGACATTTGCTCCAATAGAGGGCATACCGCCCGCCGCACCTTTTGGTGGGCCGCCTAATCTTCCAAAGGACGAGGACCCCAGCGCAAAACCGAAAGAAGATTTGGAGGAATTTCGGAATGAACGAATCACGGACGGCACGCTGGGAATGGTAAACCATGTGGTGCGAGGGTTACGGGACCTGCCTGGTCGCAAATCAGTCGTGTTGATTACTGACGGGTTCAAAATCTGCAAGGGGCTAAGCGAGACATACGCCACATCCTGTAAGCAAATGGTTGATCTCATGCGGACCATCACTGACGCGGCTAATCGCGCTTCAGTCGTTATCTACACTATGGACGCGCGAGGACTCGAACCCCTCGGATTTACGGCAGCAGACAACACCTCCGGGCGAACTACCATTGAGAATGAAGAGGAAGCAAAAAGTCGGCGCCAGGAGTTTGGGGAGACGCAAGACGGTCCTGACTTCCTCGCCCGCGAAACCGGCGGAATAGCGTTTCGGAACAGCAATGATCTGGCGGGTGGGATTAAGCGGTTTGTCGCAGACCAGAAAGGTTATTACGTCATCGGCTACCGGCCGGACGAGGCTACGTTTGAAAAGGTAGGGGGACGGCGCAAGTTTCACGATCTGGGACTAAAAGTGACGCGTTCCGGTAAATTCAACGTTCGCATGCGCAGTGGATTCTTTGGGATTACAGATGAGGAAAGAGTGCCAGTTGGACTGACGCCGATTTCCGAAATGCAGGCCGCGTTGAATTCACCCTTCGGCGCCTCCGGGGTCCACGTACGGCTAACCTCCTTGTTTGCAAATGATCCGAAGCAGGGTTCTTTCATGCGCTCCTGCTTCATATCCGGGGTCGTGACATAACCTTTACTCCTGAACCCGGAGGCTGGTACAAGGCAGTGTTTCACATTGCAGTGGTGACGTATAACGGGAGTTCTGAGGTCGTCGACCAGGTAAACCGTCAACACACCGTTCGCTTAAAAGGCAATAGTTACGAACGGGCGATCGAGTCGGGTCTAACCTACAACGTTACGGTTCCAATCAAGAAAGCGGGCGCCTACCAGCTTCGCTCAGTTTTACGAGACGTGCCTTCGAATCGAATAGGATCGGCGAATCAGTTCATCGAAGTGCCGGATATCAAAAAGAATCGCCTGGCGATCTCTGGGATACTGGCAAGTGGAATGAGTGCCGAGGCATACCAGAGAAGCCTGGTCGCTGGGCCAAACGAGGCGACCGTGGAAGGCGTTGTCGAGGAACCGGATGCGGGCGCCGGTGCTGCGGTCCGTTTGTTTAGATCCGGCTCCGTTCTGGTCTACGGTTACATCATTTACAACGCGCAACTGGATCAGACTGGGTTCAAGCCGAGACTACAAACCCAGGTCCGGCTATTTCGAGACGGCCAGCAAGTGTACAGTGGCCGGGAAGTCGAAGTTAATTTGGAGAATCAGGTCGACTTGAAGCGGTTGGCCGTTACTGGTGGAATCCAGCTTGGCACTGATTTGCCCCCGGGCGAATATCAGCTCCAGGTGATAGTCACAGATCCTTTGGCCCAGGGGAAATACCGCGCGGCCACGCAATGGATCGATTTTGAAATAGTGAAGTAGGTGGTACCGGGTGCTGGGTGTAGTTTTCTTGGAAAGCAACTCTACCCGTTGCGCAATGCCATAGTTCGATCTTGATGATCAATGCCTCAAACCGACACCCGGCACCCGACACCCGGTACCCAAATTACGGCACCCGAAACCCATTCAATCATCATCGGCACCGCTGGTCATATTGATCACGGTAAAAGTGCGCTGGTCCGGGCCTTAACCGGGAAGGATCCGGATCGGCTGCCAGAAGAAAAGCGGCGCGGCATCACCATCGACCTGGGTTTTGCGGATCTGGATCTTGGAGACGTGCGGGTCGGCTTCGTAGATGTCCCGGGCCACGAGCGCTTCGTAAAGAACATGCTTGCAGGGGTGCATGGCATCGACGCGGTTGCGCTCGTCATAGCCGCTGACGAAGGAGTGATGCCGCAAACGCGCGAACACTTCGACATCTGCCGCTTACTTGGTGTCCAAAAAGGTTTGGTTGTAATTACCAAGACGGACCTTGTCGATGAAGAAATGATTCCGTTGGTGCGCGACGAAGCGGAAGAGTTGGTGGCCGGGTCCTTTCTTGAAGATGCTCCGGTGGTGGCATTGAGCGCGCGAACCGGAAACGGTTTGGATCAACTCAGGACTGTGCTTTGTCAGATCGCCAGGGAAGTGCCGCTGCGGTCAGAAGACTATGTTTCCCGCCTCCCAATCGATCGAGCCTTCACCATGAAAGGGTTTGGCGCCGTAGTTACCGGCACGCTGGTCTCGGGGCAGATTCGCGAAGGCGATGAACTCGAGTTGTTGCCCGCGGGCATTCGCGTCCGCGCCCGAGGTGTGCAGGTTCACGGCGCGTCTGTGCATTCGGCGCAACCTGGCCAGCGCACCGCGGTAAATCTTGCCGGGATAGATACCAGCGCAATCGAGCGTGGCATGGTCCTCGCGGAGGTTGGCCGGCTCGTCACCACCCAAATAATTGATGTTGAATTAAGCGTTCTGCGCAATGCGCCACGGGCGATTAAGACGCGCGCGCGCGTTCGGGTGCATGTCGGCACAGCGGAGGCGCTTGCTCGTGTGAGAGTGTTGAATTCAGCCGGCGAAATCGCGCCTGGTGACGCTGGTTTTGCGCAACTCCGACTGGAGAGCCCAGTGGTCGCTTTGCACGGGGAGCGGTTCATCATCCGTTCATACTCGCCGGCTCAGACGATAGCCGGAGGTTTGGTGCTCGATCCGGGGGCGACCAAGCATCGCGGCAAGGAAATGACAAAGTCCCTCGAACACCTGCGCGCGTTAATGGATGCTGACCGCTCGACAAAGCTCGCGGCCTTCGTGCAAGCGTCAGGAGAACATGGATTGAGATTGGCGCAAGTTGGCGCACGAACGGGTTGGACCAGCAGCGTCATTCTGGAAGTTGCCAGGCAGCTTACTAAAGAAGGACAGCATGACGGAACCGTCTTTGACGTTGACGGCGTTTTGATTACTCGCGAGAGTATCGATCGACTGGCGCGCGCCTCGATTGACGAAGTCAAACTGCATCACCACCGTCAACCACTGTCACGCGGTCTTCCTCGCGAGACACTCCGGGAACGCCACTTCGCCCACGCTCCCGCCGAGATTTTCAGAGGAGTGTTGGCCCATCTCGAAAAAGAAGGTGTACTTGTTTCTGAAAAAGACGTGGTGCGGGCCGCGGATCATAGTCTTGATCTCTCTGGCGCCGACGGCGAATTAAGCGATCGCATCGCGAGCTCTTACCGGAAGGCTGGACTCGCCCTGCCTTCAGTCGAACAGGTGTTGGAAGTCGCCGGTGTTGCCGTGGCGCACCGAACACACGGACGAAAGATTCTCCAGCGCCTCATAGATAACGGAACTCTGGTAAGAATTCAGGGAGAAACTTTTATCCACGCTCAGGCCCTGGAAGATTTGAAGAGACTCTTAAGCGACTATGCTTCAAAGCATGAGCCGGAGCGGCTTATCGATGTCGCGGCCTTTAAGGATCTCGCCGGGGTATCGCGCAAGTATGCGATTCCGCTGCTCGAATACCTGGATCGGGAGCGAATTACGCGGCGCGCGGGCGAGGGACGCATTATTTTGAAGCAATAGCGCTCTGCTAATTCATCTCTGTCCCGCCAGAACGACCAGTTAATTGCGATTCTCCCAGACACAGCTTTAAGACATTGCTGGCGAGCTCAAAGGCTTGCGTTCCTCGATGTGCGGCGTTAACATGCTGCGCACAGTTACCGAAAACGGCTTTATCTTTAGACCTTCATTGCAACTCATTGGCCGGAGGTAAACGAAAATGAAAGACTTGATTGCTGCGGTTGTGGGTCTGGCTGCCGCTGTGGGTGCGATCTACTATTTCTATAAGTTTGTGACTTCCGTCGACCCGGCGGGCGGTCACACCGATGGATGGATTGCTTTGGGATTGGCTGCCGTGGCATTTGTGTGTGGGTTACTCTACTTCCTGGGTCACGTGAACAAGGAAGAGGAGATCCACATCACGCAGTAGCCACTTTTGATGCTCTGGAAATGCGTAACCCGCATTACAGGGGGATTTAAAAGTAGGCGCCGCACATGGTGTGGTGCCCTGCGGTTGAGACTGACCAAAATAAAACTTTGACGCCGTTTGTGCACAGATAGTGGATTCTGACGTGCGCAAGCGGCGCTTACTTTGTCACTTGCAGGAAAACTGTTAGGAGTGAAATATTCATGGTTCTGATGGTGTTGCTTCAAACGCCAACCACTTTCCACCAGCCGAGCTACTTCATACCGGTGTTTGTGGGAATGTTCATAGCCGGCGCTATCGCATGGCTGGTGGCCGCGGTGCTGGGCTTCGCTCGCGCCCGCGCGTTTGGTCCGTCGGCACGATGGTTCTCGTTAGCTGCGGTCTGTCTGCTCTTGTTTCATCTTCAGTTTCTTGCGGCAGCGTTTGGCGTGCTGACGAATGATAACGGGCTGGTGTTTAATATTCTGGCCTTCTTTAATTTTTTCATTCTGGTGGCGGCGGTCTGCTCGATTATGGGTTTCATCAGATTGACGAACCCGCGCTGAGCCCGACAAACTTCAGTTTGTCGCTTCTGACTGGAGGATTACAGGCGAACTCGACGACAGACTGAAGTTTGTCGGACATCGCCAGAGTTTCAATTGATGGCGAAAAAAGTTTTAGCAATGGCCGCGCTCGCAATTGCTGTGGGCGCGGCGGTTTTTTTGGTTCGCGAACGTGGCGAAGTGTTCAGCCTCTCCCGGTCGGGGCCCTTTGTTCGCACCCAGGGGACTCGATTCGTGATCCAGGGACGGCCATTTCGTTTCGTGGGCGCAAACGTCGCCGTGATGTATCGCGACGAAGATCGCGCCCAAATGCCGCAGACTCTTGCCCAGGCATCTCAGTCAGGGATTCGGGTTGTCCGTGTTTGGGCTTCGGGAGAAGGTGGCGCAAACGACGTCGGGCCGCTGTCAGATTTTGCTGACTGGCCGCGCACGCATCCGTTTCGATGGACGCCGGACCAGTGGAACGAGGAAGCGCTCGTTCATCTCGATAAAGTAATCGCCGAAGCAGGGCGCAACAAACTTCTCGTCCAGCTCTGCCTGGCAAACTGGTGGCGCGATACCGGTGGAGTAACGCAATACCTGCGCTGGGTCGGAATCAACGACGCTGCCGATGACAAGGAACCCTTCGGAATCAATCCCGAACGCGCGATGCTTTTTTACACGAATGACGAGACGCGACGGCTCTATCGCGAACATGTGCAGAAAATCGTTACCCGGCGCAATACCATTACGGGCGCGCTCTACCGCGACGATCCGACGATTTTTGGCTGGGAGTTAATCAACGAAGGTCAGGCCGTAACCTCGCGCTGGCACGAGAGACGCGCCTGGGTGGAAGAGATGAGCAACTACCTACGGACGCTCGATAGCAATCACCTCATCACGTCAGGAGTTTGGGGTTACCGCACCGCAGCGGAAAGGCGTGAGTGGCTTGCCGATCACAAATTACCAAACATTGATTATTGCGATGTTCATCATTATCCGAACCCCGATCGCGACGTCGCGATAGATTCTCCCGCGGCCTTGCATGACTTTGTTGATAACCGGATGGCCGCTGCGTATTCGTTGAAAAAGCCTCTCGTCTTTGGTGAGTTTGGAATGGGACCTGAAGGCTTTAACGGTTTTTCTCAGTCGGAATGGTACCGCGCATTTTTCGAGAGCAATATTCGCGCCGGCGCGGCGGGTGCGATGTTCTGGATCTGGACTCCGGACAAGGCGCGCGGTTACGGCGTAGCCTACACCGCCGACCGCGATCAGGGCTTGGTGGCGGAAATTCTTCGTGCTTCGCAGTTATTTGAGGCTTTGCGAGCAGCCGAGGTGCCGCAACGATTGACTGAGCCAGTACGACATTTGGTGCCTCGCCAGCATGCCTGGACTCGCGCTGAAGGCGACTCGGCAACTGTTCCGTTGATCACTGTGCGCGAAGATAAGTCGATCCTTTATCGTTTCTCACCGCGGATGGCCCAGCAGGCGCGCTTCGAAAAGGTCGGTGGTGGTCCAGGTTATATTTGGGGCTCCGGTGCGGGGTTTCTGGAGTACACAGTCCCAGAGCGCGAAGACCGGCGCCGCGTGAGTGAAATCGTGGTTCGCGCGCACCTTCAACCGGTGCTGCCAATCGATGCGAAACCATCCGACATCAAGACCCGCGTTACGCTTTTTGTGAATGGACGGGATTGCGGCTCGCGTCTGATCCCCGTGGAAGCTACCGGTCAACCGCTCATCCAGGAGTGGCGGATTGATTCACTCTCTGTTCGACTGCAGGCAATGCGTGGTTTGCCACTGGCAATTCGTTTCGCTGTCACTCCCGAGTCTGACTGGCTCTACGGGGTGAACATTTCCAACTGGCCCGAGGGGTATGAATCGCACGACTCGAAGCCGGTGGAAGTTGAAGTGCGGCGATAAGTCCTTGAAACTGCGGATAAAGCGTCTCTTGCATTTCCTGGTGAAAGTAGCGAGACGTTGAATTCTGGACTAAGCTAGCGATGTCGCACTATTGTGCCGACATGCCCACGGTGTTGCGCGCAGGACCCTACCGGTTCTTCTTCTATTCCGGCGATCGAGATGAACCGCAACACGTCCACGTGGAGCGAGACAGTAATCTGGCGAAGTTTTTGGCTTGCCCCGATTGTTTGCAAAAAAGCGGGGGCTTTAGCCGACACGAGCTAACCTTGATCAAGGGTTTGGTCGAAAAGAACAGGGACATGCTCGCGAGGAGTTGGAATGAGTACTTCAACCGCTGATGTCAGGGCTCAGCACGTTGCCATATCCGGCGACAATCTCACAGTCGACCTAAGTGACGGGCGTTCGATCTCGGTGCCTCTCGAGTGGTATCCGCGACTCCTCAGCGGCACATCTCAAGAGCGCAGTAACTGGAAGCTAATAGGAAATAGTGAAGGCATTCATTGGCCCGATCTGGATGAAGATATCAGCGTTGAGAACCTATTGCTGGGGGAACGCTCCGGCGAGAGTCAAGATTCGTTCGAGAAATGGCTAAACAAGAGGAAAGCCAACTCCTCACGAGCCTAACTAATCGTACGACGGGCCCTCATTGGTAAGCATTTCAATCAGGCCGGAAGACAACCCACGTTATGGCGGTTATTGCAAAACGGTTTTGTAGTATCAAGTCATCTGCTAGCTATTTACAAGGGAGTGGGGTGTTATTGTCGTAGGCCGAAGGTGTGCTTTGCTAATGTGAGCACTTGAGAAATTCGATGGCTGAAGACTTCTAGCGAGCGGCGGCAATCAGCGCGAGGTTTCGGCGACCACTGCTTGCGTCTTCTGGTCCAGCCAGTAGATCGAGGCGGAAGGCACCGGCCCTAGTGAAACCGTAAACGCCGGAGGCCCAGCCAGTTTGAGCGCGGAGACAATCGCTTCGTTGCTGAAATAGCGACGGCCTCGTGCGTTCACAATGAAGTCGCCTTCCCGCAATTGGGCTAACGCCTTCGGATCTGAAATAGAAACGAAAATCAGGTCAGGACGATTGATCTGTCCGGCGTAGTAGGCGGCAAGGCCCGGCGTTTCGCTGGCAACCGTCGCCCCCGGCTTTGCACGTTTCGCAACTTCGCTCACCACCTCGCGCACGCTCGAATCGTAAAACTCATCGTGTGGAAAGTAGAAACCTATTTTCGCTTCGCCCCCGCCGAGGACATTGGTGTAGAGACGAAAATGCGGGGCAACCGTGGCCAGGACGCTAAGTGATCCCACCACCACGATTAGAGCCAGCGCGGGACTCACGTAAACTTTTGGCCACTCCGCTCTCAGTAATTTTGAAAGTTGTTCACCGAGCCAACGTCCTACAGCCTGCACACCGATCGCAGAAGTGATCAGGATCGCCGGCAGGACGGTCGTAAAGTAACGAGTAAATTTTCCGCCGCCAATACTGAACGTCATCATCCAAAGGAACATCCACATCAGCAGAAAGTAGCGTCCATCCCCAATTTTGCGCCGGAAGAGCAGCGGCAGACCGGCCGCGAACCCCAATACCGTTAAGAAGGGAAGCTTGACCGCCAAAAACGCATGGTAGAAATACCACGGTATTCCCTTCAGCCAATCGGTGAGGCGATGCGAGTAAAGCTGGCCCATGAATTCATAACCGTCGTGACCGACCAATTTTTGCCCGGCGAACTGCCCCATCTGCCGCCAGGTGGCAGGTAAAAGGATTGTCGGATTCAGAATGACAAAAACCACACCCATCACGCCAAAAAACTTCAGCAGCCGCTTCTTCCCGAGTCGCCAGCGCGTCGCGGGAACACCCTGAAAAACAAAGTAATAACAGATCGCCACCGTCAGGAGTTGGGGAACGTACTTAGAAGCCATCATTGCGCCAAAGGCGGCGCCCGACAGCCAGTAATATTTTTCAGCCCGGTGAGTGGACTGGGTCTGTTCGGCAACACGTTGGCCATAAAGCCACAGAATATTTCCGAGTAGAAAGAAGAACAACAGAAAGGTGTCTTCTTTCGCGATGCGATTAAACCCGATAGCCATTGGATCAAAGGCCCACAGTGCGGCGGCGATTAATCCGACGCCGGCGCCGAATAATTCTGCCGCCAGCAGGTAAATGAGAATTGCCGTGAGCGCGCCAAAAACAGTGCCGGGAAATCGGAGAGCTGATTCGCGTGAGATGGGATTCTGTCCGCCGAGCGAAGGGATGCTGTTCCACTTGTCGACGAAGACCATGCTGGCCGTCAACAGTGCTTTCATGAGCAGTGGGTGCTCGCTGTTTGCCGAAGTCAGACCATGCGCGCGATAGTCGCCGACAGCTTGCAGTTTGTTGAGTTCATCCTCGCTTAGACCTTCGGCACTCAGACTAGACACTCGCAGCCCAAAGCCGAGCAATACAAACAACGTCAACGCGCCGATCAGCAGTCTGCGGTTAATGGTGACCAGGCCTCGCCTGGCGAAGAAGTCTGGTCTCAGACCGGCAGTGATGGTTGTTTCAGCCCGGGCCAATTGTCGTCCTCAACTCTGGTATTGGGGCCGGTTGCTGCCAGGAGTTTACACTCCTGAAAACCCGGGCCTTAACAAAAGGCGCAAGGTTAACGCTATTCAGACGATGGCGCAACAACGGGTACTATCCCGACGAAACGCTGTCGTTGCGATTCCACATCTCGTCTCCCGGCGTCAACTGAGATAACAAAAATGTGTTGGCTGGTGCGCCGTTAATGCGATGATAAGCGGAAGTCAGAATAACATGACGGGTAATGGGAGATAGAAGGGCAGCACCGAATAGGATCGATCCACGAAGTTTCACGAAATCAGAGCACGTCTGTTCGTGTTAGTAGGATTGTTTAGTGGATCTGTTTATTCCCAGGCACTCGATCGAGAAACCGTATGGCTACTTCCGGACATTCTGAGTTTACGGCAAACACGCAGCCCGCGCTCGCGAGGCGTCTCGGTCTTTTCGATGCCACCATGATCGTGATGGGCGGCATTATTGGCTCGGGAATTTTCATGAATCCCTCGGTAGTTGCGCGGCAGGTCAAGACGCCCTTCTTAATTCTCGGCGTTTGGGCGTTGGGCGGTCTCGTCGCGTTAATTGCCGCGTTCATCTGGGCCGAACTGGCTGCCTTGCGACCAGAGGTCGGCGGTCAATACGCTTATCTGCGCGACGCCTATCACCCCCTCGTTGCTTTTCTGTATGGTTGGGGTCTGCTCTTGGTCATACAAACCGGCGGCATGGCAGCGGTAGCTGTAACCTTCGCGCGATATTTCCTGGAGTTGACTCGTTTGCCGGTGTCGGACTCCCTGGTCGCGATGATTGCCCTCGGCGCGTTGACGTTCATTAACTGTCTCGGAGTGCGCACCGGTAGCACCGTGCAGAGCGTGCTGATGGTCCTGAAAATTCTGGCGATACTCGCGCTCATTGCTTGCGGTTTATTCCTGGTGGGTCCACTAACAGGAACTGCCTCTGCACCCATTCCGCTGGTAGATGAGCCGGGCGACTTCGACTTGATCACTGCCATTGGCGCTGCGATGGTTCCGGTCTTATTCGCTTTTGGTGGTTGGCAGACGGCCAGTTTCGTCGCGGGAGAGATCCGGAATGCGCAAAAGAACCTCCCGCGCGCTCTTATCATTGGAGTTAGTGGCGTCGTCGTACTCTACCTGGCGGTAAACTTTGTCTGCCTGCGTGTGCTGGGAGTTGCGGGCCTGGCCGCTACCACGACACCGGCGTCTGATGTAATGCGCTTTGCATTGGGCCAGACGGGTGCAAGGGCCATCGCGGCCGGTATCGCCATATCTACGCTGGGATTTCTGAGTCAGGGGATGCTTACTGCGCCGCGAGTTTACTTTGCGATGGCGAAAGACCAGTTGTTTTTCAAGAGCGTTGGACAACTTCATCCGAAAACGCATGTCCCCATACTTGCCATCGCGCTGCAGGGCGCGCTGGCGATGATCATCGCGCGCACCGGCAGTTACGATAAGATTCTGAATTATGTAGTGTCGGTTGATTTCATTTTCTTCGGCGCGACAGCCGTTTGCATTTTCGTCTTTCGCAGGAAAAAAAGGGCGGCGGCAACCCAGGATTCAGAAAGTGCTAACGCTTCCAAAGACCGGGCAGGAATCGCGAGGGTTCCTGGTCACCCGGTAACCACCCTCCTGTTCATCGCAATCTGCTGGTTGGTAGTAATCAATACTGTTTACAAATATCCGGAGAATACGTTGATAGGCCTGGGAATTCTGCTCGCTGGCATTCCTTTTTTCTTTTTCTGGCGCCGCCTAAGAAGAGAGTAAACAAGATGACCGGAAAACGCGGAGCAATGGCTTCTGAATACATGCACTGGGCCAAAACGAGTTCGCGCGCCCGGTTTAATCTGGCCACCAGCGGTCTCGCGAATTTGAAGTTGGACGAACTTCGGGTGTCCCTGGAGGATCTCGAAATTACGGGGGAAGGCGGTTATGGTTACGCACCGCTGATTGAGGCGCTGGCGTCTCGTTACCAGGTGGACCGTGAGTGTGTCGTAACAGCAGCAGGAACTTCATTTGCGAACCACCTGGCATTGGCAGCGCTGGTACAACCCGGCGATGGAATCCTGATAGAGCGTCCGGGATATGAACCATTGCTGGCCACGGCGCTTTTCCTCGGCGCTCAAGTGAAACGATTCCAACGCCGCTTCGAGAAGCAGTTTCAACTAACCGCCGCCGAGATAGAAGAGAACCTGAGTCCCGAAACCAGACTGATTGTGATCACGAACCTTCATAATCCGACCGGCGTGCTCATCGATCAGGAGACGTTGAAGGAAATCGGGGAGTTGGCCCGCAAAAAGAATTTTCGCGTCCTGATTGATGAAGTCTACCTGGAAATGCTTTTTCAGGAACCACCGCGAACGGCGTTTCATCTGGGTCCGGAATTTGTCGTCACGAGTAGTTTGACTAAGGCATTCGGACTTAGCGGACTGCGGTGCGGTTGGATCCTGGCAGAACCCGAACTCGCCAAATCCATGTGGCGCTTGAATGATCTCTTTGCCGCCACGCCGGTCCATGCCGGTGAACGGCTAAGCGTAGTTGCGCTTAACCAACTATCAGAAATTGCCACTCAATCCCGCCATCGCCTTGATGAGAACCGAACACTGCTGAACCAGTTTCTCAATGGGCGTGAAGACCTTGAGGCGGTGCGCCCGTCGCATGGCTCGATCATGTTTCCGCGTGTCAGAGAGGAAACGGCAGACAAGATGATCGGGTTACTTCGAGATAAATATGAGACGTCGGTAGTTCCCGGAAGGTTCTTCGAGCTGCCGGCCCACTTCCGGATCGGACTGGGTGGTGACAGAGAAACGCTTGTCGAGGGACTTGATCGACTTGGCAGGGCGCTCGACGAAATGGAGTAGGGATCGTGAAGTGAGCGACGCGACGCATCCCACTCAGGGACGCGTCTTCGCTGCAGGCGCTTTGGCTAAAAGTAAGTGATGCAAAGTCTCAGCCGCCTCGATTCCCGCAGCCTCAGGGGTAATCCTTATCGGGGTGCCGTTGGGCCACCCGCTCTTTTGCATCCTGCCGCTGCCGATGGTCTGAAAATAAACTTTGCCTTTAACGTGCTTCTTGCCTGTGCGGGGAGCGAAAGCAAAATACTCAACCTCAAGATCCGGCGAGTCCAGGAGAATCGTCCCGCTCTGATAGTTGTTCATATCAAACTTCAGTAAGACGACAAATGCGTCCCGTTCAGACTTTGCCCGGGCGCGTGCTTGCGCCTGTTTCAGATCGCCAATCGAGGTGCAGTCGACGTTAATGAAGTCGGTCAAACGCTTGAAGAAGCTGGCAGCGATTACGTCTTCATTCTGAAGATGTTTCGAGGTCAGCTGCCGCGCAAAGAGGAGTTTAACTTTTGGCAACTGCAAACCTGTCATCACCTTTGCAGTCTCAACCGGAGTTGAATTGTTGGGTTCGATCGCACCCGAAGAACTGTTGATCGCCGGCTTTGGCGTGCCCCGGCGTCCCGATTGTGCCGACGCGCCACTTTCCATCGCGGCTGTCAGCAGGGCAATGCCGGCGATAATGTAGCCGTACAGTTTGATGCTTCGACGTGAATTATGCAGGAGTAAACTAGGAAATACGCTCATTCGGGCCTCCGCATTAAAGCTGTTTTCCGCTGGTTGGGTTCGTTAGACGCCGGGCATCTTATACAAGGTTGCGTGGCGCGCCAATGCCCAGACAGTCTCTGCTTAACTTTTTTTGCGCGCGAGCCGGTTTTCTACTCCGGTTAACCCTCGCAGAACAATCAATGCGAGCAGCGTAACGCCAACCGCCAGCACAAATTGACGCAGGGCCACGCTGATGCCGACTGCCGCACAAAGAAGAATCGAAGCGGCGGTGGTGAGTCCCTGGACCTGCTCGCTCTGGTCGCGGCGGAAGATCGTTCCGGCGCCGAGAAAACTGATGCCGGTAATGATGGCTTCAACGATGCGAATCGGATCCGCTGTTACATCGAGCTTCGAGTCTCCGACAAATCGAAGGACCATCGCATCACCCAGGCCGACTAAAAGAGCCGCGGCGCCGGCGACGAGCATCTGTGTGCGAAAGCCCGCGGGCTTGTCGGCTAGTTCCCGCTCAAAGCCGATAATCCCACCGAGCAACATAGCCAGAGCTACTTCGCCGATGATCTCAAGCTGCATCAACCAATTCATGTCTATCCTTAACGTCGATTATCTGGGTTTTAAGTTGGTTTCAATTGCCGCCTTCAAGGTTTCGTATGAGGGTTCGCTTACCCGCTTCCCGTTAACAAAAAACACCGGGGCACTCGACACGCCGGCCTTCTGCCCGTCGAGCCGGTCGCGAAGGATCTTTTCCGCAAACTTTCCGCTGTCCATAGCCGCATCAAACTTGACACGATCCAAGCCCAGCGTGCTGGCGTATTGCTTGAGCCGATCGACTTGCAGCGCCGACTGATTCCGGTAAAGCAGCGCCACGTACTCCCAATATTTGCCTTGTTCGCGCGCGGCTTCCGCGGCCTCAGCAGCTTTCGCGGAATTCTCATACTGCGAGAGGGGGAAATCCCTGATGACGAATTTTACGCGACTGCCATACTCCGCAAATAACCTGTCGAGCACCGGATGTTGCCTGGCGCAGCTCGGACATTGAAAGTCGGTAAACTCGATCAGAGTCACCGAGGCGGTAGCGCTCCCCCGCGTCGGCTGATCGTCGACGGCCAGCTGATACGTCGGTTGCTGCGGCGGAGTCAGAAAGATCTGGATCTGTGCAGCGTTGCGGAGGCGTTCGGCAAAATCTGCTTGAGCGTTCCGTAGCGCCTGCTCCTTCAGATATTCAATAATCTGTGATTTCAGTTGGGCAAAGTCGCCGTTCATCCGTTCCTTATTGGCATTAAAAAACGCCAGAGCATCCGCATCAGAAACGGGTTTTACTTTTGCTGTTACTTCCGTCGCCAGCACCGAGGTTGTAGTAATCGCACGCTTTTTCGCTTCCTGCTCGAGCAGCGCGTCGTTGATCCTCAATTCGATCTCACGCTTGCGAAACCCGTAAGCGGAATCCTGCACACTGAAAATCAGCGGTTTTAAACTGTCTTCGATATCACCCGACGTTATGTTTTTGCCATTAACTGTGGCAAAAATGCGGGCCCGCGCGGCGGCGGTCAATCCCGGCGTCACAGCTTCATTTGAAATCCTGAGCACGGCGGCGGCGCGCAAACGGTCGGCCAAATTCTTAGCCGCGTCCCGCTGCCGTTGCTCAATGAGATAGCTAACGACTTCTGCCTTTACGCTGGCGAAGTCTCGACCAATACGTTCCTTATTCTGATCGTAAAAGGCCTGGGCTTCTGCATCCGTGGGTTTAACTACTTTCGCAACAACTTCGGCCTCGAGCAGCCTGGTAGTAGTCGTTCCGCGCTTCCGGGCTTCGGTCTCCAACAACAAAGAATTTATTTGCAAATCCAATTCGCGCTTTCGAGCCTCAATTACCTCTTGCTGAAGTTCACGGATGCGTTGTTGGGCGGCTTCGCTAACGTCCAGCTTTGAAATTCGTATTCCGTTAACCGTAGCAAGCACTTCGGGGAGGGGTTTGTCTTCGCAACCACAGTCAACAATCTGAGAAGTGGCCACCGGTGCTCTGGGAGTTGGGCTGGGGGAAGGCTGAGGGCGATTGACCTGGGCATGCGCGCCGGTGGCGACTACAAAACCGCATGCGATAAACAGACTGAAAAACATTTTCATTAAACTTTGGTCTCCGTTGGAAATGAAATTTTAGGCGAGCAGTCTCACCGCTTCCCGGGCGAAGTAAGTAATTATGATGTCTGCCCCGGCGCGTTTGATGCTCATCAATGTTTCCATCATCACGCGCTCTTCATCGATCCAGCCTTGTTGGGCAGCCGCCTTGATCATCGCGTATTCACCCGAAACATGATAAGCAGCCAGAGGTACGTCAAATTGATCGCGAAGCATTCGCAACACGTCGAGATTTACCGTAGCCGGCTTGACCATCAACACGTCAGCGCCTTCGGCATAGTCGAGCTCCGCTTCGCGCATCGCTTCACGAGCGTTTGCGGCATCCATCTGATACGCGCGCCGATCGCCAAAGGCCGGCGCGCTATCGGCAGCCTCGCGAAACGGTCCGTAAAGGGCCGAGGCAAACTTAACCGCGTAAGCCAGGATCGGAATGTGTTCAAAGCCTGCCTCGTCCAAAGCGTCGCGAATCGCCAGGACCTGTCCATCCATCATTGCGGAGGGCGCGATTACATCCGAGCCGGCTTCGGCCTGGCTGACTGCTATTCGTGCCAACAATTCCAGTGAAGGATCGTTTAGCACTTCATCCTCCCGCACCACGCCGCAGTGTCCGTGCGAGGTGTACTCGCAAAGACAGGTGTCGGTCATGATCACGAGATCTGGCGCTGTCGCACGGATTGAACGCACCGCTTGCTGCACAATTCCATTTTCATGGTAAGCCCCTGAACCAAACTCATCCTTCGCTTCGGGCAATCCGAAAAGCATTATTCCCTTCACGCCCACGTCGTACGCACGTGAAGCCTCGTCCGCGATTTCATCGACGGAGAGATTGTGCACCCCCGGCATCGACGCAACCTCGCGCCGAATATTCGTCCCGGCGCAGGCGAAGAGCGGCAGGACAAAGTCCTCAGGAGCCAGGCGCGTTTCTCGAATGAGCGCGCGCAAGTTGGCGGTTCTGCGCAGACGGCGGGGACGATGGAGAAGATCTGGCATTCGTATCCTTTAGTTAAGTTGTCTGGGAGCCTGAGGAGGGCATGATACCTGTCGGAGAATTAGGTAGGCAAACCGGCCTCAGTAATTGGCGTCACGCCGTCTGATTTAATGGCCAACCTCCTGCCGGACGGCGGGCGCCCCGCCCGCTTTCGTACAGTACTCTTTTTCGCAAGCTGTTCGTTGATCCTGAGTGGGTTGAGTGGATGCATGCTGCGGGCGAGGGTACCCGAGCTGCCAGTAAGAGGATGATAGATTTAGTTCGGGGCTGGAGCTCGCGTCAACCTGAGGAACACATCCTCGAGAGTTGCCCGATGCGGCGAAAGCTCCATGACGCGTAAGCCGTTCGTTACCAGTTGAGCGTTTAT
The DNA here is from genome assembly GCA_035557535.1 of Pyrinomonadaceae bacterium. Lineage (GTDB taxonomy): Bacteria > Acidobacteriota > Blastocatellia > Pyrinomonadales > Pyrinomonadaceae > PSRF01. The sequence continues at coordinate 74,091 of DATMDU010000043.1, forward strand.
GCGAGGTATGCACTCGCTATGCATCTTGACGTAAAGCGACTCGGAGCCGTTGCGACTGACCGTGATACGCGGGTCGGACGCCAACATCCGGAAGGCCACATCGGGTTGATCGACGGTTACTTTGACCAACATTTCTTCTGCGAGCAGGTGTCCAATAGGCCCCTGATAAAGCAGACGTCCCTGGTCGATGATCGCCACCGCGTTACACACGCGTTCGACCTCATCAAGCATATGACTGCATAACAGAATCGTGAGTTTTAGTTCGTCTCGCAAACGCCGCAAGAGCATTCGGACTTCACGGATGCCTTGCGGATCAAGTCCGTCTGTCGGTTCATCCAGGATCACGAATTGAGGATCGGGCAGGAGTGCCTGCGCTATGCCGAGTCGTTGCCGCATTCCGTGAGAATAAGTGCGCACCGGATCACGAGCGCGATGAGCCAAATCGACCAGCGTCAGGACCTCTTCGATTCGTTTTCGAGTAACGCCTCCAGACATCGCAGACAGGATGCGAAGGTTCTCCAAACCCGAAAAATTTTCATAGAATGCCGGCGCTTCGACTATGGCGCCCACTTGGGCCAACACTTTCAGCGGATGTTTCGCAATATCTTGTCCAAAGAGGAGAGCCCGCCCGCGAGTGGGGCGAATAAGTCCCAGGGCCATGCGGATCAAAGTCGATTTTCCTGCGCCATTCTGACCGAGGAACCCGAAGATATCGCCTTGCTCTACAGACAGCGAAATGTGATCCACGGCCAGCCGTTTACCATACTTCTTAGTTAAACCCTCGGTCTGCAAAATCAATTCGCTCATGAGATGTAACGCAAACTGTTCGTTTGCCCAGGGAACGGTCAGAATGTGATTTCGACCAGCAAGGGCCAGTGGTCCATGCGGCCGATGGCGGCGCCGCGCAACACTTCCGCACGCGTTGCTAAGGCTCCCAACGGACCGAAAACGTAATCGATGCGACGAGCGTTCACAGCCGTTGCGCCCGCGTCGCGTCCCAGGTCGCTAAAGTGCTTTAGGAGACTTGTGTACGATTCACTATCGTGCTTTGCACTGTCAGTGAATAAGCCCGCCTGCTTTTGGGTGCTAACTTCGAAATTGAGATCAGCCGCGATAAGCATTGTTTTCCCAGAGGTCTTCTGGCGCTTCCAGTCAATCAGGTCACTAACAAAAGTGCGCCGGCGCGAGGCTTTGGAGGCATCAGCATGCGCACTGATGAAAACAATCTCCGGCAGTTCTCGGGTCCAAAGAAATGTAGCCGCAGCCGCAAACTTGTCTCCTGCCGGCACACTCGCAAATTGCGGGAGAAAGTTCTTCCCAGGTCGCACCCTCACCAGAACTGCCGTCACACGATCCGAGCTTCCATTAGAGCCGGCGAAGCCGTGATAGCGGTCCTGCAAAAGTCCTAAGAGCCGGTTTAGCTGATCTGGGCCGGTCAGCTCTTGAATTGCCACTGCATCAGGATCGTGTCTCAGTATTAACTCGGCAACGGCCGGGAAATCCTCACTGTGCGCGCGCGTATCAGACTCGAGGTTTCCATGTCCGATGTTCCAGGTCATCAGCCGAAGACGCCGGTCCGCCTCATGTTGTTTACCCGATCCATCCAATCCACTCCGGTCGCGCGCGGGTCTGAGAAAGAAAGCGCCCACGAGCATTGAGACAAACAAGAGGCCCACAACGGTCTTCCACCACATTCAGTTGGTTACGTCCTTTCTTTCGAAGATCACAATCGATAGAAGCAACAAACCAAAAATGTAGGCGCCGCAGGTCGCCGCCTGATAATTGAAGCTGGCCCAGGGAATTTGCGGCTTAAGGACATCGCGCCAGAAGTCCATGTTTGTGGTAAAGAAATAAGGACTGAGGTTGACGAAGAATTCGATTCGGCCAACGATGTAAAGTGTCAGATAAACTGCCAACGTGGCAGCGACGGCAGTTACCGGATTCTCGAAGAGAACTGAAAAGAGGTTAGCCACCGCCGCGATCACCAGCAGGGCCCAGGTGCCGGAAAAACTGGCATAAAAGAAACGCCAGACAGCTTCTTTGCGAAGAATCGTGCCCGGCTCGTCCACGAGATTTAGCGGGCCGGGATATAACTCAAGATTGCCCCAGCCCACGAACAGCAATCCGATCATCAGGTTGAGCCCAATGAAGAAGGCCATCAGCAGGTAGGCATGGATGGCTACTACCAGAAACTTTGAGACAACGATAACCACGCGCGAAACCGGACGAATGCACATCATCCGCAACGTGCCCGTCCGCCGCTCACCTGCAATCTGACTTCCAGCATTCATCGCTACGAAGATCGGTATCACCAGGCTAAACGCGAAAATTAGGGAATAGAGCGTGAACGTCAAACCGTTGAAATAGCTTTTCGATTCATAGGTGTATTTGAATTGCTCGCCGGCCAGACCGCTCGTTTTTTCCTGAGCGTAGGAATAGAAGCCCCAAAGCATCAACAGGACAAATGCAGAGAGCGCGACAAACGAGAGGTAAAATCCCTTCGAGCGGATTAGTTTGAGAAATTCAATTCTTAGTTGGGTGATCATTTGCGGCAAAAGATGCGCGACTTGATTTGTTCGTGCTGAGCGTAGCTAAGAGGCGAGATACTTACAGGCGAGCAAGCCACAGGAGTGGGCTGTGGATGCAACGGTGGGACAGACGTTTCTGTCTGTCCTGCGGGATAGTTTCCTCGGCGTGTCAAACTGAAGAGATTTTCCATTTCTCATTTTCCATTTGTCATTTTTCATTGAAGACCAGGCCGTGTTGGCGTTTCTTGACATGTTTATTAGCGCTCGCATCGAATTAGCCAATACGAGTAACCGCTTCCGCCGAATGCGATGACAAATGAAAAATGAAAAATGGAAAATGTTTTGGCTTTACTGTTCCAGTAGATGAAAAGCCGAGGGTTCGCGGACAGGCAGGAATGCCTGGCCTACCAGCGATGATAGGCAGGATGTCCGGGCTTAACCGCGACAAAGGTCCCATGACATGTGGCGCACACCTTGTCGTGAGCAATCAGCTCACCTTCGACGATTGCCCGATCGCCGCTGGACTCAATGACGCGCGCGACCAGACGGAGCGGTTTATCCGTTGGCGTTGGCCGCAGAAGTTTGATTGTGTAGTCTGCTGTGACGGTGCAGGGCGGAGCAGCCAGACCGCCGGATTTCATCAGATGCCAGGCCGCGGACCAATTGCAGTGACAGTCCAGCAATGTACCGATGATGCCTCCGCTCAAAACTCCCGGAAACGCTTCCTGGTAAGTCTCGGGTTCAAAATCCGCCACCACTTCTTCGCCGCTGGGAAAGCTGCGAACGTGCAAACCTTTCTCGTTTGCCGGTCCACAACCGAAACACGCGAGATTGGGCGCGTAAGTTTCCTGGATGCTTTTTTCAGACATGTTGACCTGAATCCATTGGTTTAGAGTACAAGCTTCAAATTGCTTTTCAAGACGATCGAAAGATTGAGCTTCAACCACCCGCTTTCGATTCACGTTGCTCAAGGCGCGACGAGACTATAATCTGGACAGGAACGGTTTCCAACTTAGAACATTTCGGAGGAACCAGGTGAAAAAACTTAACGCGGCTATTGTACTTGCGCTTTTTCTGTCAACGATATTTGTGCTGTCTGCCATGAGAACTGACGCAGCCCCGCAGCACGGCTTCAGCGTGAAGCAGTATGAAACCTTCCACGACGTACTACATCCTTTGGAACACGAAGCGTTACCAAAGGGAGATTTCAAGCGCATCAGAACAAAAGCGGGGCTGTTATATTCGCGCGGAAGGGCTATCGTCCGGCTGGGAGTGCCTGCTGGTACGAGCCAGGAGCAGAGAGCTGAATTTGAGAAGGGACTCAAAACATTTAGTCAGGCCCTGACAAAATTTCGCTCAGACGCCAGACGAGGAACAAACGATCAACTGAAAACTTCCTACAGCGTGGTGCATGATTCTTTTGAGATGCTGGCCGGCATGCTGCCGAGGAGCTAGTGGCAGGGGCGTCCCGCCCCTAAATCACGCGCAAGACGCGCGTGCCACATCAAGACATCATGGTTGAGATTGAAACCAGGAACCTGACGAAGAAATTTGGCCGGCTGGTAGCGGTCAACGACCTCAGTCTGCAGATTTCAAAAGGAACCATCTTTGGGTTCCTCGGTCCCAACGGTTCCGGCAAATCAACTACCGTCAGGATGCTCACTGGCTTGCTCGCGCCGACCATGGGCGATGCGTTAATAACGGGCACGTCGATTCTCAAATCGCCTTTGGAGGTGAAAAAGAGAATCGGAGTGTTGCCCGAAGAGTTGGCACTCTTCAATGCACTCACGATCTGGGAACACCTCATGCTGAGCGGTCCAGTTTATGGACTGAGCCGGAAGGAAACAGAAAGGCGCGCGATTGAACTGTTGAGCTATCTTGACCTCGCATCCAGCCGGAATACTTACGTCGAACAAGCGTCGTTTGGGATGCGGAAGAAATGCTCGCTGGCAATGGCCTTGCTCCACAACCCTTCAGTCTTATTTCTGGATGAGCCTTTCGAAGGTATCGATCCGGTTGCCTCACGAAACATCAAGGACCTCTTGTTGCTGATGGCGAGCAAAGGCGTCACCATTTTTCTGACGTCACATATTCTGGAAGTAGTCGAGCGATTGGTCACCGATTTTGCGATTATTGTTTCCGGAGAGATCGTGTGCCGTCAGACAGTGGCCGACACGCTTCGCTCGGGTGAGACAATCGAGGACCTTTTCTTCAAACACGTCGTAAGAGGAGACGTCGGGGACCTCGAGTGGATCGGGTAACACTAATAATCACTTATGAATGGCGCGCCTATTGGCGCAGATTTTCGCGCGCCGGATTCCGAAGCAATCAGGGAATAATTCTCCTCCTTTCCCTGTTGATTGCGTTCAAATATGTTCAGGTGTTACGCGTTGCAGCAGTAAACGTCGCGAATGGCAACGCGACACTACTACTTCAACTTCTCGCGGCAATCTTTCTTGTGTGGCTTTTTCCAATTGCCGCCAACCCTCGCGACACGATAGCTTCGCGCAAGTGGCTGCATCTGCCACTTTCACTCCGAGAACGATTCATCGTTCGCGCCATCTCACTGCTTATTCCACCATCCGCCTGGCTGGTAATTGCCGGCTCGCTTGCAATTCTTTACCCCTTGTCCCAGGCGCGAAATCCCATCGCCGGAGTAGTCGCCGGTTTGCTGTTTATCGTCACAGCCTGGTTAACGGGACTCGGCATTGCTGGTTTGCTGAACAGCGCTTCGTGGCGAAAGCTGCTTTGGGTTGCCGCGACTGCGACTCTGCTTGCCGGCGGGGTTTACGCGATTAACGGCGGCCCAGCTGGGAATTTACTATGGTCTGAATTTTTGCCAATGAGACTTGTGGTTGATGCTGCGACCGGAGACCGGGACGGCGGGCCCATAAAAACTATAACCCTCCTGGCAATGCTTACTACCGGCGCCGGAAGCGCGGCGATCTGGTCTTTCAAGAATAGTTTGGTATCAGTTTCGCAACCGGCGGGCCGAAAGATCTTTCTTTCCTCGCTCGTCTTGCCTGGTCGCCTCGGCGGTCTGATCGTCAAAGATTTCAGATATTTTCGCAGACTGCTGGATACCTATCTGGGTCTCGCCGCCGCGATGCTTGCCTGTATCTATCTGGTTGTCGCAAATGAACCCTCGGTGGGCGTCTTCTGGTCCTTCATTGTCATCGTCTTCCTCGGCAACGCAGCGGTTCCATTTAACAGCTTCGGCCTCGATAACCGCGCCGGCCTGGATCGTTATGCGCTTCTCCCTTTGAACGGCATCTCCATTCTGCTTGCCAAAAACCTTGCTTACCTGATGATAGTTGGCGTGCAAGTGTTGCCGATATTAATACTAGCGGGATGGCGACTCGGCATTATGGCGAGTGTTCTTGGTGGGCTCGAAGCCGCGGCGCTGACTTTTGCCTATCTAGCCTGGGGCAACTGGATGTCAGTCAACCATCCGTTGAAAATGCAGTTTTTCCGTTTTGCGAATTCGGGGGCGGCACTGGTGGATTCGATGGGCGGAATATTCTTCGGCAGCTTGCCGGGCATCCTGATGATCTATTTACTGCAATCGTCGGATGCGAGCAGGGGCGGAGGAGTCACACTGATACTGCTGGTGACTGGCACGTTGTACTTAGCTTCACTCAAGCGATTTGGAAATCGCTTCGAGCAGAAACGAGAGCCCGTCGCCGAAGCACTGTCATGAGATGTTGAGCCAGAACGCACGGGAGAAAACCCACTACGTCAGTCCGCGTATGCGGACCAATGAAACTAGCCCACCGATTCATCGGTGGGTTGTCGAGGTCAATTACTTATCGAAGTCCGTGAAACGGACGACTGATGACTCCTGTTTCTCAGCCGTCCGCTCCACGGACTCTCTATATTCGTCATCTTTTGTCCCAGCAGTAAACTGCTGGGCTACTATCGTACGTCCGCTTTGCGGACTGATCGCGCCCCACCGTACCTGAGTGGGAGACTCCTGAGGTTTTTCGTCAGATCAGTTCTTCGCTGGCGCTTTGATCAGCACCGTCTTCCCGTCGATCGACAGCAGCATCTCGCCCGACAGCGCCAAAATCCCCTGCCGGCCTTCCTTCACCAGTCGATCGACTAGTTTGTAAAACTCAGGAGTGCCGAATTCCAGCGTCTGATCTGGCGTCAGGGTCTTTTCCTTATCCAGCACACTCGAATCAACCCAACGATTGTTGCGGCGGAAGAAAGTGCGATCGGTGATCTGCTGCACGTTGGTAATTTCCACGCGCTCCATATTCTGCGTGAAGTAAAAGTTGGACCGGTTGGCGCTGGATTGCGTCCGCTGCGTGCTCACATTCATTCCCTGCGTGACGCCGCCCATGCCGGTGCGGGTGTTCTGCACATTTTGAATTAAAGAGTTGCGAGTTTGTTCGTTGAGAGCCTCGCGCTGCGAGAGATCAGTACCATCGAGAGCGAGAAACGAAGTGTACTCGGTCAACACACCGTATTCGGTTGAAAGTCTGACGATCTCGTCAACCAGTTCTTTCAACTTCGGATCAACCGGGGCGCTCGCGTCGCCGCCGCCGAATGGACCACCAGCCATCACTGTAGGCACGCGCCCTCCGCCGCGATTCGTTGCCCGCGCAACGGTGGCGTTATCGGCGCCGGCTTCTCGAATCACTTCAATCAGCCGCGCAATTTTCCGGCTGGCCCAGAGACGCGGGACAAAAGCATTTCGCGTCGTCGCTTTGTCCAGATCAAACTTGAGGTCAAACGTGCGTGGTGCTCCAAGATAGTTTCCGCTGATCCGGAAATGCAGCGGATCGTTATCCTGGTATTGGCCCAGCAAAACTATTTGATCGCCTTCGAAGACATCGCTGAGTTCCGAGGGCAGTAGTTCGCGAACCGCCCGCGTGGTTGGCGCGCCCTTCGCATCAATTGTGGCGAGCTGAGGATCCGCCAGCACCGGACCCGCAAGCCGGCGAAATACCTGCGAAACTTTTGTTTCCACATCTTCATCGGGAAAGACGAAGGTGGCAGTTGCGCGCGTGGCGTTGGCAACCGACGTCAGCAGCGGCGCATTGACGTCGAAGCCGACGCCGAAACTAAAGATGCGGCGTTTGTGCACGTTGGCAGCAACCACAGCGCTGCGGATAGCCGATTCGCGAGTTTGACCAGCAGTGGGCACTCCGTCCGTCAAAAAGATTGTTAGCGGCAACATCTTGGGCGTAGGAGTCTGGTTCATCGCTTCGACGAGAGCATCGTGAATGTTTGTACCGCCGTCCGCTTGGAGCCCCTTGATATACGAGCGCGCCTGAACAATTGTCTGCTTGTCCTTGATGACCGGACGCTCGGCGAATCGAGCGAGGGTGTCGGAGTAGTCAATGATGTTGAAGGCCTCACCTTCGTCCAGTCCGTCAACAACCTGAAGCGCGGCGGCGCGCGCTTGCTTAATCTTTTCACCCTGCATGCTGCCGGAACGATCGATAACCAGAGTCACTTCGCGCTTGATTGCAGGTCCTTCGGCCCGCGCTCCCGCCGGTACTCCGGCAAGCAACAGGAAGTAGCCGCCGCCGATGCGCGCATCCGGATAGGCAAGTAGAGATGCTGTGAGTCCGGCGCCTTCAACGAGATATGAAAGACGGAAAGGGCCGGGCTCGAGTTTCTTGTCGCCGGCAACTCGCACTGCGGCTTGTTCAACCGCCGGGCGTTCGACAACCACCTGATGACTGGGTGAGTACACTGCGGAAACAGGTGTTTTGGCTTGAATACGAACGGAAATCTTCCAGGGCGTGGCGGTGGCTTCAAACGATTCGCTTCGTGGGAGCACGTAGTCCACCCGATTTCCGTCCGCGCGCAGGATATGTTCATAGACGAGCCGGACGCGCTGGGTGCCGCGCGCCGGAACGGGAAACACGCTGGAACGGACCAGGTTGTAGCCGGCGAATTCGAGCAGCGCCGGATCTTTCAGTTTGCTGACTATGGAGCGGTAGATCGCCTGGGCTTCCCCTTTGGGAAGGAGCTTCGCCGTAGGCTCTTTGGACGAACCGGAAAAAGTAAACCCGCGCAATACCGCGCCATCCGGTACTGGAATCATCATCTCAGCTTCCTGCTGACGGCCGCTGGGGTTGGTTATTCCAACATCGAGGGTTGTCGTTGCCACTTGTTGCAAGATGCGGACGTCGGCAACTACTTCGCTCACCTGAACCAGATCAGCGGGAGCACGCAATGCATAAGCTCTCGACTGAGGAATGATCAGGTTTGAAGCGGTAGAGTGGAAACCGCCTAAGGCAGTCATTGGCGTTTGCTGACCGCCGGTTATCTGCTGGGTTAGCCCACTCGGAGCCAGCATGGCGCAAACGATCATCACAATACTCAGAAAGCCAGTTGCGGCGGGAATGATTCTTCGCATAGTCACCTCGAAAGAGAATTCAAATTTGATAGACCCTGGGATCGGAAGGCAGGCGTACAACTGGGGATCACACCCGCGAAATCGGCGAAGCTTTATGCTTGCTTCTCATGAACGGGAATGACTGCCGCATCTTGCGCGTTGCGTTTGAGATGGACTTGAGATCGGCGATGGTTGCCTTGCGGAACCGCGAAGTGGATGAGCCGTGTGAGAAACTCAGGCTTCAGCGCCAAAGGCGCGAAATGTAATAGCCTGGGCCAACGGCCCAGGAAAGTGCGCATGGAGCTGGAAGAGCGCTGAAGGCGTGGAAGAATTTGATTTCGCGCCTACAGCGCGAAGACCAACCCGCTACTGCGGGTAGTACTTACCTCAAGACAGGCCGCACGCCTCAATTGCAAGATAGTCTGAATACAATCGCAACCACTTACTCGTTCTGAACCGCCTCGACTCAAGTATTTCTCAACCCTCGCGCTGCATTCTCTACTCCGACGTAACAAATCAGAACCTTTAAATCGGCACTTCAAAGATTCTGCACGCCTTGAGGAGGAAGAGATGAGTTATAGAGTTCTGCTCCGCACCGGTTGTTTCATGATCGCGTTGGCGTTTCTCTTTTCGCTTGCGTCGGTTTCACTCCCTACCACACATGCCGTGGCGGTTAAGACGGTAATCGTCCAGCTCTCTCGTGAGCCGGTCGTCGTCGCCAGGTATCGCGCAGGTCTCGCGGGCCAATCCTTCGACGCGAACGCGTATAAACAACAAGTCATCGCCGATCAGAACACTTTTCTGCAGAGGGCTGTCGCGAGCGGCATTCCATACATAGTTGCAGGGGTCTCGGCGCCTAACGGTGCCGTGACTGCCGACATCAAGTTTCGTTTCAACTACGTCTACAACGGCGTCACGTTGGTTGTGCCGGAGCACGCCATTGCTGCACTTAAGAACCTTGAAGGCGTGGTGGGTGTTTATGAGGCCGAGGAATTGATCGTCAGCCTGGATCGATCCGTTAACTACGTGCGAGCGCCCCAGCTATACGGCAATCCGCCAAAGCTGAGCCAGTTTGATCAGCTTGGTACGCCCGGTTATCACGGCGAAGGAATGATTGTCGCAGTGATTGATACTGGTGTTGACTGGTCACATCCCATGTTCGGTGGCGATCCAACGCCACCACAGTTCGGACTCGGCCCGGCCGTCGCAGCGGCCGGACCAAACAGGAAAGTTATCTACTATTTGAA
>DATMDU010000045.1:0-4826 GCA_035557535.1 Pyrinomonadaceae bacterium
TGGTGACGGGAAAGCGAGGCGTGTGATGGTCACCGAGGTGGCACGAGTCCCCCTTCCGACCCCCTTTGGGCCGTTCGAAGCTCGCGCCTTTGAATGTTCATCCGGAAACGTGTACTTGGCGATGACGAAGGGATCAGTGGACGCCGCCGGGCCGATGCTCACCCGCGTCCATTCTGAATGCCTAACCGGGGATGTCTTCGGTTCTTTGCGGTGCGACTGCGGGGTCCAACTCCGGGAAGCATTGAAACGTATCGCTGCCGAGGGCAGGGGAGTACTCGTCTACGCGACCGGCCACGAGGGACGCGGCATTGGCTTGGTCAACAAGTTGCGCGCTTATGTGGCGCAAGATCAAGGCAAGGACACCGTTGATGCCAATCTGCACTTGGGGTTCCCCGCTGACCTCAGGAGTTACGAGGATGCCGCCGAAGTGCTGGAGGCCTTGGGCGTAAACAGCATCAAGCTGATGACCAATAACCCCAAGAAGGTAGAGGCGCTGCTGCACCATGGGATAAGTGTCGAAGAGGTTCAGCCGTTGACCGTCGCCCCCCACACCCGTAACTCCACCTATCTGAACACCAAGCGGAACCGGCTCGGGCACAACGGCTCGCTCGTCTCTCCGAAGACACTCGAGACGACTCCGGTTGACATTCAGAAGCTTCTTGGACCTGTAAGGCCGCGGGACGACCGGCCTTACGTCGTCGTCAAGTACGCCCAAAGCTTGGACGGGCGCATAGCGACCTCTGTCGGAGATTCTCGATGGATCAGTTCCGAGGCGGAGCGAATGATGTCTCACTCGATGCGCGCGCATTGCGATGCCGTCATGGCCGGCATAGGAACTGTCATCAACGACGACCCTCAGTTGACCGTCCGGCTGGTGTCAGGCTCATCCCCCATCAGGGTCATCCTCGATTCCAAGCTGCGAATGCCGGCCGAGGCGAAGGTGCTAACCGAGGAGGGCACCACCGTGGTTCTCACCACCGAGCTCTCGGACGAGTACAGACGGCGTGAGTTGGCAGGGAGGGGGGCGGAGATCGTCGTTCTCCCCCTGGAAGACGACAGGGTCGAGCTCGGCGAGGCGCTTCTCTATCTCAGGAGACGGGGAATCGAATCGATTCTGGTCGAGGGTGGAGCGAGAGTAATCACGTCGCTTCTGGCGTCCCGCGGTCTGGCCGATCGGCTCGTGGTATCGATTGCGCCCAGTGTTTTGGGGCGCGGAGTCGAAGCTGTTGGTGACTTGGGCATCTCCGAAGTGGCATCGGGGCTGGAGCTGAGGGACCCAACGATTCACCTGGTGGGTCGAGATGTGGTTTTAGGCGCCGATCTCGGCTGAGTCCCACCACACTTTTCGGTTAAGAAGCCGGTCCGTGCCCGACGAGTCGACTTCTTTCAAGCGAGGAGAGCCACAGCAAGGCGGGGGGCTGGGCCTCGATTGGATGTCGAGTATGTCTCAGTCGGGCTCTATGGAGAGCATGTATCCTCGGTTCTCGCACGTTTCGGCCCCGTTAGCTCAGTCGGCAGATCGTCTCCATGGTAAGGATTCGCCTCTTTGCGCTGTGCTGAAAGGCCATTCTCGCAGGTCACCGACAAGCGTATCGGCGGGGAAACTAGATGCTCTGTGAGCTAGTCCCCACCGGGGTTGTCCGTGATGCTTCTCACCTCGTCGTCATGTTGGCGTAGCCGCCAGGTGGCGGTACCGATCTTTGAAGATGGGATCCGTGGGGGCGTCCGAACTGACTAGCTCGGCGGTGTCGTAATGCACGAATGCGCCCGAGTCCTTCAGTAGCGCTTTCCAAGCGGCCGACGCCCTTGGTGCGTCGCCTTCTTCCGCTTTCAGGATTTTGGCGATAGCCTTCCAGACCGACTCATTGCGGGAGGGGGCCGCGTAAACCACCCGAACCCTTTCGGCGTCTCCCTCTTTCGCTTTTTCCATTGCTCGGGCGAGCAAATGTAGCCGCATCAACTGGTAGATCGGCTCAACGAAGAAAGACTCAACGGACTTTTCCTTAGCTTTGAAAGGTGAGTCTGAGTCAGCGAACAGATCCTGGTAACGGGACAGTCTTGTCTTCAAAGCCTTTGGCCCGCCACTCAGGACATGCCCGGAGTAGACTTCGACGTACTTCCACTCGATCAGCGCGATCTCGAGATTGCCATCTGGGGTTATGTACTTGATCGCGGCATCGGCACTCGTGGCGTTAGCCCCCCGTGACCGCGCTCGATTACCCCATTCTGAAAGGTAGTCAGAACGTCCAGTCCATTCGAAAACAACGTGGTCTCTCGGAAAAGACATTTCGCCGAACGGGAGAACGGCTTCTATCGGGAGAACACAATCGAACAGCGCTTTGAGTCCATGTGGGTCGTCGATCAAGGGGCCCAATGCGTTCACGCACTGAATCTGGGAGGACAGAAGATGGTTGCCAGGTTGGCCGCTAACCCCTCCGTGCCACGGGATCCCTGCCTCGTAGAAACGCTCGACCATCGAGTCCCGGAGGTCTTCCAACAGGTTGAATAGAGCATGCTCTTCTGGCAAACAAAGCTCCGTTTCAGAAGAATGCCTGAAGAACCCTGCCTTCCTAGCGTCATCCGGGAGCTCTTCCGTCCCGACCTTCCATAGCAGGGCTGCAGCGTTAGCTTCTTTTCGGAAAGTCATCTCCCCCTTCATTCGTCCCGGTCGTCCTTGGTACCGGCAATCATCGGCGCTGTCAGCGCATGAGGCAACCGGCTTTCTTCTTGCCTTCACGCCCTAAGGTAAGAACACACTTGACGCGCATTCGAGCCTACTCTCAGCACTTCTTCAAAGGCCTCGTTGGTTAGCGGTCGTCAAGTAGATCGACTTTCCGTTCCTCATCACGGAGTATTTGGTACGCCTCGATTGCCGCCATTACAGCGGGAACACTGGCAGCAGCGATAGCTAAGCCCCTAGCGACCTTCTGTGCAACCTTTGACTTACTCCCGTTCCACATGCCGCCGAGTAAATGCAGTGGCCGCGGCCACGCCGCAGACGGCGACCACGTGACTTTTCTCACCTGCTGGTGTCAGAAAGAGTGACCCTGCAGATCGGCCGGCTTCTAGTCGAGCGAGGGGCCGCGTAACGCCCTCGCCGCAAGGTGATCCGCGCTCCTGTTCCACTTGCGAGGCACCCATGAAATCCTGCAGTTCGGAAACTGATTGAACAGAGTCAGTGCCTTGTCATGCCAGGGTTTGAGATGCTCGGCGTTTACTTGTGAGACGCCATTGATCTGGTCGACTACGAGTTCTGAGTCGAGGAAGACCCGAATGCGTTTTATGCCCTTGAGCTGGGCCAGCCTGAGGCCCTCGATGAGGGCCTTGTACTCCGCAATGTTGTTTGTGGCAGGACCAATCCTTCTAGAGATTTCGCCCCCTGACACCGGATTGCCGCCCGGGTCCATAAGCACGACTCCGATTGCCCCCTCATCCGGATTCACTACAGTCCCATTGCCCGATCCATCAGTCTGCAGCAGGTAGCTACGCTCGCCAATAGGTGGCGGTGTAGCCTCGGCGACTTCAGGGCGAGGAGTGCCTCGTAACCATTGATGGGCGCACTCATCACATTGGACAAGGAGTGTTTCATTCTCGCGTTTCTCAACTAGACTAATGTCGGCGCTGCCGCAACTGGGGCACTTCAGCATTTGCTCTGGCCTCGCTCTCGGGATGTCGGATGCTATCCACTATGCGTTTCACAGTGAGCGGGAGATCTGCCCGGCTCCAGAATCAATCCTCATCGACCAACTCATCAGAGTTGACTTCATGCACTTCTAGGTCGAGCGCGCGTGCTATTTCATCGAGAAACTCTAGCTTGGTGATGAACCACTCTTTACCTGCGACTCTCGTCAAGTTTGGGGACATGTCTGCCGTCTTTAGAAGGCCATGGAATGTCTTCTCTACGGCTGGGCTGGGTGTCTCTGTAGGGTAGATGCGTAGCAGAATCGGCTCCTCGGGCAGAGCAGTCGTGCGGGTCTGATTGCGGAATCGAGTGATGACGTCGCTATCGCTGCGACCAACTTTCATCAGGGTCCGTCGTGACTTGGGGTCAAATCGGTAGCGCAGATAGTGAGGGAGTGCGTACACATAGATCCCAACCTCGTTGGTAGCTTCGGCCTGTTTCGTCTTGTCCTTGGCATGTTGGGCTTCCTTTGCGCGGGCTTGTGGGTCGTCTGCCAGCAGCTCGAGTTCCTCAATCTTTGCTTCTAGATATTGGCGAGTAATGGCCGAGAGTCCGCTGGATCTCATGATGCTTCGGACGCGACCGATTGTTTGGAGGGCCATGTTCGCGGAGTTTGGTAGTTGGCCCTCAAGGAGAGTCGCGATGGTTGCCTTCTGGTTGTAGACGAACCCAGCTGTCGAAACCTGCAAGTCAGCGGCAATTTGCGCGGCAGTCCATCCCTGTTGTAGGCCTCGATAAACTTGACCAAGCCGCGAGTCGTCTCCGGTTAGATAGGAGCTTAACTCGGCTTGGATTGCTTCGTTTGGGCCGCTGCCAAGCTCAGTGGAGTCGGCCTCTGCTGAAACCTGTACATCAGTCTTGCCGTCGGACAGGATGTCAGGAGTCAGTTGGTTGGGTTTCGCGTCAGGAATGTCGTCACTCATAAAGGGAGTATCGACCATTAACGTAGTGACGCAATCTGTTATGTCGCCCCACTAACGTTTTCCCCTAGATTGGCGCTCGGAGATGGCGCTGCCAGGAAGCCAGCAGTGTTTCGAGGTGTCTATCATTCGGGAATCTGTGGTGCCCATGTATTCTCTTCCTCCGCATCCAGAACCGCGACAATTAGAATGCTGTGGGAGCGCTGTGCTAGGTTGATTTGCGT
>DATMDU010000046.1:0-1164 GCA_035557535.1 Pyrinomonadaceae bacterium
GACGTTGTGGAAACTGCCGCGGCGAATCCGCTTGTCGGTAATCTCTCGAAACCAACGCTCGACCAGATTCAACCAAGAACTCGACGTCGGGATGAAGTGGATGTGGAATCTGGGATGTCGTCGCATCCAGGCTTTGACCCGCGGGTGTTTGTGGGTTGCGTAATTGTCCACGATAAGATGCAGATCGAGATGGGACAGGGTCTCGGCGTCAATCTTATTGAGGAAACGAATGAATTCCTGGTGTCGATGACGCGCCATGCAATCGCCGATCACTTTGCCATCGAGCATGCTCAGCGCGGCAAACAGTGTGGTTGTGCCGTTGCGCTTGTAGTCGTGCGTCATTGTGCCGCAGCGCCCTTTCTTGATCGGCAGTCCTGGCTGGGTACGATCGAGTGCCTGGATTTGGCTTTTCTCATCCACGCACAAGACCAGGGCTTTGTCTGGAGGGTTGAGATAAAGGCCGACCACATCGTAGAGCTTTTCGGTAAAACGTTTGTCGCCGCTGAGCTTGAAAGTCTTGGTCAGATGAGGCTTGAGGCCGTGTCGATCCCAAATACGCTGAACCGCCATCCGGCTGATGCCCTGCGCCTTGGCCATCGTGCGGACGCTCCAGTGAGTGGCGCCTCGGGGTGTCGTGTGCAGAGTAGCCTGCACGACGGTCCGCACTTTTTTCTCCGGGATACTGGCAATGCGGCCTGCCCGCGGAGCGTCTTTCTTCAATCCTTCCAAACGAAGGGCAAGAAATCGTTCCCTCCACAGCTGAACGGTCGGTCTGGAAACCGACAACATCTGCGCGATGTCCTGGCTTGGGATACCCTGCGCCGCCATCACGACAATTTGCGCACGTTGAATCAATCGCAACGGCAAACTTCTTCCGCGACTCCAGGTGCTCAACACCGCACGTTCTTCCTGAGACAACACAACGGGAGAGGCTATTCTCATGCCGCATAACATAGCTCTCGTCGTAGATATAAGTCAAGCTAATTATGGGACACTACACTAGCCTACAGAGAAGTGAACCTACGAGCTTAAGTTTGAGACTTCTTGTTGTTCGGAACTCGAATCGATTCACCGGCTTTCCCTGTAAGTCTCTATGACGTGTTAGCAGTCGAAATCATCCCCCAAGCAGGGTGCTGAAAAGCCTCTTGCAGGCTGCTCAGAAAG
>DATMDU010000047.1:0-1089 GCA_035557535.1 Pyrinomonadaceae bacterium
CTGCCCCCAGCACGGACTGCCTCCCTCGGTGAGGTCCCGGCCGCGACGATCTCTCCTTGGCCACCACCAGAAGCTGCCCGCTCGCAGTTCCTTGTTCTCGATACGTAGATCGAAATGGTTGTGGCTAAGCGACGAATAACACGCGATGCCGTGAATCTGACTTCTCTTGGCGATTTCTCTTCCCCGGCGATTCCTGACTCCCACCATTCGGTTGTCCGCGGCCGTTCCGTAGAGGTGTTGGCTTGCGCGTGCCCCCGCTATGCAGTTGTTGTAAGCCACGCTGCGAAACCCTGAGTTGATTCCGATGGGCCTTCCCCCACCCTTCCTCCGAACAGCCTCGAGGCGCCACATCAGTCTGCGGACATTTTGCTTCACGCGTTGTGGACTCGACCTACCACCGCTAAACGTTCCGGCGTAGGCGTTCGCTCGCGAGGAACAAGAAGAGGATCGGTTCTGAACGAATTCACGGAAGTCAAAGTGCTTGGTCGAGCCATTGCGGTCTTGGAGCCAGTTCAGGATTCCAAGATCCTTCCGCGATGCAACCCCGTTCACAGGCCTGCCGTAACCGGCCTCAAAAGTGCGCATGGCCTTCTTGGTTTGCCTTCCATAGATTCCATCGATGCTGAAATGCCGTTGCTTACTCGTCGGGTACCAGCCCGCAATTCTGACCTGAAGAGCCTTCACGTCGGGCCCTCTCGCACCCGGCTTCAGCCAATGATCGAACTTTCTTGCTTGTACCGCGGGTGCAGCAACCACAATGACAATCACAGTGCTGGTGACAACCTTCATCGCGCGCTTAGCTTGGTCGAAACTGAATTTCATTGTCGAACCCCCCCGTTCTTATTGGGGACTTCAATCACAACTTGGCCGCCGACGGCAAGCAGACCGAGCAACAGTGGTTTGCTGAAATTAGGTCGAAGGACTACGAAGGGAACAAAAAATCAGCCCGTCGAAACGTCGGTCACTGCAAACTGAAATTGATTATTTTTCAAACGCCGTTTCTTTCCCTGGACGACAACCACTTCATCCAGGGAGATGCTGCGACACCATGCAGAAAGATGGACGCGAGGATCGTTGCGCCGACGATCG
>DATMDU010000048.1:0-2330 GCA_035557535.1 Pyrinomonadaceae bacterium
GCCATTCCTGCAGGGCTCGGACGATCGCTAACATCTCCTTGTCGTGGATCTCGTAGTTCCTTTCGACCGAGGTAAGGGATTTGGAGAGGAAAGCGACTGGGTGCCATTTATCGTCTTCCTCCGATACCTGGGATAGGACTGCTCCTGTGGCGAAGTCGGAACTATCGGCTTCGATACGAAAGGGTTTCGTCGAGTCCGGGGAGATGAGAACTGGGGTGGAGGTGACGCTCTGTTTCAGCTTGTCGAAGGCGGCACGTTCGGCTTCTCCCCAGCGGAAGTTGGAGTCGTTGCGGGTTAAGTCGAAGAGGGGGCGGGCGTGCTCGGAGAAATCTTTGATGAACCTTCGGTAGAAGTTGGTGAAGCCCAAGAAGGACTGTACCTCCTTCTTGTTCGTTGGGGCGGGCCAGTCCCTGACACCTGCGACTTTAACTGGGTCCATGGCGACTTTGTTGTACGAGATGATCACGCCTAGGTACTCGATTGTCGTCTTCTCGAATTCGCATTTGTCGGGACGTAGGTAGAGCTTGTGCTTCTCTAGTAGTTCTAGGACCCGGCGAGTGATTTGGCGGTGTTCCTCGAGGGACTCCGTGAATATGAGGATGTCGTCTAGGTATACTACCACCACGCCTTCCGAAATGAGTTCTTCGAAGATATCGTCCATCATCGTTTGGAAGGTGGCGGGACTGTTGGTGAGGCCGAAGAACATAACGAGCGGTTCGTACAAACCGCGGTTAGTTCGGAAGGCCGCCTTCCACTCGTCTCCTTCCTTTATGCGGACGTTGTTGAAACCCCACCGGACGTCTAACTTCGTGAAGTATTTGGCGCCTCGAAGTTTCGCGATGAGTTCCGGGATGAGCGGGAGTGGATACTTGTTCTTCACGGTCATCGCGTTTAGCGCACGGTAGTCTTGTACCAGGCGTAGTCTGCCGTCCTTCTTCTTGACGAAGAAGACAGGGGAAGCCATCGGGGATTTGGATGGGCGGATTCGGCCACTATCGACGTTTTCCTTGAGAAAGAGGTCGAGTTCTTTTTGTTCCGACACCGAGAGTGGGTAGACCTTGCAACCTTTGGGCGAGGCGTCGGGAGTCAATTCTACGGCGTGGTCCCATGGTTTGGGTTCCGGTAGTTCGTCGAAGGAGTCTTTGGAGAAGACGGAGGCGAAGTCTCGGAGGTACGGCGGGACGTGCTCGCTGTATTCCGCCGGTTGAGAGTTCTGTCGGAAACCTTCCGCTAAACGTTGGGAGATCGTAGTTGTCGCGTGGATGAACTCGGCCTCGGGGAAAAGTCCAGTTGCCC
The DNA here is from genome assembly GCA_035557535.1 of Pyrinomonadaceae bacterium. Taxonomy (GTDB): domain Bacteria; phylum Acidobacteriota; class Blastocatellia; order Pyrinomonadales; family Pyrinomonadaceae; genus PSRF01. The sequence continues at coordinate 1,297 of DATMDU010000048.1, forward strand.
AGATTCTATCTCCTTCTTCCAAGGGCTCGTCCGGGACTTCGGGCTCTAATTCGGGAGGTGGCGATGGCTCTGGTTCGTTTTCTACGTCTTCTACGAAGGTGGGGAACGGACCAGTTCGACAGGCGTTTATTCGGCGGGACTCTTCCTTTTTCCGGGTTCGTTCCTCTCTTCTCTCGGTTTGACAGCCGGTGCAGCAGCGCGGGAGGCACCTAGTCATCTTAACGGTTTTAGCGCGAAAGTCGATCTCTGGGTTATGTTTGTGAAGCCAAGTAAATCCGAGGATCATGCTCTGCTTGCCGAGGCGGGTGACTGCCAACATGATCCGTTCGGAATGTCCTTCGTAGGTCATGACCACGTCTACGACTTCGGTAATACTCCCGGCTTCGTTGGGCGTTCCGTCTACATTGTAGACAGGGATGGGCTTCGACAGATTTCGGGTTGTTAACTTGCTCGCGGTTACGAAGTCTCGGTCGATGAAATCTCCCGTGGCGCCAGTGTCTACCATAGCTTCCGCCGAAGTCTCTTCCATGGTGTCCGTGGTCTTCATATGAACCGGAAGCATGAGGCATTTGGAGTCCATCTCGAGGGAGCGGATGACCAGTTTGCGGCGGACTCGTTTCTCCCATTTCGGACGTCGGGTTTTTGGGGAATCGACCGGGATTGTGACTGGTTCAGGAGTTTTTTGTGCGACTTCATCAATTTCAGGCTCAAGGGTGTCGAGGACAGAAAATCGATTACTATTTAGCGGCAAGGGCGCACGGCTCACTCGTCACGGGGTACAAAATCTGCTTCGCTATCTACAGACTCCGTTTCCGTTGAGACTGCATCTTGGGCTGCTAGTTTTCCTTCTAACTCCATTTGGAGTTCGTCGGTGTCCATGAAACGGACGTTGAAACAGAGAGGGCAGTCCTTTGCCCAATGTCCCGTCTCTCCACAACAGCGGCAGGCGTCGAGCAAGGCCTTCGCTTTCCAAGCTGCATCGATATCCATCGGGACCGGATTTCCTGGGGAGGGGTTGGAGTGAGCGAAACAAG
>DATMDU010000049.1:0-2454 GCA_035557535.1 Pyrinomonadaceae bacterium
GGAGGGGCGCGTGCCGGAAGCCACCCCCCAAGAAGAAGCCGAGGTGACGCTCGCCGACATGACCCTGAGGAGCCCGGCGCTCACCGCCTCGGGCACCGCCCTCCCCACCCGCTACAGCTGCGAGGGCGAGGACACCTGGCCCGCTCTGCAGTGGGCTGGGACCCCGGAGGGCAGCGAGGAACTGATCCTCTTCGCGATGAGCTCACGGCCGGTGGGGGGAAAACTCTTCTTCAACTGGGCCCTTGCCGGCATCGACCCCGGCCTCACCGAGATCGAGGAAGGCCGCCTGCCCCAAGGCACGGTCAGCGGCCGTAACAGCTTCGGCAACCTCGGCTACTCGGTCTGCCCGGCCACCGGCGAAGCTGAAACCTTCATCTTCGCCCTCTTTGCATTGCCCGAGCGCCTTGGGGCGGCCAAGGGGTTTGACCCCGGCGAGCTGCGCCGCGAAGTGCTCGAGGTCTCGGGCAACGTTGGGTTGCTGGCGGCCAGTTACGGGCGCTGAGCGCTAGGCGGTTAGAAGACGGGGGTTGGGATTGCTTGACCGCTTGACGGTCTAGCTGTCAGGCTGGCGATGACGTGGAGGGCTGGCGGCTCCATGCACCGCAACCACGCAACGTTGGGAGGAAGCATGAGAGGCGCGAAGCATGGGATCAGGGGCTTGGGCTTGGTGGTCTTGGCTGTGATCGGGGTGATGGCGTTCACCGCCGTCGGGGCACAGGCGCAGGTTAGTCACGAATTACACTTAGCTGGATTAACCAATCCTAACCCGTTAGCAAGTCCTGCAACAAACTCACCTGGTGAATTCTTAGTTAATTTAGGTAGTGCCTTATTAGCAACTTTCATCGGAGAACAATTAGGAAAAGGCTACCTCTTAGTGCAAGCAAGAGACCTCAAAATCGAATGCACGGGCTTCGATCTCACTAACGGAAAAATCAATAGCTCGACTGACGCATCAGCTGAAGCTATTTTCTTAGGATGCGTTCTGTTAACCCACGCAGGCCTTCCTCTCGAAGGCTGTGAATTCAAAGAATTAGGTATTATAAAATCATCGTACTTAGTATTACCGATTTTACATGGAGGAGTTAATTACCTCTTATTCGAGCCTCTCACAGGAACCAACTTCACCGTCATCTCATTCAAAGCTGGCCAGGGCTGCATCCTTCCGTTAAACAACCCGAAGACCGGCTCGATAGTGGCGAAGGTCGGGGCGTTAGACGCAGTGGTACAGACAATCACATTTGGCGAAGCGATTCAGTTATTAGTCGGCGACGTGGTGAAATATGGCGCCCTCAACAACACGGCCTACCTCACCGGCACGGTCCATATTTCGCTTCTTGGTTCACATTTCGGCCAAAAACTCGGCATTCACTAACCAGCGAACCCTGGACCAAGAGATAGAAGACAAAAGGCAAGAAAGCTTGACCTTTGCGCGCAGAGCGAGCATGCTCGCTCTGCGCGTGCCTTCGGGTCCGTGCTAGCCGTAGCTCATTGTTGGTTCAACTACCAGGTTCGGAGGAAGCAATGAGAAACAGCAAGCATGGGCTGAAGGCCCTTGTTTTGACGGTAATGGCCGCCCTGGGCATGATGGCGTTCTTTGCCGTTGGTGCTCAGGCGCAGCATGAATTACACTTATTAGTTTTAGCGGATGAAACCAATCCTAATCCGTTAACAAACGGCGGCACCCTTGGTGACTACTTAATCAATTTAGCAGCAGCCTTATTAGCGACGTTGACGGGATTTCAGGAAAACCCCGGCTATCTCTTAGTAGCAGCCAGGGACCTGAAAATAGAATGTGCAACAGGTGATGTGAATTCAGCGAAAATTCATGGTTTAACGGATGCCTTAGCAACAGTAACCTTCTTAAACTGTGTGGCGAACAACCACAAAGGTGAACCCCTTGCGGGATGCCAATTCAAAGAATTAAAAACCATCAAAGCATCGGCCTTAGTGTTACCAGTATCACATGGAGGTCAGTCCTACCTCTTATTCGAGCCTCTCGAAGGAGAAATCTTCACCACGGTTTCGTTCAAGCCCAACGTGGGCTGCATCCTACCGTTAAACAACCCGGTGAAAGGTGCGGTAGTTGCAAAGGTCGACGCGTTAGACGCGGACGTACAAACCATATTATTTAATTCAGCGATTCAGTTATTACTCGGTGACGTGCTGAAATACGGTTCGCTCAGCAACACTTCTTACGTCAATGGGCACGCCACCGTCGAACTCGATGGTGAACACGCTCCATACAAACTCGGCGTCCACTAAGCACAACGTAAGCAGCAAGCAGTAAGGAAGCACCAAGAAGCAAAGCAACACAGCAACACGAAGCATCCGGAGCCCGGGACCGCGCAAGCGGTCCCGGGCAGACCGGCTAAAGGGACTAAGCGAGAAAGACAGGGAAGAGGGACTTGACAACACACACAGGGGGGAGTTCCCAGGTGGGACTCGGCAAGCCCC
>DATMDU010000050.1:0-1042 GCA_035557535.1 Pyrinomonadaceae bacterium
CACCATGGGAGTTGGTTTTACCTTAAGACGGTTTGCTAACCGCAAGGAGGCAGCCGGCCACGGTAAGGTCAGCGACTGGGGTGAAGTCGTAACAAGGTAGCCGTAGGGGAACCTGCGGCTGGATCACCTCCTTTCTAAGGAAGATCCTTCAGAGGTCCGCATCTCGCGGCACTTCTATCGGATCTCTTGGAAACATAAGGGGCTTAGTCAAAGCCCTATATTGCGGGACGCCGCCGTCTTCGTTTCTCTTTCTTCACGGACGAGCCCACGCCAGGGTTGCTCAGGCAATGTTTGTTCGGGCAATCGTTGCGGCTGCAGGCTTCGGGCTTGTAGCTCAGCTGGTTAGAGCGCGCGCTTGATAAGCGTGAGGTCGGAAGTTCAAATCTTCCCAGGCCCACCAATTCTGACGCGCACCTTCTGACCAACGCCTACCGAAATCGGGGCCATAGCTCAGTTGGGAGAGCGCCTGCTTTGCAAGCAGGAGGTCGTCGGTTCGATCCCGTCTGGCTCCACCACTTCCTCGAACTGCGGAAGTCGCGTGCGAGCCGCTCGTCCGTACGAGATTTTCTCTTCGAGAATCTCTCGTGAAAAGAAGAGAATATTTCTTCCCGCCGCCTAGTCGAGATTGGGCGGGACACTTCGTTGAATGACATCGTGAATAGGGCAAACCATCCGGACGTTCGCGCGCACGAGCACGCTGTGCTCAGGCAAACGAACGAACGTTTTTCGTCGGATCAATTCCGGCAACGCGCAAGCGTTGTTGGTCGAGCCGGCGACGACACCCACATCCTTCGGATGGTTTGCATGTGAAGCAACTAGGTCTTTTCTCTGTCACACAGAGAAGAAAACACTGAATGCGTCGATCCCGTTTCGGTTCGCAACTCGATTTCAAAAGGCGAGTGGCGAAGCGATAACCTCTGCCGAGGGGTGGGCATCGACGATGAGAGCAATCAAGTGCCTAAAGGGTATCTGGTGGATGCCTTGGCGCTGAGAGGCGATGAAGGACGTGGTACGCTGCGATAAGCCGCGAGGAGCTGCGAAC
>DATMDU010000051.1:0-19635 GCA_035557535.1 Pyrinomonadaceae bacterium
CGCGAAATGTAATAGCCTGGGCCAGCGGCCCAGGAGTCAATCGAGAGCAAAGATACTAAGCGCTGAAAGCGCGGAATAATGGTTACTTAGGAAATCGCGGCAATTTTTGGGTGGCCATTTCGCGCCTTCAGCGCTGGAAAAATGCGCCGTCATTACCCAGGCCGTTGGCCTGGACTTTTACATTTCGCGCCGTTGGCGCTGAAAGCAACCATCAACGACTTTTTGTGCAAAGCCGCTCAGATGACATCCGCAAAGTTTCGGCGCGTCTTGGCAAACCACCAGTAACCAAAGACAAACAACACGGCAGCGAAGGCCAGGAAATATGCAACGCCTGACCAATCGGGCGCCACGCCTTCGAGCATGATGCGGCGATAACTCCGTACCAGCGAAGTAAAAGGATTCGCGTTGATGAAGGGGCGATAACGGTCCGGCACAATCATCTCCGGATAGATTATCGGGGTGAGAAACATCCAGGCCATCAATACCAGTGCAACACCCTGCGAGATGTCGCGCCAAAACACTCCGAGAGACGCGACGAGCCAACCGGCCCCGAGCGCGGCAATGAGTTGCGGAATAATCAGCACCGGGAGCCACAGAATTGTGAGCTGTAACCGCCGATGGACGATTAGAGTTGCAACCAGGAGCGCGAGAGTGCCAAACATCTGGTTGCCCAATGCCGCCAGGGCGTGGGCCACCGGCAATGTTTCGAGCGGAAAAATTACGCGCTTAACCAGGTTCGTATGAGTGACGATCGTGGTGGACGATTGCTGCAGCGTCTCCTGAAACATGGTCCACGGCAGCAATCCGCAGAACAGGTATAGCGCGTAGTCCCAGGGTGTGCCGCGCGTGCCAAAGCGAGCGCCAAAGAGTCCGGCGAAGATGAAAGTGAAAATCGCGATAGTCACCACCGGGGTAACCAGTGCCCAAACAATGCCCAAAACCGAGCCTTTGTAACGAGCCAGCAGTTCGCGGCGAGCGAGCGAGCGGATTAGTTCGAAGCGGCGGGGAAGTTCCCAGAGAGGTCGCCAAACGGCGCGCCGTGCTGTTTGGGCAGATATCATGAGCGGGTGAATAGTAAATGGTGAATAGTGAATAGTACAGAATGCTGAAGAAGTGTTTTGAACTTTGAACTTTGTGCTTAGCTCAAAGGATTATATTCTGCCAAAGCCTCGCCAACTGTTCTTGTTGTGCCATCCAATGACGACTTCCTTGGCCTTGATGTCGCGCCACCATTCCTCAAATTCTTCGCGTCGGATGTAATGGGAGGTTGGCGCCACGAGATGATCGAAAACGATGGTGTGTTGTTCGCGCCACCCAAACTTCGAAATCGCATTCAGGTAGTCGTTATAAAAAAGGCGGCGCGCTATCGCTGAACCGGCCGTGGAACGATTGAGTGGACCATAGACCAGCTTGGTGGCCAGGTACACGACCGCGGTCGGGAGTTTTGAAAGGTGCAACAACAACCGCTGGTCAATTCGGGAGCTGACTTTTTCGCGGAGCGGATTTATTCCCCGCGTGATCCACTCATTGTTTTCGGCGCCATAAACCCAAGCGGAAAGATGGCCTCCGGGTTTCACCTTGGCCGCCAACGACTGAAATCCCGCTCGTGGATCGGGCAAATGATGCAAAACGCCCACTGAAAAAGCATAGTCAAACGCGCGCGCGAAAGGCAGATGATAAATGTCGGCCTGAACGATATGCGCATTTGGCAAATTGCGTGTGGCAGCAAAAGCCGTTTCGACTGCGGCACTCAGATCCACTCCGACAACTTCCCGTGCTCCCCAGCTTGCTGCCAGCGATGTGTGCCGGCCCTTGCCACACCCGCCCTCCAGGACAATTTTGTCTTTGAAGAACTTCGGGCCGACGGGCGCGATCCAACCGAGAAACTGGTCGGCATAAAGTTCGTCTTCGCGCGTGAAGTGTTGCCACTGCCAACCAAAGTTTTCCGCGGTGGCGGCCTTATCGGCGTCAAGTTTTTCAGCGGCAGCAAACCGCGGAACTCCGCGCAGAACAGGAAATGTCTTCGAACAGGAAGCGCAGCCCAGTTGCCCCTCAATTACTTCGGGACCCTCCTGGTGGCCCACGGATCGCAAAATGATCGCAGCTTCACATGAAGGGCATCGCAGATATTCGAGGAGTTTGGATTTCATTTGCCGTTACTGTTGACCGTTAAACCGGCCCGCGGGTTTGTTGAGCCTTGATTCTTTGAAGTCAATGTATGGCAGATGAAAATGAGTGACAAGCGGGCTACGTGATTCGGTGCGCTCAGGAACCTACCGTGATGCCTCCCGGGAGAAACGCCACCTCTCCGGAGTTTGATTGCAAGCGGATGCTGTAGTCGCCGGCAGGAACGTTTGCGCCAACCGTAACTTCAAAACTAATGATGGGAGGGGAATTCGCGAAACGTTGCAGTGTGAGGCTTGACGCGTCGACAGTGAAGAGCGGAGACGAAATTGATATTCCGTTACCCGGAATCTGGTCGAGCCCCTCGCCGGAAACATACACCGTAAGTTTCGTTGCTGAAGTGGCAGGCACAGGAATTGTCGATAGCTCGCCATTCGTTCCCAGTAAACGCGGGTTGAGCGAGGGCAATGAATTCTGCGGCGGCACAAAAACGTAGTTGAGAGTCGTGGTCTTGTCAGCGACGATTTGCAATTGCGAATTAATCTCCAGGCTCCTGAAAGCGCGTCCGCCAATTCCCAGTTTGAACGCCGCCGCGCCGGTGAGCGCCAGAGGATCCGGCAGTCCATCAAGATACTCAACCATCGCCCGGTACGATGACGGTGGTAGACACCCGATCCTAAATGTTCCGGTCGACTCTGTTCGGACGCTCGCAACTACGCGGCCGGTACTCAAATCCTCAAGCCAAACGTGCGCGACGTTGACCGGCAACAGACGCCCATCGACACTGTTGAGAATCCTGCCTTCGGCCGCACCGAGACTGGGGCAGGGGCCATAGACGTCTTGAACAGCAAACCGATCTACATCACTCAAAGACCGCTCGGTAACTGCTGTTAGACCATAAGTCCCATTTAGTCCCTGAGAGGCCTGCATGGTAGAGCCTATGACGCTCGAATGACCGAGCCCCAGCAGATGCCCGATCTCGTGGGCCAGCGTCGACTCCAAATCGTAAGTGCCACGAGTGCCGTCGGTTGAAAACTGCAGCGCGGTGCCATCAGGCGAATACGGAAAAGGGTTGATCGCGATATCTGCTTCGCTGATGACGCCCGTTTCCCGGTCAAAAAAGAGCCGCGTGCGCGCCGTGTTGCTGCCATCATTAAATGACGCAAGATTCTCGGGTGTAGGCGCGATCGTAATTAGACTGACGCCGTCGCCGCCACTGCCGGCAGGACTGATTGACTGTTGGTTCGATGGAACTGTGACCAAACTGACGTTGGCTGCACTGGCCCAATTGTCGAGCGCCCTTCTGATGGCTCCCGCCACATCGCTGCCCGGCTTGATTCCCGGAGCGACCGACGTGAACGAGCTCGAGATCGATATTCGGATGGTCCTCGTGGGCCACCTCGTCTGTCGCTCAGGCGCCATTGGATCCAACTCAATAGCAGATGGAAAAACCGGCGCCACGAATAAGAGTGTCGCCAGTAACGCCAGAATCGGGTTGGGACGTCGCATTGAGAGCGTCAATCGTTAATTTGCCGGAAACAGTTTCGCGCGTTGAGTGGGCGGTGCGCCTGGGTTGATACCAGTGCGTGGGATGGTAACACTTTTGCTGCTCGGGATAGAGCAAAATCAGGGCCGACGCGCCAAAAAAGAAAACCCGCACGCCCTGGCGTACGGGTTTCGGAAAAAGAGATCACCAGCCGGCCGGCCTGAAGTTATGGCCCGATTATCTCAATCTTCGGCGCTGTCGTGGCCTCTCGGCTCGAGAATGTCCCCCCCTTTGTGACCGTCACGATGATTGGATAATCACCGGGCGTTAAGGTCGCGGGAAGTGTAAAGGTAATGATGTCGTAGCCATACATGTTCGTGTTGCGCCTCACCGAAGTTGGCGTGATATCGGTGGTCCCGATGGTGATTTTGGTTTCGCCAGGTAAAATTCCCCGCACGCCACTCAAGTGGAGCTCGAGCACAGTGGGCACACTCGCGCCCGTGCTATCCAGCGAGGTCACTCTGAAAGGTTCTATCACGCAACCCGATATGGCGGTGTTAGTCACATTACACACTACCGCGCGTCCGCCTGCGTCGTGCGTCGAACTAAAGATGTCCGGCTGCGATGTGACTATCTGCACGAAGCCACGGAAGACCGTACCGTTGTTATTGATAATCACCGTGCCCAGGCCCAGCGCCAACCCTGGAGGCATTACGAAGTCAATCTGCTTCGCGGTATTGCCGACGAAATACAAACCCGCCGCCGCGCCGTTTACTGAAACAGAAACGCCGTCGAGTTCGACCGGCAGTATCGGGCTGCGGGCCGTTTCCGACGCGCTGCCAACCTGCGGAGGATCAGAATTAGCGAGACCTACCGTCGAGCGGATCATACTAAACTCGCCGGCCGCCAGGCCCAGAGCGATCGTTCCCGGACTCGGCAGCGGAGTCGCTGTCGGCACGGGGCTCGGAGCGGGAGTGGCTGCGGCAACTGGGAAGGTGCTGGGCCAGGCAAAAAACGATAACACTGCTGTGGAATCGGGCGGCGTCACCGGCGGCGTTAACAGATAAAAAACCTCAGTGGAAAAATCCGAATTACCAGCCCCGAGTTCGGTTCCGCCCAGACTGAAAACGATGCGACGGATCGTGTTGCTCCCGAGCGGACGCATTCCGCCAAATCCACCAACTGGATTCTGCGTCAATCGGGCGAATGTATTACTCGTGCCTACCGGAAGCTGCGTGGCAAAGATTTGGGGCTGATTCGAAGGATTCAACCCGGTCGTATCGCCACTCGCCAGCAACGCTCCGTCAACTTTGAAATTCTGAGCCGACGCGAAAAGCAACGTGGCCGGTGTCAACGTCCCGTGGTAGTCAGTGAAGGTTGGTTCATGAACGATGTCCGGGAAGTCGGTTGAGCGGAAACCAACCTGCTTAATCGTCTGGTCTGTGAAGTTGTAGACAAAAATCCCAAGGATTGTTTTGTTCGTGCCCGTGTCCGCATCAGGAACCTCGGCGATAGACTCGAAAGCGATAAAGTTTCCGTCTCTGCTTATCCTGCGGCCAAACGGCATGCGGTTAACGCTTAGCGCTAATGCATCTTTCTTCGTTTTCGTTACCTGTCGAACATTACTAAGACCCGGCCCGACTGTGGCCACATAGATCTCTTCATTTCCGTCGCTGTTGGCTAATGGAGTTTGCAGGTCCGAGGTGGACACGAAAGTGACTCTGGTGCCGTCAGCGGATAGCGCCGGATTCTGTTGAAACCTGGAATAGATCTTGGGATCTGTCGGAGTAGGTCCGGTAGTCTGTGTGTCTGTTCCCTGCGTTATGCCGGCGGATGTCCAGAAGAAAAGCTCAGGATTGCGATCGGCGTTTCCTACCCCCGGCACAAGATTCGCGGTCGAGATGAAAGCGATCGTATTGCCATTGTCGCTAATCGAACCTTCGCGGTTGTCATCAATGGAATCGAACTGGCGCAGCGGATCAAGTCCGGTGGGACGGCTGCACACCGTTTCAGTTAATCGCGTAAAGCTTCCGTTACTAAGATCCTGGAATGGCACTTCAGCGCCACTCGCCAGATTTGCAACTTCCGTAGCCGTAAACTGATAAATCCAGAGCTCCTGATTGCCTTCTGGGGCCGGGCTGGTAGTTGTTCCAACAAAACCCGCCAAATCAGTTCCATCGAAATTGGGAAGGGTTGGCGCGTTGGAGCTAAAAACTATGGTGTACGTTCTGGTGCCGCCGGGCCCGCCCACAAGCGGCGGCTCAAAACTGATGACGGGACGATTCAAACTGATTTCATATTTGACCAGAGCTGGATCTGCGGGCGTTGGAGCGGGTGTCGGCGTCGGACTTGCCGCCGGGGTTGGGGTCGGCGTCGGGCTTGCCGGCGGTTTTTGCACGTTCCTGGTATTTGTTAACTGAAAGATGCGCCGCTGCGCATAGTCGATAATGAAGATCTCGCGATTGCCGTCAGCATTGTTTCGCGCTGCTGTTTTCTCTGTCGAAATGTCACCGTTGGATTCAATTACCACGAAGCGCCCGTTGAGGCTCATGTCTCCGGCGAAGGATTGGAAGCCTGCGGGACTCGACGTCAATTGGACCACGAAAGGATTGGGGGTTGCGCTCGGCGCCTGCCCAAAGACAGATGAAAAAGCGCCAAACACGAGCACAAGGGCCGCAATAGCGCACTGAGACTTCAAGACTTGCTTCACAAAAATCCTCCGGAATAAAGACGCGGATACTAGCGTTTTGGATGCCCTCGGGGAGCGAGCAGCAGCTACGTGCGGGCGAAAAAGATTCGTGTTGTCACCCAGCGTTAAAGAACCGACATTCTACGCAGAAGCTCCGTCTAATCGCAAGCTGGCAAAAGACTGAGCAAAAGCAAGTTGGAGCGTGTCAGGCCACACTTAATTCTCTCGGACTCAACGACATAAAAATCTTGACAGCATCGCGAGTCGGGCTTAGAGTTTTGGCGTTTCCCTTCCCCCAACGCTCTGAGCTACGCAATCTCGTCCTGGGATTGGACTCACTATTTATTGAACTCCTCACGGATCGGAGCGGAACCTGAGATATTGTTCAACCTTTCGTTTGCGGATTGGTTTCCTTTGAGAGAAGTCTTCAGAGATACACAGACTAACTTTGCGCGCCACGACGTTAAGAGGAGAATTGTATGTTTGACCGGCAACCACAAAAACAATCGGCTAGAAAACTGCTCAGCGTAATGCTCAGCTTGGCTCTTTACATTTTAATGCTTCCGGGCATTGCGTCTGGACCGCGCGTCACAGCACAGTCGCCCGGTAACACCCCGGATGCTGAGGCTATAATCATTATTGCGCCCGGTTCGGCCTACCGCCAGAAGAATTTCATCTCGGACGTGCCGGGACTCGCGCCCATCCTTGATCCTTTGCTCGTCAATCCCTGGGGCATATCGCTGACCGCCAGCAGTCCCTTCTGGGTCGCCAACAACGGCACGAGTACAACGCAGCTCATCCGCGGCGACGTGAGCGGTTCTCCAGTGGTGCTTAACCCCAGTCCGCAGACAGTGACCATCCCGGGCGGCCTGCCGACGGGGACGGTTGCCAACCCAACAGCGACTGACTTCGTCCTCCCTGGCGCCTGCGCCAGCGCGCCATGCGGTGCGAATTTCCTCTTCGCCTCTATCACAGGAAACATCACGGGCTGGGACCCGAATGCGCCGGCCGCGGGTTCGACCACGGCGGTCATCGCCGCCAGCCACCCCGGTCACGTCTACACGGGACTCGCCATCGCCAACAACGGCACGAACCATCTATACGCGGCCGATTTCGCCAACGGCACGATTGATGTCTTCGACACCAGCTTCGCGTTGCAACCTGCGGCCAGCTTTCCCTTCGCTGACCCGACCATCCCGACGACGATGGGGAACACCTACCACCCGTATAACATTCAGGCCGTCGGGGGCTCCCTTTACATCGCCTACGCTAAGGTCGGCACTGGCGGCTTGCCCGAGGACGGCGTGGGCAACGGCTTCGTCCGCCGCTTCAACGCTAACGGAGTCCGCGACCTGACCTTCGGCATCAACAACGGTGCGCTCAATTCGCCCTGGGGCGTCACCATCGCACCAGCTAGTTTCGGCATCTTCGGCGGCGCGCTGCTCGTCGGTAACTTCGGTGAAGGCAATCCCAGTATTCACGCCTATAACCCGACGACTGGCGCTTTCCTCGGGACACTTCAGGACGAGAGTGGCAACGGAATCGTGATCGATGAGCTGTGGGATCTCAAGTTCGGCAACGGCGGGGCGGGCGGCGACGTTAACTCGCTCTACTTCAGTGCCGGTATAGGGGAGGAAGAGCACGGACTCTTTGGCAAGCTCAACCCGACGACAGCTTCTGCCACTTCGCTCATCCAGTTCGCCGACGACGAGCCCGCCATCAACGAGGCCGCGGGACACATAGACGTCACCATCACTCGCCTCGGCGACGTTTCTGGCACGGCGACCGTCAACTACAACACGTTTGACGAGTCGCAGCCCGATCACGCCTCGCAGAAGAGTGACTATGAAATTGCGCTCGGCTCGGTAAGCTTCGCGGCGGGTGAAACCTCGAAGACCTTCCGCATTCTGATCGTCAACGACACCTTCGACGAAAATGACGAAGTGATCGATCTCATGCTCTCAAACCCGACCGGCGCGGGCGTCGGATTGGGAAGCCCGAACACCTCCGGGGTGACGATTCTGGACAATGACACGGGCGCCCCGGCGACTAATCCGATCGACACGTCGTCCTTCTTTGTCCGCCAACACTACCTCGACTTCCTTAACCGCGAGCCCGACGCCGCGGGGCAAGCCTTCTGGGAGAACGAGATCGCTACTTGCGGAGGGAACGCCGCCTGCATCGAGAACAAACGGGTCAACGTCTCGGCGGCCTTCTTCCTCTCGATTGAGTTCCAGCAGACGGGCTACCTTGCCTACTTGACGCATCGCTCGGCGTTTGGCGAAACCGCGGCGGGGTCGCCAGTGCCTATCTACTACGGCAACTTCATGCGCGACATGCAGGCGCTCCAGAAAGGCTTCGTCTTCGGCGCGCCGGGCGCTGATGCCGTGCTCGAAGCCAACAAGGTGGCGTACTTTAACGAGTTCGTTGCCCGACCCGACTTCGCTTTCAAGTATCCTGCGACGCTGACCAACGAGCAGTACGTAGATAATTTGCTTGCCTCGGCCGGCCTGTCGCCTAGTCAGGTGCGGCTCTTCGTCATCAGCATGACGAACGGGCAGGAAGTGCCGCCGGCGGTGCCTACGACCACAGGTGGCTCCCCGCGCCCGGCATCTTTCGGCACAGCGCGTCTCCAGTTCAACTCCGCGCAAACGTCCATGACGTTGAGCGCCACAATCAACAACATCGACGTAACCACCGCGCAGACCGCCGACATTAACGACAACCTGACCGCCGCGCACATTCACGCGGGCCCGGCCGTCGCGCCCGGAGTCAACGGCCCGGTCGTCTGGGGCTTCTTCGGCGCCCCTTTTAACGACGACAATCCAAACGATCAGGTCTTCTTCCCGAACTCGGGAGTCGGAGGCACGTTCAACAGCAAGTGGGACGCGCCTGAAGGAAACGGCACTACGCTCGCCGCGCAGCTCTCGAACCTGCGCGAGGGACGCGCTTACCTGAACTTCCACACGCGCCAGTTCACTGGAGGCGAGATCCGCGGCAACTTCCCCGCGGCCGACTCCTTCCGCAACTCTCTTGTTGCGGGGCTGAATGGCGCTACCCTGACGCGGGCGCAAGTGCTCCGCGCTGTCGCCGAGGCCGAAGAAATACGGACGCGTGAGTTCAATAATGCGTTCGTGGCGATGCAATACTTCGGTTACCTTCGTCGCGATCCAGATACGGCCGGATTTAACTTCTGGCTCAATAAACTGAACGCCTTCAACGGTAACTTCGTCCAGGCGGAAATGGTCAAAGCGTTTCTCGCCTCAGCGGAATATCGTCAACGCTTCGGACCAAGCTAAACAAGTCCAATAGTGGCAAACCGAGAAAAGGGAGCGACGGCGCTCCCCTTTTTCATGCTGGGGCCACCTCCGCCCGGCCGCCTGCAGCTTATCCGTTGCCTACTGCCCACAGCCTACTGTTTTCTGCTACATTGCAGCACATGACAGCCGCCTTGCGCGTCGAAAAAGTCTCAAAGCAGTACCGCATTTACGAGCGGCCCGGGGATCGCTTGAAGGAATCGCTCACGCGCGGCTTCCTGCGAAGACACAAAGAATTCTGGGCCCTGCGTGACGTTGACTTCGAAGTCGAGGCCGGAACCACTGTCGGCATTGTTGGTCCAAATGGTTGCGGTAAGTCTACCTTGCTTCAAATCATCTCCGGCACGCTCGCGCCGACGCACGGCGACGTTTTACATGAAGGTCGCATCGCCGCGCTTTTGGAGCTGGGCGCGGGATTTGACCCTGAGTTTACGGGTGCGGAAAACGTTTTCATGAATGCGTCGCTGCTCGGCCTCACGCGCCGGGAGACAGAAACAGTTTTTCCTTCAATCGAGCGGTTCGCGGAGATCGGTCCATTCCTCCATCAACCAGTGAAAACTTATTCGAGCGGCATGTTTGTCCGGTTGGCCTTTGCGATCGCGGCGAGCGTTGAGCCCGACATTCTCATTATCGATGAGGCATTAGCCGTCGGCGATGCAGTCTTCCAGCATCGATGCCTCCGCCGTTTGAAGGAGCTCCATGAACGCGGCACCACAGTGCTCTTTGTGTCGCACGACGCTGCGGCCGTCCGTGCGCTCTGCTCCCGCGCCTTGCTCCTGAAAGCCGGACGGATCGTTGCCGACGGCAATCCGGCAGACGTGCTGAATCGCTACCAGAAGATCATCATGGAACGAGAAGAAGCGTATGAGGCTGAATCTCCGTCGGCAAATCTTCCCACCGAGCCGGAACCTTCACCGGTGTTCCAGGATGCCAAGCCTCTCAATTGTACTTATAGACATGGCGATGGCAGCGCCGAGATTGTTTCCGCCGAGCTAACCGATTCTTCCCAACGCGCCATGGAAATTGTCGAAACTGGTGCGCCGCTGACTTTGCGGCTGGCTGTACGTTTCCAGCACGACGTTGAAGAGCCCGTGATAGGTTTTCTCATCAAAAATCGGCACGGAATTCATACCTACGGAACCAACACCAAAGAACAAGCTTTCAATTTCGGCACCGTCCGGCGCGGCGAAACTCTGGAAGTTGCTTTTGCCTTCGATTGTTGGCTGGGCATCGATGAGTATTCTATTTCGTTGGCCGCACACAGCCGCCAGGGCCTTGCTTATGATTGGCTCGATGCAGCAATGTTCTTTCGCGTCACCAGCGCCACGCTTGTGGAAGGCCTGGCGAATCTAAATGCCAGCGCCACCGTTCGGCGTTACCCGCTAATCCCGGGCCCGGCGCCCTCAGATGCGCAGGCAGGTTTGAAGCACGAAAGCTCACTTAATACGGGCGAAGATCATCGAGCAGCCCGCATGCAATGGGAGTCGGCATCTTGAGCGAAATCATGGTTGATGAGGAAGTGGAAAATATCCTCGCGGAAATTCGCGACCGCGTGCGGAGCCAGGAGTTAAATGCCTCCGTAAATCCGGTGGAAGAAAATGAGAAGTCCGATCGTGTTTCCCTGGCCCCACGCAAAGCCGTCGAGAAATCGGCGAATGAAGTTTTGGCTCGGATTGATTCCTACCTAACCGTGACATCCCGCGCCTGGGACCGTCTGCCGCCTCTGGTGAGTAATCGCAGCGGCAACATTGCGCGCATCGAACTGTGGGTAAAGCGCCAGATTAAACGCGCCAGCCACTGGTTTACCTGGGAACAAGTCAACTTCAACGCGGCCGCGCACCATGCGCTGCGCGATACAGTGGAGGCGCTTACCAACTATCAACAGGCGCTCGAGGCGTTGCGCGCTGAGCATGACATTCAGCGTTCGCAGCTTGAGGAAACTCAGGTCAGCTTGCAGACGCAGCGCGAAGAGTTGCACGCGGAGCGCGCGCGGTTCAAAGCGCAAGAAGCGCAACGAGCCACGCAAGTAGCCGCGCAACGAAATGAGATGGACGCGCGACTCTCAGAGATTACCCGCGAGATGCGTGAACGAATCGAGCACTTGCAGGATGAGCAGCGTGTTTGCTTCAAACAACTTTCATTGGAAGCTACCGAGTCAGCAGTGATGGAGGATCGCGCCCGGCGTCAGACCGAGAAAATGATCGCAGAACTCCGCGCGCGCCTGGACCAGGGAAAACAGTGACAACTAAAAACAGTGACAAGTGACGAGTGAAAAGTTGACGTTCTTAGTCTTCGCTTTCACTTGTCACTTTTCACTCTTCAATATGTCTCCACCTAAAGACAATCTCTATCAACGCGCCGGCATCGATAGCGAAGCTGAGTTCTATCGCACCAAGTTCGTCTCGGACGAGGTGTTGGACGAGCGTTACTTTAAGGGCCTGGATCGGTTTGACATTCGCTTTGCGCGCACGCTGTGGGTCTACGACAATGTGCGGGCAGGTTCCTCTGTGTTAGATCTGGGTTGCGGAGCCGGGATGTTGGCTCTGCTGAAACGAAAAGGGGGTACCCTCACCGGCGTTGACATCTCAGACGAATGCGTTATTTCCGCTCGGCGAAATGGGTACGACGCAAGCTACCAGGCAAAGCTTTCTCAACTTCCTTTCCCTGACGCAAGCTTCGACCACGTCGTCAGTCTCGACGTTATCGGCCACATAGATTTCGAAGAGAAAGATGCGGTCCTCGCCGAAGTTAAGCGGGTGCTTCGGCCGGATGGCGTCACGCTGCACGGCATTGAGTGCACCGACCGCAGCGCGCGGAAAAACTATGACGAAATGGAACCGGAAGAGTTGCGCCGCTTCGTGGAAATAGATGGCCACGTGGGGTTGGAAGAGGAAGAAGAGCACGCCGCCAGGTTCGGCCGGTTCTTTACCAATGTCGCCTGGGAACCGCGCTATGCGTTGAACCTGAGCAGCGAAGAGTTTCTCAAACAAGCGGATCAATATGGACTTCCGTTTGAGGACGACTTTCTCGACTACCTGCGCGGCCTGTCTCATAGCGAGCGACGGGCGTTTGACATGGCTATGGGCTATGTCTTTAACAAGATTTCCGATCTCCACATTCGCCTGCCAAAGAGCGGACTCTATGTACTTCTGAAGGCCGCTAACGTGCCGCTTGGCCCCTTCTACAACGAGCATCGTGACCGCAGCGGCCTCTTCTCGCCAGATAACCGTTCCGAGTTGGCCGGCGGCTCGGAAAGCGAGCCTGTCTGCCTTGACCGGAGCCCCCGAGTTACTTTCGACGATGGCTGGTATGAACCAAATTTGCTGCCGCCAATTGCGCGTTGGATGAGTCGCGCCGGTCGCGTGAGTTTCCGATCACCGAGGCTGTCAGCAATCTCTCTCGACATTTCCACGCACCTGCCGGATCTCGGCGAAAAACCCCTGGGCCTGGAATTATTCCTGAACGGCACCCGACTGTGTGCCCTCTCGCTGTTTCGTTATGGCTGGCTCGAACTGCGAGTTCCGGTTCCGCAGAGCGTTAGCGCGACGGACGGAGGCGAATTTGTCCTTGAGCTGCGCGCTGAACGCACATGGCAGCCCAGACCCACGAAAGATGAAACACGCGACGATCGTGAGCTGTCAGTCGCGGTGTGCAATATTGTGATTGAATGAGAAGTCAGGAGACAGAATACAGAATATAGAGTTCAGGGAACGGGTCGATTCTGGTACCCGTTTCCTAATTTCTGCCTTCTGAATTCTGTCTCCTGACTTCTTTCTTCTGTCTTTCATGATTCGCAACATTCTCATTTGCACCACGCAGGTTCCGTTCACAACGGGCGGAGCTGAATCGCACGTTGAAGGGCTACGTCGCGCGCTGATCGAAGCCGGCTACAACGCCGAGGTGGTGGCGCTTCCATTCAAGTGGTATCCGCCGGACGAGATCATGCGCAGCGCACTCGCCTGGCGCATGCTCGATCTGAGTGAGGCAAATGGCAAACCCGTCGATCTTGTAATCGGCATGAAGTTTCCGGCATATCTGGTTGCGCACGAGCGCAAGGTCCTCTGGATAATTCATCAACATCGTGCGGCCTACAATCTTTGGAACACGCCGTTTGACGATCTGTCCGCTTACCCGGACGGTCCAGCGGTTCGCGAGTGGATCCGACAGGCAGACAATCGTTTTATTCCTGAGGCAAGAAAAGTTTTTGCTAACTCAAAAACTGTCGCCGACCGCCTGCGTCGTTACAACAAGATTGAGAGTCAGCCGCTCTATCATCCGCCCCCCAGGGCCGAAAGCCTTCATTCCGGCGAACAGGGTGATTACGTTTTTTATCCCAGCCGGTTGGAGCCGCAAAAACGACAAGAGCTTTTGATCGAAGCCGCGCAACACTTGCGAACGCCGGTCAAGATCATGTTTGCGGGTGGCTCGGGCAATTCGCGGCACTACGAGTCGTTAGTTAAGAAGCATGGCGTCGGTGATCGCGTGAGTCTGCGCGGTTTTGTTTCAGAGGCGGAAATAATCGAACTCTACGCAAACTCACTGGCGGTCTGCTACCTGCCCTTTGACGAAGACTATGGCTACGTCACGCTCGAGGGCATGCTCTCAAGTAAACCAATGATCGTGGCGAATGATGGCGGAGGCGCCACCGAGTTGATCGAAAACGAAGGTGAGGGTCTGGTCGTCGACCCGGAACCGCGAGCTATTGCTGAAAGCCTGGATTCGCTTTACTCAGATCGCGCGCGCGCGAAGAAGATGGGACAACGAGGCGAGGAGAAGTTGAAGAACCTGAATCTCTCCTGGAAGCATGTTGTTGAGAGCCTGATCGACGGCGCTCAATAACCCAGTCTGCTGTTCTAGCGGGTCATTCTCCGCACCCTAGATTGATCGTTTTTCGCATGACGGATTTTTGACCAACGATGCGGGCCGTAAGGTAAACCGGGTGACATCCTGTTTGATAAAGCCAGAAGCCGGCGAAGAATTTGTCATCGGAACCGATATTGATCCGCATCGCCTTCCTGAAGAATGCGGGCTTCCCGGCGGCCGCTCACGTCCGCGATGCGGTAACGCGCGATCAGTTCAACCCTTTTCATCTCGCGCTCTGTCGGCGTCCACGCGCCGGGTTCCATTTTGATTTCCACCATAACCAGCATTGACTCCGAAGCGCCTTCGCGAGAGGCGCCTTCAATAGGCGTGTTCCACAAATTAACTGGATTTGTAAAGACGTCCGCAGAGAACGTACCCAGATTCTCATAGAACAACTGTGCCCGCATCGCAGCGATGCTAAGTTGTTGTGGAACCTTTTTGATATCACTCGACTGCGCATTTGCCCCCGCCTCTGACAGCGAGATCAAACAGGCAAGAACCATTGCCGGCAAGCTTTTGGGTTTAATCATTCAGCCAGGCCACTTGAGCTTCATGTTTGTTGCAGGCGGACCGATCCGAAAGCATGGACGGAAATCCGAGGTTAGACAGGTTACGCTGAATTAACAATCTGCGCACCGTTTCTTTTATGCCAACCTTCAATTAGAATCGCCGTGCTTTTCCAGCTCTCGCCAGAATCGAGTGGTCAGATCAATGTTGAGCTCAAACGCTAAAGTTCTCCGAGTATCGATCGCAGCATCGATCGTGGCCTTAATCGTTTGCCTGGCGTGGACCACGGTCAGCGCCGAAGACTGGCCGCAGTTTCGTGGACCCGGTGGCAATGGCATTTCCACTTCAACCGGCCTGCCCACAGAGTTTGGCCCAGATAAGAACGTAGTTTGGAAAACAGAACTACCGCCCGGCCATTCGTCTCCAGTTCTGACAAAGGATCGGATCTTTGTCACGGCGTATAGCAAACAGCCCACAAAGGACACACGGAAGAACGCGCATGCCGTGCAAGCCAGTCCAATCGAAAAGGAAAACTATAAACTCCTTGTCATCGCGCTTGACCGTGCCAGCGGCAAAGTGCTTTGGCAGCGCGAGGTGCCGCGAACGCGCGTTGGTCGATTGCAAAACGTTAATAACCCAGCCTCGCCAAGTCCGGTTACTGACGGCAAGAATGTCTATGTCTTCTTTCAGGAGTTTGGATTGATTTCTTTCGATGCCGCGGGCAGGGAGCGTTGGAAACTTCCGCTTGGGCCCTTCAATATTTTTTACGGTTTCGGGGCATCACCGATTCTGGTTGACGACAAAGTGATCCTGCCCGTTGACCAGGATAGTCCGGCGTCGTATCTGATCGCGGTGGATAAGAATACGGGACGCGTACGCTGGAAGGTTGAACGGCCCGTGGTCATCTCTGGTTACTCCACGCCGACTATCTATCAGCCACCGCAAGGTCCGAAGCAAATCGTCATCCCTGAATCGTTCCAGCTTTCGGCATACTCAGTCGCCGACGGCAAACGCGTTTGGTGGGTGCGCGGCCTCGCTTGCGAGATGAAGTCCGTCGCCAGCAGCGATGGTGAATACCTGTACATCAACGGTTGGGGCTTCCCTCAGAATCAACCAGGACAGCAGATCCCCACCATTCCTTGGGAAGATGCGCTACCCAGGTTCGACAAGGATGGTGACAAGCAGATCGCAAAAACGGAAGTCTCTTCCAAGGGTTCGAACGACAAAATGTTGAAGATGTTGGATGGGGCCTTCGAAGCGTTTGACACGGACCGCAATGAAAAGCTGAGCATCAGGGATTGGGAAGTGTTTCGCGGCATGCTTGCTTCAGAGAACGGACTGCTGGCGATCAAACTTGGCGGCCGCGGCGATCAAACTGCGACTGCGATCCGTTGGCGTTATACGAAGCCGGTGCCTCAGGTTCCTTCCACACTTCTCTACAAAGGCGTCCTCTACATGATCAACGACAGTGGCATCCTGCTTTCGTTTGATCCGGCCACCGGTAAGGTGATCAAACAGGGACGACTGCATGGCGCGATTGATAAATACTTTTCATCGCCCGTTGCTGCAGACGATAAGGTTTTTCTAATCGGACAAGCCGGACAGGTCTCAGTTTTGAAAGCCGACGGCGATTGGCAAGTGCTCCAGGTAAACGACATGGACGACGAAGTTTTTGCCACGCCGGCGATCGCTGACGGGCGGATTTATATCCGGACGCGAGGCGCGCTCTATTCGTTTGGCGTCTAAGTTGATTAACAGCATCCACCGATTTCGCTGATTACCAGATTCAAAGCTGGCTTATGAGTCCCCTCAGTCAGAAGACCCGTTCGTACTGCTCTGCGTATCAGTGTGAATACGGATGCTCGTTTTTCTTTGGAGGCTACGTCGATGACTTTAAAGACTTCCATCCCGAGAGCTTTGAGTTTCTCGGTTTTGTCTCTTGTGCTGTGCTTCACGCTCGCCCCCACTCCTGCACTTGCGCAAAACGCACCAGGCGACCGCGCGACTGATCGCGAAGCTATTCGCGCCCACATCGACAGCATCTTCCAGGCATTCATCAGGAAAGACGCCGCTGCCTTGCGTGCGACGCACGCCGAAAACTGGCTGGGCTATCTGGAAGGTTCGCGCGAGATGATCAGAGGCGTGGAAGGTTATATGGAGTGGAACCAGGTCGATCCGAAGAGTCCGTATGGCATGAAGAGCTACAAGTTCCGCGAGTTTGACATGATCTTCAAAGGCGACGCTTCCTTTGTCTGTTTCATCGCAGACGTCGAATCCAATTGGCCCGGCGCGCCGCCTAATCGCGTGCTACGCATCTGCGATTTCTACACGAAGGATAATGGTAAGTGGATTCAAAGCGGTAGTGACACCGCGCTTCATCAGGAATCGGTGGAAGCGCAGTTACAACGGCCCCGGACCTTGCCCGACGAAATGAAGAAGCGACTGCTCGATGCCCGAGAGGCGGTCTGGCGCGCTTACTTCGCCGGCGATCGCGCAACCCTCGAAAAACTGATCCCGGAGGAGACGCTCGCCATTGAGGCCGGCAACAACAACTGGTCGAAGCGCCAGACGATACTAGACAGCTCTATGGAATTTGCAAAGAGCGGCGGCAAATTAATCAAACTCGAGTTTCCCAAAACTGAAATTCAGGTCTATGGCTACACCGCAGTGGTCTATTCCGACTACGCCTACGAACTGGAGGCTGGCGGCCAGCGCATCAATCAGACCGGACGAGTCAGTGAAGTCTTCGTGCTGCGCAAGGGCCAATGGGTGAACCCCGGCTGGCACATGGATAGCGGAAAGTAGCTTTGGATTACAATGCGAGTCTGTAACAATGCAAACCGATGTAGGACAGGCATTCTTGCCTGTCCCTCGAGCTTCAAAATAGCTCTCTCCCGAACCGACTCAGTGGTCGATCTCAATTCCCCCAGTGAAGGAGGATCATAAATGAAGCGACTCTCTTCGGTAGCGGTCCACCAAACAATAGCAATCTTGATAGTCGTAGGTGCCTCTGTTTTTCCACTCTACGGCCAGGAGGTTACGAACTCTGATCAGAGGCAAGCGGCCCATGACGGGACGCTAGCCCGATCGTCAGGGATGGCTCGATCGACGGCTGATAACAACGCACAGCCAGTCTCCGCACAATCAACCTCGAGCAAGACCGCACCTCAGCCTTTCGTTTTCCCGACCAAACGCGAAAGATTCAATCGTTACGTGAAGAGCACGGTTGGACCATCCAGCCTTGTCGGCAGCGCGATTACCGCGGGCATCGATCAATGGCGGGATCACCCCGATGAATGGGAACAGGGCGCAAAGGGTTACGGCAAGCGTTACGCGTCTGATTTCGCCCGAAACGGAATTCAGCAAACGGTGGTTTACGGATTGGACTCGGCCCTCGGGCTCGACACAAAATTCAGAAGGAGTACTCGGAAAGGGATCTTCCCGCGAATGGTTGACGCACTCGCCGAAAATGTCACTTCACGCAATAAATCTGGCGGACGCGTAATTTCCGTCCCTCGCATTAGCGGGATCTATACCGCCCAGATCATTAAATATGAAGCGTGGTTTCCCGAACGTTACAGCTATAAGGACGGACTTCGAGGCGGAACCCGTTCTCTTGCAGCTGGCTTCGCGATAAACCTGCTGCGAGAATTTGTGATTCGTTTTTAGTTAGCGCACGTCTATTTTCTTGTTCTAGCCCCGTCCGCAGATTGCGGCAATTCCTCAGACAAAAAGTTTCGTTGCAGTCTCGCCATAAGTCTGTGTGACCTTTCGTCGTATCTCTGTATTCAGCGTAAAACTAATTCATCGTTCGAAGAGCCCAGGGAGGGTTTTATGGAAAGAAGTACTGATTCGGCGGCAAACTTTGAGAAGTTGCGGGAGATGATCAAGGACATCGACTTTTGCATGCTGACTACAATTGACGAAAACAACGACTTACACAGCCGGCCCATGTCACTCAATCGTGAAGTTGATGAGACCGGCCATCTTTGGTTCTTCACTTCGGCCAGCTCGCACAAAGTTTCTGAAGTCAACCGAAGCCCGAAATGCAACGTCAGCTTTGCTGCACCAGACGACAATCGGTATGTGTCGATCACAGGGACCGCCGAGCTGGTGACCGACAAACGAAAGATTCGCGAGCTGTGGAAGCCGATCCTTCAGGCGTGGTTTCCCAAAGGCACGGACGATCCCGACCTCGCGCTGCTACGTGTGGACATCGAAAAGGCCGAATACTGGGACAGCCCATCGAGTAAGGTGACTCAGGTAGTAAGTTTCGTCTCAGCGCTCGTCACTGGTGAAAGTGCCGGCTGGGGTGAAAACAAGAAAATCGATCTGCGGTAAGTCAGTGTGAGGCAGAAACAACCCACAGAATTTGGGCTGGTGCGCGCTTTTGCACAAAAGTCGTTGATGGTTGCTTTCAGCGCCAACGACGCGAAATGTAAAAGCCCAGGCCAAAGGCCTGGGTGATGACGGCGCATTTTTCCAGCGCTGAAGGCGCGAAATGGCCACCCTACTAATGGCCGCGATTTCCTAAGTAACCAGTATTCCGCGCTTTCAGCGCTTAGTATCTTTGCTCTCGATTGACTCCTGGGCCGCTGGCCCAGGCTATTACATTTCGCGCCGTTGGCGCTTGAATGCAGATACTACCT
>DATMDU010000052.1:0-301582 GCA_035557535.1 Pyrinomonadaceae bacterium
GACGTGCGTGCCAATGGCGGCGGCAACGTTTCGAGAATGCTGATCGAGCGTCTGCGTCGCAAGGTGCTTGCGCTCAACTACTCGAGGACCATCGACGATGCCAACACGTATCCCGATGGCGTATTCATTGGACCAATGGTCGCGTTGCTGGATGAGAACTCTGCGTCCGACGGCGACATCTTCCCGGCGATGTTCCGCGAAGCCGGACTTGGACCATTGATCGGCAAGCGTTCGTGGGGTGGCGTGGTTGGTATTACTAATCGCGGTATGTTGATCGATGGCGGAGTGGTTAACGTTCCGGAGTCGGGTTTTGCCAGTAAGAATGGCGAGTGGATCATCGAAGGCTACGGTGTCGATCCCGACATCGAAGTTGATAACGATCCGCAGTCAGTGATTGCTGGAAAGGATCCGCAACTGGAACGAGCGATTGCTGAAGTTATGGTGAAGCTGAAGCAGCCTGTGAAACTTCCGGGCAAGCCGGCGCCGCCAGTGAAGACGATCAACAATCGGCATACTTCAAAAGCCACCGAGCAGGGTCAGAAGTGATTTAGACGAGTCCGGCAAACAGCTCGT
Source organism: Pyrinomonadaceae bacterium (assembly GCA_035557535.1). Classification (GTDB taxonomy): domain Bacteria; phylum Acidobacteriota; class Blastocatellia; order Pyrinomonadales; family Pyrinomonadaceae; genus PSRF01. Next base: position 574 of record DATMDU010000052.1, read on the forward strand.
CAGTTGAAACTTCCCAGCCTTCAAGCACGCGCGATTTAGCGTTTTGCCCGAGTGAGTAAGTGCAGGTTTCCCAAACTGGGAAGCCTGCGCGCTCGCCGGCGTGGCGCACTTCAATAGTTACATTCCACGGATCGACCAACCACAGTTCACGCACACCGAGCGCAAGGTAAGTGTCGGCCTTCGTTGTCTTGTCGTAAACTCGCGTACTTCGCGAGAGATATTCGAAGACTATTTCCGCTGAAGTTCGTTTATCACCCATCTTCGCGCGCAATTCTCTGGATACATACATCATGTCAGGCTCAAGATAAGTTGAACCTTCTGCGCGACGGTAGATCGGCTCCGGTGGAAAATAGACATCACCTTCAACGTTGTTCTGGATAACAAACTCCAGTAACGCCCGGACCATGCGAGCGGCGAAGTCCCCGTGAGGAGGGTTCGGTGCCGGTACCATAAAAAGATATCCCCCGATGAGGTTGTAGCGCGCGCGATCGTCGCGTTCGGGCAACGCCCAAAACTCTTCGAGCGTGTAACGGCGCAACAACGGTGAGAAGTTGATCTGGGTGGGCGTTTCTGAATTCGTCTCTACGTCTAAGGCTTGCATTTATGGCCTCCGCTTGTGACCTATAATAAATCAGTTACTCTTTCACGATCAATTTGTCGTTTGGCAGCATTGCGGTCGCGCCTTTGTGTTGCCAGCAACGCACTGGACCACGAACTTTCCTCGAGCACGGAGTGCCTTTTTTCGTTCGTGCGCCACAAATGTAACTCTGCTCGATAACAGCCGGCTGTTGAGGTAGCGATGCTGATTGCGCAGGTTGGCTAACCGTACGTTGAATCACCAGCGGCGGCTTCTCAGTTTTGCAGGCGCGTCCGATCAGTAGTCCGGGGATCACAAGTAAGGCGACGATCAGAACAGCTTGTAGCGAGTGCGTGCTGCGAAACCGCGGCAAACATTTGTCGCAGAAACGCCGGCTGGTCCAAACACGCCAGCGCAAGAGCACGATTTTTTCGCCACACTCGGCACAAAAGTTTGGTCGATAAATGGTGAGGAGCGACAAGTTGAGTTGCGTCCTTTCCTACAACTGGACTCATTATAGCCGCGGATTCTTGTGGATGACACCGTTCCTTCGATGCAACCTTTTGTGTAAGGCCCCGCGTCCGAATCAGCACGTTTGAAAAACTCATCACGCGCGGGCATACTTTGCAGACCAAATTTTTCATGCGAAACGTGAAATATCCCTATATCATTCTGTCTATTGTGTTTGTGGCGTTGTCTGCGGCCGTTTCCGCCAGCGCTCAGGAGACAGACGATGTCATTCGCACCGAAACATCGCTCGTCCAGTTGAACATCGGTGTGGTCGACAGACAGGGCCGTGCGGTCACTTCGTTGACGAAAAATGATTTCGTCGTTTACGAGGATGGAGTTAAGCAAGCGATCCAAAGTTTTGAACCTGTAGATGCTCCTTTCAGTCTTGTGCTGTTACTGGACATGTCGGGGTCGACTATCAACTTTCGCCAGCAATTGAAACTCGCCAGTCAACGCTTTCTCGACGCGCTTTCGCCAGAAGACCGAGTTGCGGTGATTCAGTTTGACAGACAGGTAAAGTCGTTAACCGGTTTTTCGCAGGATCGATTGAAGACTGCGTACGCGATCGAGATAGCTAACGGAAAGGGTGAAACTTACTTCTACGAAGCGCTGAAATACTCTCTGAAGGAATTGGAGAAGGAGGGTAAGCGGCGCAAAGCGATCGTGGTGCTGACTGATGGAGTCGACACGTTGCTGCGGAATGCTGATCGTACAGTTGTGTCGAAGGCGCAAACGGAAGAGGAGGCGATCGCGGCGGTTAAGCCGGAAGAAAATGGAGAGTTGGCTCGAGTTCTGGCGTCAGCGGATCGACAAGGCGTGACGATCTATCCGCTTGCCTTGCCCTCCGGTGATCCGCGTCGGTTGGCGATGCCGACGCCGAGTCAGATTGGAATGTATTCGGCTGCACGGGCGCGACTGCAGTCGCTTGCTGACCGTACTGGTGGACGTCTTAACGAGATCAACCGGCTCGAGCACATGGCCCAGCTTTACCGCGAGGTCGCCGCGAATCTGCGAACCCTCTACACGGTCGCATACCAGGCGAGGAGCGATCGGCCGCCCGGTAAGTGGCACGAAATCAAGGTCGAGGTGCCGAATTCCGACCTTACGGCACGGACCAGACCCGGTTATTACGCGCGTTAGGGGTCCGCTTTACCAATTCGCGGACAGGCTTTACTATTACAGGCTCTGCACCCGTAGCTCAGTTGGATAGAGTACCTGACTACGAATCAGGGGGTCGCATGTTCGAATCATGCCGGGTGCACCAACACTTTATCTAGCGCGTTTTCAGTAGCTTACGAGCGATTGGAAGCGCGCTTTTTCGCGCATATTTCTTGCTCAACTACACAATGCAACTACACATCAACTCGAATTGTGTAGTTACGCTATTGCTGCTTGCATTGATTCCCGCGCTTTGTACGATGTTCGACCCGAATGCTTCTGACTTCGAGACGTGCTCGCGAGCATGCGTCATCGTCTAAGTTACTATCTAAAACGCTACACAGAATCAGATAGCCAATCTCACTGGCGTGAACTCTGATATTCTCTTACACTTTAAGACGCATTCGATGCTCATAGCCCAGCCCTAGCGTGGCCCACGTGGAGAGAATCAGTGTTTGAGCTTGAAAGACTAGCCTCACTCTTAACTCTGACAGACATCGCCAGCATAGCCTCCTTGATTAGCTTAGCCGTCTCTATCTACGTTGCTCTTAGCCTTCGAACAATTAAGAAAAAGTACATATTCAGGCTAAAAGCACCAGAATTCATGAAGGCGCTGACGAAGCACGCTTCCGTACTCAGTACTTACGGGGATGACTTTGAAAATTCGATTCAAGAGATATGCGACGAACTCGCGAAAGTAGATGTAAAACTCAGGACTATGAAGGGCAGAATGCGCGGAGCATCAAAGAAGTCAGTTAAGCAATTACGGACGCTAATCAAGGCTTATGATAAGGACTCGAACGATAGACAGAAGTTTCGTCTAATCTATCGCGGAATTCAACGTGTGATTGTTGAAGTACAGGAGTCACGTGAAGAGCTAAACTTGGAGTAAAGTCATGGCAACTGAAAAGAAGACTAGTCGTTGGGTTGATGCTATCTCAAGCATGATTGAGCTTACCCAGGATGGTAAGCTGCTGTGGAGTGTTAAAGGCACTGCAAACACGCCCTACGACAAGGAAAGAACTACCTCTGTCTTTGAAACCAAGTACAAAGACAGAGCGCTAAGACTTTATCAAATAAGAGTACCGAGTAATATTGGTGGAGGCATGCTTACCATCGCTTATACAATTCAAGGTGTAGAGCCGCCGAAGTGGTTTACTAAGGTTATTTTGGAGTTCATTGACAGTGAAGGCCGTGCATTGTGGACGTTTCCAGAGGTTGACGCGCTTTCCGACTTGTTAACGTCTGTGCAGTATCAAGTTGCTGGAGTGAAGGACTTTCTTGACACTATCATTAGCGAAGCGCGTGGCGCTCCTAAAGCATTAGCAACGAGAGCACGGGACGTGCAGCCCGAATACCGAAAGCGCGGCCAAGCGCTGGACGCAATCATTCAGATTGTGGATGACGGGAATCTCAGTGAAAGTGAACGATTGAAGAAGGCAAAAGCAGCCGCGGTTGACGCGTTGCTAACATCTGAGTTTTGAAGAACGTTGCGCGCTGTTGTCAAACCCCTTGATTACTACTCATCCTCTTCGTCAAGGGTTAGCACTAAGTACCCTCCAAAGTGCGTGAGCATTCTCGCACCTTCTGCTTGAACCCTTATTAACTCTTGATTCATTTTATCGCGCATCAACGCGTCATGCGCCGAAGGCTGAATGATGTTTGCACCCGGTGAATATGGACACTCATACAGCGCACCTTCATAGGCTCTCAGGGCGTTGACGTAATTTCGCCCTAAGCGCTCCGACACCTCATCTTGTCGCTCAGCCTCAGAGAATTCCTCGCCAATAGACCGAAGAGCGTCTGTGACTTCGTTCGGCACGAATATGGAAAATGTTGTATCGGCAATCATTAGCAATAAAGATTAGGCAGTTGCGTTGTCGCCTAGTGAAACCAAGAACTCATTCTCACGCAAAAAGCGACTCAGGTTACTACGAATACCTCTCGCGTGTGCTGTTACATCCTTCAAACCTTCATCGCTGACTTTCCACCTAAAGCCTCTGCTGAGTGACTCTCTGTAATGATTGTATGGTGTGAGAAGCTCCTCCACCTTTGAAAATTTGACTTTTGCTTCAGAGCTGTCCGAGGGTTCATCGGGCTTAACATCAATCCAAATTCTGTTCATAGGTAGTTACTCTTCAGCAATACACACTTCAGAGGCAAAAGCCAGTCTAAAGGTCGGCCTTCAGCCCTAGTAACCGCTAAGCCGACCTGGGCGGGCCACCGTGAACATCGTCGGCATTCCAGGGTCCTTGTAGTCTTTGTCTGTGTAGGTGTTCTTGCAAACGGTGCATGTCCAGAAACCAGAGCCGTTGCCCTGAAGTCTGACTTGTTTCGAGTCGGCATCAACGCAATGTTGGCAGAAGGGTCCTTCTTTCGATGAGTCATTGACAACCCAGTAATAAGGAGCTTCCCACTGCAATCGTTCCCTAAGCGCTAATTGTTCTTGAAGCGAGCGAATTAGCACGTCCTTGTCTGTTAGTAACTGCTGGATGTCATTTACTTCAAGCTTCGCGTCCGCAAGAGCCGACGTTAGTTCTGCAAGTTGTAGTTTCGTTTCAGCGCGTTCTAGAGAACTGTCGCTCTCCCTGATTAGTTTGGCGATGTCGGATGCAGTCTTGATGCTAGTCAGGGCGGCAGATATTGATGCTATGTCCATGATTACGTCCCTCCTAGTTACGCAGCAAACCGTTGTTAATCGTTAGGGTTCAGGCTGCGTCCAATTCGGCCACCTATGTATGCACCTAGCGCGCTTCCCCACGGCCCGCCTACTAAGCCCACTGCTCCACCGATGACGCTGCCCGTGATTGTGTTGTCTCTTATTATCTGCTGCTTCGTTTCTTTACGGTAAGGCGCTCGTCGTCGGCCATACTGAGACCGGCACACCCGAGTAGAACACGCCCGTTTGCTGCGGTTGCAAGTGATGCAAGCAGCAAAAAGATTGTTAAGATGGTCTGTACCACCCATTGAGCGCGGAATTGAATGCTCCACTTCCCAAGCCCCTCGAAAGCCAAAGCGAGCATAGTTGATGAAGCTCAGTTTTTTACCACAAAGGTGGCAATCGCCATCAGTGCGGTCATAAATCCAATTCAGCTCATATTCACCGTAAGCCATTTGACGCGTCCTTGGGCGGCAATTTTAACGTTAGCACTGTGTTTCGTCAATGCAATTGCCTTAAGGCGGCATTTAATGCCGAGGAACGCCCGGCAACCTCCTTGGCAAGTCCAGTCTGTCATCGAGAAGGACATCAGTACACACTCCCGCGACTCGTGCGTATTCAAGAAGCACTGTCAGTGGCGGCAAACGAGTGCCAAGCTCATAACCAGAAATACTGCCTTGCAATATCACGTCCGGCAGATTCAAATGCCGAATAAGTTCATTCTGAGAAAGACTCAATCGAACTCTGACAGTGAGCAGCTTTTCCGCTAGTCGTTGCGGTTTGTGTCGGGTGGCTCGTCCCATCAGGAGCGTCCTCCTGATAAGCGAAGCGAGTCAGAAGAACGCTTGCATCTAAAACTATTCTGTTTTAGAATGGCTGTGCGATTTGCTGTCGCCGCGAGCTTATGTCTGATAAGCCTCGCAGCGTCGCTCATCATCCGTCCTGTGACGCGGCCTCACGCATTAGCTGTCCCTGGGTTGTCAAGCGACAAGCTACAAAAGATAGCAGATAGCATGGGACTGAGAAAGATTAGATTCTGCCCGCCCGACAAATAGCTCAAACACTCATTCACTTACAAAGGACTTACCATATGTTTCGGAAGGAAAGCTCCGTCAAATGCTCTGCTTGCGAGCTGGTCAGCTTCGCTAGCGCAGGGTTTTGCAAAAAATGCGGCTCCGCTCTTAACTCGAAACCAACCTCTAATCGTAAACTCTTTGGCATAAAGCGTGAGTATGCTGGCGTCATAGCTGTGGTAGTAATCATTGCTACAATCAGTTTTGTTGTGTATGCAGTATCAACGCAACGACAGCGCGAGTTTTCAAGGGCTACTTCCACAGTGAAGGATGCACAGTATCGAACGGCGTGGGCGCAAGCATTGACAATTGTGAATAACAATGCTGTCTGCGGGGAAGACGACCACGAATGTCGCAGCTTGTATAAAGCCGTCGCCACCGGAGCTGACGCTAGAATCCTTAAGGTGCGGAGAATGGATGGACGGATGGCAGCTTATGTTGAAGGGAAGCGTGGCGGACGTTGTGTAGAATCTCAGGGAATGAACATCGGATGAAGAAACACTGGAGGTCGCTGGCCTTGTTCCCGTCAATATAGATGGTCTCAGCGACGAAAAAACGTTAGAAGTCGCTTTCTTTTTTCCCTTCAATAGAAGTGGTCTTATAGAGGCAGGCTTCACAGCGCTTGAGTTAACTGACCCGAGCAAGTCTAGTTGTTACAACTACTCTTCTCAGTTTCCGTTTCGCATATCCTTCGATGTGGCGCGACTAGACGCAGAGTGACAGCGCTCGCGAAACGCCCTACCTAAAGAGGTCTTGCCGTTTGAACACCGGCGTATCATTGTACATCTCCCAGTTACGCTTAAGGGTCTCAAGCCCCGGCTGTTCATTCGGTAGTATTTGCGCTCTCACATCTTGAAGAAAACTCCAGATATCGTTCGGAATCATGAACGGATAGCTCCATGAGTGTCCGCTGCTCCCTATAACCAATAGCCCTTTATGACATAGCGAGTTCGCAAAGGGATCTCCCAGACTCAAGAAGACTGTTTGTTCACCAGTAGCAACACAATGCTGAAGGATTAACCGCTCGCCGCCGGTGAGAGTCTCCAGTGACTGCAATCGTTGAGATTCTTGTCTTGCGCTCTTACGGTTCCGCTGACGCTTAGACCATAGAAAGGACCCTATGTGGGTGAGAAGCAGGGCAAACGAAACGACCGTCGCAAGACCCACCCATTTCCGGTAGTCGTCGCGAATTGCTGTCAATCCGAAATAACCAAGAAACCTTCCGGGCAAGAACAAAAGCATTGCCCCAATTACAAACACAACGGACAAGACACGCGGACTTGTGACAAGTTCTTTGAGCCAATCTAGCTTTAGCCAGCTAGGCAGAGCGGTCATGACAGTCGTTGTGCTTACCTTAAAGTTAAAGTACTGATGAACTATGGCGGTGCTGGGGAACCACTTCAGATGGAATCTGATTTGTCGTCATAACTTATTGCGTTGGCACCTCGTTTAGATATTTGCCGTGGGTTTTGAAATTATGAATGAAACTCCTTGCGCCACCCCACGCCTTCAGGCCCCATGCGTATGCGAACTCTATCGATGTATCGGTCGCTGCCTCTACTATCTTTATGTTCCCAGCGAATTTCCAAATGACCTTCGGAAGCGTAACGACGAAGACGTTGAACATCTGCTTGAAAAGACTCTAAGTTTTGGCCCTCATCCGGGCCGATGGTCGCTTCACCGTTTTGAAACTCTGTGGGCTCTAGCGTGTCGGCCAATTGGTCTAGCTGTTCATCGACTGTCACGTTGTATTGCCTCCGAGTCTAAAGCATCTATCCTACAGAAACGTCACGCTGCCATTGTATAGTAAGGGCGATTTAGTTGTGGAACTCTGCTACGCATGGTCAACAAGAGTCGCAAATGTCCTCAGTGCCAGCTTGTTAGTTTCGCTGATGCCGAAGTATGTAAACGGTGCGGCGCGACTCTAACGACGAGTGAGAAACCTCGCGCTCGACTTACGCCAAGAACCTGGGTGGGCATCATCGCTGTCGTCGTTATCGTTTGCACATTTGGCCTTGTTATTTGGGCGTTCGTTTTTACTCAGCCATCGACTAAAGCGCCGCCGAAAGTGTTTGCGTGTGACCAAGCTGAGCGCCAATCTTCGCGAGCGAGAATCCCAGGTCATCGAGTCGCGTGCCGTGTGTATGTCTTAAGTCGTGGAAACGAACGTCGTCGAGTCCGGCGAGCTTTCGCACTGATGTAAATGACTTCTTTATGCTGGCCATGCCGAAGACGAACTCGTCCGATACCTGAAAAGAGGATTCCCATAATCGCTCAAGCTCTTGTTGGAGCCTGATGGTGATAGAGACTTCGCGTTCGCGCATGGTTTTTGTGTTGAACGCTCGCAATGTAATGAGACGATTCGTAAGGTCAACGTCACTCCATCGAAGCGTGAGCATCTCGCCTAAGCGGCAGCCGGTGTCAATTGCCATAATGATAAGCGAACGTAAGTGCTCTCGCTGCTTTGTGCCGGCATCTCGAAGAGCAGTGATTTGTTTGCCATTACGCATGTAAACGACAGTTCGTTCCCCACAAGCAGCTAACAGCCTTTCTTCTTCTTCACGCGTTAAGATTCTCTCTCGCTTTCTTTCATCAGCAGCAGAGATGAGGGATTCGCCCATATGGAAGGGGTTCTTGAGAATCCAACCTTCTTGAAGTGCGACGTTGAACATCTTCCGCAGCAATGCGAGTTCGCGATTTACACTCGCAATCGCTCGCGTCGAAATCTTCACTGGCAAAGCTGTCTCATCAATTACAGCTTTCTGATATTGAGTGATGTAGCGAGCTTTATCGCCACGCGTGGGCGTTCTTAAGCGCTCAGCACGAAATCGCAGAAGGTCCGCGTAAGTGACGGAGCGTAGTCGGCGGTTCTCGAAGAAGTCTCGTAGAACCCTTAATTGCAACCTCGGTGTTTCGACACTGCGACGGCCTCTGACTTTGCGGTCATCTCTATACTCCGCTTCAACTAGATAATTAGATTCGAAGTGCTTAGCTAAATGCTCGAACGTCCTACGAGTCGCGTCAACAGTGCGAGAGCCGTGGTTCTCAAGTTCGTTCAATAGCTCGCGCCGAAGCCGCTTCGCTTCTGTGACATTCTCAGCTTGTCGCCACTTCTGTCTTCGTTTCTTGTTATCGTCGTAGTAAGTGATTCGAGCGAAGAGCTTGCCGCGTGAGCGAATTACTCCCTCTGGCAGCTCATCTTTACGCTGCTTCGTCATAGTTGTTACTCTCTTTCTTAATTGAATTCGAAGTGCTTCAGTGTGCGTTATCAGCGTTAGCTCAACTACACAGCGCAACTACACACTGACGAGTGATAGTTGATGATTAGAGCTGACGAGAATTATGCGAGTATAGCAGCTAAGTCTAGGTAAATCAATGGTTTAGCTGATAGCGGGTGATAGCCCCTGATAAGGTGAGGCTATGACTACGAATCAGGGGGTCGCATGTTCGAATCATGCCGGGTGCACCAAAGCTTCATAAAGACTTAGTATTTTTCACTAGCTTCCAAAGTTGGATTTGGACTAGCCGATTAGTGTGGAGTCTTTCCATCTGTACCACTACCTCCAGTTGCTTTGCCGTCCTCCTTTGGGCATTTGCGTTCGAGGTCGCTTTTGGGGTTTTCGGAGAGGGGGCATTGAAAATAATCTGTTTTATTTTTTGCCAGGTGGTCCATGTTTTTCCCACGCAGTTTTGAGTTTTGGCTCCACATATAAGGCATGAAAACTGAAACGTATCTATCTGCGCGTACGGCAGTTAAGTGGACACATTAAGCAAAATCTCAATCGGGTGTTTTGGTAGAAACAGCGGATTTCCTAACGAATCAGTACCTAATTTACTCAGGAACATGTAGCGATTCTCAAAACATCGAGATGTTCGCCCTCTGTTGCCCACTGCATATTACGGTCGAATGATAGCGGTCCTACCACGGGTAGTTTTTGCACAAAAATCCTTTCAATTTTACTGGGTTTTTCGCCTGTTTAAATGTCTCACTCTCTTGACAATGGTGGACCATCCATCTACTTTAATTCCGGATATAGCGCTTCATTAATGGAGGAATGCGTTATGTCTGGACTCGACCTCGTTATCTACATCGCAGGAATACTTCTTCTCTCAAAACTCTTCCTTAGACAGCTGATTGGTTTAATACACCTCGCTCGGAGAACAGCCTACGCTGCCAGAGCGCCTTTACTTCCCGCTCAACAAACTCGGGAGTCAGTTGAAACTCGTTCCAGGCGCGTGTCTGATTTGGCAACCTGTAATAGTGACGAATGAAGTCGTACTTGCTTGGTAGTTCTAGCTTGGTGATTCCTGTGGAGCAAAGGCAAACGGAAGTAGCTCGGCGGGCATGAGCACAAAATCCATTACTGGCAAGCCTCCCACTCGGCATCCCCAATAACGCAATGCCGGTTTCTTGTTTTCTTGGCCTCTAGTTCTTGTCGTTCCTTACGCAACCACAGAACGGGTCGAGAACTTGGCGAGCGCTCGCCAAATAATATTACGCTGCAGACAATTGAGGATAGCTCGCCGAGATACTCGCAAGTTCTTCTTTGAATGCATCCACGAGGACATCAACGGCATCGCGTCCCTGGACTGCCAGGCGCAGGTACTGTTCACTCGAACCGATCTTGTTGCTGCATTCACGAACCATTACCCCATGGTTCTTCAACAACGAATCGCGCAGCTCGCGCCCGGAAACACCGTTCACCAATTCAACAAATAGAAAATTTGCCTTCGACGGATAAATGACCAGGCCCGGCACTGTCGCAAGCCGCTGCGTCATGTAAATTCGATCCTGGGCCACGAGGAGAAAACTTGCTTCATATTCGCGTTTGAATCCGGTGACAGTCTTCAGGACATAGGCTGCGAGGCCGTTGATGTTCCAGAAAGGAAGACGTGCGCGCATCTCTTGAGCACGGCCGGGTGCGGCGACGGCGTACCCGAGTCGGACGCCGTGCCAGCCGAGTGATTTGCCCATGCTCTTTACGACTACCACGTTTGGGCTGCCGGCGGCGTGTGTGGCGGCACTTTCGAGATCGGAAAAATCGATGAACGATTCGTCGATGATTACGGCATCGAGATCTGCAAGCGACCCTGTGAGAGTCTTGATCTCGTCGAGCGTCAGCCATGCGCCGGTTGGATTGTTTGGATTGGAAATAACGAGTGTACGCGCGCCAACTTCGCGAACTCGGTCGATAATCTCATCAACCTCGAGCCTGAATGCGTTTTCACGCCGGCGCGTAAGCGTGTAAAGCGGAACGCTCAATTCCTCGGGCAGGTCAGTCCAGCGGCTGAAGGTCGGCACCGAAGTGACAATCGGGCCAGTCGCTTTTTGACAAAGGCCGGTAATGATCTCGGTCGAGCCATTGCATGGGACGATCGTCTCCGGCGCGAGTCCGGTCATCTGACCGATGTATTGCTGATGGACTTCGGAGTAATCAGGGTAATAGCGGAGGATGTCTGCGAGGTTGCCGTGAATCATTTCAACCAGCGCGGGCGGGGGGAAGTGTAAGTTTACGGGAATGCAAAAGTCGAGCAACTCGCCCTGGTAAGCTGCGCTCTCTTTAACTGCAAAGAATGATGGATTGTGTGAACGGATGTTGAAAAGTTGTGTAACTGCGTTGTTGCTCATAGTAATCTCCACTGTTCGGCGCCGTTAATTGAAAGGCCGAACGATTAGACGGGGGTGCGTTGAGTTTTCTTCCCCGCACCGGAGTAGGAGAGCAGCCCTGTGCATAACACTACGAGGAGAGCACCGAGGAGACTGTTGGTTTGAAATGGAGAGTAATTACCTGTGAAGTGGAACGCGCGAGGTGGCTGGGTCTTGCACGGAGCAATCGTCGTGCTGAGCATTTTCCATCTGTCATTTTCTATTTCTCATTTGTGATTGCCAGCCCAAGGGCCGCTGGTCATCGACAGTAGGGAAAGATCAAAGTAGGGAAGCCTAAGAAAAAAGCCGTGGGATCTGGGAGATCCCACGGCTTCCTGGAGGTTTCTAGTCTCGCCTAAGCCAGACCAGATTTATGGCTTCTTGAATCTCAGAGATCTGAACGAGAGATCCGTTCCTCCGTAAGCCGCGAAGGAGCCAAAGAACTGCTCATACCTGGTTCCAGCAGCCGAGAGATTGTTGGTGTTCGACAGATCGGTCGGCCCCGGATCCGCGGCCCCGCCTCCCTGAGTTACACCAACTATCGCATCGCTGCGGTTGGTAGCCAGATAGTTCATGTTGATCTCGCCCTTCTTGTCGAGGATCACCGAGAAGTAGTTCGTTCCCGTACCGATAAACTCGGATACGCTCACGAAGTGGACATGGAGTTCCTGGTTTTTCTCCTCCGCGATCACCAGACCATTACCCGGGAACAGGTCGTCCCAGAGTGGGGCGATACGCGGCGGCCCATTAAGAAACTCCGGCACAGTTTCGGAGAAATCTCCGTTGCCGACTCCGAAGGTTAGATTGCCGTTGGCGTTTACGAACACGCTCGACCTGTTTACTCCCTGATATGGGAAAGCAAACGTATTGAGGTTCACCTGCGCTGACTCGTCGTCGGTGAGCGGCAGTACGGTCCCTCTGTAAGAGCTGATGTTGAGCACGTAGCGGCCAAAGTCTGTTCCGTCTCCGTTGAAGTCGAAGTCGTCGAAGGTGGAAACAGCCACTGAATACGTGCCGGCCACATTAAACTGAACCAGCAATCGCGAGAGCAGACCCACTCCGCCATCGTCGTCCGCGAGCAGCAGATTACCGCCCGAGTCAAACAATCCTATGATCGTGTCCATGGTTTGAAGTCCTGGCACGGTTTCGATTGCCACGATGTCGCCGGCGCTGACGTTAAAGCGATAGAAGTCCACGTCGTTGCCAAGCGGTCTGATTTCGGAGAATTTGCCCGAAGTGTTGAAAGGCAAGCTCACTGCCTGTGCGGAGCCTGCTGAGTTGTTACCCTCAAACTCATCAGTGAAGAGTTTGGTTCCGAGGAAGGTAAACGACCGGTTATCGAGATCATTGTCGTTGGTCGAGAAGTTCTCGAAAATGGCCGTGTCGTGATGGCCGTTGATGTTCCCGTGCTTTGCGCTCAGATCCTGCTCGAGCTCAAAACCGGAGGTGATGCGGCCGCCACAACTGTAGCCCGCCAGGCCGTCAAGAGCGCTCAGGTTGCCATAGCTGAGCGTAAAGCGGCCGGTGTTGCCGTTGCCGTTACCGTTCCCATGTGGCTTCTCGATTGTGATGGAAAACGAATTCGAACCCGTGTTGATAAACTCGGGCACGTTGGAGAAGGTGATGGTGACTGAATTTGAGTTCTCGGACCAACTCAATGTGCCCCCCGCTGAGGCGTTCAGGTCGTCCCATAGTCCCGCGATTCTGGGTGGGCCAGTAAGGTGTTCTGCAGTCGTTTCACTAAAGTCCGGATCGCCCGCACCGAAAGTAACGCTGCCGTTTGAGTTGACAAAGAATGAGTTGAATGTCTGGCCGCACATCTTCAACGGGAAGGACGGAAAGATTTCGTGAGTGGTGTCGTCGCCCGCTGGAATCGGACCGGGCGCCAGCCGGTTAAAGATGATGTCGATTCCCATGACATTGGAGCCTGCCCCCGGCACCACAGCAGTGAACACGCTCGGGTCGTCCGTAGCGCCGTTGTTGGATTCAAGTGCTCCGTTGTAGAACTCCTCCGGAGCGGGCAGCGGAATGAGGGGCGGGGTACTGAATCCGCCCTGGATGATTTCATCCACGAAGACCGCGTAGCTGGCCCCCGGCGTCAGGCCACGTAGAGCGTAGGCCCCGACGAACGGCTGCCCCGGCGTGTAATCCGTTGCGAAGTCGCTCGAGATTGCCGAGACCGCGTCGAGATAAGGATTCGCCACGTTGCGCGCGATCACGTTTACACCCGTGGCCGGAGTTGTGTTGTTGGGAAGCAGGATCGTTCCCGATATGGCGCCGGTGCTCGAGGCGAATGTCGGCGCGGGATACAGGTGCGAGAAGATCGCTATGTCGTCAGCGTGAACTGTCGCTGCTCCGCCGGCGTCGTTGTTGAACAGGAAAGGGTACATCGTCTCCACGTTTCCCAGAGCGGCGCCTGGACCACCGGGGAAGGTGTCGTTGGGAGTTGGGCCGCTATTGTCGCCAAAGGCAAGCATCTGGCCGTTTACCACGCTGTGCGCGAGGTTCTGGTAGTGACCGTATTCGTGGACCTGAACTGCGAGCATGACAGGGATGTCAGCAGGGACGGTAACGGTGGCGCCGTTTAAAAAGGCGACGCCCTCGAGAATGTCGCCGGTGCTGGTATTAACCCACTCCGGACCGGCAAAGCCGAGGACACCGGAGTTTGCGCCAAACAGCTCGTCGAAGATGGCGCCGTCTTCGTCATAAACGATGGCGCTCAGACCATCCGGCGCCACGGGATTGAGGAAGGGGAGATAGTTTGTTTCATCAACATCGAATGCAAGCTGACCTGCATTCACGTGAGTAGCCGTGGCGGAAGGAATCGCCTGCCACACGGCAAAAGCGGAAGTTGTCTGTCCCACAGCCGCGGCGTTGTTCAATATCCCAAGTCCGCCCTGATCGGGGTTGAAGGGAATGTTTACTCCCCCACCGGGCCAGAGATAAGGGGCGCCGGCTGCGCGGAGAGCCAGCGGGCCGCCGGCATAGCCACGGAAAGACGCCATTAACACGAAGGCCACACAACCCAGGGCGAGCCAAAATTTTCTGTTTTTCATGGTCGTCTTCCTCCTTTAGTTTCCGAGCTGGGCGCGGATCTGGCGGGCCAGCTCTTGATAAGCGATCGGTCCAGATGACGGGGTACTGCTTGCGGCGCTCGACCTCCTTGTCGAAGTGTCCATGTCACGGAATAGTCCGCGGTTATTAACTTCATTGACCGCAAGCTCTTCTTTTCCGCGTTGCAGAATTCGAAAACTGCCCTGGCCCAACCCAACCGTAGTTGAGAGGCCAATACGGCTTGGTCTCGTCTCAAAAACCAGATAGGTTTGCCCAATCGTCAACTGTGGCATTTTAGGCAACGCCGACATCAATTGAAGATTTCCCTGGCGAGCAGACTTCATCTTCCCGAGCATTCGAATCTCGGCGATTCGAACTCCCTTAACCGCCGGGATGTCTCCGCGAAAGGTCTCTTCCACTTGCAATCGATAGGTCACAACCGGGAGTTGTCCTCCGCCCGCTTGAATCGTGCCCTCTTGTGAAGAGACAACGGTCGCGCGATAAATCTTGTCGGCGCGCTGAACCATCTCCGCAAGGTTTAGTTGCTTGACGGTGTCGGCCATCAGCAAAGGGGTAGTGCACAAAGCTATGGAAACCATGAGCAGGGCGCATGGCCAGTAACGGGATCTGTACATAGGTTCTCCTTTCAGAATGTTGAGGCGTCGATCAGCGGGGCGGTGAGAGAAAGCCTGGCCTCGCTGAAGCGCGGCTAAAGTCGGGGGCGACCTACCGAAGTTATTGTCGGGGCGACTTACTGGGTTAACTTTGTCGAGTTTGGAGCGCGCGCAGCATATCCCTCGTCAACTAACCTGTCAAGGTTTTGGATTACAACAAATTCCGCCGTGAGGGCAAAAAATATCCCCGGCCGAAGCGGTCCAGCCGGGGAAAGAAAGCAATGACTAAGAACTACCAGGCAGTAATCTACTCGCCCGTTTTCTTCTCGGCCGGTTTTTGCAATTCAGCCAGTGAGGCCAAAACTTCATCGCTATGGCCGGCCACGCCCACTTTGACGAACACCTTCGCGATATTGCCGGCAGGGTCAATAATGAATGTGTTGCGCGCCGAATACTTGGCGCCCTGATACTCCATCACCGAACCATACTGTTCAGACACTTTCGCGTCTGTGTCAGAAAGAAGTTTGAAAGTCAGACCTTCTTTGGCGCAGAAGCTTTTGTGCGATTCAGGAGTATCGATACTGACACCGAGAATCACCGCCTTGGCCTGTTCATACTTCGCCAGGTCGCGCTGGAAATTGCGCGCTTGCAAGGTGCACCCGCTGGTGAAGTCTTTTGGGTAGAAATAGAGCACCACCCATTGACCTTTAAAATCCGCGAGGCTGGCTTCTTTGCCTTCGTTAGTAACCAACTTGAACGCAGGCGCAGCGCTCCCCGGTGCGGGAACGTCGGCGGGCGAGTTGAATGCACCGGCGGCCGCGACCGTAGTGATAAGTATTGCGAAAAGTAAAACTAACTTTCTCATGCGTGCGATCTCCTCATAGGTAGACAGACATGCTTGTCTGTCTCGGAAAATAAAACACCAGCAGGCAGTAATGCCAGTCTGACTGTTCTACAACTGATTATTAAGGGTGGATTCCTTATCTGACTCCGCAGCCAATGCTGCCTGCGCTGCGGCTAACCGCGCCACGGGAACACGGAAGGGTGAACAACTCACGTAGTTCAGCCCAATCTCATTGCAGAAAGCGATCGAGCTCGGGTCGCCGCCATGCTCCCCACAAATTCCGACTTTCAAATCCGGCTTCACACTGCGCCCGCGCTCGGTGCCGATACGAACGAGTTGGCCCACGCCTTCGCGATCCAGGACCTGGAAAGGATCGTCGGGCAGGATCTTGTGTTCCACATAGTTTGGCAGGAAACGGCTCGAGTCGTCGCGGCTGAGTCCGAAGGTCGTTTGCGTTAGATCGTTTGTGCCAAACGAGAAAAAGTCGGCGTGGGCGGCGATGCTGTCTGCGATCAAAGCTGCGCGCGGCAATTCAATCATCGTGCCCACGCGATACTCTATCGTCATTCCCTGTTCACCCATCACCTGGCGGGCTACCTGATCGATAAGCTCACGCTGTTGCCTGAGTTCTTCGCTAAGGGAGACGAGGGGCACCATGATTTCCAGTTCGGTCTTTTTCTTTTCGCCCTGGACCTGGCAAGCTGCTTCGAAGATTGCGCGACACTGCATGCGCGTCACTTCAGGAAAGAGCAGACCCAGACGGCAACCGCGAAATCCCAACATCGGATTCGCTTCACGGATGCGAACAACCTGCTTCAGTAGCCGGCGTTTCTCGTCAATTTCGTCGAGCAGGTTATCCATGTCGCCGAGTGTGGTGGCAAGACGCACGGCCATCTTCAACTCGCTGAGTTCGTTCATCAACTCTTCAGCGTTTGGCAGAAACTCGTGCAGCGGCGGATCAAGCAGGCGGATAGTGACGGGCAATCCAGCCATCTCGCGGAAGATACCGACAAAATCACCGCGCTGGAGTGGCAAGAGTTTATCGAGTGCTTTCTCGCGAGCGCCCACACCATCGGCAAGAATCATTTCGCGCATGGCCGCGAGTCGTTGATCGCCAAAGAACATATGTTCAGTACGACAAAGGCCGATGCCTTCGGCCCCGAAACCGCGCGCCACCTTCGCATCGCGGGGTGTGTCGGCGTTTGCGCGCACGCGCAGCCGTCGAAACTTGTCGGCCCAGATCATTAATTCATGGAACTCAGGACCAAGCGATGGCTGGGCGGTCGGCACCTGGCCCAAAAACACACGGCCGGTCGATCCGTCCACAGTTATCCATTCGCCCTTGGTGACCACGGTGCCATCCACCGTGAATTGCTGTTGGCCGTAGTCGATTTCGAGGGAATTGGCGCCGCTGACGCAGGGTTTCCCCATGCCGCGCGCTACTACGGCAGCATGACTGGTCATGCCGCCGCGGGCCGTAACGATTGCCTGCGCTGCAACCATGCCGTGAAAATCGTCAGGACTCGTTTCCTGCCGAACCAGGATCACCTTGGCGTTTTCGCGCGCCAGTTCTTCCGCTTCATCCGGACTGAAAACCACCCGGCCCTGCGCCGCGCCGGGACTGGCCGGCAGACCAGTCGCCAATACGGTCGCCTTGGTTTTGGGATCAACTGTTGGGTGCAGGAGTTGATCGAGTTGATCTGGAGTGACGCGCTGCACTGCGGTGGCGCGATCAATGAGCTTCTCGCTTACCATCTCGACCGCGACGCGCACCGCAGCTGCGCCGGTGCGCTTGCCAGTTCGCGTTTGCAGCATCCAGAGTTTGCCGCGCTCGATCGTGAATTCACAGTCCTGCATGTCGCGATAGTGCTTTTCCAGCAGGCCGGTGATGGAGGCAAACTCTTCGTAGACCTTCGGCAGTTCCTTTTTCAGTTGGCTAATAGGATTGGGTGTGCGGGTGCCGGCGACCACGTCTTCGCCCTGAGCGTTCAACAGGTATTCGCCGTAAAGTTCCTTTTTCCCGGTGGAGGGGTTACGGGTAAACGCCACGCCGGTGCCGCTGCCTTCACCCATATTTCCAAAAACCATCGCCTGCACATTCACGGCCGTGCCGAGTGAATCAGGAATTCGATTCACGCGGCGATAATCAATTGCGCGACGTCCCATCCACGAATTGAAAACCGCGGCGATCGCCACGCGAAGCTGTTCATAAGGATCTTCGGGAATCGCGTGCTGCTCCGCGAGGATGATCTGTTTTTCGGCCGCAATGATCTCGCGCAGGTGATCTGGTTTCAGGTCAGTGTCCCGTCCACCAGAGGTCTGCGCCTTGTAACGATCCATGACGCGTTCAAATTTTTCGTGGGCCACGCCCATAACTATTTCGCCAAACAAGGATGCAAACCGCCGGTACGCGTCGAGCGCAAAACGCAGATCACCCGTTTGGGAAGCAAGCCCCTGGACTGTTTCTTCATTGAGCCCGAGGTTCAGCACCGTATCCATCATTCCAGGCATTGAAAAGGCTGCGCCCGATCGAACCGAAACGAGTAGCGGGTTGCGCGGATCGCCAAACTTCTTGCCGACCTGTTCCTCGATTCTTTGCAAGCCTTCTTTTACTTGTTCCCACATCCCCTCAGGAAAGGTTTTGTGATTATCGTAAAACGCATTGCAGGCTTCGGTGGTCACAATCAGGCCGGGCGGGACCGGCAGACCGGCGCGAGTCATCTCACACAGGCCGGCGCCTTTGCCTCCGAGGAGAGATTTATCGTCTCCGCTTCCTTCGGCGAAGAGGTAAACCCATTTGTTGGCGGTTTGTTCGGGAACTTCCTGAGTTTCTTCGATTGCAGTGCTCATATCAGGGGAACGCTTTCTGGGTGTTGGACCACGTGGTCTGGGAAGACTGTGTTTGGCTGGTTGAGGATTATCGCACTTTTGTGCCCGGGGGAAAAAGCTGAAGCAGAGTCCAAGGACTCAAGTCCCGGGTCCAAGGTAGAAAGATACGGCTTTCCCGGGTCCTGACTTTTGACTTTAGGCGTTGGACTTTGGACCGGCTGTTCGCTAGTTGACGGTGCCCATCAACTTCTTCACGCGCGGAGTCAGCAGCGCGAGGATACCGGCCGATACCAGCAAACCCACAGCGATCAGTCCGTAAAGTTTAACCAGCGGACCTGATTGCGGCACATAAAAGCCCGACAGGTAACCAGCGAGTTTGCTGCCGAATGAAGCAGCGAGAAACCAAACGCCCATCATTATTCCGACGAGCTTCAGCGGCGCAAGTTTGGTAACGGTGCTGAGTCCCACGGGACTTAAGCACATCTCGCCCATCACTTCGAGAAAGTAGAGACCCACCAACCAAAGCGGGCTGATTCGTCCATTCGCAGTCATCCAGGCGGCCGGGACGAGCAGGCAATATGCAAGTCCGATGAACAGCAGGCCGAAAGTAAACTTGACGGGACTTGATGGTTGGCGTTTACCGAGTCGTACCCAGAGCATTGAAAAGAGCGGGGCCAGCGCTATGACGAAGAGTGGCGTGCACGACTGCAACCAGCTCGAGGGAAACCTCATTCCAAAAACTTCCGTGCGCACGAGGTCCCTCGCAAAGAGATTCAAGCTTGCGCCCTTCTGCTCGTAAGCCGCCCAAAAAAGTATCGTGAACAGAAAAAAAACAAAGATGGCCCCGACGCGTTTCCATTCGCCCGGCGACAACTGGGTGGTTGCCGTCGATCGCCGCGCTACCGAAATCGCGCAAGCGAGTACCAGTCCAATCGTGATCACGCCCAGAATGGTTCCGCCGCCGGCGAAGTACCAAATAACAGCGAGCACATAGGCCAACAACCATGAAAGGCCGGCGCCAACCTGGCCTTTGTACATGTGTCCAAGCCCGGGAAGAATCAGACTCAGTATCACCGCGATGATTGGGTTTCGCGGCCGCGAATCCGAAACGGCTGAAGCAGCAGCCGCTGAAACTGACTCGTCTGCAATCTCCTCATCGTCTGCCTTTTCGCTGCTGCCGGGTGGTGTATCCGGTAAGCGTTTATGCTTCATGAGGAAAACGACCAGGCCAATGCACATGCCAATGCCCGCCGCACCAAAAGCCCAATGCCAACTCGTGGCGGCGTCAAAACCCATGCCGGCCATGAAGGCTTTGAAACTTTCGCCCTGAGCCAGGTAGCCGCAAACGAGCGGCGCGAAAAACGCGCCGATGTTTATTCCCATGTAAAAAATCGAGAAGCCGCTGTCGCGCCGCGGATCATCTTTGCTGTAAAGATTCCCGATCATTGCGCTGATGTTTGGTTTAAGTAATCCAGTGCCGACAGCGATGAGGACCATGCCGAGATAGAAGAAAGCGATATTGTGAAAGACCATCGAAAAATGGCCGCATGCGATAACAATGCCGCCCAGCAGAACTGCGAGTCTGGTGCCGAGCCAACGGTCGGCAATCATGCCGCCTGGTAACCCCGTGAGATAAACCGACATGGTGTAGGTGCCATATATCGAGGCGGCGTACTTTGTGTCGAATCCGAGTCCGCCACCAGCCACCGGCGTCACCATGTAAAGAATGAGAATGGCCCGCATGCCGTAATAGCTGAAACGCTCCCACAGCTCAGTGAAAAACAAGCTACCAAGGCCGACTGGATGACCAAACATTCCGGAGCTGTTACCAGTCTCTATTTTGCTGCTCATAAGTTGTCGTGTCGCTCCATCAAAAGTGGAATCGCCATTGTCTGCACTTTAGTACTGAAGTCCGGGAGAGTTTAGTGAAGGCTTTTAACTGAAATCAGCGCGGCTGTAAAGAAATATGTTTGTAGGTATGTTTGCCTCCGTGTTGTTCTTGGGGCTTGGCCGCAGCACGGCTTGCACAAAAAGTCGTTGATGGTTGCTTTCAGCGCCAAAGGCGCGAAATGTAAAAGCCCAGGCCAACGGCCTGGGTAATGACGGCGCATTTTTCCAGCGCTGCCGGCGCGAAATGGCCACCCTACTAATGGCCGCGATTTCCTAAGTGACCATTATTCCGCGCTCTCAGCGCTTAGTATCTTTGCTTCGATTGACTCCTGGGCCGCTGGCCCAGGCTATTACATTTCGCGCCGTTGGCGCTTGAAGATACTACCTAGACTCGAATCTACTTTTTGTGCAAAGTACCGTTGCACTGTGCTGTGGCAAAGACGCTCGCGTCTCTCTTTAGCCGCCAATGGCACGCGCAATCGCAAATGCCGCACCCGCTGCCGCACTGCCGATCAGCGCAGTTTGCAACGCACTGCGTACGGGCCGCATGCCGGTGAAGCGTCCCTTGATGAAACCAAAAATCAGCAGGGCCAGCAGTGTGATCAAAATGGAAATGAATAACGCCCGCGAGGGATTGTCGGTCAGCATGTATGGAGCGAGCGGGACAAAACCGCCGGCCGCATAGGCGCCGCCGATTGTCAGCGCGCTGGTCATCGCTCGCTTGGGCTCGGGCTTTTCCAGGCCGAGCTCAAATCTCATCATAAAGTCGATCCACTTCTTCGGTTGCTTGCGCAGCGCCTCGACGATAGGTCGGGTCTCTTCCTCCGTCAGTCCATATTCCTGGAAGACTTCAGAAACTTCGCGCATCTCTTCGTGGGGAATTTCCGCGACCTCACGCTTCTCGCGTTCGCGTTCCTTAAGATAGTGCTCCGCGTCGCTCTTCGCGGCGAGATACCCGCCGAGACCCATTGCGATTGAGCCCGCGGCAATCTCGGCAAGTCCAGCGGTGACAATAATGTCGTTGTGATTTATTGCTCCGCTAAGTCCCCCTGTGAGCCCCGCCGCCAAAGCGAACGGGACTGTCAGGCCATCCGACATCCCAATGACGACGTCGCGCACGACTTCGCTGGCAGTGAAGTGCCGTTCGGTATGTGGAGTTTGGGGCATGTGTGAGACTCGGGTTAAGAAGCAGAATCAGATTGATGAAATCAGAGTGGATAGTACCACTTGACGCCATAGTCCGGGGCCGTAGCCCGTTTGCATCCTGCTAAAACTTCCCAGTGAGAATCAGCACACCGATGGCGATAAATGCGACGGCCGAAACCCGCTTGATCCAAATCAATGGCAGATACTCGCCGAGCAGGCTACCAGCCGCTACGCCAATCGCCGATACAGCCGTCAGCGCGAGGGCTGACGCAAGGAATACCGCCCAGGGCTTTTTTGTTTGCGCGGACATCGTCATCGCAGCCAGCTGAGTTTTGTCACCCATCTCCGCCAGAAAAATAACGCCGAAAGTTGTAAGCCAAACGCGCCAATCCATTTTGATCTCCTTGTGCCGAAGCGTGCTCGCGAAATTCTCTGGCAATAGTAGACGAATCGGGGCAGTATATCCTCGTTCTGCCACGGTCTCGGTTTTCTATTCTCACGCGGTTTCGCATTGCGTTCACTGCAACGATGAGTCAACACTCTCAGGACTTTCTTGGCACCCCACGTTTCCGCATTCGCCGCCGACTTGGATCGGGCGGGATGGGTGTCGTTTACGAAGCTCACGACCTGGAAACGGACAAGGTGGTCGCGCTCAAAACTCTCACGCGCGCGGAAGCCTCGCACATTTCCCGTTTCAAAAATGAATTTCGTTCGCTCGCCGATGTGTCCCATCCAAACCTTGCGGCCCTTTACGAGCTTATGGCTGACGGACAATATTGGTTTTTCACAATGGAGCTGGTACTGGGAGGAAATTTCCTTGAATACGTCCGGCCAGGTTACACGGCCAAGCGCACCCAATCTTCAAGGACGCCAACTCTCAGAAAAACTCCGGGCGCTTCGGGCCGTGAGCGATTAGCTGATCATGAAGCTGAGACAATTGAACTGGATTCGATCCGCGCCAACTACGACCTGGACGAATCCGATCGTCATACCGTTCCCGGCGCGTTGGCGCGAGCAAAGCTCGACTTAATCCGTTTGCGGGCCGCTATGCGACAACTCGTTGAAGGCTTACACGCTTTGCATGAAACGGGGAAGTTGCATCGCGACATCAAGCCTTCAAATGTGCTGGTCACAAAAGAAGGCCGCGTGGTGATTCTGGATTTTGGACTCGTGGCTGAAGTAGAGGGCGGTAGATTCAACGACAGTTTCACACTCGCCGGCACGCCCGACTACATGTCGCCGGAGCAGGGTGCGCAACTTCCTATCTCCCGTGCGAGCGATTGGTACAGCGTCGGCGTCATACTCTATCAAGCGCTAACCGGGCGGCTGCCGTTCTCAGGGAAGTTTTTCGAAGTGATGATGAACAAGCAGAACTTCGATCCGCCCGCGCCTGATGAACTAATAAAAAACATCCCTCCTGACCTTAATGACCTTTGCGTGCGGCTGCTCCGGCGCGAGCCTGCGCAGCGCCCCTCCGGGAGGGACATCCTCTCAGCGCTTGGTCAGGGAAAAACAGGACCGTTGGTGGCGCCCATCATGTTGCCTCCCACCATGTCCTCGATTCAAACGTCGCGTTTGATTGGTCGTGAACGCGAGCTCAAAGAGCTGAGTGAAGCTTTTTCTTTTACCCGGCGCGGCCAGACGGTGACTGTGTATCTTCATGGCAGCTCGGGAATGGGAAAGAGCGCCCTGGCCCAGCGCTTCCTCGATCAATTGCGCGACTCCCAATCGGACGTAGTAATCCTTGAGGGTCGTTGCTATGAACGCGAATCAGTTCCTTACAAAGCGCTGGATGGCGTGGTTGACAGCCTGACCAGGTATTTATTGTCGCTTCCGGAAGCTGAGGCCGCAGCCATTCTGCCCCGGGAGATACTCGCGCTCGCTCGTCTTTTTCCGGTAATGCTGCAAGTAGACAGCATCTTTAATGCTCCGCACGTGGAACAGGAAATACCTGATCCGGTCACTCTCCGGCGCAAGGCCTTCGCTGCTTTACGCGAACTACTTGGTCGCATTGCGGAGCGGCAGCCACTGGTCCTTTACATCGACGATCTGCAGTGGTCTGACGCTGACAGCACGTCGTTGCTTGAAGATCTGCTGCGTCCCCCCGACGCGCCACCGCTGCTCCTGCTGTCGAGTTTTCGCAGCGAGGATATTCAGGCGAAACCGTTTTTGAAGACGCTGCTGGAGAAGTCGGGCACCGAGAGTTGTCGCGAGGTGCTTACTTCCGCATTATCCAAAACGGAAGCGCGGGCGCTTGTGCGAGAGGTGATTGGTCCAAACGAGGCGGGCCTTGAACCCTTCAGCGATGCCATCCTGCAGGAAGCCGGTGGCAACCCTTTTCTTCTGGAACAACTGGCGCGATATGCCGCTACGAGCGATCAGACGGCGACTACCGGCATCAGTCTCGCCATGATGCTCGATGCTCGACTCGGCCATTTGCCATCCGGGGCGCGCGCATTTGTGGATGCCCTGGCAGTCGCCGGTCGTCCAATCAATCCTGAGGTGGCCTATCAGGCAGCTGAGCTTTCCGGCGATGAGGCCCCGCTGGTGAGTTCGTTGCGCGCGGCCCAATTTCTACGCACCGGCGGGGCGGAACACACACTCGAGCTCTATCACGATCGAATTCGTCAAACGCTTACCAGCCAGCTTGATCCAAAAGAAGTGATTCAGATTCATCGACGCCTGGCCCAGGCTATTGAAGTTCGCGGAATGGATGATCCTGAAGCGCTCTTCGAACACTATCTCGGAGCAGGTGAAAGGGTGCGGGCCGCCATGCATGCGGCCGCAGCCGCGAAGAAGGCTGCCAGCGCGCTTGCGTTTGATCGTGCCGCTGCCTTCTATCGCCGTGCGCTCGAGCTGGCCCCTTCCCGTGGTGCTGAACTTGTTGAACTCACTCGCGGTTTGGCCGAAGCGTTGGTGAACGCCGGCAGGCCCGCGGAAGCGGCGCAGGCTTATCTCGAAGTCGCGCAGTTGAGCCCGGCGGGTCAAAGCCTCGATTTCAAACGCCGGGCGGCGCAACAGTTGCTGATGGGCGGTCACATCCGCGAAGGGCTCGACCTGATTCGTTCCGTCCTTGCTGCTGTTGGTTTTACCCTTCCGACCGGTCCGCGGCGGGCTTTGCTGTCGCTGCTGCTCAAACGCGTCAAGATCCGCTTGCGAGGGTTCAAGTTTGTCGAACGCGATGAGCGCGACGTAGCCGAATCTGATCTCGTTCGCATCGACACCTGTTGGGCAGTTGCGGCCGGACTTGGCGCAGTAGACTTGATTCGAGGCGCAGACTTTCAAAGCCGCCACTTGCTGCTGGCGCTTCAGGCCGGCGAGCCTTATCGCGTGGCGCGCGCCATGGCGTTTGAGGCTGCGCAGATTGCTTCGCGCGGAGGTCCGGCCCGCAAACGCGCCAGCTACGTCGCGCGCCGGGCCGAAGAATTGTCACAGCGCGTGGGCCATCCACATGCGATTGGACTTTCGATCTGGGCCAGCGGGGTCAGTGCGTATCTCGCTGGCGATTGGAAGCGGGCCGGAGAACTTTGCGAACGCGCGGCGGAAATTTTGCGCGACCGCTGCACGGGCGTGCCCTGGGAGGTGACAATTGCGCACCGGTTCATGTTGAGCGCCCTGCTCCACCAGGGCGAGATTGCCGAAGTCTCGCGCCGCGTGCCCCGCCTGCTTTCCGCGGCGCTGGATCAGGGCAATCTTTTTGCTGCCACCGATTTGCGTACGCGCCTGAATTTGATTTGGCTGGCCCAGGATGATCCGGACAAGGCCAGGGCGGAAGTGATTGAGGCGCTGAAAGCGTGGCCGCATGAAGGGTTTCATTTACAGCACTACAGTTCGTTGCACGCACTCGTGCAGAATGAGCTTTACACCGGCGATCTTGAAGTTGCCTGGAAACACGTCGAGGGACAATGGCCGGATCTTGAGGATTCGATGTTGTTGCGCTTCCAGGTGCTGCGCATTGAGGCTATGCACCTGCGTGCCCGGGCCGCCTTGGCGTCGGGTGTCGCGGCCGGCGATACGCAGCGACTTCATTTTGCCGAGAAGCTTGCGCGCAAGATTGAAAGAGAAAAGATGGAGTGGGCCATGCCTTTTGCGGCTTTGATACGTGGGGCCGTTGCGCACCAGAGGTCTCAGCCGGAGGTCGCGGCCGGATTACTGGGCGAGGCCATCAAAGGGTTCGAAGCTGCTGATATGCGACTTTTCGCGGCAGGTGCGCGGCGGCGACTGGGCGAAGTGAAGGGTGAGAGCGGCAGCGCGTTGATCGCAGAAGCGGACGCGTGGATGGAGAACCAGGGATTTAAGAAACCGGAACTGATCACGCGCATGCTGGCGCCGGGATTTTGAAAGGAATGCTCTTGCCTAAGCCTTTGTAACTTCCGGAGCCTTGTCTTTGCGAATCTTTGCGAGTTCTTTGCGTCCTTTGCGGTTAATCTCTGGATGCTTCTAATCAATCATCGAGTTAACCGCAAAGGTCGCAAAGGTTTCCGCGAAGGGCCGCAAAGAATTGACGGAGAACCAGCTCTCAAACGTTGCAATAGGATGCGCGATGAAGGTTCATTCTGCCTTGGGACCGGGTTTGTTGGAATCGTCCTACGTAGCCTGTCTGCATTTTGAATTGGTTAAGTCGGGGCTGTTTGTTGAGCTTCAAAAGCCCTTGCCTCTTATTTACGAGACCGTATGGACACACTGAAGACACTTACTTACGACGTCACCGGGCGGATTGCCCGCATCACGCTCAATCGTCCCGAGCGTGGCAATGGCATCACGTTTGAAATGCCGGCCGAGTTGGCGGCATGCGTGGAGCGTGCCAACCTCGATCCGAAGGTCCACGTGATTGCCTTGTCAGGAAATGGCAAAGGCTTTTGCGGTGGCTACGATTTGGTAATGACTGCGGAGCAAAGGCTCGGCAGCGAAGGCGAGTTGATGGGTTGGCCCTCCGGATCGCCAATGGATCCAAAGGTGCAGATGGCCAATCACGACCCGCAGGACATCTGGGATCCAATTCTTGATTACCAGATGATGAGCCGGAACCTACGCGGCTTCATGAGTCTGTTTCACAGCGATAAGCCGGTGATTTGCAAGGTGCATGGGTTCTGCGTCGCCGGTGGCACTGACATGGCGCTGTGTTCGGATCTCTTAATCATTGAAGACGCGGCATCGATCGGATATCCGCCGGCGCGCGCGTGGGGCGTGCCCACAACAGCGCTTTGGGCGCATCGTATCGGCGCTGAGAAAGCGAAACGACTTTTGTTTACTGGAGACTGCCTTACCGGCAAGCAGGCCGCGGAGTGGGGACTCGCCAGCGAAGCTGTCGGCGCGGACAAACTCGACGAGCGTTTTGAAAGCTTGCTGGAGCGAGTGGCGCAGCTGCCGATCAGTCAGTTGGTGATGATGAAGCTCTTAGTCAACCAGACTCTTGCCGGTCAGAGTCTGCAGACATCGCAATTGCTGGGAACGCTATTCGACGGCATTGCCCGACACACTAAGGAGGGCTACGCCTTTCAACAGCGAGCCGGCGAAGTTGGTTTCAAACAAGCCGTCAAAGAACGCGACGAACCGTTTGACGAAGAGGTGTAACGCAAACTCTTAGTTTGCGGCCGGCTAGATCAGGGATTGTAAATTTAGGTTCAATCGCAAATTAACGGTTTGCATCACAAATCTCGGAGATCGATATCTATGATTTTCAAGAGCCCTCACGCCCCGGTGACAGTTCCCGATGTGAGCATTACCGATTTCGTGCTGCGGCGCGCCGCAGAGTTGGGCGATAAGCCGGCCCTCATCGATGGTCCAACCGGACGAACGTACACCTATAATCAACTTCCCGGGCTCATCCAAAAACTTGCGAAAGGGCTTTCTGATCATGGGCTTAGCAAGGGCGACGTGTTTGCTGTTTACGCTCCAAATCTTCCCGAGTATGCGCTCGCGTTTCATGCGGCGGCGAGCCTCGGCGCGATCACTACTATGGCGCCGCCGCTCTTTACTGCCGAAGAGCTAACCAGGCAACTTCTTGACTCGGGGGCAAAGTTTTTGCTCACCATCCCCAATTTGATGGCGACAGCCAGCGCGGTGGCCAAGGCTGCCGGTATCCGGAAAATATTTGTAATTGGCGACGCGGCCGGCGCGATCTCGTTTGCATCACTCTTGGATAATGAGGGCCTGGAGATTGAGGCGAAGATAGATCCGCACAGCGACGTGGCAGTGCTCCCCTATTCGAGCGGCACCACTGGATTTCCAAAAGGCGTGATGCTCACACACCGCAACCTCGTCGCGATGCTGTGTCAACTCAAAGCCAGCGAATCGTCAACTCCGAATGACACGATGATCTGCGTGGTGCCGATGTATCACCTTTACGGATTGCACGTCGTGGTCAACCAGGGCCTTAGCCAGGGCGCCACGATCGTAACCTTGCCGCGTTATGAACTCGGACAGTTTTTACAAACATTGGAGCGGTACAAAGTGACTATTGCGCCCCTCGTGCCACCGCTCGTCCTGGCGCTCGCGCGTGCCCCCCAGATTGATGATCACAGCCTTGCCGCGTTGCGCTTGATCCATTGCGGCGCGGCCACTTTGGCGGACGATATTGCCAGGGCTTGTAGTGCGCGACTCGGTTGCGAAATCAGATACGGCTACGGCCTTACGGAAGTCAGTCCTTTGTCACATGCAAGTCTGGCGAATCCTCGAAAGCAGAAGCCTGGCTCGGTCGGCTATTGTTTGCCCAATACCGAATGCAAGATCGTTGACTACGTTAGCGGCGCTGAACTGGGAGCTGATCAGCAGGGGGAAATTTACGTGCGTGGTCCTCAGGTAATGAGGGGCTATTGGCGAAATCCGGCGGCGACGGCCGAAATGATTGATTCTGAAGGGTGGCTGCGCACAGGCGATATCGGATATTGCGATCCGAAAGGCCAGCTGTTCGTGGTTGATAGAATCAAGGAGTTGATAAAGACCAATGGGCGGCAAGTGGCGCCCGCGGAGCTGGAGGCGATCTTGCTTTCACACGCTGCTGTGGCTGACGCGGCCGTCATTCCGGCGCGGGATGCGGAGGCAGGTGAAGTGCCGAAAGCGTTTGTAGTTCGCAGGGGTGCGAACAACGATCCAACCGCTGAAGAGATTATGAAGTTTGTTGCGGATCACGTGGCGCCTTACAAGCGCATCCGCAGCGTGGAGTTTGTGAGCGAGATTCCCAAGAGTCCGGCAGGGAAAATACTTCGTCGGGTGTTAGTTGAACGCGAGCGCGGGAAGGAACAGTAGGACAGACATTCGTGTCTGTCCATTTACTGGGACCGCGGGCAACCTTCGCCTCCTGGTCCGCCCACCTTGTTGGGAGCGTCTTCCGTGAGGTTTCCTGGCCCGATTCAACCGTCCGTCTCTCATTAGCACCTGGCTTCAGCCAGGTGGTCCGCGATGCAAAAATCTCAGCGAACCGTTTCAACGGTTTACCCGCGCGATCCAATACCTCCGACCGAGCACCCTATGATAGAAACAGCCACACAATGTCAATCCACTCTTATTCGCGTTGTTGGCTTCACCTTATCTGGACCACTCTCGATCGAGAACCAATGTTAACCAGGCCTGCGGCTGCAAGGGCCTCCCGCTTTCTGACGCAGTATGCCTACCAGAAGGGTATCTACATGAAGATTAATTACTTCAACCCTGAACATGTGCATACATTAATTGATTTACCCACAAACAAGTGCATTGAGGACGTAGCTAAGCTTTTCAAAGGAAGCTCTTCTCACTGGATAAACGAGAATCGTCTCTTGCGCGGACGATTCGCATGGGGCCGCGGTTATGGAGCCTTTTCCGTTAGCCACTCCGATGTCGCAAAGGTCGCAAGCTATTTTGCTCGACAGGAGGAACATCACCGCCATAAGAGTTTCAGTAAGGAATTCGAATTGTTTGTTAGGAAGTATGGGCTGGAATGGCACGAGTGAAACCGTTGAAAACGGTTTCATGTCCTTTTTCTAGACCGAGGATCACCTGGCTAAAGCCAGGTGCTAATGAGAGTGGTACTCAGAGTGAGAATTGAGCTTTCTATCCGGCCTGCGCGACGGCTAATTCGGGGGCAGGCGTAGCTTTCAACAATCCGGAGTTTAGGATGTCTTCGTGTAGAGCACCGCGCTTGTCGGTCACCATCGTCGGTTTGAAATAATCCTCAAAACGCGAATCAACTCGAAACGCCGGAGTGTACATATGGTCCAAAGGCTCGGTGCTGCTAACGTAGGTGCGCGGCCGCGGTCGCTTCCTCATCCAGCCAAAACTCGAAAAAGACGTCGTTAGCGGTTGGGCGCAAACCAGCAAACCCGCACCGACCGCCAGGATCATCTGCATCTTCGTTAGTTTGCGGTGATAAAGCCGGGAGAAGCCGATGGCGTGTTTCACCACGCGCGATTGAAACCCTCTCATGCTTTGCAGGTCGTCGACAAACTTCACAACCTCTTCCATCGGGTCAACGGGATGCTGAAGAATGGTGGTGCCGTCCATGTCTCGCAGTTTGGTGTCGGGAAGAATTGTTCCGTTCTTCAGGCATTCATAAAAATACGGCGTGCCCAGGAGCGGAATAGACAGGGTGACAAATGAAGGGACCGTGATCTCCGGCGTGTCGGTAATAAAGTTGAGCTCGCGGCGCAAATCGGCGATGCTGCGGGTCGAAACGTCGACCATTAATCCGTAAGAAAAAACCACTCCGGCATTCAAGGATTTCGCGATCATTTCCACCTGGGGCGCTTTGGTGTTTTGCAGCTTGTTGAAAGTCTTCAGCCAATCGTTATCAAACGATTCAAGCCCGCTAAAGAGAAGTTCGCAGCCTGCCTCTCTAATGAGTTGAAGATTTTCATCCTTCGCGTAGAAGTCGTTGGTAACGAGCGCGCCCCACTGATTAAATTGTCCTTGCGCGCGCATCTCCTTGATGAGGTTGAGCCGTGCTTTGAAGTGTCCTCGATCGCTGCCGTAGAAATTGTTATCGAGAAAAAACATCCGCCCTCGTTTACCCGAAGCGATGATCTGCTGGCGAATGTAATCAAGATCGTAGGTCTGGTAACCATGGCCTTCCGCGGTTAGCGCACAAAAGGAGCAACGGAAATTGCAATAGCGCGTAGTTTCGACGTAGCCGATGCGGCCCAGCCAATAGGCGAGGTCGTAACGCGGGATCATAGTTTCGGCTACATACTCGGGCCCGAATGATTCCCTGATTACGTCGCAGAGCTCTTCAATGTCGCCGAGGCAACTGTAGTCGAAAACTTTTCGCGAAAGTATTGGGAGCGATCTAACGGGTGGGCCACCGGCCACCACAATCACTTTCGGGTTTTTGGTGCGTGCATAAGCGGTGAGATGCAGCATGCGATCGAAGCCGTTGGTCAGACCGGTCAGCACCAGCATGTCCGGCCACGAAAGCAATGCCTCATCTTCCAGCGGACCGCTGGCGACCTCGGTGTAGCAGCGCACGTCGCATAGTTCGCGATCAAAAGCTCCGGCGAGATAGATCGGGCCGACTGCCTGGGGAATCTTGGTTGTGCGTTTCAGAGGCAGACGCGAATCGTCAAAATAACAATTCACGATAAGCACGCGCTTGCGTGGGGATGCGCTTGCCGGGTTAAAGGTGGGGGCTGTCTTACGCTGCATCAAGATCTCCTCGGAACGACAATCCCATCATCCGTGATCTGCCATTGATCATCGATCGACTTGATTATGGCCGGTTGGAAGCCTCGAAAAGTGAATGCGGCGAGGCACGTCGGTTGGAAACCAGCGAATCCATAAGAATGGGCGCTACTCTACCCGTTCACCTACATTGAAGGCAATGGACGATTTCGGGCGAACGCCGAGAATCTGCAGTTATTACGCAGTTATTACAATGATTTGCCGTTACTGGGGCACTTCTGTCTGGGCGCCATGAGCGGAAGTGAGACGGTTGAAAGCGTCGCGGACGCGAACCGAAACGCTCTCGGTGGCGATTGAGTAGCGGCGGAAGTCGAAGGTGGTAACCGGCGCCACTCCGTAACTGGCGGAAGTTAGAAAGATCTCTTCAGCTTCGGTCAGATCAGCGAGTTCGTACACACCCTCGATCACCGGAATGAATAGTTTGGTGGCGAGATCTATTGCTGCGGCGCGCGTGACCCCCGGAAGCGTGCCGGTGCTGAGGTTTGGCGTGTGCAGCGTCCCCTCCCGCACCCAAAAAATACTTGCCATCGTTGCTGAAACAATCTCACCGCGTTCGTTGAGCATGACAGCTTCATCAAATTCACGAGCCTGCGCTTCTTCCCAAGCCATGACCTCGTCCAGGTAGTTCAGACTCTTGATACCAGCGAGCGGCGAAAGAGTGTTGTGCCGGTAAGGCGAAACAGCGAGGGACAATCCGGCCGGGGAAATCTTCTGCGGCTCCCCAGTCATGATCAGCAGATCGGTCTTTCGTTCACCTGCTTTTTTTGTTTTCCAAACGTCGCGCCCGCTGCGCGCCAGCAGGATCACACGCGCGCGTCCGTGGGTCACACGATTGACGGCGATAAGTTTTCGTAACGCATCACCGACGTTGCGTTCGTTGGCTCCGGTGCAATCGACACTTAATTTCGATGCACCTTCCTTAAGACGCCCCCAGTGTTCCGGCCAGAGGAAAGGCTTGCCGTGGTAAATGGCCACGGTGGTGAAGACGCCGCGGCCATACAACATAGCTGACGACACTGGCGCCACGCGCGCCTTGGTCGCTTCGAGCATTACCTTGTTGAGATAGATTACCGGGTGCATTGATTCGCAGGTCCAACTCTTTGGAGTGCGCCGACTCGACCACCCCAGCGCGGCTGCCGCGCCGGGGACCCCGGCAGTCGGCGCACTCCAAAGAGTGGAGTCCAGCCACAAAGATGTCGATTACTCCATCCCGGCAGCCATGACTTCGGCCTCGAGTTTTTTCGAAAGGGAACTGCGCCAAGTGTTTTCCAGATCGCGAATATCTGCCGAGATAGCCTGGTCCGAGCCAACCGCAATACGAAGCGTACGCCCGCCGACCTTGCCGAGCAAAGTTAATGGACAGTTCGTCTGCGCGGCAAGGTTTTCAATAGCGCTCTGGGATGCCGCTGGGAAACTAATGATGATGCGCGAGGGTGATTCGCTGAAAAGAGTGCTCGCAAGAGACCGAGACGCTGACTGATCTTCCGACGATCTTTCGAGTAGGGCTACTTCAGCCCCAATCGCCTCGCGGTTGAGCGAAGAGAAACAACATTCAGCCAGTGCCACGGCAAGTCCGCCATCCGAACAGTCGTGCGCAGACCTGAGCAAGCCGGCTTCCGCAGCTTCGAGACAGGCAGCCTGGACTGCTATTTCAGTTTCCAAATTCAGTGCCGGCAAAATCCCTCTGGCAATCATCGACTCGGTGGAAAGCCCGTCGATAATCGCAGCATATTCGCTTAGTGAAAGGTCGTCTGAGGTGGTGCCGAGCAGCGCAATGAGATCGCCCTCTTGTTTGAACCCGGGTTGCACCACGCGTCGCACATCTTCCACGAGACCAATCATGCCGATAACGGGTGTGGGAAGAATCCCGCGGCCTTCGGTTTCGTTATAGAACGACACGTTGCCCGAAACCACGGGAGTGTTAAAGGCGCGACAGGCTTCCGCGATTCCGTCAACTACTTCGGAGAAGGACCACATTACTTCGGGACGCTCGGGCGAGGCGAAATTGAGACAGTTTGTGATCGCAATCGGGCGAGCGCCGACGCAGACTACGTTTCGGGCCGCCTCCGCCACGATCAGCTTCGCGCCTTCGCGCGGATTCGCGGCGCAGTAACGACCATTGCCATCCAGCGACATTGCCAGCGCTCGCCGCGTCTCCTTGATCCGCACCACCGCGGCATCAGCTCCCGGCAACACGGCTGTGTTGGTCCTGACCATGTGATCGTATTGACGATAGACCCAGTGCTTGGAAGCGATATTAGGCGAGGCTATTAGCTTGAACAGGGAATCGTTTGGGTCCTGAGCTTTGTCCTTTGAACTTTGGACTTCGGACCTTGGACTTTGAACTTTGGGCTCGGGACTCGTCATCGGCCGTTCGTACAAGGGCGCCTCATCAGTCAGGAAGGCGACGGGAATGTCCGCGACCGTTTCTCCTTCGTGAGCGACGACCATGTTCGAACCCTCACGCACGCGCCCTATCACCACGGCATCGAGGTCCCATTTCCGAAAGATATCGATTACTTCGCGTTCGCGACCTGAGTGGGCCACGATCAGCATGCGCTCCTGCGACTCAGAGAGCAGCATCTCGTAAGCTGTCATTGCACTCTCGCGCTGAGGGACCAGGGACAAGTTGATCTCAATGCCGGTGCCGGCGCGTGCGGCCATTTCGCACGACGACGACGTCAGGCCGGCAGCCCCCATATCCTGAATTCCCGCCACCGCGCCGCTGCGCATCGCTTCAAGACAAGCTTCCAAAAGCAGTTTTTCAAGAAACGGATCACCCACCTGCACAGTCGGCCGCTTTGCCAGCGCCTCTTCGTCAAACTCAGCAGACGCCATAGTCGCGCCATGAATTCCGTCGCGGCCCGTCTTCGCGCCCACGTAAAGGATCGGATTGCCTATCCCGGTCGCCTTGCCGAAAAAAATCTGATCATGACGGACAAGGCCCAGGGCGAATGCATTGACCAATGGATTAAACGAATAGGCATCGTCGAATGCGACCTCGCCGCCGACGGTCGCAACTCCGAAGGCATTTCCGTAGTGGGCGATTCCGCCAACTACGCCGGCTAACAACGAGCGGTTGCGACGGCCATGTTTCGGGTGATCAAGAGAACCAAAGCGCAGGCTATTCATCGCGGCAATCGGCCGCGCGCCCATGGTGAAGACGTCGCGGAGAATTCCGCCCACGCCAGTGGCCGCGCCCTGAAACGGTTCGATAAATGAGGGATGATTGTGCGATTCGATTTTGAACGCGATGCACCAACCGTCACCGACATCAACCACGCCGGCGTTCTCGCCGGGCGGCACAATGACGCGTTCTCCGGTGGTGGGAAGCCGGCGCAAATGGATGCGCGAAGATTTATATGAACAATGCTCAGACCACATCACCGAAAAGATTCCCAGTTCGGCAAACGAGGGTTCGCGGCCCATCAGTGTCTGAATACGTTGAAATTCTTCGAGGGTAAGATTGTGGGCAGCGATAACTTCTGGAGTGATCATGGTTCAGTGATGAGTAATGAGTGATGAGTATTGAGTGATGATAGCTAAGAAGGAAGCAGAACCGAACGCGTTCTGCTCATTACTCATCACCCGTTACTTCTTACTCATCACTTTTTCGATCGCGGCGCGCAGTTCGGCAGTATCGAAGCGGCCGAATTTCTTGTAGACGATCTCGCCCCTGGCGTCATAAAGAAATGTTGCCGGTAAAGCTCCACCCCAGGTTGGATCCACCATCTTTATCGAAGGTTCGGGATCAGCCGCGTGCAATAAGTAAACCGGCATTCGCACCTTCATCAGGCGGAGAAACTTAGGCACTTCAGTTTTAAGTTCTGCCAGATCGTCGAGCGAGATTGCGATCGTGTCCAGACCCTTCGTGCGGAAGTCCTGATCGATTTTGACGAGGTCGGGAAACTCCTCGCGACAGGGATCGCACCAGGTGGCCCAGTAGTTAACCAGCAGCGGACGCGCATCCTTCGGTCTCAAGAGCGGCCCCAGCTCTTCTGCGGTAATCACTCGAACGGCCGGTTCCGGTTTCAGAGCGGCCCGCTTGCCTCGAGGCGTGCGGGCCGCATGAGATTCTCGCGGCTCTCGACCCCACGCAGGCGCGGTGAAGCTGAGTAGTAAACCAAGCACGCCTAGCGTGAGCAGTAGTGGTCGGGTAAGAGACGACATCGAATCAAGCCCGCTTGATCGAACAACCAAAAGCTGCCGCGATCTCCTTGGATACAGGTTTACCAACGAGGCTCGCCTCCAGGGCATCGCGTAGTTCAGTGGCGGTGATCGAATCACCTTTGCGGCTGTTATCAATCCGACCTCGGTAGATGAGTTTGTTGCTCGCATCGAGAACATACGCTTCAGGAGTAACCGTAGCGCCGAGCTGGTCGGCAATTTTGTTACCCGGATCTTTGAGAATCGGGAAGGTGAGTTTATTGGTGGTCGCATGGGCTTTCACTGCTTCCGCCGGTTCAGCAACGTTTGAATTGATCCCGACCACGTTAATGCCGCGGGCCTTGTAATCCTGGGCCAACTTTTCCATGCGCTCGTTGTAAGCGTTGGAGACGGGGCATTGGACCGCAACGAAGATGAAGACCGTGCCGTTTTTGCCTTTCAAAGAGGAAAGAGATTGAGTCTTTCCGTCCGCGTCAGGGAGGCTAAACTCCGGAACAGTCGAGCCGATAGCTAGGGCCGCCGGAACGTCCGGGGTGGTCGCGCGTGCGTTGTGGTTTGTGACGTTCGCTACCGCGACAATCGCGAAAATGGCCGCCAGCAGGAGCGAAATAACAGATTGCTTCCTCATGAAATGAAACTCCTATGCAAGATGTGTAAGAGAAGGGAAACGATTTCAAAGATTAGCAGCGTCGACAGTGAGTGGCAAGCGAGCCAACGGCGCAGTGGCCCGTGCGTCGATAAACTGATTTTACCTTCGCTCGCGAATGATGATCGCAACTACAAGGCCTGTCAGGATGAAGGTGACCAGCGCGGAGAGTAAACAAAACTGGCAGAAGGCTTTGATCACGAATGCCTGCAGATAGATCAACCAGAGACTGGTGAGAAACATCAGCCCAACCATGGGCGTGAGCAACTTGCCCGCGCCTTTGTATCCAAAAGCAGCGAGCGTGGCGAGGCTAAAGACGCTGAAATAAGCGATTGCGCCGATTAGCGCAAGGGGGATTCCCCTAACCGAGGCATACTGGCTGCTGAGCACTTCCGAGCAGCCCGAGACGAGCGTGCATTGAACACTCCGACCCGCAACGTGCTCGACCGCCAGGTAAATCGCATCGCCCAGGCCCACCAGTGAAGTGACGGATGCGGCGGCATAAAGGATGGTGGACCGCGGCCTGGTTGAATTTGCTATTGAATCCTGGGTGACGGACACGGCGCGTTCGAAGTTCGGAGTGTTCGACACTTATTTGCTGCGGCTGGCGATCTCAGCCTCGATGAGCGGTCGCAGTTTTGTAGGCTCGAGGGATGGGAACGGAACCTCTCGACCGTTTAGAAAAACCGTGGGCGTTCCTTTAACTCCCAACGCTCTGGCACGCTTGCCATCAAGGAAAATACGGTTCTGTACCGTCTCGCTGGTGAGATCCTGCCGGTAACGCTCGAGATTCAGCCCGATCGTCTTCGCATACTCTTCAAAGATCGGGCGCACATCGAAAGCGTTCTTCCACGCGTTTTGGTTTGTGTAGATCAGGTCGTGCATCTCCCAGAATTTTCCCTGCAGGGCCGCAGCCTCGGCTGAGCGAGCGGCAGATAACGCGTGCTCATGGGCCGGGACGAGGGGAAACTCGCGGAAGATTACGCGCAACTTCGAACCGAATTCCTTCTCCATTTCTTTCAGCACCGGGTGCAACATCGCACATGGCGGACACTGGAAGTCGCCAAACTCTTCGATCGTCACAAGCGCATTGGCTGGTCCTTCAGCGTGCGGTGGATCGGCGCCCGGCTCGGCAATTGCGGCCGGGGTTGGCGGTGCTGGATTGTTGGGCGAAACGCTCTGGGAAACTACTGGCGTTGCCGAAGGGATCGGGGCGTCAGTACCGGACCGCATCAGGGACCATGCGATGACCAGCGCGATGGCCAATACAGCAGCAATGAGTAGAAAGGGAAGGGCGCGTTTCATTTCGTGGTGAACCTTGCAATCGATGTCAGAAAATCGAGCGTCACAAGCGATTCATTAGTCGACGGTGTAAAAAACCGTCTTGTCGAGATCGCCATTGACGTAAACCTGGACCTTATATTTTCCTCTGGGCCAATCCTGAGGTGCCGTCAGATGGCCGTGAATGATATTTTCCAGCGCCCTGGTTGAATAGTCGATGTCTTTAATCTTTCGGTTCTGGGTGCCGTCCGCGTCTACGATCCACCATGAGAACCTCATCTCTGTTCCCGATTTCGATTCTTTCAAAGTGGCCACAGAATGGATCGTACGGTCTCCGGGCTCAAAGGAATCCGCTTCCTTCCCAGGCTTCCCACCGTTGTCCTTGGCCATGTGGATCTCTTTGATGAGAATTCCCGGACCAGCGTCCTCAACTTCAACGGTGCGACTGGAATTCGAGTTTGAATTTGACTCTTTATTCGTGTTTTTGCCGACGCTGCACGCCAGCACAACGAACACTAAAAGGCCGGCGGCGAGCCACGCGGGGTGATGTTTCATCTCGGGTTCTCCCTGAATACAGTTGGAAAAATAGAAAAGTGGTTATGCTACCGCGGCCAGAGTGGCCGCGAGTGAGCGAAAGATATCACGACCATCGCTTGAACCCAACAAATCTTCGCAAGCCCGTTCGGGATGGGGCATCAAGCCAAGGACGTTTCGCTCACGACTGCAGATGCCGGCAATATTGTCTCGGGCGCCGTTCGGATTTGCGGCTGAAGTGATCTCGCCATCGCGGTCACAGTAACGCACAACGATCCGATCTTCACGCTGAAGCGTCTCCAGGGTTGCGTCGTCACAGACGTAGTTTCCTTCAGCGTGGGCTATGGGTAGCCGCAGCACGGCTCCTCGTTCCATTTCATTGGTGAAGGGCGTATCGGAAGTCTCAACGCGAACAAAGATATGCTCACAAATGAAATGCAGATCACGATTCCTGATCAAGGCGCCCGGCAGGAGCCCCGCCTCGCACAGGATTTGAAATCCATTGCAAATGCCGAGGACGAAACGGCCCGTGGCCGCAAACTTTTTAACCGACTCCATTACCGGTGAAAACCGCGCGAGCGCGCCGGCGCGCAAGTAGTCGCCATAGGAAAATCCGCCGGGAATAATCAGGGCGTCGTATGAATTTAGATTCGTTTCCCGGTGCCAAATGAAGTCGACGGGTTGGCCCACCTGCTTGGAGATCACGTGATAGGCGTCGTGATCACAGTTTGAGCCCGGGAAAACAATAACACCGAATTTCACGCTTCAATCTCCACGCGATAGTCTTCGATAATCGGGTTGGACAACACTTCGCGCGCCATGCGGCTGACCGATTCGCGCGCTTCTTCCTGTCCGGCGTTATCGGCAAGGGAAATTTCAAAATACTTGCCCTGGCGCACATCGGCAATTCCATCGAAGCCAAGCAATTCTACCGAGTGCTGAATCGCTTTTCCTTGCGGATCGAGAATCCCTGGTTTGAGACTAACGTAGACTTTCGCTTTCATTTTTCCGATTCGCTTTCATGCATCGCTGCAAGTGGGCTTTAAACTTCGCTTCATACTAGGCCATACATTGCTACTTGTGTAGCCATTAGCATAGTATCTTCGCCCACAACTTCTCTTATTAGTTTTACACCCATAGCGATCGACTAGTCAGGAGAAACTTTTTCGGATGCAAAACCCGCCTCCCGGCCCGCAAAATTCTGCACCGCCCGCAGCGCAGCCGCCCGCAGGGACGCCTGCATCCGGTTCCGGCATCGATCCAAAAGTTGCCGCGGCCCTCTCGTATATCTGGATCGTGGGAGTAATCTTCTTCTTCCTCGAAAAGGAAAACAAGTTCGTGCGGTTCCATGCGATGCAGTCGATCCTGTTTGGCGTCGCCAATAGCGTGATCATGGTGGTGCTCCTGGTCGTCGCATTCGTGCTGACGTTTGCGTTTGGGATTGGTGGAGCAATGGTTGGCGGCGTCGCCGGCACGTTGGTAAGCATGCTCGTCTGGGTCATATGGCTGCTCTTCTGGCTCATTGCGATGGCGCTTATTCTCGGGCTGGTCTTCGCGGCCG
This sequence comes from Pyrinomonadaceae bacterium, assembly GCA_035557535.1. Classification (GTDB taxonomy): domain Bacteria; phylum Acidobacteriota; class Blastocatellia; order Pyrinomonadales; family Pyrinomonadaceae; genus PSRF01. The sequence continues at coordinate 40,418 of DATMDU010000052.1, forward strand.
TTAAGGCTTACCAGGGGCACAAACTTAAGCTCCCGATTATCGGTAACATCGCCGAAGGGATAGTCGAGAAATAAAGACTTGTCAGAACCAACTGCGTTAGCGGGTAGGGGCCAGCCCTCGAAGCGCTCGCTTTAGGTCAGACTTCTACTCTGAGTCGCCGAAGACTCTTTCAAAAATCTTATCGACATTTCTTAGATAGGTGCCGAGCTGAAACACCTCGCCGATCTCCTCGGCAGATAAATGAGAGTTTATTTCCTGGTCGTTTCTTAGCAACTCCTCAAAGTTCTCGTTCTCATCCCACACCCGCATCGCATTGCGCTGAACCCATTCATAGGCAGTCTCACGTGAAACGCCTTTCTGGGTGAGCGCCAATAGCAGTTGCCCGCTAAAGACGAGGCCGCGAGTGGCTTGCAGGTTTTGGAGCATTCGATCGGGATGAACCACCAGACCATCGATCAAAGATGTCGCCTTATGAAGCATGTAGTCGAGAGCGATGCTCGAATCGGGCAGGACCACGCGTTCAGCCGAAGAGTGTGAAATGTCTCGCTCGTGCCACAGCGCAACATTGTCGAGCCCCACCAGGCTGTTTGCCCTGACCACTCGCGCCATCCCGCAGATGCGTTCCGAAATAATTGGATTACGCTTATGCGGCATCGCGCTCGAACCCTTCTGGCCCACGGTAAAGCGCTCCTGAGCTTCGCCAACTTCGGTCCGCTGCCAGTGGCGAATGTTTAGCGCAAACTTATCGAGGGACGAAGCGATGATTGCGAGTGCGCACAAAAACTCAGCATATGTATCGCGTTGAATTATCTGCGTGGAAACTGCAGCGTATCTGAGGCCGAGGCGTTCGCACACTTTTTCTTCAACCACCGGATCGAGGAGTGCGAATGCGCCGACCGCACCGCTGATCTTCCCTACAGACACGGCCTTGCGCGCCCGCTTGAGGCGTTTTCGATTACGCCGCATCTCGTCGTACCAGAGCGCGAAGGTCAGTCCGAAGGAAGTTGGTTCAGCGTGGATCCCATGAGTGCGGCCAATTTGAGGGACGTCTTTAAACTCAAATGCGCGGCGCTGCAACACCCCCATGAGCACTTCGACCTTGGCTTGCAGCAGGTCGCAGGCGTCTCTCAGGAGCAACGCGTTAGCCGTGTCAACGACATCCGACGACGTCAGACCGTAGTGAACAAAGCGTGCAGCCTCGCCGATGTTTTCTGCGAGATTAGTCGTGAAAGCGATTACGTCGTGGTTGGTCGTCTTTTCAATTTCATTTATGCGCTCGACTGAAAACTTCGCGCGCGATTTGATTTGTTCGAGAGCCTCGTTGGGAATCGTCCCCATCTCCGCGTGGACTTCGCACACGGCGACCTCTACGTCGAGCCACTTTTGGAAGCGACTCTCCTCGCTCCAGAGTGCGCCCATTTCAGGCAATGTGTATCTGTCGATCATTTCTTAAGTAGGACAGGCATTCCTGCCTGTCAGTCTATGCGCCTCCGTGTCAATGGACAGACAGGAATGTCTGTCCTACTTCAGTGCCGTAGAATTAACAAAGTAACGTGCGAGTTGCCACTGGCGATCTCGTTCAATTAGCGTAAAAGTTTCCATTCCTTCGCCGTTTTGAAACCGCGTCCGATAGCTAACGATGTAAGCCCTGCCTTTGAGTGGCCCTCCGGAATTCTGCTGTTCGGTTGCCGACTGCATCACTCTGTTTTCAACTGGGCCGAGTTTCGTGCGCAGGGTCTTGAATGTCGCCACAGACTGTTCGAGCGTCGTGTCCTGCCGCCAAAGCTCTGACGCTTCGGCATAAATCTTTTCGTAACGCTCCGCGGCGATGTCGTCGGCCACGGCATTGATCGCCGATTCAACTTCCGGCGGAATGGTTCTGCGTTCCAGATCCGAACTGCACGCGAAGGCGACCAGCAAAACGATCAGGACCAGCGCCACTTTCATCCTTCCGCCTTCATCCCTCATCCCTCGCTCACACCTCAATCCACGGAGTCGGCTCTTTCGGAAGTGAGAGGCTGATTTGCGTGTCACCATGAAAAAGTGGAAAACGCTCCTGCAACGCCACTTCGGCGTTGATCTTGGCCAGATAAGGATTATTCGCCCGGGCCGATAGATGGGCCAGGACCAGGTGCCGCGCTACGCCATCGAACCCCTCGCGAATCCAGTCTGCCACGTCTTCATTCGAAAGATGGCCCAGTCGCGAAAGAATTCGCTGCTTGAGTTCCCACGGGTAAGCGTCGCAGGCTTTCAGCATGTCGCGGCTGTGGTTCGACTCCATCACGATAGCGGCGCAACCGCGCAGGCGCTCGCTGACGAGCGTGGTGATATGGCCGAAGTCCATCAGAGTCGCAATCTTCACACCCTGGTGAGTCGCGGTGAATCCAAAATTGTCCACGGCGTCGTGCGGTATGGTGAAAGGATGAAAGTCGATCTCGCCGATACGGAAATCGCGGCTGGATTCTATTTGTTCGACGCGATCCCTGAGCGCCTTGATGCGTTTTTGCGGCTCATCGTTGTTGATATTGCTGAAGCCGTTGAACCGCTCACTGACGTAGGCGTCATGAGTTTTCGCGGAAATGTAAACAGGACAGTCGACCGCTCGCAGCAAAACGCGCAGACCGCCGGCGTGGTCGCCATGCTCGTGCGTGACCAGGACGGCATCCAGCCGTTGCACGTCTTCGCCGACAAGCGCGAGCCGCCGCGCGATCTCCTTGGCGCTGAGCCCGGCGTCAACGAGAACACGAGTATCGCCAGCAACGATCAAGACTGCATTGCCGGTTGATCCGCTGCCGAGAACGGTAAGTTTCATCTTTGGAAATTAATGACTAACGAACAGCTTTTCTTAGAAGGCGTAGAAGAAAAATTTTAGCATCGAATGTGAGAATCGGCTACCGGGTATCGGTGAGGTAGTGGGGTGATTGTGTGGCGTCGGTTTTCAACGATTACAGCAAGTCGGAGGCAAGGGTTGATTTGCTTCTAGCATCGTTCCACCTCGATAGGCCGATACACAACCATATCGCGATCATTGCCAACTCCATAACCCCAATGCTACTGAGGTTGTCCGCCAGGAGTATGACGGCCACGATGGCGACTACCATGCAGCCACAGAGTGCGGCGACAAGTCGACATGTGGCGCTATTCGGAGGCAGGGTTCTCAGACGGAAAAATAGAAAAATGGCAACGCCCCAGATGAGCAAATCGGGCAAAGTGATGTGTGAAGCGGCGATCTGATCCATTGAGCGTGCTTATATCACTGTTCCAGAGGCTTTGGTAGGTCGATTACCCTTCATCACTAACGATGCGCGATGCATTGAGTCTGCCCAGTTTCTTTACCCTCGGATACACAGGGCGAAAGCTGGAGGCAATTTTAGAAGCGTTGATATTCGCCAATTTCCGGTGAGCCAGGTATCGCCCAGAAGTAAGCAAGAATAAATAGGAGGGCCACCAATATCAACGCGACACAATCACCCCACTACCGTCGCTGAGGTTTTGGTGGCGGTTGAAAACCAGCCTCTGATTGCAGTGCGGTGAACGGTCACCGCACTCCAAGGAGGCGCCTGTTTCAAACTTCGCGTTCCACGCTTATTAACGATTTCGACTTATACCCGAAGCGTCTTTTACGTTCCCGCCGGCGAGAAACGCTTTCGCTTCTTCTATCTCGGGTCGGACGGTGTCAGCCAGACTGGCCAGTTCAACCAGTTTGCTGTAGTAGAGCTTTGCTTTTTTCTGATCGGCTGCGCCCCTGGCGGCTCGCGCCGCCCCGTAGAACCCATTAAACCGATTCGGAGCTCTTTCAAGGGAGGCTTCGAATTCTTTTACCGCAACTGCCGGTTGCTTCAGCTCTAACAGTAACTCGCCGAGTTGTTCTCGGGCTGGAAGAATAGCGCCGGGCGTGACGGGATGTTTGTCAGTTGCGTCATCCAGGTCAGCCGCCGCGCGCATAAGTTTGAGCGACTCTTCATGCTTTCCTTCGGCAAATGCCACCCACGCCGACGCAACCTGACGCTCGATCTCAACTTGTTTGGCCCAATCGTAACCGCCCTTTACTTCGACGAGTGACTGCTGGATGGCAGACAGTTTCTCGGCATCCTGACGGGCCGATGCTATGTCGCCACTACGGGCGGCGCCGATCGCGCGCGCATAGTGAAGGTGGGCTACGGCCCATGGAAAACTTTGCCAGGGAAACGACTTCAGGGGAAAGGCTGCGGCCGAGGCGCCTGAAGCAGGGTCGCTTTGTGGCAATGCCAATTTCGCGGCCTCGTCCCATCGTCGCCGTTCGAGCGCATAGCGAGCGGGAATAGCGGTGGCGGAGTAAGCTACGACGAAACTCTGCGGTTCAACGCTCGGAATTTTCATCAACTCCTCGAAGACTCCCCAAGCCTCCTTGTCGCGCGAGCCTTGCAGATAGGCATAAGTCAGATAGTCCATGGCGTGAAGCTGTTGATCCCACGCGCCGGGCATACGATGCCGGACGGCGTGGGCCTTGGCCGACGAGCTGGCATCGAGATTTGAACGGATCGCTTCTTGCCATAAACCCAGCCGCGTAAAAATGTGAGAAGGCATGTGCTGCGCGTGTGACGACGCGGGCGCAAACTTCGCGTAACTCCGCGCGGCAGGAAGCGCGAGTTCCGCCAAAGCCGGATAGTCGTAACTGTGAATGATGTAGTGAGCTACACCTGGATGCTGCGGCTCGCTTGCCTGAACGCGATACAAAATTTGCGCCGCCTCCTTTTCCCTGGCGTAACTTTTGTCGTTTGACATCATCCCCGTCGCCACCAGGGTCAACGCATAGAACACGCCGGCTTCACGGTCTGACGAATGACGCTGGTGAAGTTGCTTCATCGCGTCGCTGTAAGCAAAAGCGCGTTTGCGGTGATCCAGCGTGTCGGCATTTTTGTAAAAAACGTCGATCGCTGAGATGTAATCTCGCTCACGCTCAGTTTTTGCGCCCGTGGCCTTCGCCTTTTCCGCGGCGCTCGTTCCTCGCTGTAATTCGTCTTTGGTCGGGGGTGCCCAGAGTGGATGATAGTTGCTCATCGCGACGCCCCAGTAAGCCATCCCACATTGCGGATCGAGCTCAGTCACTTTGGTGAACGCCTTTTCCGCCTCTTGATATTCGAAGGAATGGAGCCAGGCGACTGCGCGATTGAATTGCTGCTGGGCTTGCGGTTTACATGAGACTCGGAAGTTCACCTTACCAGCTCCTGCGATAGGAACGTGTTCGTGCTGATCGGAGTGTTGCGCTCGCGCAGACGGGGGGTAAAGAGCAGCAATAAGGCCCACGCTTAATAGTAAGAAGAGCAGAGACAGTCGTTTCATGGGGTTCTCCTTTCGGGAGTAACGTAAGGTCGGGGTAGCGGGGGAATTGCTCTAGGTAACCAGCCGGGTAGACTTGCTTTTTATGCTAAAGACCCAATCAATGTCAATGCAAGGCATTTGGCGAGTAGTGAACTAATAAAAGGCCCGCAGCCATGCCGTGTCAGCCGAGATGCAATACAGCTCTCCTGTGGGTCGACAAATTCAGAACCGGGAGCGGTAGCGACCGGGTCAAACACTCAAGTTGGACTCCGTCTTTGCTGCACTTCATAGGCCCTCGGACTGTTAAGTTGAGGCTCGAACCCGGACGCTACCGCTCCCGGTTCTGAATTTGCCGACCCACTGGAGTACTTTCCGGTGCGGTTTCGCGTCTGAAGGACTTCGCGCGTTGCGTAATCACTTTTTGTGCAAAGCCCCCCACCTAGATCCGCAGCCGCGAGCGATCGACCCGAAAGCCGTTGAGATTTCCCAGCGCGCCGACTGCCAGTGAGTCGCTCTTAAAAAATTCGCGCGCGAGTCGCTGCAAGTCCTCCGGCGTGACGGCTTCGAGTTTTTGCACAATCTCCGAGGGTGGGAGATAACGGCCGTGGACGATTTCCTGTCTGGCGAGGGCGCCGGCGCGAACGCTTGAAGACTCAAGCCCCAGAAGTATGGAGGAGATTGCCTGGTCCTTCGCCAACTGCAATTCGTCTTCAGGCACAGTCTCGTTCACGATGCGCCGCAGCGCTGCCAGAGAAAGGTCGAACACTTCGTCAACGTGTTCGGGTGAAGTGCCGGCATAAATGGTAAACACGCCGACGTCGGAAAATGTATTACCGCCGCAGCCGACTGAGTACGCAAGCCCACGTTCCTCACGAATCGTCTGCCAGAGCCGGCTCGAAGTTCCACCGCCAATTACTGAAGCCAGGAGGCTCGCTGCATATCGATTGTTGCTGCGGGCATCGGGCCATGGGGCGGCGATGACGAGATGGGCCTGCTCGAGTTCCTTCTTTTGTTCGATGAGAATCGGTGTAGCCGGGACAGGCGAATGACCGTTTGTGCCGGGCGATACATTTGAAGTACCAGCCGCACTTGATGACTCTCCGAATGCGCGCTCGACCATTGCCACCAGACGATCATGCTCGACATTTCCGGCGGCTGCGACCACCAGATTGGCTGGTGAGAACTCGCGCGCGTGAAATCCGGCGATGATTTGGTGGTCAAACGAAGAAACGGTTTCTCGCGTCCCCTCGATGGGGCGGCCGAGAGGTTGGTCTGGGAAGTAGGCGGCGTTGAAGAGTTCACCCAGCAATTCATCAGGTGTGTCCTCAACCATCTTCATCTCTTCGAGAATCACTTTTTGCTCGCGATCCAGGTCGATCTGATCAAAACGCGGGTTGGCGAGGAGGTCGGCGAGCAGGTCGAAAGCTTCGGGTAAACTTCTGTCCGCAACCTTTACGGCGAAGCCGGTCATCTCATGAGTCGTAAAAGCATCAAGGTTTCCCCCGAGGCGATCAGATTCAACGGCAATGTCGCGGGCGCTCCGGCGCTTTGTCCCTTTGAAAACTGCATGCTCGATAAAGTGGCAGACGCCGTTGAGTTCGGCTGCTTCATGGCGCGAGCCGCGCCGGACCCAAATGCCCGTCGTCACGGATCTGAGACCCGGCATATGCTCGGTCAGAATTTTGATGCCATTGGGGAGGCGGGTTGAGCGAACCTGGTCAGTCATTTAATGCACCGCTGGAAATCCGGCTAAAACGTGTGACAGCCATGAATCCTAGCATGCCCGAAAGTCGCGGCAAAACGCAGCCCCTTTCAGTCTGTCGCAGGGCTAAGCCGACCCCAGGCTCGTCGAACATCCGGTCCAAGTTGCTTGACAGGGCCTTGATTTGGGCGGAAAATGCCCACTATCCAGCGGTTCCGGTAAGTCTTCCCAGCCCTGAACTTTTTCGCCCGATGCGAAGCCTGCCGGGTTTCGAAAGGGCACGGACCTTTTTACAGGCACATCCCCGATTTTGCGCAGACTACCGTCATATTCGATTTCCAGCGTTTCTCTCGGGAAGCGCAGTGAGGTTGCGTTTATGAAAAGAATCTTTGGCCTCTTCCTGCTGGTCTTTACGGCTGGAGGCTTTCTCCCCGCTCCTGCCGCAACCGCAAGCAAAGGAAACCTCGCGACGATCACCGGCGCCGTTCTCGACAATAAAGGAAACCCGGTAACGGGCGCTCTCATTTCGTTAATTAAAGACGGCGCGAAGAAAGCCATCAAGGAAACACGCAGCGACGCCGCTGGTCGCTTCACGGCGCGAATCTCGCCAGGACGCTACGGCCTGCGAGCGATTGCGTCGGGCTTTAACGAAGTAGTCTTTTCTTCAATCGAAGTGCGTGCCTCCCAGGAACTCGTCTACCGGTTTAATCTTGAGCCGGTCGGGGCTGGAAAAACCCTGCCTGAACAACGTAAGGACCGAGACGACGTGAAATGGAGCTTGCGTTCCACGCACACGCGCCGCTCGATTTTCCAGGCGCAGGAAGGCGAGGACGCTGACATCCAGGCGGTGCTCGGCTCCGAACCTCCGCCCGCTGACGACAGTGTGGCTGCAGCGGCCGCGGCGGAAGATACCCAGATCGTCCGCATAGATTCGCAGCGGCGCATGCAGGGTGTGGTCGAAACTTACTTTTCCGGCGGCTCTTATGGCCCAGGCTATTCCGGACTTAACTTTGCTGTTGCCATTCCTGCCAGCGAAGGCGTCGAAATTATTTTTGCCGGACAGACAAGTTCGAGCGCGAGTGCTCCGGAGCGGTTTGAAGCGAGCACTCAGTTGCGGGCGGGTCAGAAACATCGCCTGGGTATGAAGCTCGGCGCTGCTCGTTTCGGCGCGCCGGTGTGGACCGGCGGACGAGATACCGACCTGGACCGTGTGGGCCAGTTTTCGTTGCGGGCGATCGACGAGTGGATCGTTCGCGATGGAATCGTAGTTGTGTTTGGCGTTGACTACTCGCGTTTTATTGGCGCCGGCGGGGCGCAATCGATCAGCCCGCGGTTTGGAATTCAGTTTGACGCAAACGCGCGCACCCGTTTGAAAGCCGCATATGCGCCCGGCGGCGCTGAAGATCGTACCCAAAGCGTCGCTGCGTTTGAAGAGAGTCAGGTTGTTTTCACAGAGGCGGCCAGGAGGCCAATCGCATTTGTCGATGGCCAGGCAATAATGGAACGCAGCCACCGGCTCGAGTTTGGCGTTGAGCGAGTGGTCGACGACAAGTCCAGTTTCGAAGGTACTGCTTTCTTTGATACGACCGTGGGTCGCGGCGTCGGCCTCCTGAGCACGCCGATCTCCGCGTTTTCAGGCACAACCGGCGATGCCATGATCAGCGTTGCAAATCAACAGGGCGCTTCTCGAGGAATGCGACTCGTTTATACGCGGCGTTTGAGCAGAGTCTGGACCGCGTCCGCCGGCTATTCGTTTGGTCGCGGACAAAGGCTTTCCGACGACTCAGCCGGTCCTGCGGAGATGTTTGAGAGCGGTTTTTTCCAAACCGCAGCGTTTCAATTAGGCGCCGGTTTCAATTCGGGAACAAACATCCGGACGGTCCTGCGCTTCTCGCCCAACGCGACTGTGTTTGCGATCGATCCTTTTGCCGGACGCCTCGCGGTTTATGACCCATCGCTTAGCATCCAGGTAACTCAGGAGCTCCCGAGCTTCGGTCTGCCGCTGCGCGCGGAAGCGGTAATCGATGCTCGCAACCTCCTCGATTTCCAGGCAAACATCGACAACGGAGAAATACTTACCCAACTCGGCACCGGTCGCCGTTCTGTTCGTGGCGGGATTTCCCTCAAATTTTAGTTGAACACAAATCCTGAGCGCAGCGAATAGGCACTTCGTTGCGCTCGCGCTGTCTTGGCCCGGTTTCCACCCAGACCTCCAAAATCTCGGACAAGTCCAAAAACTTGGATTATGGGTGTGGCAGAGTTTGTTTACTGGGCAAATAGAGAAGAACCGAGGGTCGCGAGCAAAAAAACTCCTGGTCCATCCCGGAATCAACATCTACCACGCTTGTGTGCAGGGATGATGGCTGGACGCGAGCTGGAAAAGCAACCGCGTTACGGAGTCGCGGCCAAAACTAGTCGTAAAACGGCTTGGGAACATACCTTGCGTTTTCATGTCAGGATCGGGAGTTTGGATCGGGTTCGGCAGAAGGCATCTGTGAAAAGATCGGTTTTTACAACGGGAACATGGTTAGTACTGGCCGGCGCCGCTTTGCTGGTGACGGCGGGCGTACTTAACTTTGCCCAGCGCCTCAGGCATGAAACTCCGGCCTGGGACGGCATTAGCTGGACTGACACCGCTCAGGGAATAATCGCCGACGACGTTGCTCCTGGTTCCTCCGGCGCCCGGGGTCAAATCCTTCCTGGCGATCGTCTGATAGCAATCAGTTTAGACAACCGAAAGTACGAAGAGGTTGATCGGGCCAGCAAAGTTCAGGTTTACCTGGACCAGGCGCGAGTGGGCGGCAACATTCATTATTTCATTGAACGTCCGTCCTATCCGGAAGAGAGCCGTTTTTACTATTCCGACCTTGATGGGTTGGATTCAATTCACAAGTGGACGCCGAGCGACCTCTACGTGAATCTGATCGGACTGGTCTACCTTTTCGTCGGATTCTTCGTCCTCTTCAAGCAGGGTGGACGAGCTCCCTTCGCCTTACATTTCGCGATTCTGTGCCTGGCAGCGTTTGTGTTCCACTCCTACAATCCGGTCGGGACCTACAGAGATCTTGACCTTGCGATAGCATTCTTACGAAACGCGGCGTTTATTCTTTTCCCTCCGCTCTTTCTGCACTTCTGCCTGGTCTATCCGCAACGACAGCAGCTCTTCGAAGAAAAACGTTCCCGAGCCGCAATTCTCTATGCGCCAGCGATAGGTTTGCTGCTGCTGGCCGCCGTTGTGTTCCTGCGCGGAGAGATTAGTAAGGTAGTTGGTCTTAATCATGTCCCCGCGGTTTCTGACAATTTTATTGGCTTCTTTTACAAGCTAAGTTTTGTTCACTTTGTTACCGGGCTGGTGGCCGGCGTAGTTTTCCTGGTGCGCACCTGGATCAGGGCCAAGAGTGCCGTCATTCGCCAGCAGATGAAGTGGGTCATCTGGGGCTCGGTGTTGGCAGTCGCTCCGTTCGCACTCCTTTATTCGGTCGGATTTCTGATGGGCGCCGAGGCTGACCCGTGGCTGACGAATATTGCGGTGCTGCCACTGATTCTGATCCCGCTCGCGTTTGGATATTCCGTGATCCGATACCGGTTGATGGACGTCGAGCTGGTTGTCAGGCGCGTCTTCGTTTACGTGCTGACAACTCTGGCAATCGCCCTGATGGTAGGTTCGGTAGTCTATTTTGCCGGCATCTATGCGCTGGGACGCGACCAGGGAACCACCCCCGGTGAAATCACACTCAGCGTCGTCATAGCGATCGTTGCAATGGCCGCAATCGTAATGATAGCCGCACCGGTGAAGACATTTCTTCAGGAACGGATCGACCGGATGTTTTATGGCGAGCGCTACGACATGCGCCACAGCCTGCTCGACTTCGGTCGCACACTCTCCGCGACTACGGCCCTCGATCCCTTGCTCGATTCTCTTGTCAGCCGTCTGCAACAGGTAATGAACGTGGGGCGGGTTGCGATTTTTATCGAAGACAAGAATTCCGAGGCTGGTTATCGGGTCGCTCGCTCCGCAGGTTTATCAGGCGAGATGGTTGTGCCGCCTGATTTTCGCGACATGATTCGGATTCGTTCGGCAGAGAGCGGCGTAGTGCGCACCGACGATCTTGATCTGGTCCCTGAGACCACGGGTTTTGTTCGCCGCGCGCTTCACTACTACGTGCCATGTGTGGTTCGGGGCCGCATGGTGGCGGTCATTGGCCTGGGCCGGTCCGCTGACGGCGCTTTGCTTTCTTCCGAAGACGTCGAAATTCTCCTTACTGTCTCCGGATATGTGGCGGTTGCCATAGAAAATAGTTTGCTGTACCAGGAACAACAGGAGCGAGCGGGCGAGCTGAAGCTGCTGAAGGAATTTAACGAGTCGATAATCGAGTCTATCAACGTCGGGCTGCTGGCGGTGGATCTCGATGGCCGGGTGACGCGTTTGAATTCAGCTCTTGAGGAGATTCTCGATCTGAGTCGCTCGGAAGCTGTCGGTAAACGCGTTGAGGATTTGTTTTCCGAAGATTTTACCGACACCTTACGTCAGGTGCTCGGCAATGATCGCTGGCAACTTCGCGAAATCCGCAACATCTACAAGATTCACACGGCCACCCGCGCCGGCCGCGCCCTGGTGCTGAACATCGCAATTGCTCCGCTACAGGATTCACTCGAGCAAACAGGCGCGCTCGTGGTCCTCGAAGACGTGACCTCACGCATTCGTCTTGAAGAACAATTGCAACAACGCGAGAAGCTTTCCTCGATCGGTTTACTCGCTGCCGGAGTGGCCCACGAAGTGAACACCCCACTGACGGGCGTTTCGTCCTACACGCAAATGCTTCTTGGCATGCTGTCGGAAACCGATCCAAAACATGCGTTGCTGCTCAAGGTGCGCCGCCAGGCGGAACGCGCTACGAATATCGTTAACAACCTGCTCAACTTTTCGCGCACCGGCGGGGCTACCGAGTTTACCGAAGTTGATATAGGTCGCGTGCTGGACGATACCCTGCAGCTGCTCGAGCCGCAGTTGCGCGGCAATCAGATCGAAATCGTTCGCGCGTACGATCCGGAGTCTCCGCGCGTCTTTGGCAACAGTGGCCAACTCCAACAGGTGTTTACCAATCTCCTGTTGAACGCCCGTGATGCAACTCCGGACGGCGGCTCTATCAGGATTGCCACGGTTCCCACCGACGACCATTCGGTGATGATTGAGGTGTCTGACAGCGGCACAGGAATAGCCCCCGAGAACGTCGCCAAGATTTACGATCCGTTTTACACGACAAAGGGCGTCGGAGAAGGCACGGGACTCGGGCTCGCCGTGTCATACGGGATTGTGCAGGAGCATTCCGGCCACATCAGCGTCGAAAGCGCCCCAGGCCGAGGCACCACGTTTCGCATCACGTTGCCCACGGCGCACTCGCGCATGCGTTTGCAGGCAGTTGGTGAGTAGATCAGGGAACGAACCGGACGGAGGGTTCCAGAAGTGCGAACGTTTTCTCGCTTCTCGCCTCCGGCTTTTTTTTTGCCCTGATCTCACCTACACTGACTTTCCCCAAAAATCAGAGATGAATTCCAGGGACAATCACTATTGGCAATAAAAACGGAACGACGCGTGGCTAAAAAAGGCTCAGTCTTAATTGTTGACGACGAAGAGATCATGCGTGAGGTCTTGGAAACGCTGCTCACTTCAGAAGGGTATCGGGTCGACCTGGCTAAGACCGGCGAAGAAGGACTCGAAGCCTATGGCCGCCGCGCCTACGATACAGTGCTGCTCGATGTCTCCATGCCAGGTATCGGCGGCCTGCGCGCGCTCGAGGAATTTCTGAAGATGGATGCGGAGGCCTCGGTTGTGATGATCACGGCTTACGCTACTTTCGACACCGCGATTGCTGCCTGGGAACGCGGCGCTTATGGTTGCATCAGAAAGCCATTTCAAAACGAACAGATTACTGCGACCGTAGCCGCTGGAATAAAACGCCGGCGCAAAGAGGAAGAACGCCGCACCCTTCGGCGCGCCATGAGCCGCGCAGTTGATCGCGGAGGTATCATCGGCCGTTCGGACGTGATGCAGGAAGTTTTCCGACTGGTGGAACAAGTGGCGCCGGCACGATCCACCGTTCTCATCACGGGTGAAAGCGGAACTGGCAAGGAACTAATTGCCCAGGCGATTCATGAGGCCAGCACGCGCGCCGGAAAGGCGTTCGTTACCGTGAACACTTCAAACATTCCTTCCGAACTTCTCGAGTCGGAACTTTTCGGCCACACGCGTGGTGCGTTTACCGGCGCCGTTGCTGCTAAAAAAGGCCTGTTCGAAGTTGCCGACAATGGTTCAATCTTCCTCGATGAAATTGGAGACATCCCGCCTGAGACGCAAGTGCGCCTGCTGCGTGTGATTCAGGAACGCGAGTTCACTCCGCTCGGAGATACGACGCCGCGCCGGGTTGATGTTCGCATCATCGCCGCGACCAATATCGAGTTAAAAGAGGCGGTGAAGCAGGGAACTTTCCGCGAAGATCTTTATTACCGCCTTGCCGTTGTGCCCATTGAGTTGCCGCCGCTGCGCGACCGGCGCGAAGATATCCTGCCATTGGCCCAGCATTTCATTGAGAAGTATAACGAAGAGAACAGCCGGACGGTTTCTGAGCAAATAGCTCCCGATGTCCTCGCGCTTTTGGAGGCCTATTCATGGCCGGGCAACGTGCGCGAACTCGAAAACACAATCGAGCGAGCGGTCGTGATTGCTCCCGGCGACGAAGTTACGCGACAGTGTCTGCGGCCGGAGATTAGTGATCCTCAATCAGTGGCACTTGCCTCTCAGGTGGGCGCGAGCGTGGGAGCCGTCGCGGATTTAGGCCGGGGTATCAACTTCTATGATCAGGTGCGCCGCTTTGAAATCGATTTAATTAGGCGCGCGCTCGAACAGACCAGCGGGCACCAATCCCGGGCCGCGCGCTTGCTGGGGATGAACGCCACCACGCTCAACTCAAAAATCAAGACGTACAATATCAACCTGCGGCCATGAGGAAGGGCAGTGCGCCCGAATCAAAAGCGTCGCTAGCTGTCGTATCCCTGTAGGAGCACGGCAGGCCGTGCCCTTACGATTGTGATGCGCTTTGTGTCTCGAATACTTTGTGGTGAAATCGATGTAGATACCTTCAAGTGAACCAAGGCAAGAATTCATGACAGAAGCACTCGAAACACCAACGTTGAAAAAATCACCGCTCGAAGAAACGCACCGTCGCCTGGGCGCGATAATGATTGAGAGCGATGGCTGGTCGGTGCCTGCATCCTTTGGCGACCCATTGCTGGAATACGCCGCGGTGCGCGAAGGCGGCGCCGGGCTCATAGACATCTCCTCTCGCGGGCGGATTCTCGTGAGCGGCAGTGAAGCGATTCAATTTCTTAACGGCCTGATCACGAACGACATGAAGACGCTCGCCGTTGATAGCTGGATGCCGGCTGCGTTTCCGAATGTGCAGGGACGACTGATCGCGAGTGTGCGAGTACTTCGCTTGAACGATGAGAGCACAGACCAGACCACTCCAGCGGGGCTGCCCCGCCGGGGACCCCGTCAGAATGGCTGTCCTGCTTTTCTGATCGATACTGAAGCGGCCACTCATGAACGCGTCTTGAAGACAATCGAGCGGTTCACGCTCGCCGGCGATTTTCGCGTCACGGATATGACCGATCAGACCGCGTTGATTTCACTTCAGGGAAAGAAAGCTGTTGACCAAATTCGCGCGGTCCTCGGTGAGGAGGCCTCATCACTCAGCATCAATCAAGCGAAGCAGGTTGCGCCGGCCACTACTGTCTGGCGCGCTTCACCAACGGGTGAGATTGGGTTTGACCTGATGGTAAACGCCGAAGAAGCCGCCGGTTTGTGGGCGGCGCTGGAACACGCGGGCGCGCGGCCTGTGGGCCAGGCGGCATTTGAGATACTCAGAATCGAAGCGGGCCAGCCGGTATACGGCGTCGACATGGATGAAACTAACGTCGTGACTGAAGCTTTGGACGATGCTGTAAGTTATACGAAAGGTTGTTACATCGGGCAGGAGATCGTCGCGCGAATCAAGTATCGCGGGCACGTCGCCAAGAAGCTGTCGGGGATTTTGTTCAAGACTACGACGAAGGTCGCCGCGGGCGCGGTAATCAAATCGGATGGGAAGGAGATTGGCCGAGTCACCTCCGCCGCCTACTCTTATCATCTCGGGCGCACAATCGCGCTCGCGTATTTGAAATACGACTACCTGACGCCGGAAATCCTGGTCACGGTCTTATGCGGCAGTGAGGAAGTTTTTGGCAAAGTCGCCACGCTTCCGTTTGTGAAGCGAAGCTCACACTGACATGGCTGACGAAATCAACAACCCGGCGCCCGACGATCTCGACTATGAGCAGGCGCGTCTCGCTTATTCAATTATCGAAGCCCTTCTCGATCACACGAAAGTGATCAGCGACCTGATTGCCGTGATGGCCCAGACACTCGACCAGGACACTACCAAAGCGCTCACCCAGACTCCCGTCTGGACCGCATATCTCGACAGCCGCCGCCAGATGGAGCACACACGCAAAGATGTTGAGAAGTTTGCGGAAGTGATGAAGCGCCTGGCAGTCGCAGACCCAGCTGAGTTATAGAACCCTGCACTCCAAATGTCAGTTTGAGTCAGTCCGGCTTTGCGTCGAGGCGTTCAATCTCGGAAAGCGCGAGGTTGTATTCGACAAAATTTCTGTTGCCGCTTTCTTTCACCCACTTCAGATGAGGCATGGCTTCATCGCGATTGCCGCTCAAGGAAAGATCCAGGCCGATATATGCGTGTGCCTCAGTGAGCTTGTCATTGTCTGTCGAAAGGGCCAGAAGTTCCGGAGCAGTGATTTGTCGCTGCAGGTATCGGAACACCGGGTAAGGCCATTCGGAAACTGAAAGCCTGGTTAACGCTTCAGTGAGGATATTGTTAGCTGGTGCCGGCTGTTTCGATTGGCGGAGGCCAAAGTGAAGCGCCAGGGCCATGTATGCCGCGTGGTCATCCTGCCAGCCCTGCAGTCTGAGATACATGCGGGCGTCGGAACCAGCCAGGGCGCCGCGCGCCAGTCGCAAGTAAACATAACTACGGCTTCGGTAGAGAAAAGGGTTTCTTGGATCGAGCTTAGTGGCTTGCTTAAACGACTCAATGCCATCTTCATCCCTGCCCAGGTTCAGAAATGCATAGCCAAGATCGGAATGAGACTGGGCCACTTCTGGTTTAAGCTTGATTGAATGCTGGTATGACTTGATCGCGTCCTCATAGCGGTCCTCCTGAACCAGCACATGGCCATGATGAAGGTGGGCGAGGTAATTACTCGGTTCGTTCGCCATAGCCGCCTCCAGAAGTTTGCGAGCCTCAGGAAATCTTTTCTGGCCCATCCGCAAAATCCCCAATGAGATCTGGCTGCGCGCGAAGTTAGCATCAAGTTCGATGGACTTCTGTAGATGAGATTCGGCCTCGTCAAGTCGCCTGCCGCGCAGGAGTAAGTCGCCAAGGTAATACTCCACCTCGGCTTCAGGCATCACGCTGCTTTCTACTTCTTTCGCGAAATCAAGTTGCTTCGGAAAGTTGACGTTGAGTATTGGAAAAGTGAACTTGCCCAAATAAGATCGTAGTTCATTTTCAATAGTTTTATAGTCAGTCTGAAACGATTGGCGGAAATTTTCTTCGATGGACAGGCCAGCGGTCAGCCCGTCGATGAATTTTGTCAGTTGCGGTTGTCTCTTGCCCTCGTTGTGAAGCATCAGGAACTGGACCAGGGCCCAGGACTGAGCGTAGAAAATTCCCGCCTTGCCACTTTCATTGTAGTGAGGCGACCGGCGATTGACGGTGAACAAGGTTTCGAGGGGCAACAGCTTGCCTTCCCTCAACGTGAGAATATGGCGCGCAATCGGTCCGCCAAGTGTGGCCTTGTGGTCATCGTTGGAAGTTTTGAAGGTGCTGAAAAACTCAGCCATCCCCTCATCGAGCCACGTGGGTGCATTGGGCACATTGTTGCGTACGACGAAGTGCTCATACTCATGAAAGATTACTTCGTGCGGATCACCGTAGCCGAGTTCTGAGGTAAGCGTAATGTAATTGCCGTCAGCAAACGACAGGAAATAGCCGGCGACGTTCTCCTTCGTTTTTCCCTTGTACTGAGGCTTGAAGGGTTTGAATGAGCTTTGGTTTTTGAACAGGAAGACTGTAGTGGGGACTGGCGTTTCAATTCGAGCTTTCGAAAACAACAGAGAGAGTACGTGGCGGAATTCCTCCAGGTTAACGGTGAGTTTCCGTATTTCGCGTTGGCCACCGTTGCCGATGACTGTGAAGTTCTTCGACTTTAATTTCGTCCACGTGTCTTTCGCCGCGGCAGGGACGGCGGCAAGCAGCAAGAGCAAGACGGCGGCGATTTTGATGGCTAAGCTTCTTTTCATGGGTTCAGTCTATTTCCTAAATCTCCAAACAGGAATCGCATTACGGACTGATCTTCAGCCGGTTGATGTGGCTTTCAACATCCCGCAATTTCTGAAGTTGTTTTTCGCCGACCGGAAAGCTCGATCCGTCGAGTTGAATCTCAAAACTACTGGCCCGTGTGATTTTCTGAAACGTTTCGTAAGGCATATGGAAGACGAGATGCTCGCCCATCCATCCGCGTCCCAGTTGGTCCTTCTTCACACCCCAGCGATTGGAACTAAGAAAAATCTTTTCACCGTCCACGATGAACAGCACGTAGAGGTCAATTTTCAGTTTGCCTTTGACGATGGTGCGTAATTCAAAGTCGATTATCTCAGGAGTGCGTGGCTCGCGTCCCGGATAACTGAACCCCGGCGCCATGTGAAGGCTATGGTATTTGTCCTTTGCCCCGGATATCTGCACGGGGGTGAGCCGCACCACGGTTCTGTTCTTCGATGACTCATAAACAGTTTCGATCCTGGGTGACGCCACCTGGGCGAAACTACTTGTGCTCCAGGGCGGCGCGACGAATAGAGATCCAACAATAATCAGTGATAGGTGGCTGAACATTGAAAGTTTCTCCGCGCTGTTTTCCGCCTCAAACTCGACACGTAATCAGGTTGAAGATTCCCAGGCCGCGCTTTTGAATCCGCAACACCTCAAGGCCGGCAGCCCTCGCGGTTTTGGCCGTCTGCCGGTTAACGTGATCGCCCCAGAGTGGCACTATGATCTTGTTTAGCAAATCGAAAACCGGACCCATCAGCCCGTCCGGGCGAACATGATCGAGCAGCACCACCGTTCCGCCCGACCTCACCACGCGGCGCAATTCAGCAAACGCAGCTTCAGGCGACTCGATTGTACAGAACACGAGACTTGCGAATGCCGCGTCGAACGAGTCGTCCTGGAATGGCAACTTCTCGGCGAAGCTCTGGGCCAGGGCCAGTCGGTCTGGCCGCGGTTTGTGGTTGGCGATTCTCAGCATCTCGAAGCTGGGCTCGATCGCCACGCCAACCGCTCCCGGCGAGTAAAATTCGAAATTCAATCCCGTGCCGGCGCCGACTTCAAGAATCCTCGCGTCAGGAGGAAGCTCGGCAAGAAGCTCGGCCCGCCATCGCTCGAGAAACCAGCGCTCGAGCGGTCGCATGACAGCATCGTATCTGGGAGCAACGTCGTCGTAACTTTGAGGCATTTAGTAGGACAGGCATTCTTGCCTGTCCTTTACTCACAGATTAAAGGTCTCGATTCGACAAGTGGACCGGCCCGACCACCCAGTGGGGATGCCCCACACTGGAGACCCCGGTGAATGCCTGTCCTACTTCACCATCATGATCACCTGACGTTCCCGTGCGCCGTCAAACTCACAAAGAAAAATTCCCTGCCAACGTCCGAGTAGCAATTTTCCGTCCCTGAAGGGAACTGTCACAGACGACCCAACCAGCGTTGCTTTGATATGTGCGTCGGAATTTTCCTCGCCGTGGCGAAAGCCCATCCCGTGCTGCGGAATCAGAGTACGGAAGGCGTGCAGCATATCGCGCGGCACGTCGGGGTCAGCATTCTCGTTAACGGTTAACCCTGCGGTCGTATGTTGGACGTAGAGGACGACAATCCCTTCGCGCGCGCCTGACTCTTCCAATTTCTGCTGCACCTGGTCAGTGAACTCAACCAGCTCTTCGCGCTCGCGCGAGCGCACCTTCAGAGTGTGCAGCATGTGTCAGAACCTCCAAGTCGCAAAACGTTTGACGAGGAACATTATCATGCGCGACTTTGACGAACAAAAATCCCCCGACGAGCGCCTCGACGGGGGACAGCTTGAATCAGCTTGAACCTGGAATTAACGCGGGTGCTGGTACGGTTTGTCGTCGATCAGGATGCCATTATCACGAATGTTGTCCACCGAATAGAGTTTCCAACCATCTGCCGTTCGTTTCCAACGTTCTCTTTGCACGGCGCCTGCTTCTACCTTGTGCAGAGTGCCATCCGGAAGTCGCTGCATTCTTACCGTCTTCTGAGTGACGTCCGCGTAAGCGAAATCACCTTCAAGGTGGATGTCGCCAATCTGGAAATCCTGCGAAATAAAGCGCTCAATTCGTTCGAGCAAGCGTTTCGTATACCCCTCCATATCGGAGCGCGAATTTATCTTGCCATCCGGGGTCAGCGTGTGGAAGTCGACGGTGCGCAAAGCCATGATCGCGGCCACGTCTTTCGAGTTGAAAGCGGCGATATTACGCAAATACCATTCTTCGATCGCTTTCCGCACCGGCTTCGACTTGTCGCGCTCAAACGATTTGCCGCCCTTAACTTTCAGCTTGCGTTCCGCGCGAGGCTCTTGTAACAACACGGTATTCGCTGCGGCGATCCAGGTCGCTGGCTCCGCCATTGTCCAAAGAAAAACCAGCAGCAAACTGAAAGTCATGGTGAACGCCTCTCGCTATTTCTCATCGATGACGAAGTTGTAGCTTAGGGCTCCTGAAACCTTCACCGGTTTTCCATCAACCTTGCTTGGTTGGAATCGCGCTTTGAAGGCAGCTTCCCTGGCCGCATCGTGCAACGCATCCGGTCCGCTGGTCGGTTTGGCTGAAACCACGTTTCCGTCTTCACCAATGACGATGGCCACGCTGACTTTGCCCTGGATCTTTCTCTCGCGGGCCTCAGTCGGATAAACCGGTTGTGGCGCATCGATCAAATCGCCTTTTTCCACGTTTCGTTTTTCGCCCTTCTGTTTGACTTTGTCGTCCTTCTCTTTGTCCTTGTCTTTTGACTTCTCCTTCGCGGGTGGCGCGGGCGGAGAAAACGGCGACCCAGTCGTAGCAGGCGTCGGAGGAACCGGCGCGGCGGCTACGCTCGAAGGCTCTTGCGGTGGCTGCGCAGCTTGTGCAGGCTGAGACGGTTGGGCAGCTTGTGCCGGCTGCGGCGGTTGCGGTGGCTGCGATGGTTGAGCAACTTGAGGCGGTTGGGGCGGCTGCACAGTCTTTGACTTGTCCTGCTCTCTGTCAACCTGATCGATTTGCTCGATACTTTCCGTGACTGAGTTGACCTCGACCGCGGGAACAGATTGCGTAGCAACAACACTTACCGCGCGTGCGCGCGTATGAAATCCGGCGACCAGCGCCGCAACGATTGCGAACCCAGCCAGGGTTCCCGCAAATAGCCGGTGCCAAACCGCGCGGCTATGCTTCCTGTTATTTGATGTCATGATGTTCTCAATCCTCCTTCGTAAGTTCGATCCATTTCCCGCACCAGTCACTCCCGCAACGCGCCAGCCCATAGAAAAGCGAACCACTTTCAAAATCCCGGCGGCGTAGGTTTCAGGTGCTGCGCGCATCTTTAGCACTTCTTCATCACAAGCCAGTTCGCGTTCGTCGAACAACTTGCTGCTTATGAGCCAGACCAGAGGGTGAAACCAGAGCAGTGCGCAAAGCGCCATCTGCAGATTTCCCACGAGATTGTCGCGACGCCGGATGTGGACGAGTTCGTGAAGCATGATCGCTTCGAGTTCGTCATCGTCAAGATGGTTAGCTATTGCCTGTGGCAAGAGAATTACCGGCTTCCAAACCCGGCAAACCGCTGGTTCGGTATTGTCTGGGGTGATAATAAGCGCCACCCCGGGCTTCCAGCGCAACAGCTCCTTTGCACGCTCAAGCGCTTGCCATTCCCGGCCGTGATCGGCGCGACGTCCACGGCTCAACGAGCGGAAAAACTTACGGCGTTGTTTCGCCCAGATGACGAGGAAGGCCGTAGTTCCTGTCAGTGAGATCGCGACCAGCGCGCAATAGACTTCGTTGTGCCGAACGGTGGCCGTCGCAACCACAGTTACTTCATAAACGATCGAGGTGAGTGGCTGGGTAAGGCCCTGAAGAAAACTTGCCTGCGTCTCCGAACCCGCGCGGAAAAAATCGGCGGCATCGATGCCCGCCTGCTGCGTCAGAAATACAACGACTGCGGTTGGCACCAGAAACTTCGCGAGCGCGAGCAGCCAAAGTGAATGACGAAGACTCGCTGGACCGCGCCGCACCAACATCGAAACAACGAACAGCAACAGTGCAAACAGAGTGGACTGCCATAAGTGGTCCACCACGCCGGGACCCCATGCGGTCACTTCCGTCGCCAGCCGCTCGTGCGGATTCATCGCGAGCTCCTTCCGCGCCTCTTGTTATGCGGCGCTGAATCTTGCTTCGAAGTGGGAGAGCCTTCGGTTGATTTCCGGGCGGTTGAGAGGGTGGCGAGAGTGGTTTCGAGCTCGCGAATGTCGGCCAGGGTCAATTGTCCGGTTTCGACAAGTTGGGCCATCAGCATTCGCGGCGAGCCGCCGAAGACGTTAAGCAATTCATCGATCAAGCGTCCATGGGCGGCTTTGAGAGTCACCAAAGCTTCGAAGATATGAGCGTTGCCGATTTTCTTAACCCGGCGAACCGCAGCCTTTTCTTCGAGACGGTAGATGATCGTTTGTACGGTGGTGTAGGCGGCACGCTTGGATTCGGGAAGTTGTTGCTGAATTTCACGGACCGAAGCCGGTCCGACCGCCCAGACTGCTTCCATAATTTCCAACTCCAGTTTTGTTAACCGGATCTGATCCTTGTCCGCCATTATTTGGCCTCCCTGTTCAAGCTTACTACGGCTGAGGTTGAAGCTACTACAACTGTGGTTACACTGTCAACGGGAAAGATCAAAAAAAACCGCTGACCGAGAATCTCGATCAGCGGCGGCAGGTGGGTAGACTCGCTTGAACCTCAGGGCTTACGGGAAGCACGGGTTTTAAGAAGTTTCCAGCCGAGTGGCAGCGCTGCGGCGGCCAGGGCAATCTTTATGACGTCACCGGCGAGATGCGGCATCACGCTAACCTTAAATGCCGCAAGCGGAGAAGCAGATGTCAGAACCGCAAACCAGGCCCAACCCCCAAGCAGAATCACGAGCGAACCAATCGCCATGGCAATTGCGGCCGAGAAAAAGCGTCTGTCCCAGCCGTGCTCCGCAAAAGCCCCGGTGATAAACGCCGCCGCTGGGAATGCGAACAGATAGCCACCGGTCGGTCCAAGCAGATGAGCAAGACCACCACGCCCGCCGTAGAAAAAAGGCAAACCGCTCGCGCCTTCAGCTAAGTAGACGATCATGGCCATCGCGCCCAGCCGCGAACCCAGCAAGGCTCCCGTCAGCAGGACAGCAAAGGTCTGGCCCGTGATTGGAATAGGACCAATTGGGATAACGACTTGAGCCGAGAGTGCCACCAGCAAACCAAACGCAATTACGATCGAGACTGAGCGCGTCCAGTCAACCGGATAAAGCGCCGCGCCAACAAGCGTGTCGGCCGGCATCGCGGGTTGTTGATATGCAGTACTCATGGTGTTCAGTATAGGACGATCCGCGAACTAACACGAAATATCACAAATTGGGGTAGTGGGTCAGTTTGCTTTGCGTCCTTTGCGGTAAGGCTTTAGTACAAAACAAAACCGCAAAGACCGCCAAGCTGAAACGCAAAGTTCGCAAAGGAAAACTGTTTCGATTTCCAAACTGACCCACTACCCAAATTGGAATTTCGTGTTAGTTCGTGTGTTTTCGTGGATCGATTGGTTTCTCCGGCACCTCTTGATTAGGAGCCCACCGAATCTATTCTCGTTCATCTCTCGGCGGCAGCGGCTGCGGGTTCAGTGAAACCGCATCGCCCGGCCGTATAACTCCCGGCGGTTCCGGCTGCGGGTTGAGCGAGACCATACCAGCCGG
This sequence comes from Pyrinomonadaceae bacterium, assembly GCA_035557535.1. Lineage (GTDB taxonomy): Bacteria > Acidobacteriota > Blastocatellia > Pyrinomonadales > Pyrinomonadaceae > PSRF01. The sequence continues at coordinate 63,572 of DATMDU010000052.1, forward strand.
TTGCAGGTTTCCAATTCGCATCTTGTGGAAGGAACGCCACACAAACACGAGCGAAACCAGGAAGAACACCGCCGCCAGCACGTGGCTGATCATTGGGCCATTCTCGCCAAAGCGTCCGGTTGGATCTGCAATCGAAACGGCCAGTTCAACGGCCAGCAAGCCGAACAGCGTGGTGAACTTGATCACCGGGTTCAGCGCCACTGACGAAGTGTCCTTGAACGGATCGCCCACCGTGTCGCCGACTACTGTAGCGTCGTGCAAGGCGGTGCCTTTTTGTTTTAGATCGACTTCGACCACCTTCTTAGCGTTGTCCCAGGCGCCGCCGGCGTTGGCCATAAAGATCGCCTGATACAGGCCGAAGATAGCGATCGAAATCAGGTAGCCGATGAAGAAGAACGGTTCGACAAAAGCAAACGCCAGGGTGGAGAAGAAGATCGTCAGGAAGATATTAAACATGCCCTTCTGCGCATACTGCGTGCAGATTTGGACTACCTTCTTGCTGTCCTCCACTGAAGCTTTCTCCGAGCCTTCAAGCTTGATGTTTGCCTTGATGAATTCAACCGCGCGATAGGCGCCGGTAGTTACCGCTTGGATTGACGCGCCGGTGAACCAGTAGATCACCGCGCCGCCGGAAATCAGCCCCAGCACAAACGGGGCGTGCAACAGGGACAGGCTATCCCGGTTTGTGGTCAGTCCGTCGGTTAGAGTCATCATGATCGAAAAGATCATGGTGGTGGCGCCAACTACCGCTGTACCAATCAAAACCGGCTTGGCAGTTGCTTTGAACGTGTTGCCCGCGCCGTCGTTTTCTTCCAACAAATGCTTCGCGCGCGCGAAGTTTATGTTCACGTTGAAGTCGCGCTTGACGTCGGCTTCGACGTTGGGCACCTGTTCGATCAATGACAACTCGTAAACCGATTGCGCGTTGTCAGTTACCGGGCCGTAGGAGTCAACTGCGATCGTTACCGGGCCCATGCCGAGGAACCCGAAGGCCACCAAACCAAAGGCAAATACTGGGGCCGCGACCATCAGCGCGTCCAGACCCATGGTGCTGAAGTAGTAGGCAATCGACATTAAACCGACGATGGCGAGTCCCAGCCAGTAAGCGGAGAAATTTCCGGCTACGAGGCCCGATAGAATGTTGAGAGATGGACCGCCTTCTCGCGAAGAAGTGACTACTTCCTGAACGTGTAACGACTCAGTTGAAGTAAAAACCTTGACCAGCTCAGGAATGATCGCGCCTGCGAGCGTGCCGCAGGAAATGATTATCGAGAGCTTCCACCACAGACTGGTGTCGCCGCCCAGCGTTGGAATCGTCAGATAAGAAGTGACGAAGGTTACGATCACCGAGATGATGGAAGTAATCCAGACGAGCGAAGTAAGCGGCGCTTCGAAGTTCATCTTGTCGGCGTGGCGGTACCTGGCCTTCGCGATGGCGTCGTTGATGAAATAAGAGGCAGCGCTGGCGATGACCATCATGATACGCATCACGAAGATCCAGACGAGCAACTGTATCTGGACTGTTTCACCGGTAACGCCCAACAGGATAAACGTGATCAAGGCCACGCCGGTGACGCCGTAGGTTTCGAAACCGTCGGCGCTTGGTCCAACCGAGTCGCCGGCGTTATCGCCGGTGCAGTCGGCAATCACGCCGGGGTTGCGCGCGTCGTCTTCCTTGATCTTGAAGACGATCTTCATCAGGTCAGCGCCGATGTCGGCGATTTTAGTAAAGATGCCGCCGGCGATGCGCAGCGCTGCCGCGCCGAGTGATTCGCCAATTGCGAAACCGATGAAACAGGGACCAGCATAGTCGCCGGGAATAAACAGGAGGATGCAAAGCATAATCAGCAGTTCAACGCTGATCAGCATCATGCCGATGCTCATGCCGGCTTTGAGTGGAATTGCGTAAAGTGGAAACGGTTTGCCTTCAAGACTTGCGAAAGCGGTGCGCGAGTTAGCGAAGGTATTAACGCGAATGCCGAACCACGCGACGCCGTAGCTACCGGCGATCCCGATCAAACTAAACAGCAGGATGATCACTACACGGAACGGTTCCATCTCCGAGAGCACGCCGAAATAAAGGACGATGACGACGCCAATGAAAACCTCAAGAAGCAGAATGAACTTACCCTGCGTAATCAGATATGTCTTGCACGTCTCGTAGATCAGCTCCGAGATTTCGCGCATCGCCTGATGCACCGGCAGCTTCTTCAGGTTCATGTACATCGCCAAACCAAACAGCAGGCCGAGGATGCAAACCACAATCCCGATGAGCAGGAGGTTATGACCGTTAATACTGTCGTTGAAGAACATCTCACTTCCGAGGTCGGGCAGAATTAGATTTGCTTCGCCGCCACCGTGTGACTGCGCGAAAGCAGGCGACGCGCCGATTCCAAGGAACGCAAGTGCAACTGCGAGGGTCAATAGTGAACGGCCGACGCCAGAGAGAGTTAAAGACTGCCGGTGGTTGGGTAAATTGTAATTCATGATTTTTTGCAAACTGGAGGCGGAGAAGGAACCCTGTCCTCATCCACCGTCCGAAACGGTCCTTTCTGATCTTCGGTTTGCCGGCGAGCAGCGCCGCAACATTGGTAGGCACAGTCTTGGCTGCTCAGGTGACAGCAGATTCCGGACTTAATCTGGCCTCGATTGACTGCGCACCCTGTAGACCGAGCAACCCGTCGTGCTGAAACTGCGTATTATCCCGATTCGCGGGCAAACTGTCCAGAAGGGGGCGGATTGGGTAGTGTCCACAATTGAAATTCTCCGCGCTGCCCCTGCGGTCTCGACGTCTCCGCGGTTAGGCCCTTCTCTGCGATGATTCACCGCAGAGACGCCGAGGCCGCGGAGATCACGCAGAGAAAAACGAAATCAGGACATGACCAGCGTAGGGAAGAAAACCTCAGAAGGCCACGCAGCTCGCCAACGAATTTTCGTAGGTATTCGCGTAATCGTGGATAGATTTTCACGTCCGGCAATGATCAAAACACACGTATAATACCGCGCCTCGGAATACAGAAGTCTATCTCTCCAAATGGGAGCATAAGGATGAACGTAAAAGTGCGCTCAATCTCCGTCAGTCTGTTTGTTTGCGGTTCGCTATTCGTAGCTGCAGTCTTGCCATTGATGGCTCAACGCGCTACGCCTGCTCGTTTGAATGGGCTGTCTCTGGAAACCTTGTCGCCGGGCATGCTCGTCAGCGGCTTTCGCACAGTTGCCGTTTACGCGGACGATCGCGATAAACCCATGGGGGCGCGCTTCATTCACGGGCGCACGGGCTTTACCCTCGACGTACTACAGATTCAGTCAGTGCCGCAGGGTTTTATCTACGCCAACTCGTTTCCCAGTTCTGACATGGGCGAGCCGCACACCCAGGAGCATTTGCTCCTCGGCAAAGGCAGCGTGGGACGCGGTGTTTCGAGCGCCGAGACCATGTCGCTCATTGGGTCGAATGCCTTCACGCAGCAGTTGCGCACCTCTTACAACTTCAACACTCCTGGTGCAGAAGTTTTCTACGATCACTTCGAAATGCAGATGAACGCATTGCTTCATCCGAACTACACCGACGAAGAGATCCGGCGCGAGGTGCGCAATTTTGGCGTTACCGAGAACCCTGCCGATAAAACCCTGCGCCTCGAGGAAAAAGGATCTGTCTACAATGAGATGAGCAGCTCTTTCTCGCGCGCGGGCTCCCGAGTGTTTCACGCCGCCGGCCTGCTGTTGTACGGGAAGAACCATCCACTTTCATATTCATCCGGTGGAACCCCCGAAGCCATTCGCAATCTCAAACCTCAGGACATTCGTAGTTTTCATGCGGCCAACTATCATCTCGGCAACATGGGAATCATTGGTTCCTTTCCCAAAGACATGTTGATCGGCGACATCCTGCAACGTACGGACGCGATTCTGAACCGGCTCCAACCGCGACCTTCAAAGCTGAAGTTCAAAACAAGGGAGGGTCTGCCTCTTCCAAAAATGGCGACGCTCGGCAAGATCGAAATCATCGAGTATCCAAACAAGAACGATCAGCAGCCCGGCAACCTGATATTCGTTTGGCCGGCAACGCTAAAGATTAGCGATCCTGAACGCGCGCTGCTCGAGTTGTTCCTGGCCAACATTGCCAGCGACCCCACTACTAACCTCTACAAGAAATTTGTAGATACAAAAACGCGCGAAATGGATCTTGGGGCAAAAGGTGTCTTCAACTTTGTCAGCGACGAAATGGGCTTTCCCATCTACCTGGGCCTGTCAGAAGTAACCCCTGCAAACATGACTGACCAGAAGATCACTGAAGTGCGCCAGAGGATAATGGACGAAATCAAGCGAGTGGCGACGCTTCCAGACGGCTCGCCGGAACTGGCTGAATTCAACACGCGACTAAAGAATCGCGTAACTGAAACACGTCGGGCCCTGTCCAAGTTCGTCAACTCACCTCCGGGGTTCGGTTTTCGCGGCACGGGTTCCGGCTGGATGGATCAGCTGGACCGCATCAACGAAACGCCCGGCTTTCGCAAGTCAGTGACAATGAAGCCCTCCATGGCCTTTGTCGAGGAGCGGATGGCGACGAATCAGAACTTCTGGCGGGGCTATGTAGACAAATGGAAACTGTCGGCCACAACTCCCTATGGACTTGCCGCAAAGCCGAATCCCGAATTGCTAAAGCAGGATGAGCAGGAGCGACAGGCGCGCTCAAATGCTGAAGTTGCGCGCCTGAAAGTGAAGTACAAGGTTAGTGACGACCAGGAGGCGATTCGTCGATACCAGACCGAGTATGACGCCACCAGCGCCGAACTCGACCGCCTCGCAAAGGAAGGCGCGCGCACCCGCTTTATCGACGCGCCCCCGATGACCCTCGATGATCAGCTGGAATTCAAAACCACGACAACAGCAAAAGGCGTCCCGCTGGTTGCTTCAACTTTCGACAACATGACCAGCGGCACTACGGGAATGGCTTTGAAGATTGGAAGCGTGCCGGAAGACGAACTCTTCTACCTGTCCATGCTGCCGGCGCTTTTAACGCGCGTCGGCGTGATCAAGGACGGCAGGGCCATCACTTTTGAAGAGATGAGCGAGTTGCTGAAAAAAGAAATTCTCAGCTTGAATTCGAATTTCAGCACCAACGCTCGGACCGGCCGTGCGGAGTTAGTGGCGCGAGGCTCAGGTAATGACACCGCCGAATCCATGCGCGCTGTTGAATGGATGAAGCTGGTCCTCTATCACCCAAACTGGAAGACGGAGAATCTGGCGCGTATCCGTGACGTGGTTGACCAAAGCCTGGGCACGCACCGCAATACGATGCAGGGCTCAGAAGAATCCTGGGTTAATGATCCTTCCGTTGCTTATCGACGTCAGGACAGCCCGTTGTATATGACCGTCGGTTCATTTTTGACTCGGTCGCACAACATTCACCGTTTGCGTTGGCGCTTGAAGGATCCGGGCACGGGCGCGGGTCGCGATGCAATTTCAGAGTTTCTGAAAAAGCTAGCGGAGGCGGGCAATGGCGCAAAGCGCGAAGAGTTGAAATCGTTGCTGGGCGCAATTCAGGGTACTCCAGGGGCGGCAGAGAAGGTGCCTGAAGGACTGAAAACTTACTGGAATGCATTTGAACAATTGCCGGGTGCTCCAGCAAAGACTATAGCCGTCGACGTCGCGAAAGACCTGGATCAGATATTGAATGACCTTCCCGATTCCTCGCTGGCAACGGACTGGGCCTATCTTGCTAAGCAGATCCGTGAGGATCTACTTGTCACGCCCGAACAGACTTTGGGCGAGCTGGATAAGGTTCGCCGGCGTCTCTTGAACACCGGCAATGCGCGCGTCTTCGTTATCGGGTCTCAGGACACCCAGCGTCAGTTAGGCGCCGGGATTGAAAGCTTGATCGACGGTTTAGATCACGCGATGTACTCCGCCGCTGATTACTCCAACAAAGGGTTGGTTGACGAGCGGTTGCGCGAGCGCGCGAAAGATAGTGATAAGCCGGTCTTCGTTGGACTGATAAATCCAAGTTCCCAAAGTGGCGTCATGATGAACTCCGCGCCGCTGGTTACTTACCAGGACATACAACGCGAATCATTGTTGCAGTATCTGGCTTCGAAGCTTTACGCCGGAGGCGGAGCTCACAGCATTTTCACCAAAACGATTGGCGCAGGTTTAGCCTACAGCAATGGATTGGGCGGAAGCCCGACCAACGGCCGTTCCAGTTACTACGCCGAGCGGACACCGGAGTTGCCCCAAACTTTGCGGTTCGTGATTGACGAGCTGAAGAAAGCACCGCGTGATCCCGAGTTGGCGGAATACGCTATCGCGCAGGCATTTGGGGAGTTTCGATCTGCGTCGGGTTATGAGGCCCGAGGTGAGTCGATGGCTGCAGATGTGGCTGATGGATTAAAGCCGGAACAGGTGAAAGCTTTTCGACAAGCGGTTCTCGACCTGCGCAAGAACCCAAACCTTTATGACGAGCTCTACACGCGGATGGGAAAAGTCTACGCGAGAATCCTGCCGGGATATGATCCTCAGTTGAAAAATGTGCCGGGAGCAATTTACTTCGTGGTGGGTCCGGAAAAACAGTTTGCCGCCTATGAGGCCTACTTGAAGTCAACGATGGGACCAGACACGCGTCTCTATCGTTTGTACCCGAGGGACTTCTGGATGACGAAGAAGAATTGACTCTCGTTGTGGCAGGCGCACCTTGTGCGTGATCACGGGCGGGACGCGTGATCCACACCCTTCACTCACTCAAGGCTGGTTGCTGCATGCGCCTCAACCAGCGAACCTTTCTGCCGGTCTCCGCGAACCTTGATGAGGGCAACAATAGCGAGGTAAAGAGCCAGCACGACCAGAGCGGCTGCAGCAATCGCATTGATCAGTTCGATATCCAGCACGCCCGTCGCGATTTTTGTCACCTTCAGATTTCCTACTACAAGCGCGACGAGCGCCCAGAGAGTGATCACAAGCACAAAGATCATGGGCAGAAGTGTGAACGCAATTCGCTGGCGCGCCTGGTAGAGCCAGACGGTTATCGTCAGCAATGTTAATCCGGCGAGTAACTGGTTTGACGCGCCAAACAGCGTCCAGAATTTCAACCAGGAGTTTGGCGGCGCGAAGAGGATGAAATAGAGCGGGAGCGCAAGCGTTAAGAACGTCCCGGCCAGCGCGCCCAGTTTACCTTTCCAACCAAAAAGTTCCTGCACTATGTAACGGCCCAGCCTCATCGAAACGTCAAGCGTATCAAACACGAAAGTTGAAAACGCCATGGCGCCGAAGGTGACCGCGAACGCCAGGTTGTCCTTGCCGATGATCAGCGTCAGAAACTGTCCGATACCGTTGCCGTAGATCGTACCCGGCGCTTTCCCACGGAGCGCGTCCTGCGCAACGATCATCACGGTGACCAGCGCAATCAGCGCCACAAAGCCTTCGGCCAACATCGCACCATAACCGACAGACCGTATGTGCGACTCGCGATCCACCTGCTTCGAGGTGGTGCCGGAACAAACCAGGCCGTGAAAACCAGAGCAGGCGCCGCAGGCAATCGTCACAAAGAGAAACGGGAACAACATTCCCGTCATTCCACCAATATCAAACGACTTGAAGGCTGGTTGCTGAATGGCATAACCGCCAAAGAAAACGCCGATGATGCCGAGCGCGAGCGCGGAGTAGAGAATGAACCCGCCCAGATAGCCGCGCGGCTGCAGCAGCGCCCACACCGGCACGATCGAGGCCACACCGCAGTAAACAATAATCAGTACGCCCCACGTCTTATGATTAAAGACCAGCCAGTTTGACGTCATTGTGCCGACCCACGAAAGGGCGAATGCCGCCGGGACAAAAATCAATGTGACTAACCAGAGCGGCGGATTGAGGTAGCGTTGGACCAGCCCCAGCAATAACGACAGCAGCAGGTACATAACACTGGCTGCAGCGACCGCACCGCCGGGATTGAAATTCACCAGCGTAGCCTTGAGTTCTTCGGAGCCACCGACAAAAGTTCCCGCGGTAATGTCGGCGAAAGCGACAATCACATAGAGCAAAGCGATCCAGATAAACCCCATCATCGCGCGTCCTGCGCCAGTTCCCAGATGTTCGCGAGCGATCTCGGCAATCGAAGTTGCGCCATGACGCACGGACGCCGCCAGGGAAGCGAAGTCGTGGACGGCGCCAATCAACACCACGCCTAATCCAATCCACAGCAAACAAGGCAGCCATCCGAATGACTGGCAAGCGAGGATGGGTCCGGCTATGGGGCCGGCAGCGGCAATTGCCGAGAAGTGTTGACCGAAAAGGTAGAAGGGCTTGGTGGGAATGAAGTCAATACTATCGTTCACTCGATTTGCCGGAGTCGTGCGCGCGTCGTCAAGCTTAAACTGACGCGCCACCCAACCGCCATAGAGGCGATAAGCCGCGGCCAGCATCAATAGAAAACCGACTGCAAGGAGCGTGAGCATCACAGTAGGAAGTTTCCACTGTCAGAATCGTTCATAGGGTTAGACGAATAACCAGGCAAACGCGAAATTTGGCGATTGTCCGCCGTTGAATCACAGCCGGCGTGTAACTAGTCAATTAGCGGCAAGAATCTGACCGATCCACTGCTTAGTAAAATCTCGCAACACTTCAATATCGTTAGTGGATTTGTATTCCCGGTAGGTATAAACATAAATCAACCGCTGTTTGACCCTTACATATGACAAACTTCCGACGATCACTTTCACCACGTCGCCGTCGGCGGTTTTGGACTTCAAGTTGACGAGCAGCATGACACTATAAATGTTTGGTCGGGTGTCAAACTCGCCCAGATTTACTGGTTGACTTAGATCAATCTTGACTTCTTGTTGGTTCAACTCGCTTAGATTCCTGTTCATCCTTGCCAAATTTGTTTTGGTTTCCGGGCTGTTGATGTCCATGATTTTTGAGCTGGCGCCGCGGAACTCGGAGATTAGACGCGCGAATTGTGGCGGTGATAAATCGGAGGCCCGGACGGACTCTCTGACTGAAATCTTTGTGTAAAAATTTAAATCAATTGCCACGCCGCTCCGCAATTTATCGCAGTCCGATTTTGGCAGGTGAACGGCTAACACTTCATTTCCGGTGGCTTCAGTGACCGTGAACCGGTCCTTAATACTTTTGAATTGCGAGCTCGCCTCTTCGAATCCATCTGGCGCGGGGATCGTAATCCGTTGCTGGCCCATCTGAAAGATGGTGCCCTCTACTGCGCGCGTTTGAGCGTCTACCGTAGCGGAGGCACACACAAGGAAAATGATTGACAGAAGGATCGCGGACATTCGTTTTGATTCGCGGATGGGGGATTTCATTAGACTGTCGCCTCGGAGAAATGTAAGTTTGCACGCCGTCGTTGGTGCAGCTCTAAAATGCCTTGCGACGCGACGCTCGATCTGGCCTTGCGAAACCACTCTACTTGATTTTGGAGCCTGGATTCGATTTTACGCGAAGCCGCTCAAGATTCCTATATTCTCGTGATCGGTGATCACCTGGAGTTCTGCAATGGCGCGTTGCGCCGTCGAGCGCTGGCCCTATTACCAAGCCACTCATTATTGTTAGACTTCGCAACCGAATGAATAATACGCTATGAGTAGTCTGGTAAAACTTGAAACGCTTGACACTGGTTTCGTCAATCTTGGCGCGCTGCTGCGTCATCTGCGTCAGCTCAGCTTTGTGGGCCGCGTAAAAGTAGAGCTGGACGATTATGAAGCAGACGTCTTTCTTCAGGGCGCCGGTGAACCAACTGTCTGGGAAAAAAACCTGGCCACCGGAAGAGGTGCCGAGGGGCAGGAAGCTATGGATCGCTTGCTGGTGCGGGCTCGAGATCCGGGCGGTTTGATTACGATCTTCGAAGGCCCGGATGAAAAAAATAATCACGAAGCCGATGACTCTCACTACCATTCCGCTGTAGATTTAGTTCCTGAGGCAACCCTCGAAACAGCAGCCGGGATGGATCGCCTTGCGGAAGCACAAAATGAAGAGACAGATTGGGACCGTCTGATCGCAGCCAGCGGAGAGTTAATTGGCGGCGTGGAACGCGCAACCGAGAGCGTTAACGAAAACTTCCCCGCGCGTTTTCGTGCCACTTTGATAGCCATGGGAGACGACTATCCTTTTCTTGAGCCAACGGGGGGTTCCTTTGAGTATCACGATGGAAAAGTAGTTCTGAGCGATCGGCCCGCGGCAAGTGACTTCATTTCGAGTTTGGCTGAAGCGCTCCGCCGTCTCATCAGCAGAATTGTTGACGAGAAGGGCGGGACGCGGTTTAGAGAACGAGTTGCGGTTGAGTTAGCCGTAGTTGCGCGAAGAAATGAAAATGCTTTCGCGGAGTTTACCCCGCATCTGGATCGCATTGCGGGCACGAGAGTCCTTTGAAATTTGAGATCTCAGATTTCGGATCTCAATTTTCAGATTTCAGATCTGAGATTGCGGAAAGCGGATTCAACCTGGCCAGGCGCGAAACCCGCAATCCGAAATCGTCAATCCAAAATCACCCATGTATCCTTTTCGAAATATTTTATTTCCCACAGACTTTACGCCCCACGCTCGGGCTGCGTTGAAGTATGCCGCCGCGTTTGCGCGCAGCGGCGGCGGGCGGGTGGTGCTGTTTAGTGTGCAGAGCGGCAGCGTCCCGCCAAATTTGTTGACCTTGCCAGAACGTGTTTTCGTGGATCAGGAAAATCACTGGTTGCTTCAACTGCGCACCGAAGTGCGTGACCTTCTTGCTGACCCACTCTTTGATGGACTTGAAGTGGAGCCGGTGATTGTGGCTGGCGAACCGGCTCCGGAGATCGCGAAAGCTGTACGCGATTATGATATCGATCTCGTTACAGTGGTGACGCACGGCCGCAAAGGCCTGTCTCGTGCTCTTTGGGGCTCGACTGCCGAAGAGATCATCGCGGAAGCCGTTTGTCCGGTGCTGACGATTCGTCCTCCGCAGCACGACTTTGTCGAACACAAAGGGGGACGCAGCGAGATTCGGTTGAATCGCGTCCTGCTTTCGACAAACTTCCGGCCGTCCTCAGTCGCCGCCACTCAGGTTGCCACGCAACTCGCGAATCAAACAGGCGCCGAGCTTCATGCAGTGTATGTGATCGCCGATTATCTCGATCAAATCTCAGTGATGTTTCCAGAAACCGGACTGAGCGCGCTGTCGCGGTTGCGCACTTACGTTCAGGAGCGCATGGGCCAACTCTCACGCGATGATGGTGCTCGCGCCATTTCACATATTGCGGAAGGCCGGCCGTATGCAGAGATCGTCCGAATAGCAGCCGAAAAAGAAGCTGATCTCGTGGTCATAGGAACAAACGTCCACGCCTCTCTTTTCGGTGGCACGCCAGTGCTCGGATCCGAAATTGAGCGCGTGGTGAGAAATGCACCCTGCCCGGTTCTTTGTGTTCCTTCGGCCAAAGCCCTGACTCCGCTGCCAGCCTTAATCACCCAGCCGGTTAGTTGAACCTTAGCCGGCACCAATATTACTCGTTTCAGATAAAGAAAAACTCGAAGAGGGCAACCTGTCCGAGTTTCTTTTTGCGAGGGATGCGTGTGAGCAAGTGTCTATTGGGAAATCAATTGCAGACGACCATCAGGTAGTCTCACGGAAAATACGCTCGGCTCATAGACAGTTAGCGGAGTTGATTCCTTGCGCTGCGCGCTGGCGAGTTGATCCCGTGTGATGTTGTAGGCGTAACGGGCCGAAGAAGGATCGCGAATCAAGCTGTAACGCTTGCTGATTCTTCTGACGTATTCCTGCGTTTCATTGTATGGCGGAACGCGCCAGCCATATTTCATAACTGCGCCTTCGCCCGCGTTGTAACCGGCCAGCGCCAGATTTACATCGCCCTTGAACATGTTCAGGAGAAAGCGCATATAGCGGGCGCCTCCTTCGACGTTCTGACGCGGGTCCCAAATACTAGTGACTCCAAATCGTCGCGCAGTGCCGGGCATCAGCTGCATCAGACCACTCGCGCCTTTGTGCGAGAGCGCGCGCTGCTTGAAACTCGACTCCTGATGCATGATCGAATAGAGGAGCAAAGGATCGACTCCATTGCGTGTACCAGATTCGACGATCAGGGAATCGACACTCGAGTTGCCAGTGGTGTAACCGCCGAGCGATCCGCCACCTTTGATCTCGGCCATTCTGGTATTGATGATTGCGGTGATCGATTCAGCGCTGGCTGCATATGAGCCACGGCGAAGTTTCTTGCCGTTCGTCTTAGCTGGCGCCGGTGCGGCTGGAGCCTCAAGGCGAACTCCGTTTGCAAAGTCGAAGTTATCGAAACGATATGCAGCCGCGTTTTGAGCGGAAGCGGCAGAAGTCGCCACGACGAGGAGAACAGCAGCAAGAATAAACTTTTTCATTGGGGTCAGAATCGCTTTTCCTGATTATTTAGTGGCTGATGGAAGATGAGCCGTAATTCGGTAAAGTGAGGAGATTCAAAATCCTGGGTCTAGCCGGAACGCGAGACCGGCTAGGAATATAACACGCTGGTTAAACGATTGCCAACACTCTTGAGAATGTGCGGAAAAGCTGAGGTTTTCTGCGATTTCGAGGGTCCAAAGTCACTGGGATTATCAGGTGCGGGGATTTTGATCAGAGCGCAACTCGCCCGTTTGATTGGTTAGCTCCGAGGCTGCGGCGCGGCCAGCAAGCAGGAGATAAGAATACAGCGCGAGGCCGGTGAGTCCGGCCACGCTGAATTTGATTGCCGAGGGAATTGGCGCCGGCGAAATGAAGCCCTCGATTATTCCGGCGATGACAAGCAACACCGCCACTCCCATCATCAACCGCACGGCGTCTTTGCCACGGCTCTTGAGCGCATCGGCGCGAGACAGGTCGCCTGGCATTAACATCGCACTGCCAATCAAAAGCCCGGCGCCGCCTGCCATGAAAATGCATGAAAGCTCGATCACGCCATGGCCGACCATGAACGTCAGGAGATCGTTGCCGAAGCCCGCACGGTAAGTCAGCGCAAGTACGGAAGCAATGTTCGCGCCGTTGTAAGCCAGAAAGAACAACGTGCCAACGCCAAACAGTGCACCGAAAGCAAAGGTGTAGATGGTTACTTGAATATTGTGTGTGAGTATTGAACTTGCGCCAACCTGATTAGCCTGATTCAGATCTTCCCACCAGTGAGTTTTGGTTTCTATGTAGAGTTCTTTAAAGGCAGGAGCTACACCCACCAGTTCGGAAAATTCAGGATCGTACTTAGTGCCTACAAACCCGATGATCCCGAAGATTAGAAAGACGCTGAAGGAGACTGCCGTATATGCCCAGGTGCGACGAAACGTTTGCGGAAACTCTCGCACAAAGAAATTCTTGACCCGCGAACCGCCCTGCGAATCTGCCTGGTAGATGCGCCCGTGCGCACGAATTACCAAACTGTTCAGATAATTGATGAGCCGAGGGTCGCGAGACTCGGCGCGCGCGATTGCGAGGTCAGAAGCAGTACGACGATAAATGCGGCCAAGCTCACGCACTTCTTCGCGGTGCAATCGCCGCAGGGAAGTTGCGTCGAGCAGTTTCAGCAGATCTTCCAAACGTTGCCAGGCGGTTTTATGTTGGTCGATGAAATGATCGTGGGCCATTGGCGGTTTTAAGTGATCAACTGCGCTGCGTCTAACGTCAGATTTTTATCTCCGGCTTGAAGGTATTGGCTTCGATTACCGGTTAGTCTGTTGGCGAAGTATCTCGCCCCATTCGATACACGAGCTCTTTTTCTCTTTCCTTCGGTTTGGGCGCAAGTAGTTCTGTGGTGCCCTCAGTCACGTATTTCTGCTCCGGCAACGGCGCTGCGATGACGCTGGTCAAGCCCGGCTGTAAAACTTTGGCTGGGAGGGTTAGCGGTTGAAGCAAATCCGGCTTGAGAGTTCTCCGTGAAGCGTTGAGCACAAATAACCAGATCAGCAGGTTGCCGAACATCGCCAGCAGGAGTCCGGTCGTCAGTCTGCCCACCGGAGCGCCCAGGAATATTATTCCGACGATTGCGGCCATGAAGGGCGCCAGGGCCCAAATGACTGCTGCGCTGATCTTATGATGTGCGGTACGCGCGCCAGCCGTCAGACGTAAGACCTCCAATTCCGCCGGCGCGCCCCCCACATTCGGGGCGCCACAGACACGACAAAACCTGGAGTCGTCGGGTTGGTTGGTGCCACACGCCGTGCAGAGGGTAATCGTCGCGTTTTGTGAGGCAAGGGCGATGATTGCTTCCGCTTCCGACCTGAGTGTTTGCAGGTCTCCCTTGAAAGAGACAACGCCAAAATGTTCAGCTGCATAATCGAAGGTGGCGAGCGTGGCGTGAGGACTCAATGCTTTCAAGCCAATCTTCAGCTTCCGAGGGTAATCAAGGATATCAAATGAGCAATAGTATGCAGCCCATCCGCGCGCGCCTCTACGTGCATATAGAGGGTCTTCGGAGATTACGCTATAGCCGAGTTTTTCAAGGGCGCGGGTGAGCCGACGACGCTCGCTTTCAATGTCGCCGCTTAGCACACTCCGTAAGACATGATTAGTGTGTGACAGCCCGCTGGTGCCATCCACTTCTTCCATGAACTTTGCCATCTGGCGTCTCCGAACTGACGAATAAGACTTCCGGGTAAACTCAGGCGCCGAGTGCTATCGTTCTAGGATACGTGTGGTGGCCGATTTAGTTCAACGGATACTCGAACCTCAATGATAAGCTAACGCCAATGGGAGACACTGAAGCCGCCAATCGGCAATCGGAAATTGGCAATGCCCTGGTCGAGTGTGTACCAAACTTCAGCGAGGGCCGCAACCCTGAAACTATCGCACGCCTCGCGGGAGCCATCGAATCGATCGAAACGGCTTGCGTGCTCGATACTCACATCGATCCGGATCACAACCGATCAGTCATCACCTTCGTTGCGTCGGCCGACAAAGTGGTTGAGGCTGCCGTCACAGTTGTCGCCATGGCAGCATTTCTGATCGACATGCGGACTCACCAGGGCGTGCACCCGCGTCTCGGTGCGACTGATGTCCTGCCGTTTGTGCCGATTCAGGGTGTCACGCTGGACGACTGCGCGGCGCTGGCCCATGAGGCCGGCGAACGCATCGCTCAGGAACTTTCGATTCCAGTTTTCTTTTATGAACGGGCTGCGCGCAGGGCCGAGCGGGTAAACCTTGAAGATGTCAGGAGGGGCGCGCTCGAATTATTGCGTGAACAGATTGCCGTAGAACCGGGCCGAGCGCCTGATTGTGGGCCGTTAATCGTACATGATACAGCTGGTGCGATTGCAGTCGGCGCCCGTCCGTTTTTGATCGCCTTCAATGTGAATTTGAAGACGGCGGATGTGACCATGGCAAGAAAGATCGCTCGTACAGTCAGAGCGCGTCATGGCGGGTTGCCGTTTGTGAAGGCCTTGGGATTTGAGTTATCCACCCGCGGTTTGGTGCAGGTCTCGATGAACCTGGTGAACTATGAGTCAACCGGAATGACCGAGGCATACAACGCCGTGCGTGATGAAGCCCAGCGGCTTAACGTCGAGATTTCAAGTACGGAGATTGTGGGGCTAGTGCCGGAAAATGCGCTGGATCGATCGGCGTCCTATTTCGAGAAACTCGAGAAATTCTCCGAAGACAAGATCCTGGAAAATCGTTTGCGTGCATGTAAGGGACGCTCATGATCCCAATCTAATCAGCGCCTTGCGCAGTCGCGAATGCTTTTGCATAAGTTTCAAGTATCTACTTTCATCCGTTTCAGCCTTTGCGCGAATGACTTGTAACAGATCGCGTTTTTCGTCGGAGCTCCATTGGTTCAAATCGTCTAGCATCGATAACGTTACTGCGAAGTCAGCGAAGGCAGCGTGTTTCTTCGGCGGTAAATCCCCAACCTTCATCTCCAAAACGCGAGCCAGCTTCTTTACCGCCTCAGCACGAAACTGTTCAGCGTCGCCGTCGAATACCGCCGCCATCCGTCGCTGAACTGCCAACCCAACATTTCGCACCTGGAAACGATCCCAGTCGCCAGAGTTTTTCGCATCCAACTCGAAAATCATCGAGCCGGCCGCGAGCTTGCGCAGCGTTCGAGCAGTCGTGCGATAGCCCGAACGGCTGACTATCTTTTTCTCTTCGTGCAGCGTGCGATCGAGAATCTCAGGATTCGTCGGACGAAATCCCAGCTTCCGATAAAACCAATAGGCGCCCGACTCGATTCCTTCCTCGTTTTCATACCCAACCTGGTAAGGATCGATCGCGAAAGCCGTGACTCCCAACATCTTCAGGAATACGTTAAGCGTGCGCGCATAGAGCCATGCAGTTTCACCATCGCGAAAGGTGTAGTAGAGATTGAAGCCGCTCTCCATCCGTTCAAACAGCGATAGCCCTTCGAAATACCCGACTGCCACTCCATTCTTGAAGATCATCGCCGCGTGATAAGCCCGTAGCGGAAGACGAGTGGCCGGCGGCAGGCAGGTGATGAAGAGGTCGACGCCACGGCCGAGATGGGACTTAAAAACGCGCGCTGGATCGCCGTGAGTGAAGCCGTAAAGTTCACGATAGCGAATCGTGGAGGCCTCGCGCGCCAGGTCCAATGCCCGCTCGCCCTGTTTGGTTGATAACTTTTCGAGCGCCGGCGCGGGTTTTGCCAATTCATCCCGGAAGGAAACTTCTCTTCTTTGAATCAGAGGCTCGCGATGATAGAAAATTTTGCTGGCGGGAACCGGTAAACGCATTCCCGTTCTAGTGGCCTGATAGGGTGGCGACCAGGCGACGTAAAGCTGCTGCGAATCGAAGAGTTCAGCCTTTTCCCGGTCACTCCTCTTCAATGATTCAAATTGTCTAACGAGCCACGCGACATCGTTTGTTGAGCGGGCCCTCGCCGCCATTAGCCATTTCGCATAAGGCACATTAGCTTCAACAAACGCATCTTCTTCCAACAGGGGCATGAATCGCGGCCACGTTTCCGACAAGCGGTTTTCATCTTCAAACCATTCCCAGTCAAGTTTGAGCCGAGCGGGATGTCGTTTAGCCAGCCAGCGGACAATCGGATAGGTGAAGGTGTCACTCACGGAAGTGCCGGCAATGCCGGAAACGTCCGGTGATTCGAGCGGCGTGAGATCGACGTCATCATTCCGCAGGGCTTCTACTCTTTTGGCGAAGCTGTTTAAAAGCGCCTCGGCAGCTAGTTTGAGCTTCGCGTTTTGCGGATAGGCGCGCACGAAGAGCAGCAATTCATGAAAACGGATTAAGGCTTCGGCATCTTTGAAACGTTGTCGAGCCAGACGAGAAAGGACGGATTCAAGGGCGGTTGGTTGGGCCGAGCCAAATCGGTTCTTTAAGTCATCGAGCTGGTCCAGAAGCCGATTGGGATTGCGTGTCATGTCGTTCACTGGGCCGCGGGCGTCTCGGCCGCTGAGATCCGATACTACATTGATTGAGTTGATGAATTTGCTCGTGCTTATGCGCTCGTGGCGGGCGAAACGCCCGCAGTCCCAGTGAACAGGTTGACGCCTACCGCAAATTTTTTCTCATGAACATCGCAATCTTCCACGCGTCGATCGCTTTCCATGGCAGCGAGGCAAGTGTGTAATGCCCGCAGGGAAGCCAGACCACGTCAAGCGGCAAATCGTAGCGTCGCGCTTCCGCGATCACGTCCTTCGTCAGGTCAATCGGAAAAGTCAGGTCGTACTGCGCCGCAATGAATCGCATGGGACGTCTGCCCATGTTGGGTAGACGGGGAATGAAAGGCACCGGGCTGATTGGTGTCCAAAACTCCCGCAGTTCGTCGAGGCTCAGGTCGCCCGCAAAGCCTTCTCGCAGATGACGCGTGGATAATCCTCGCCAGGCGACATCGGCTACGAATCCAGACACGTGATTGAAGGTGCCGGCATCAATGGCTGGTTCGTGAGCGAAGGCGAGAAATGCAATGCAGGAACCTACACTCGTTCCCAGAATGCCAACACGTTCAAAACCCTGATTCTTTAACCAGCGCACAGCGGCTCGCGTATCGAGGACTGCCTGGCGCATCGATTGAATAGTGCGACCGATGTTTGTGCTAACCAGATGATCGGCTCGCTCCAGTTCAGGCGGCCGCCGATCTTCGTGATAGGGCAGCGTCAGGCGCAGAGCTGCCATCCCCAGAAAGTTGAAAATACGGCACGCCTCCACATGACTGTCGGGCTGTGCATTCCATTGCGGCAGCACTACTACCGCTGATCGCGGTTTACGTTCCTTCTGCGGCTGCACCGGAAAATAGCGCGCCCGGGCCAGATTATTTTCCGGCGACGGCGTGTGAATCGCACTGGTCCAGGTGAGTTGGTCTCCGCTGAGATTGAAGTCGGTTATTTCAGGCAGGGCATAGAAGTCCGCGCTGTTCGCCATGGTCCGTTCGGTGTGAACGCGGAGCACATTGCGCGGATCATCGCCATTGACGTGGTCGCTGATGTACTCCAGACCCCATTCAAAGGGTCGCACCAAACGGTTATTATCGCGCTCATGATGAGCGCGTTCGCGCCCATGCATGTATTTCTTCCACAAAATTGGATACCTCAGAAAGAGGGTGTTTGACCAGGAATCAGCAATCCTAAGGGTGTAAAGCCGCCAGATCAAGCGGGAACAGTTACGGGCCCAGGCAGATTGGTGTGGCTATTTTGCTGTGTGGGGTAAGTGCCTTTTATGGATCGTTTGGCAGGTTTGGCGAGAATGGACTTTCTTGATCGTCTCCTGACAGACCTTTTTGTTTTGCGAACCGTCTTGTTGCACTTCCTCAGCGATGCTGGGGAGAGATTGAGCGGTTGATCGCAGGCATCGCCAATGCCATTACCATCGCAGTCTCTTTGATCTGCGTTAGAAATGGCGGGACAGTTGTCGTCCGCGTTTGAGAATCCATCACCGTCGGAATCCACGGAACGCGCACCCCTAATTACTTCATCGAAAGTCCGCTCTCGTAGATCGGGCAGTTGTTCCTGCTTGGGAAACGGTGAGGGACTCGGTGAGGGACTTGGAGTGACAACGCCCTTCCTTTGCGATGAGGGCGGAAGTAGCGAGGATTGTCCAAGACTGGTGACCACGAATTCGCATGCAACAGTCAAGGTTACCAGGAAGAACAACCAAGTCAGGCGGGCCAACTTCATATTCAATTCCCTAATAGTCAGAAGGAACGCTCTAACCCCAGAGACTCCGGCACGTCTACTCAAGATGATTCGGAATACTTGTCTACCTGCTCCTGCGACCAACTCATGAACGACGATCTGTTGAGAACTTGCAACCCTGGTGGTGACTCCAGAACTTTGTTGTGACTCTAGTGGAATCTGAAAAGCCGCCGCATCATCTGTGGCAGGAGGCGCGAAGTCTTAACCAGCGAGCCGGTGGTGAAGTGCTGGGCGAGTCCGCCGAAAAGTTTGCTGGCACCGGCATCGTAACGAAACCACCAAAGATCAGGCAGGAATGAAATTCGATTAACGTGAATATGCGTGGGCGTGACGAGCTCGAGCAGCCCCATCCGTCCGTGCGTTCTGCCGTAGCCACTTTCTTTGACGCCGCCCCACGGAGTTTGCGCGATGCCGTGGGTGTACACTACTTCGTTGACCATCACAGTTCCGGCATCAATTCGCTCAGCCAGTCGCCGTCCGCGCGCAATGTCTTTGGTCCAGACGCTGGCAGTTAGACCAAACACGCTGTCGTTTGCAAGTTTGATCGCTTCTTCGTCCGTCTTGAAGGTCATTACCGGCAACACGGGACCAAACGTTTCGTCACGCATGATCAACATGCTGTGGTCTACAGCGGTGAGCACCGTGGGTTCATAGAAGAACCCCTCCGATTTCGATCCTCGCCTTCCACCCGTAAGCACCGCGGCGCCGCGTTGGACCGCATCGCTTACGTGCTCTTCCACGATCGCGCGTTGCCTTTCATTTGTCATCGCGCCGACGTCAACCGACGCCTCAGTTCCCAAACCCTGCTTCAGCGCGCGAGTCTGGTCCACGACCAGGTCGATGAATTTTTGCGCGATCGATTCGTGCACATAGCAGCGCTCCACCGAAGCACATGCTTGTCCTGAATTGGCAAACGCGCCCCACACGGCGCCGCGGGCGGCATTTTCGATATTGGCATCGTCGAGAACGATCATCGGATCTTTGCCCCCGAGTTCGAGAACGACGGGCGTCAGATACTTCGCGGCTGCTTCGGCGACGCGTTTGCCCGTGGCGACGCTGCCGGTGAACATGATCTTGTCCACGCGGGCATCGATGAGGGCGGAGCCAGTGGACCCATCACCAGTACAAACTTCCAATAACCCCGCCGGGAGTCCGGCGCGGTTGAAGATCTCGCCAATCTTCAATGCGATCAGGGGCGTCAGTTCGCTCGGCTTGAGCACTACCGCGTTGCCGGCCATCAAAGCCATGACTACTTCATCGGCGGGTGTGGCAAGCGGAAAATTCCACGGCGAGATTATGCCAATCACGCCGAGCGGCTTGAACACCAGACGCGACGAACGGCCCATCAAACCATACTGCCCGATGTCGATCTTTTGCGGGCGCAGCAAATCTTCCGAAGCGCGCGCGAAGTAGTGCATGGTGTCCAGCGTAGGAACTATCTCCATCGAGATCGCTTCCGCTATGGGTTTGCCGGTTTCCTGGGAGACCAGCAGGGCAAGCTCGTCACGCGCGGCGAGCATGAGTTCTCGTGCTTTGAGGATTACTCGTCCGCGCTCGCGAAACGAGAGTTTGGCCCACGCAGGCTGGCTGGCACGCGCTCGAGCGACTGCTTGTCTGACGTCTTCAGCTGACGCTAACGGCGCGCGACCAATCTCGAGGCCGGTGCCCGGATCGCAGGAAACTATTTCCCGCGACCGCGCTGCCTGTTCCGGTATGGTTTGCGTGCTCATCTTCGCGTTGATTATCCACCAAACCGCAATGTGGGGCCAGAAAACTTGAGCGCTCTGAGGTTAGATAGATCGTTGACAGGATTAATATGATTCACAATATGTGTCTGCCTTTTTTTAATCTTGTAAATCCTTTCAATCCTGTCGAATGAATTTGCCCCAGGCAATTTCTCGACCTCCCGCGAACTCGGTTACAATGAGCGCTTCCAATTGTCAACAAAATCTCCAGGAGCCAAACTCAATGATCACACCCCAACTCGCGGAATTCATGCGCCAGATGGACCAGAATTCGGTTGCTATCATCCCCAGCGCCCGCGAAGCCACGCGTTCAAACGATACTCAGTATCGCTTCCGCCAGGATTCGGATTTTTACTATCTCACCGGCTTCGAAGAACCAGATGCGATAGCGGTGATTGCGCCGGGACGCACCGCGAAGTACACGTTGTTCGTGCGCCCGCGCGACCCTGAGCAGGAGATTTGGGTGGGCCGGCGCGCCGGAGTGGAGGGTGCGAAGAGTGATCTAGGGGCCGACCAGTCTTACCCCATCGCAGATTTTGACTCGAAGCTCCAGGACATTCTTGATGGCGCTGAAAAACTTTATTACCGGCTGGGCGCCCAGACAGATCTCGACAACAAAATCATCAGGCAGATTTCCGAGATGCGGGCCATCAATCGCAAACCGATTCATCCGCCGCGGACCATTGTCGACCCCGCTACAATCGTGCATGAGATGCGGGTCCTGAAGAGTCCGCAGGAGATCGAATTGATGCAAAAGGCGGCCGACATTGCGGCCGAAGCTCACGTTGAAGCGATGAAGGCGGTCAGGCCGGGGATGAAGGAGTATGAAGTTGAGGCGTTGATCGAGCAGGTGTTTCGCCGGGCCGGAGCGGCGGGACCCGCCTACACTTCGATAGTTGGCGGCGGCGCAAATGCCACGGTGCTACATTACATCAACAACGATGGCGACCTGCGCGACGGTGATTTGCTGTTGCTCGATGCCGGCGCTGAGTACAAAGGTTACGCTTCAGACATCACGCGTACGTTTCCGATCAACGGTCGCTACTCGAAAGCGCAACGCGAGATTTATGATCTGGTGCTGGAAACGCAAATGTCCTGCGTCGAGATGGTCCGTCCCGGGGTGACGCATGACGAGCTGAAAGCTCATTCAGTCGAAATGTTAACTGAAGGGATGGTTCGGTTGGGACTCTTGAAAGGTGAACCCGCGGATCTGATAAAGACCGAGAAGTATAAGCAGTTTTACATGCACGGCCTGGGACACCTGCTGGGCATCGACGTTCACGATGTTGGGATTTATTACTACGGCAAGCAATCGCGCGCCCTCGAGCCCGGCGTGGTAATGACCATTGAACCGGGAATCTACGTTGGTCCGGACACCAAAGACATTCCTGAACAATATCTCGGCATCGGCGTGCGCATTGAGGACGACGTGCTGTGCACTGAAAACGGGCCGCGCGTCTTAACCACCGGGGTGCCGAAGAACGCGAATGAGATCGAAGCCCTAATGGCGAAGTAGGACAGACATTCTTGTCTGTCCTTGTCGGCAAGGAATACTCGCAAGTAGTGGACAGGCAGGAATGCCTGTCCTACCTACCAGCCGGTAGCGAAGAGTCTGTTTGCGGCCTTGAGGCCACAGTTCTGATACTTGTGGTAGGCCGCTGCAGCGCGCGCACGCACTTCTTCGTCAGTCTCTTTTTTCATCCAGCCATCAATTGCCGCTGACAATACATAAGCTTCCGGGGCCATCAAGTTTGTGGTCCAGACCAGTGGCGCAGCCCCGGTCTGGCGCAACGGCTTATCGAAGTACTGCTTGCTGGCACACGCGAGAATAATCGCCTGGCGGCCGCGCTCATCTCGCGCTTGAGGCGGCGAGTGAAGTTCAAAATCCATCAAACCGTTGTGACCGATATAAGCGACGAGCTCGGCGCTACCGTCCGCGTAAAATTCAGTTTCGCCTGCCGTTGATTTGATCTTGATCGGGCCACCCGAGTGGCCGGCGGCCGCTTCCAAGAAATCGCGCATCGCCTGCGAAATTTCCTTGCCGCGATAAGCGTCTGCAACCATGAACAGTTCGCGCTGGCGGTGTTTGAAGACGAGGCGTTCCAAAATCGCGCCGCCTGGATTTCCAGTGTGCGTAACCAATTGCCAGTCCCTGCTCCTGGCGAAGAAGGTCTTCACTCCAAACGCCGCGCCCCAGTAGAGATTGGTGGCCGGATTATCACCATTTCCCAAACTCGCGGAGACAGGCACGATGCCCTGGTTGACGTTGTCGCAGAGCGCCACGAAGACGTGGATGACTGGAACGCGATTGACGACGGCGGGTTTATCCGCAGGAGGTTTTGCACCGGTTGAAGCTGAACTGGCCCGAGGGTTAGCCGAGGAACACGCGGAGAAACAGATCGCCAGCAGGGTAACCAGAAAGAATCCTAGCTTTTGTCGGAGCAGTTGTGGGAGCACAAAGGTTGGACACTCAACAGTTGCGAATGTTCCCTGATCTAAAAGGTTAAGGCGTGGAAAGCTCCGTCACGATCTCCTTCATCACCTCGCGCCCTTTTTCAACTTCATCTGGCTTGAGCGATATCGCGCCGACCACAGCGTGTCCGCCGCCGCCGTAGCGTTCGCAGATCTTCGCGATGTTGTGAGTGCGTGGAACTGGCGCCCAGGGATTTGAACCGACGGAAATCTTGGTGCGTTGCGAGCCGCGGGTCAGGGCCACGGTGTAAGACGCGTCCGAGTGAATATAGTAGGGGATGAATTTGTTGAAGCCTTCGTAGCCTTCGTCAACCAAATCAAACGCGACAACCCCGTTTGCAAATACAGCTTTGCGCCGCACAGCCTCAAGTGTTTCCAGGTGTTGTTTCAGAATTGGCTGGAAACGCCGCTGCACTTCCGCGGTGGTGGCGACTTCGTCCAACGGCTTCTGAGTTAATTCGCGAATAACCTGCTCGACAAAACTATCATCCGGATCGGCTTCTATAACCTGCATCAGTTGCAGCGCTGGCTCCCTCAGTTCGACACACTGCGCCGGCGATTCGTAGAGTGCGCCGTCAATGATGTGGGCCCAGTGAATTAACGCGGCGAGCGGTTGATCATCGAAACCAAATTGCGTGCGGGCCACGTCGGCGATGAACTCAGTGCACGACTTGCGCGTGAAGTCGAGAAACTTCTTGCCCGATTTGTCATTTCGGAAATGCGTCTCATCCTCTGTGGTCAGGAATGCCGACTCGTGGTGATCAAACCACCACGTGAGCTTCTCCGAAGGCGCGTACTTGAAATCCACGATTGCGTTTTCGTCGCCGTCCAGGAGACCGAGGTCAAACAGATTTCCGGGACGGTGAAGCAGCCCCTGATAGCTCACCTGGGCTCCCGGGTGGATGCGTTCCTGATAGAAGCGCGTAAACGTCGCCGCGGACGCAACGCCGTCAAAACAGTGGCCGTGATAAAGCAAGCGAAGTTTCATAACGTTGAGTTCGACAAACTTCAGTGTGTCGAATGGTCGAGAAAGCTGCCGCGAGAAACCAAGTTTGTCGAACAAAAGAGTCGGCCATATTAGCAACGAAGCGCCGGAAACACTAAATGACGAGGCTGTCGTTGCACTGGCTGTGGGATCAGCTGGGACCGCGGGCGTCCCGCCCGCAATGAGCGCGGAGCTCGAACAACAGCGAGCGATTTGGGTTCAGTGCTGAGGATGATAAGAGCGGGCGGGACGCCCGCGGTCCCAGTGAAGAGAAAGCGTTCAGGCGTCTGGCTGCTACCAGGTCAGGGTGTGTCTTTACACGGTTCAAGCGCTGCGGTTTTTGCGTTGAGGTGATCGGCGATGAACTTATCGGCTTCGGCTTCGATCAATTCCCCATTTACCACCCATGCTTTCTCAGTCAAAATGTCGCCCGTTTTCGCGAGCATTGAAGGCACGAGGAAAATATTCCAGGGCGATCCCCATCGACGTGTATCTCCGGTCAATTGCCGGTAGCCGAAGTGCGGCGTCTTCTCACGATCTTCGCGCGTTTCTGATTCGCTGACCACTCTGTAAGGCGGACCAGTTGGCCCAAAGAATTTGAGCGTCTCCTCACGTGATCCATATTCGCTGACACCGATCACTTCAAATCCCTGCGCTTTGTATTTTTCATAGAGCCGCGCCGCAACTGGAGCTTCATGTCGCCAGTTACCACACCACGGCGCGAAGTAAACCACCATCACCAGCTTTTTGCCCTGGACGAGCGAACGCAGGTCGACGGGCTTGTTGTCTTTCAGATCGTTGAGAGTCCAGTTTTTGTAGTTAACGGTTTTCTCGACGATGGGAGAATATTCATGACCGTCTTGCGAGTATGTTGCCGCCGGCATAAAAGCCAACGCGACGAGAAGGATAAGAACTGATCTCAACATAGCATTACCTCCGAACCACAAAACAAGTTACTTGCCGGCAGTGCCGGCGCCTTCAATCAACAGCGGTTTGATGACAGCCTCAAAAGCTGCCTGACTTCGCTCACCTATGAATTTCTCTCGAATGCGTCCCTGGCGATCGATTATGTAGGTAGTAGGGAGCGCAGGTGCTGGCAGATGCGCTGCCACATCCTGTGCGCCAAGCACCAGGGTGTAATCCTGTTTCAGATCTGCCTGAAAATCCTTGATTCTCTCCACTGTATCGTCGTTGGCAACTCCAACGATGGTCAAACCCTCGGCGTCCATCGCTTTTTGCATCGCGTTCAGCGCCGGAATTTCGGAACGACAGGGTATGCACCAGGTGGCCCAGAAGTTAAGCACAACTACGCGCCCGCGCAATTCAGTCAAACGCAACTGGCCCCCATCTAGTTTTGCAAACTGAACATCCGGCGCGGCGGCCGCGTTAACTGCGTTGCTCGTCGCCGGTTCCCTGGCAGCAGGTTCGCTGAGTTTTAGTTTCGATTCAAGGTTTGGCAACACACTGGCCAACCATGAACTCGCCAACACGGTGACCCGGTTCGTCATCACCAGCAGTCCAATCAGAATCAAAATGACACCGGAAAAGACCTCGACTTTGTGCAGATGCTTACGGAAGTTTTTGTAGAAATTCAGAAACTGATTAATGCCCAGACCGGTCAGCAGAAAAGGCACGGCGAGCCCTGCCGAGTAAAAACTGGAGAGCACCAGTCCGCTGCGCCAGCCACCGGACGTTGCAGCTAGTCCGATAATGCCGCCGAGGATCGGGCCGATGCAGGGGGTCCAGCCCGCGGCAAAAGCAAATCCAAGCGTCAACGATCCCAACATGCCGCGTGGCTTCTCGTCGGAAAAGAAACGTGTGTCTTTGTAGAGCGCCGATATCTTGAGCAGCCCGATCAGCTGCAAACCAAAAGCGATGATGACGAGGCCGCCGATTATCCTGACCCAGGGATTGTTGAGAATTGCGGCGCCGACCAGGCCGGCCGTGGTGCCGAGAGCCACGAAGATTATTGAGATCCCCGCGTTGAAGGCCAGCGAGTTGAGGATGACGGCCTTACGGCTGTTCGCGCCTTCTTTCAATTGGTCAACGCTAACCCCTGAGATCAGGGAGATGTAACCCGGCACGAGCGGCAGAACGCACGGAGACAAAAACGAAACGATGCCGGCGAGAAATGAAATGCCGATCGTGAATGGGGTGATATTTGATTCCATTAGAAGTTCACTTTAATTCATCCGCTCCGTTGTCTGTTGAAGCGGCGCTCCACGTTCCGCCGGTTCAGCCAGCACTGTTTCGAGCATTCTTCCCAGCGCGGCATTCTCTTCTTCGGTCGCGCCCATCGCAATGAACCTTACATTTCCGCGCCGGTCGATCAGAAACGACATCGGGATTGAAAACACTCCATAGTTCAAATCGTTTATCCTGGAATCAGACACCACGATACCGTAGGGCAGTCGATTCTGCTTCTTGAAAGTTCGCAGATAGGCCAATTCTTCGGTGCGAGTTAGTTTGCGACCTTCAGCGTGACCTGAATAGTTTGTCACGCCCAGAATCACCAGGCCCTGATCCTTATAGCTTTCGTGCCAGTTCTGCAGTTTGGGAAAAATTCGCCGGCATGGTCCGCACCAGGGCGCCCAAAAATCCAGGAGGACTACCTGACCGCGCAAGTCTGACAACTTTATTGGCGACTGACCGATCCACTGAGTTGCCTCCAGCTCAGGGAGCGCGGTAACCGCGTCACTTGCAGCGAATCCCGCGCGGGTGTCAATTGATTTATCGAGGGCGAAGAGCCTGATATTTGCGAACCGCAAAAGATTACCGGAAGGCAGGGTCGCGGCGGTTTTGCGCAACTCCTGCACCGATGCAATTGCCGACTCTTTCTTATTCATTGAGACGTCAGCTTCGGCGCTTAGCGATGTTGCCTTAAACAACAGGTCGTCGCGCCGAAACGCGTTAATGGTCTTGCTTTCCGCCACCAGCTTCGCGATCTTCAGCATCTCCTGGGCATGTTTCGACATGTCCTCATAAGCCCTGGTTTTTTTCAGCGCCTCTGCAATCAGCTTTTCCATGCCAAACCATTCGACTAGATTTCGCGGCTCGTTTTTCGCGTAATCGTTCACCGCTGCTTTGGCCTGTGGAATCAGGTTGGCTCGAGTGGCATAAAGCACGATGACGACGCGCGCGAGCTGGGCGTTTTCACCTGCGCTCGTCGTTCTCAGGAAACGGGCCATAGCGTCGAGCGCGCCATCGGCATTCCCTTCGAGGTGATAGAGCATGCCGAGGAAATAGAGATCGCTGTTAGGCAGGTCTTTACGCGCCGCCAGGATTGCCGCAAACTTCGCCGCTAGATCTTTTTGTTCCTGCTTTGTTGTCGCCTCCAGCTTTTGATCGTAGGCGACTTTCGATTTGTTGAATTCAGCGAACTTCGTATCAACGTAAGTGTTTGCTTCTTCAAACAGAACTTTGGCGGAACGCTTCTCCGGCGCAACTTTGTCGGCTGGCTGGGCTGCGACCGAAACGGACGCGGCGAGCACCACAGTAAGCGCAAGAAGTTGGAACTTAAACAATGACAATTTCATATCTTATGCAAAACGATCGATAGTCTTGATTGAGCCTCACCCAGCAAATACACGCGCAAATCGATCGGGCGAAAATGCATTCAACAAAGAGCTAGCTGCGCTATTAGTCACGGTATCGGCGATTAGCTCTCCAGTGATGGGCGCCAGCAGAATTCCGTTTCGATAATGCCCGGTTGCGTAGAAGAGCCCGGCAATTTCAGCATAGGCCCCGATTACTGGCAAACCGTCCGCCGCCCGGGGTCGCAGACCGGCCCAGGTTTCTCGCCGCGTCAGGGACCGGATCAGCGGTGAAATTTCAGTTGCGGCCGAATGGATCGAGCGCATGCCTTCGTCGGTCGTTCGCTTGTCAAAACCCACGTGTTCTGTGGTCGATCCGGCCAGGAGACGCCCATCTCTGCGTGGCACGACGTATCCGCGCGGACTGTAAATAACGTGACTGAAAATTGCCGGATTAGTGTCGAAGCAAAGCATTTGGCCACGAACCGGTTCGATGCCGAGATCCGGCAATGCACTGTCCGACGCCGCTTGATTCGATTCTTGCGACGCCGTCAAAAGAGAACTCCAGCCGCCGGCTGCGACCACAACTCTTCCGGTCGCGACAAATCCTCGCGAGGTTTCCAGGCCTTTAATCCGGCCTCGCGCGATCTTCACCGAAGTCACAGAAGTGCCATCAACCAGATTAACGCCGCGGCTTTGATTCGACGCAACGAGCGCCTTTATCAGCAGTCGATTTTCAACTTGCGTGTCGCGTGGAAATAACAACGCCAACCGCACGCCACTGGAAGTTGACGGTTCAAGTTTTCTGGCCGACTCCGCGCTCAATCGTTCTACCGCGAGTCCAGCCCCGGCTTGCCATTCGTAACGGCGCTCGAGCTCCTTCACGTCTTCTTCATTCAGGCCAAGGTAGAGAGTGCCCGCGGTTTCCAGTTCGATGTCGATCCCGGTTTCCTCGAAAAGTTGCGCCGCAAATGCCGGATAGAGATCACGGCTGCGACTGCATAAAGAGAAGAATTCATCGTGCGTGTCTGCTTCTGCCTGCGGGCCGAGCATACCGGCCGCAGCCCCGGACGACTCGGCGCCAAAACTGCTGCGCTCGATCACGGTCACGTTAGCCACACCGCGCAGGCTGAGCGCACGCGCCACCGCGAGGCCGATTACTCCGCCGCCAATGATGGCGACGTCGGTTGTCTGAGGGAGCTCATTCATTTCGCTGGCGGACAGGTTGATTGTCTTTCTCAATTCGGGGAGGAATCTCGGCCCGCTCTTTGGCCATTGGGCCGTGAAATATGTATCCTTAGAACTCCAAAAACAAAGTCCAAAGATCAAAGTGCAAAGGCCAAAGTACTTATGCAACATCGTATCACACTGATTCCGGGCGATGGCATCGGCCCCGAAGTAGCTTCCAATGTCGTGCGCATCATCGAAGCAGCAGGCGTCGACGTCGTTTGGGAAACGCATTACGCGGGCGCGCAGGCCCTGGAAAAATTCGGGGAGACGCTGCCGAAGGATCTGCTCGATTCGATTACGCGCAATAAAGTCGCGCTCAAGGGACCGGTTACCACGCCTATCGGCAAGGGGTTTACATCCGTCAACGTCGGTTTGCGCAAAGCGCTCGACTTGTATGCGAACCTGCGGCCCATTCGCGCGCTGCCTAATGTGCCCTCGCGTTATCCGGAACTTAACCTCGTCATCGTGCGCGAGAACACGGAGAGTTTGTACGCGGGTCTGGAGCATGTGGTGGTGCCCGGCGTAGTCGAGAGTCTCAAAATCATTACTGAAAAGGCGTCCACGCGGATTGCGAAGTTTGCTTTTGAGTATTCGCGGCGCGAAGGGCGGAAGAAGATCACCTGCGGACACAAAGCCAACATCATGAAACTGTCTGATGGGCTCTTTCTCGACTGCTTCAGAAACGTAGCGAAGGACTTTCCGGAGATTGAGGCTGACGACAAGATTATTGATAACGCCTGCATGCAGCTCGTCATGCGGCCGGAACAGTTTGACGTGATGCTGCTGGAAAACTTGTACGGCGACATCGTCTCTGATTTGTGCGCAGGTTTGATTGGCGGGCTCGGCCTGGTACCCGGTGCGAATATTGGTGAGAAGGGCGCGATGTTTGAAGCGGTGCATGGTTCCGCGCCGGACATCGCAGGGCAGGGAATTGCTAACCCGACCGCGCTGCTTCAATCAGGTATTCTGATGATGCGTCACATTGGAGAACGCGAGGCAGCCGATCGAACCGAAAACGCACTGATGAAGGTCTTTGAAGAAGGCAAAGTGTTGACGCGCGATATCGGCGGCACGGCGCGAACCGCGGAGTTTGCCGACGCGATCATCCAGCAGATGCGCTAAAGGACAGCTTGAGCCTTAAGTTGGCGACGCCGTCATGGCGAGGGCGCGTAGCCGGGTGAATTCCGCAGATTGAAGCCCCGTGAGGGGCGCAATGTTTATAGATCGGCAGAAATCTGACAGCCAAGCTCTGTACGGGCGAAATGTACGTGTCGCGCTCCTACGGAGCTTCGTTCTTAGAGTAGAGCCATAACTATAAACATTACGCGCCTTACGGCGCTCTAGTGATTGCCGGCTCGCCCTATTTGCACTTACGGCCTCGCCTGTTTTGCGAGAGCGGCCCTCAGAGTCGGCGATCTAGTGCCAGGGAGCGTATGGCCGCCTCCAGCTGCAATTGAAGCTGCTGGCGCGCCGCTGCTTTAGTCCGTCGTTCAACAGTCAGCTGTTCCATTCGTGTCTCCTGCTCATTTGCCTTTGCGATGTAGCGCGCAATCAAGCTGCGGGCGTCAGCCGTTTCATTGAGTGCCTTGATATTCTCGCGCAAACGCGCCTGGTCTTTCTCGATTTCCGCTGCCTCCCGATCAAGGCCTTCCACCGCAGCACCGATCGCCGCAATTTCTGTTTTCACACTGATGATCTTTTCCAGCGCGACCTGAGACGTCTGATCCAAATAACGGCGCGAAACAAAAACGCCGAGGTCTCGCGGCGTCAAGTTTGAGATTGCATACTTGTCCATCAGCGCCTGCCGCTCTCCGACTCTCAGTTGCACGGTTTCGCGCGGCCCAAGCTCAACGCGGAATCGGTAAGCATCCGCGGTTTTCTCCACCGGCTTCACCGTTTCCGCGGTCAATCGCCAACCATCACGCAAAGGATGTTCGACGTAAACTGTTCGAGGTTTATCTGTCTGGTTCGTGATCGCGTAAGTCTTGTGCTCGGCCTGGTAATAGTGGGCTTGAAAGACACCATCAAGCACGCGAACGAGAAACACCGGCTCGCGTCCGCCATCTTTGGTAACGGTGATAAGTGTCGCCAGGTCCACTGCGAAAGAAATGAATCTTTCTTCGTTTGGCTTCAGTCGCTCGACCAGTGCTTCGCCGGCATAGGCATCGCCTTCGATTACCGTAAGCGCGCCGCCTTCGAGCGTAAGCGGCGAAGTGTTTTTAAGTCGCACACCGCTCATCGGTCGATCAGCTCGTTCCGCTTCGCGGTAGATTGAAATTCGCTCGCCGTCCATTCGCGTTTGCAGGATTGGAATCAGCGCCGAGCGGTTGCGCCGGACAGTAACCGGGCGCGCGATGCGGTACTCGAACAAGTCGCCGACTTCTTTTCCTGTGGCTGCGGTCTTGATGCCCGAGTCTTCGGCTAGAAGAGCATCACTCAGCGTGGTGGTTGGACCGGACACTTCCTTGCCGGAAAACACTCTGTTGTAGCCGGTTCCGCCGCCTGCACCGCCAGGGCCACCGCCGCCGTCGTTTCGATCACCGCCCCCGATGTTTCCACCATGACCTGCGCCCATGCCCCCGCCTACGCCACCGGCCATGCCGTCGTCATAAACCTGCGGTTCGAGATTCAGATCTTCCGGAATAGGAATCACCGGACGAAAGCGATAGAGCGGTCTTTGAAGCGGCTGGATAAACGAAACTGGCGTGCCGGAGAAAAGCGAGAGCGAGACATCCGCCCAATCCTCGTCGCTGACGTTATCCACGATTGCCCATCCCTGAAAGAATGGTTTCCCAGTGGAGTCGAGCACCACGCGATACGTCGTTTTCCAAATGGGCGCGGCAATCGTATAGCTGACGACGAGTTCGCGGCGACCGACGCCATCTGAGTTGATCACTATTGTTTTGGCATCGCGCCGCCGCGCCGATGCCGATGCATTGGCAAACTCGTTAAGGTCGTGACGCGCACCTTCATCAAGCATGCGGACAGACCGCACCTCGTTCAATGGGAAGCTGGCGAGGTCACCGCCGGGCGTCGCAATAACGAGAGCCTGCGTAGTAAACGCAGGTTTGTCATCCTTCGAAGCCAGCTGTCGTTCTTCAACTGTCAAAACAGCTCCGGTCACGGAGCGAGTTGCGGTAGTGACAATCACGCGCGCGCCTTGTAATTGGCGCAGCACGCCCGCAAGGCCTCCCTGCGAATCACCATCAGTGCCCGCTTCGATCGCAAAAGGAATCTCAGCCAGACGAGCGGCGAGCGGCGCCGACGAGTTGTAGCTCACCGCGCCGATCTGTCCATCACCCAGATCCAATACCAGCATAGACTTCAGCACATCATCGACCTGCGACTGCTTAAACTGCAGGTTGATTTCAGCTTTACCCGAAACGAAGCCGCGCCTCTCAATAAAGGCAACCCCGTTGCTGTAAAGAATCACGCGGCGCAGCGGGAGTTGTTGGCCCTGGATTGGCGGCGCAGATAGTTCAGCGGGTGGCGTCTTGAGTGGTGCAGTTCGTGTTTGACTTTGGACGGGAGCCAGAGCGAGCAGAGCGGTAGCAAGGAGAGCAACAACCAATTTCATTGAAATGCACCTCGAGAAGTTGGGAACTTAACGTGGGGAGGTTTAGGTAATGAAGGTTCGCCAAATTAGACGACCCGTTAGTTATTACCGGTGAGATAAGAAAAGATACGGTGGCTCGGCGAAATTCCTGGTAATCAAACCCTTGTT
Organism: Pyrinomonadaceae bacterium; assembly: GCA_035557535.1. Classification (GTDB taxonomy): domain Bacteria; phylum Acidobacteriota; class Blastocatellia; order Pyrinomonadales; family Pyrinomonadaceae; genus PSRF01. Next base: position 96,362 of record DATMDU010000052.1, read on the forward strand.
CAGAAATCTATCGGCCAGTATTAGTTACCTGAACACGCCGCCATTCTGAAGCGCCATGTAGGTGTCGGGCGAAAACAATCCCAACCACGGATCAGAGGCAGGCGTAAGGAACAGCTCGGCATAGACTTTCTTGTTCAGTTTGTTGAGATCGATGTTTTCTCGGCTATCGATGAGCCACGCAAAAATACGATTGTGGAGTTGATACTCATTGCGAACCGTGTCGAGCGCGACGTTCATCTCGAGTTTTTGTACCAGCTCAGCGAACATCTTATCGGTGGCGCGTTCGCCTCCCTCACTGCGCAATGCTTTGTGAGTCTGGCGGAGAATCAACCCAAGGCTTCGTTTGTCCAGCCGCGAATCTGATTGGTGAAGTTCGGCGATTTTTCTCCAGGTGGCCTCATCAGTTGCCGTGCCGAGTTCTTCGCCTCCGGCCAACATGGCCCTCAGGACAGCTCCTTCGGTAGCAATTTTCGTCTGAGCCAGCCTCGCGGCCTGAATAGCTGTTGGTGTGCCGTTGCGGTCAACACTTATCACAATGCTGGCAGGGGTTTTCCCTCCAGTTTTCTGAATGTCGGCCAGCCAGGCCACGTTGATCGCGTTAAGCCGCGCCAGATGGTAGTCGGCAGCCTTAACCTTGTTGCCGGGATTATCAAACTGCTTGAATGCAGCTTCGGCGCGAGCGAGCGAGCGCAGGAAAGCACCAGGTCCATATAAACCCGGTAATGCGTCAAGCGGATCTCCGTCGGAATCGAGAATATAGTGAATGCTATTACCGGTGAGCGTCCGTTCCAGCTTGCGGCCATCTCCAAAATCGATCGTCACGCGAGGCGCGGGACGTTCTGACTTCCAATGAAGAATGAAGTTTGTGCGCAGCGCATTTGAGACTTCTGCGTTTGAATAAAGGATCGTGCGGAAGAAACGGCTATTCGCACAGCTATACTCTTCACTAAGTTTCCCCAACAAACGCAGCGAGAGGATCGGTTTGCCGGCTCGGCGGCCCACAGCTTTGGCCTGTTCGAAGTCTGTGAACCAGTAGAGCCCTGCGAGGTAGCTGTCCTTTTGTTGACTGACGGCGTCAAGCGCACTAGCTAGTCGTTGCCACTCCGGAGTCGCGGCCAGCAAGGGGTTAGCCACTTGTTCATTGATTTCTTTCTCGTAAGTCTCAAGTAGGGAGTTAAGCCCAGCTGGTCCCATGGAACGAAGTTCGGCGATTGCCTCGGCTGATTTTTTCGTGTCTTCAGATACGGCAGCCCGCGCGAGCATCGCCGGATTAGTGTTGGCGTAAAGGGTTTGACTTGAAAGAAGAATCAAGAGCAGCAGGACAAAAGCAGGAAACCTGGGCCTCATGGGAGCCTCCGTGCAGGATGGACTTGTTCGGTCGGGGGAGTGTGAGCCTTGGAGTCGGCGAAGACCGTTGGGGTTGTCCTGCCGGCACCCATTCGCAATGGGCGCTCGGAGAAAATTAACTCTCTCTACCTTTGCGGCACTCGGCGTCCGGCTTTGCGATCTTTGCGGTTGTCTAAACTCTTACCGCAAAGGACGCTAAGACTTTCGCAAAGAACGCAAAGGAGAATGTGGCACGAATTACTCGTACCTTAACGCTTCGATTGGGTTTAGCCGGGCGGCCTTCCAGGCGGGCCAGAGTCCGAAGGTGAGGCCCAAACCGACTGAAACCACAAAGCCAACCACGGGGGCCCAGAGCGGGATATAGGTGGGCATGATGATCTGAATCAGGAGGGCAATGCCGCAGCCGAAGGCGATCCCCACGACCCCACCAAGCCCGGTAAGCGTCGCTGCTTCAATCAGGAATTGGACCACGATATCGCGCCGGCTGGCGCCCATAGCTTTCCTTACGCCAATCTCGCGCGTGCGTTCAGTGACTGACACGAGCATGATGTTCATCACGCCGATGCCTCCGATTAAAAGACCAACGCTGGAAATCGCTACCATCAACGCAAACACGCCGCCGGTGATCGCACCAAACTGCGAGATGATCTGTTCAGAAGTTGAAATGCCAAAGTTGTCTTTGGCGCCGAAGGCGACTTTGCGGCGCCGTCGCAGCAGTTCACGCACTTCTTCCACGGCCTGCTGCATCTGACCCGGCCGGGCCTGGGCCATCACAAAATTGTCATTCACTTCCGGGTAAAGCTTCCGCAGGGTGAGGTAAGGCATATATACGGCCTTGTTCTCGTTGTTAGGATCCTCAGCACCCACAAGAAACACATCGCGTTCAGCCAACACCCCGACGACTCGATAGCTGCGCCCATTAATTGTGACCTCTTTGTCGAGCGCATTGGTAAAGGGAAAGAGAGTGTTTGCTACGTCGCGACCAATAACCAGCACACTCGCATGGCGCGCGTTTTCTTCATCCGTGAAGTAACGGCCTTCACCGATGTTGGTCACGCCCATTTTGAAATACGAAGGCGAAGCGCCCTGCACCGCCGAATTAGTCATCTCGATATCGCGATAGCGAACGTTAACGCGCTGGGTAAACGGACCGCCGAAGAAGTCGACCGGTGACATGAATGCCGCCGCGTAGACAACTGACGGACATTCGGTTTCGATCGCGAGGGTGTCTTCGTAGCTCAAGGGCTTGCGCATTCGTTCCTCGGCCGTGGGGTTGAAGTTAAAGCCGGGATCGAAGCGATAGATGTAGATCGAGTTTGTGCCGAATGATTCGATTTCCTTGGAAACGCGTGCGTCTATTCCCGAAACAAAAGCCGCGATTACGATGACGGTCATGGTTCCGATCACAACTCCGAGAATGGTCAGGACCGAACGCAGCTTGTGCTGCCAGAGCGTGTCCAGCCCCATTCGCAGGTTTTCGTAAAGATGACCGTGAAAGAGATTCATGACTAAAAAGTTGACAGGATTTACAGGATATAGAAAAACTGTGCCAGGTGAACGGATTATCAGTCGCCAGAGACTGACGTGCTTCTAGTTCCTTGTCTTATCTGGTCGATCATGTAAATCCTGTCGATGAAGTTTATTCCGCGCGCAGGGCCTCGATCGGATCCAGTTTCGCCGCTCGCCACGCAGGGTACACTCCCGAAATCAAACCCACACTCGCCGAAACAAAAAGGGCCAGGGTAACGGCCAACATCGGCAAGGAGGTGGGAACCGGTGTGAGTGTTGCCACCAGCTTTGCTAATGCGTAAGCGATTGCAATTCCAATTGCCCCGCCGAACAGCGACAGCATGGTCGACTCCGCCAAAAACTGTTTGAGGATGTCGCTCTTTCGCGCGCCGATGCTCTTGCGTATGCCGATCTCTTTTGTGCGTTCGGTAACCGAAACCAGCATGATGTTCATGATCACAATGCCGCCCACCACCAGCGAGATTGAGGTGACGCCAATGGCGGCCACTTGAATGGTACCGAAAATCTTGTCGCGCAGTTCGTTAATCGCACTGGGAGTGATGATTCCGAAATTGTCCTTCTCGTGGGCCGCCAGCTTACGCCGCGTCCGCATAACTGTGCGAGCTTCTTCAACGGCGTCCTGATACTTCGCCTGGCTGGTCGAAGTGACGCTGAGATTTATCGATCGCCGCGAACCGTAAATGGCGAGGAACGTCGCAAGCGGCATCGAGACATACATGTCCTGCGGCTGTCCGAAGACGGAACCTTTGGCTTTGCCGACGCCAATCACGACGAATGGTCGCCCGTCGATGCGAATGGATTCGCCCAGCGGATTTCGATCGGGAAACAGTTTGTTGGCCACATCAGCGCCGATGAATGTCACGTTGCGGCGGTTTTCCTCCTCAGATTTCAGGAAATACCGGCCCTCGCCGACTTCGATGCGTTCGATATCTGCGATGTTGGGGGTGGTTGCGCTGATGTGCATCCGCAAAAGGTTGATCGAACCAAACTTTACGTCGCCGGCGATGTCTTCTTTGGCGCCAACTTCATGGATTGAATTTCCGCGCGCCACCAGCGCCGCGGCATCTTCCAGCGTCACATCTTTGTTGCGCCGGCGCGCCGCATTCAGGGCCTCAACACTTGAGAAATCGTCAATTGAATACTTGCTGACCGAGAAAGCGTTGGTTCCAATGTTGGCGATTTTTTCGTCAACATAAGAATTGAACCCTTCGACAAGAGAGACGACCACGATGACCGTTGCCACACCGAAGATCACGCCCAGCAGGGTAAGAAAAGACCGCAGCTTGTGACCGAAGATCGCTGCGAGAGCCAATTTGAGGGCTTCAAGAAAAGGCATTTCGAGACCGTGGAAATTCAGTAATCTTTAACCGGACATTAGTCAGATGTAAATACGATTAACCCAGCCGGAGGTTTCAGTGAGGAGCAAAAACATCCACGAAACCACACGATCGGACACGAAGAGTCGTTCCTGTTATTTCGTGGATCGTTTGAGGCAGCGACCTTAAGTTCTTCTCCGCTAAGTCTCAGCGAAGTCTCCGAGTTCACGCAGAGACTGGAATCAGGTTCACCACTTTAACGGACGAACTCCTGGCCCACCCACTGCTTTATTTCTTTCCATTCGGCTGATTCCATGTAAGCCTCTGTCATTTTCTTTAGTTCACCGACCTTTTGATAGTCGTCCAGATTGATCGTTTGAGTCAGTTGCACGTTTCCGCGGCGAAAATTGTTTCCGAGAAGTTGGCTGCACTGGAAACTATCAATATCGGAAACACTGTCCATCAGAGCTGCGATTAACGGAAGCTGTGGCGTGGGCGGCAGTGTTAGCGGCGAAAGCCACGTCAGAATGCCATACCACTCCGGCGGCAAGAGATTCTTCGAAGGAATTCCATCCAGCGTGAATCCGGTACCCAGCGAAAGCAGTTTGATATCGGGCAGCGCGAGGCCCGCGCGCTTCAGCGTCCCAGAGGAAATGACACTTGCCGCAGCCAGCGTGCTTGGGTTATTGGCAAAAATCCCGCCATCGGCGAATGCTACCTTCTGACCTTTCCTCGAAAAAACATGCGGCGGAAAATAAATGGGCGCGGCGCTGGTCGAGAGCGCAGCATCCAGTACAGTGACATCGCTGCTGGTTGAGCCGGACAAATTGGAGAGCGTCGTCGGCATCCAGGCTTGGCTGTCTGTTTGAAAAAGATCCAACGTGGTTACCATCACTTTGCGCTTGAGTTGGCTGAGCGTTTTCGTGGCTGGATAGGTTTGCGAAATCAGTTTCTTCAGTCCCGCGTTGCTGTATTTCACGTGAAAGAGATCCGCCGGCAACCCCAATGCCTGCGGATGTAGTTTAGTCAGGGCTTTCGGTCGCGGCTTCGCCCGCAGGAAGCTAAAGGGCTTGAAAATCTCGGCGCCCTTGGCCATGTAGATATTCACGATGCTCGCAATCGATACTTCGCTTGCCAGTCCAGTTGCGATCACGCCGCCGGTAGAGGTGCCGGCGAACAGATCGACACGGCTCAGAAAGTTGAGTTCCTGGTCGAGTTGCTGCAGCAACAACGCGGGAATGAGCCCTCGAATTCCGCCACCATCACAACTGAGTATCAGGTAATTTGAACGGGCCATGAGGCACGCCTCCTTTGGGGAAAGAATTTCAACGAGTTGTAAGGAACACAATTCTCTCAGACTGCTCATCCCAACGCCACGAGCTTTCGTCATGGAGATGTACGCCACCCAACCACGTATCAATACCGTTTAGCGTTACAAAGTCGACTTCGCCCCGCGATATCGAGAGACCCAACTCAGTGATTTCTAGGCTGGCATTTCGGAGCGTCTTCAATGTGGGCGCCGGCGTTTGGACGTTTCCATTTATTCCGGTCATCGTCAGCGCCGGATGTGTTGCTGAGAGCAGTCGAGTCAGGACTAACGCAAGCTGAGCATCGCCAAATCCATACGCCGGGTCAGCATCAGCAAAATGAGAAAACAATTCCATGAAATTGTTGGCTCCGCTACGAACGAGCTCAAGGCTCAGGTTTTCAATTGCGCCCAAACCATTTCTGACTGAGGGAAATCGTTTGAGATGTGCGCGAAGCGCCGCACCCAGAAATGGAAGACCAGGAGCATCTGCCTGCGATGCCTGATCAATGTCAGCTGGAGTGGGCGAACAATAGGCTCGCCACGACGATCCTGCTAACTCGAGCGTGCCTGGTTCGACAGCCTTTCGGTCTGGAAACAATGATGCGAGTTGATCAGCCTCCAGCTCCCCGAGACCGCGAAAGCCAGGTACGCCAGGAAACCTATCGATACAAACGAGAGAAAGCTTGGTGTGACCGAGCTGGCGCTGCGAAAACCAGTGGAGCAGGTAAAGCAGATTTATCTGACAGAACAGGTCGTGTTCGAACCAGAGCGCAACTTCTTCGTGATCAGCGAAGCTTGCCAGTTTGTTTTCCTGTTCCTCCAACTCGCGTTCGCATTGCTGGAGATCCACTCCATACGACTCTGCCAAATGCCGCGCGCGTATCGTCCGCCACTCACTGCCGTCGCGCGCCAGTGGAGTTGGCCCAACGACCAGCGCCTCGCGAAATGCGAAATGCTCGCCGGGAATCGTCGATAGCTTTGCTTTGCCGGCAGTTGAATCGCCGTTATGAATATGCAGCATAGAAACTACGAGACAGCCATTCTCAACCTTCGCGAGAATGGCTGCCTCTGAATTGCGAAAGCAGTGACCTCTGGTTTACTCGCCGGCGTCGATACCTTTTTTCACTTCATCGATCGCAGAATCTACATAGCCAATTGCTTTTCTGCGATGACCGCCTTTGTCGGAGGTAGCTCGCTCGAGGTTGTTCTTTGCCTGCCGCAAATTATCAAGCGCTCGCTGCATGTGTGGTTGGTCAGCGGCGGCTAAAAAACCGGAGACTTTGCCGAAGTTAAGCTGCGCATGATTGTTACGCCGGTCAAAACGAATGCCGGCATTAACTTCAGCAATGGCCGAATTGATATAACCGATTGCTTTTACGCGGTGACCGCCTTTGTTGTGCCTGGCCGAGTTCAATTGAGCTCTGGCTTGCAACAAGTCGGCGCGAGCGGCAGTCATTAATGGTTGCTGCGCATAACTTAACGACGCGAATACCATCAAGAGCAGCAAGCTGCCGGGGATGTATTTTCTCAACATAGATTCTCGAATCTCCTTCTCACTTTGGGAAAATGGTGTAGCGAGGTCAATCTGAAAGTTGGCCCATCCTACACCTTCTCCATGTTAACGAACGATTGTTGTTAAGTCGGAAACTCGTGCGAGTAAGTATGCTCTGTTAGCTCTGGAATAGCACCGCGGAAGTGCGTTCAGCTAAGCGCTCAGGGCGTTTGCCTTCTCCACCTGCTCGATTGCCTTGTCGATAAGTTCCATCACTTTTTCTTTGCGACCGCCCGGAACGGGAGCGGCAGCTCCGAGGTTTTCTTTTGCTTGTTTCAGGTGAATGAGGGCCTTTCTCATGTGGCTTCCGACTTCGGCACCCGTGGCGGTCGCGACGTTTTTGATCGCGTGGGCATTGGAACCATGGTGGTTGGACTTCATCGCAGCTGTAACTTCATCGATGGCCGCGCTGGTAAGCGCGACCGCCTGCTCGCGGTGTCCTCCCTTGTCTTTTTCGCCAGCGAAAAGGTGTGCTCGCGCTTTCATCAACTGGGTGCGCGTCGACTTCAAGTAAGGATCAGTTTTCGCCAGCGCCAGCCCCGGCAGGCTTGAGATCAACAGAAGACTTCCAATGAAAACAGCAAGCGAGTTTCTCTTATTCAGCATACGAATCTCCTCTTCAGTTTCGGGGGCGAATGCTGCCAACCCGGATACAGATAACGTGGTCTTGAGCACGTCAATCCTATACTTTTCAATCCCCGCCCTCCAAGAACTAAATTGGCTGGTAGTGGGTCAGTTTGGAAATCGAAACAGTTTTCCTTTGCGAACTTTGCGTTTCAGCTTGGCGATCTTTGCGGTTTTGTTTTGTACTAAAGCCTTACCGCAAAGGTCGCTAAGGCTTTCGCAAAGGACGCAAAGCAAACTGACCCACTACCAATTGGCGGGTTCGGCGAGCTTTCAAAGTGGCACGAGCGTCCCTACCGTGATCACGCGTCAACATGCGCGTGCCACCCTGTTTAAGCATTGTCCTCGTTGGGCTGCGTCAGGCTAAACCAGTTTCCACTGTTGTCCTTAAACACTGCCTCGATGCCATAGGGCCGCTCCGCCGGTTCCGAGGTAAACTGCACCCCTTTGCTTTTCATTTCTTCATAGGTTCCGCGGCAATCGTCGGTGTTGAATACGCCCGCGCCCAACACGCCCTTCTCGATGATCGCTCGTAGTTGAGTCGCAGTCGCTTCGTCCATCAGCATCCCGCCTTTGGGCTCCATTAGGACGATCTCGAAATCAGGCTGGCCCGGCGCATTGATGGTAAGCCAGCGAAAATCGTCACCGACCATGGCGTCAGTGTGCAGGTGAAAGCCCAGCTTGTCCCGGTAGAAAGCGAGCGCTTCGTCCTGGTTGCTAACAAAAATTGTGGCATGCGACATCTTGCGGATCATAAGTGGATTCTCCTCGGATAGTTTTCTGATGAGGTTAATTGATTAAGGGGGAAAGTGCTTCTTGAAAATTGCTAACTGAGGCGGCGCCGACAAGCGTCAGGCAGATTCCAGCTTGTGCATAATGAGGAAGCATCCGGGAATCCTTCGCTTGGCTGCCTGCGTTTCTCGGCTTTTCTCGCGGTAGGCGACAGGCGCATGGCCCACAGACTTGCGAAAGAGACTACTGAACGAACCAAGACTCTGAAACCCGACTTCGAAACAAACGTCGGTCACCCGCAAGTCGTCTGCTGTTAAGAGTTCCTTTGCTCGTTCAATTCGACGCTCAACCAGATACTGGTGAGGCGTAATGTTGAATGCCTGACGAAACAGCCGCAGGAAATGATAACGGGAAAAGCAGGCATGACTCGAGATCTCGTCGAGATCAAGCGGAAGGTCGTAGCACAAATCGATAAAATTTCGAGCGCGATTGAGTCGCTCAAGCACCTCGGGTGCAGTGAAAGCCAGTTCAGTTTCAGTAGGACGTCTATCCATTTGGGTAATGTGCAAGCGTGGCGCGCACTTACTGGTACCGCCAACCCTCATCGTTGTCAAACTTTCAGGGCAGTCCTGATCCGCAGGATAATTTTCGGATAATTTGGGACGGCCGTTCTCGTCATTGTCGAACGGTGACGGGTACAGAAATTAACCGGACCTCAGTCAGAAACTGGTGGACGATCACGCCCTCCACTCTGACTGCTCGCCCATCCACAATGGTCGGTCGCAGTTTTGCGTTGAGCGCCGCCTTCTCAGCCACTGACTTATAAGCCGGATCGCTGCCGATGTAATTCACCGCGATCACATTTCCGGCTTCGTCGGTTTCGATCGCCACTTCCATCTTGATCGATCCCACCAGGGGCGGCCTTCCGCGCAATGCAGCTCCAAGGTCTGGGCGAGGATTATTGATCAACTTACAAGCAAGAACCTCGTTCGGTAGCGAGATCGGTTTTGCAGCATTTGCCTCGGTGCCATAGAGAATGTGATTGGCCCGGGCCTCGGACGCTTCGGCTTCCGTCTTTTGGTTGTTCTGGTGCATTAGGCAAGCCATCCTCTCGAGTAGGCGGCCGACCTCTTTGTATGACCTTCCAGACTGCTCTTTTGTTGAAATAAGTCGTTGCAGGAGCGATATCGCTTTCGGCCCCTTCTTTTCGCGTTTGTAAAACTCCACGAGCCGATCAAGCGACAAGGATATCTCCTCATGATTGGGATCGAGGGCTTTATCTTTGATCGCGAGTGCGCGCAGATAAAACTCTTCCGCTTTCCCCGGATCGTTTCGAGCACTGCGCACCTGGCCCAGGCTTTCAAGGGTCTTCGCCATGATCAGAGCATTTTCAGTCTCGTTTCTTTCGTAGATTAAGAGCGCCCGCTTTAGAAACTTCTCAGCGTCGTCAACCTTTTGTTGCGCGAGGTAGATCGCGGCAACGTTTCCCACGCTATCGGCCAATAATGGATCGTCTGCTTTTAGTAGCTTTTCTCTGATCTTCAAGACCCGCCTGGCCAGTGAAATCGCTTCATTATATTTTCGTTCCCCATAAAGTTTCACCACCTGGCTATCGAGTTTCGCAGCCTCTGCCAGCTCCTGACTGCGGGAATCGCTTTGTGCCGGCAGACGCGAGGTGATCGCGAACTGTGGGCACGACGGCGCAACAGACGCCGCGCCGGTGAAAGTCAACCACCCGACCGACGCCATCAGAGCCAGCCTCAAAAAAAATACCGGCTTCATCGTTAGGATCAATTCCTTACCCTCATCGAGTCGAAACGTTCACTTGCGTCGAGTTACCTCCTGGAAAGCGTGAGTAGAATCGAAACAGCTATTTCTGGTTGATCAACGTTTGAAGAGTCTCTCCGACCATGGATGTGTTTCCGAGATTCCTCGTGTGTCAATACCCTAACGCTTCTTTGGGGCTTTCTTTTTCGTCGGTTTGTTCGCCTTAGATTCTGGCGGGGTTGCGAGAATCTTTGGTAAGCCATCCTCAAACTTCATAGGCGCAAGCGTGAAAGGCTTGCCATTGCTTCTGTGGGATTAGGACTCTCTCGTTTCATTGTCTCCATCTTATCACCTTCTAATGTTGGACGAAGACTTGTTATCTACTCTATTCTCTACCCTCATGATCGCCACCACACTTGAAGAATTGGAAAAGTGGATACAAATCCCTCGAGAGATTGAAGGGATGGAATTCAAAGCGGCTATGTCGCAATTTAGCGGCGATAGGGTGATGGACTATTGCGTTGGAATCGCCAACGACGGAGGCGGAAAGCTGATCTTAGGAGTAACCAACAAGCTGCCGAGACAAATAGTAGGAACTAGGGCAATTGGCGACACTCAGGAAATGCAGAAAAAGATACTAGATAAGCTTCATTTCGAAGTAAAAATCGAGGAAGTAGATCACCCAGATGGCCGCGTAGTTGTATGCCATATTCCCTCACGCCCTCCCGGTACTCCCCTGCATCATGATGGTAGATATTGGATGCGCTCAGGTGAGGAGTTACGGGCGATGACGCCAGATCGTCTTAGGAAAATTTTTGAAGAAGGCAAGCCAGATTGGCTAACGTGTTCAGCTAAAGACAACTGCTCCGCAAGTGAGGTGGTGCAATTGCTGGACACACAAAGCTACTTTGATTTGATCGGCTTGCCCTATCCAACTAATCGCGCTGGTGTGCTTGAGCGGTTTGAGAGCGAGAAATTTATTACCGAGGAAAACGGATATTCAATTAAGAATCTCGGGGCCATCCTTTTCGCCAAACGTCTTGACGCTTTTGAGGGGATGTTTCGAAAGGCACCGAGGGTTATTGTGTATGACGGAACCGATAAACTTGCTGGTAGTCGAGTCTTCAAACCGGGAACTAAAGGCTACGCAGTAGGCTTTCAAGGTTTAGTAGATTTTGTTAATAGCCACATCCCCTCTAATGAGGTTATTCAGAACGCATTGAGAGTGGAGCTTAAAATGTTTCCGGAGATAGCGATACGTGAGCTAGTTGCCAATGCCTTGATTCATCAGGATTTTAATGAAACAGGAACCTCGGTTACCGTTGAGCTTTATAGTGATCGCATTGAGATCTCCAATCCAGGTAAATCTATTATTTCAACCGATCGGTTCATTGATGAAATCCAATCTCGAAATGAAAGACTAGCGGATGTGATGCGTAGACTAGGAATGTGCGAGGAAGAAGGGAAAGGTGTAGACAGGGTTGTGGCCTATGCCGAGACATGGCAACTTCCAGCACCTGACTGGCGCGCTGGCGAAAGGCATACCACGGCGATAATGTTTGCTCAGAAAAAATTCTCGGAGATGGACGGAAAAGATCGTGTCCGAGCATGTTTCCAGCACTGCGTCTTACGTTGGATGACGAACCAGAAAATGACAAACACCAGTCTCCGAGAACGATTCAACTTACCGGAGAGCAAATCGGAAACGGTATCCCGAATCATCGCGGACGCGTATCAGCAGGGCAAGATTAAACCCGTCGATCCTAAAAGCACTTCTAAGCGGTACGCCAATTATGTCCCCCACTGGGCCTAGTCCTTATTTAGACCCAAACGCGTTTTTTGGCATATTAGTGCCGGAATTGTAGTCCTATCAACAACTTCCAATTTAGACGCAAAACATAAACCGGAACCTATTTCTTGGCTGACGTCGCCTAATCAAGGCTTTTCGTTTCCAGCTTTCTCTAGGTTTAGCTGTGAGACCGCTTATAGGTGGGCCGCTTGCCTTCGAAGCCTTTAAGGGCGGTTTGCGCTCGCTCAACGTCTGGTACCTTCCGTTAGTTGTAGCGAAAATCACTCTGCTAGATAGCGGTGCGAGTGCTTCCGGCCTAACCTGATGGTAGACACCGTTAATGCCTTGCTTGAGGTTCGCAAAGTAACCCTCTATTGTGTTTGTCGTTACGCATACGCCCTCATCGAATCGGACACTCATCAGCCTTATGGTTAACGAGAGAATGCTTGCGGCCAGTGGTCTGTTTGCGTAGGACGCCTGTACCCGTCCTTAGGTGCGCGTCCTGAGTTACAACGTCATTAAGCACCACCTTGAGGTTATCGGCAGTCACGCGTTCAACGTAACGCGAGTGGACGCTACCGCTGCGCTGGACTACTGAGAAGACCGCAGCCGTATCATTCCAAGGTGCGGGAAAGTCCGGTTGACGTTCACCCGCTTTAATTGAATGAGTGGCGCGCAGGTGTTTCCATTTCCGGCGACCACCCTAGGTCTCATCTGCTTCTACGATACCGTCCATCTTTTCCGCCAGTCAGAGCGTAGCGAATCCGGAGAGCCCTAAACCACGCTGACTTGTACTGACCAATATCAAGCATCCTCATTCACTGGTGAGCACTCATTCCCTTCTTGCTTGAGCACAGCGGGTGGATCGGCAGCCATTTGTGGAGGGGATATGGCTGTCCTCAACAATAGTCTTCACAGTTACGCTAAACTGCTTCTTGCATCCAGCGCACTTCCACACCCCTTGCGGAGGCGCGAGGTGGCACGCGCATCTTGCGCGTGATTCATGGGCGGGACGCCCGTGCTACTTTCTAAACTGAAACTGGGCAACTAAGCGATTTGCTCTCGCGAGGTTATAATTTCCTGGCACGATCGCCATTCTAATATTTGCAAAGGGCTAATTCATGACCGTTGAAAGTGTTTTCAAGCGACCTGCATCGCTCAGGTTTCAGGGAAGAATATTGTTTCTGACGGAGGACACCTCGCTCATTCGACGCCAACTCGAAGCTGCAGGCGACGAACGGGAGGTGATAGAAGCAGATCTGGCACAGCTGCTGGCAAACGACGACCTGCCCCTGATGAGCAATATCTCCACTGACGAGATCACGCCGGGCTGGGTGTGCTTTTACTATGACGAGACGCTGGGACAATACGTCTATGTTGGCATGCGCGACGGCGCGGTTAAGAAGGATGAAATCAAAACCGCCGGCTTTGCTGTGGTCGTCTCCGGGTTATCAAAAGGCTGCGGCTCATCTCGTGAAACTGCGCCTTACGCTGAAAAAGCGGCCGGCATTCAACTCGTGATCGCCAAAAGCATCGAAAAGATCTACGGCCAGAATTCTCAGAACATCGGCTTGTTGACCTCAACCGATTTGGGACTCGTCGGGCGCATCCGCAACGGCGAAGAAATTCCCCTGGCAGAGTTTACGGATGGATTGGACCCGATTTCGCAATCTATCGTCGAACACGGCGGACTTTTTAACTACAACAAAGCGCGACTTGCCGGCGACGTCACGCCGCCGCCGGTCGAAACGCCTCCGAGGCCGATGACGATCACCGAAAAGATCATTGCCAGGCATGCTTTTGTGCGCGCCGGCAAGATTGGCGTTGAGGCCGTCAAGCCTGGCGACGCATTGTTTGCCGTGGCCGATGTCCGCTTCTCGCACGAGTATGTGACGCCGATGGCCGAGTCGCTTTTGAAACAGGCGTTGGGACCGGATGCGCGCGTTTCGGAGCCCGAGTCAGTTTTTGCGTTTCGTGATCACCTGACCTTTCTGGGGAAGGTCATGTCGCCGAAACATCGCGAGATGGGTTTGCTGGAGCGTGCTAATGGATTAGCAACGACCCAGGAAGATTTCACCACCAGGCAGGGAATCAAGCTTTACGGCGAAAACCCTGATGGCGGCTCCGACGCGATTTGTCACAACGCCGTCGTCGAAGATCTCGCGTTGCCGGGTCAGATAGTTATCGGCACCGACTCGCACACGTGTATGGCAGGCGTGCTCGGTTGTTTTGCGTTTGGAGTTGGTTCAACTGATATGGCGAATGCGTGGTACGCGAAGGACATTCGCATCCGCGTGCCGGAAACAGTTCGCTATGTGCTGAAAGGCAAGAAGCGTTCAGATGTGGCGGCCAAAGACGTGATGCTGGTCATACTCGCCAGCGACTACATGAAGACCAGCAAGGGGATTGGCAAGGTGCTGGAGTTTTCGGGCGACGATCTCAAAAACTGGCCGATGGATGAGAGGGCAACGCTGACGAATATGTCAGTGGAAGCCGGCGGCACGACGGGCATCATCGAGCCTGATGAGTTGACGCTCGACTACATCGTGCAGAACCGCGGACTAGATGCGGACGAAGTGCGCAAAGGGTTTACTTACAGCGATCCCGACGCGGAATACGCCGCGGTGTTTGAAATCGATCTTGACGAGATTCGACCCATGGTCGCGCTACCCGGTGATCCGCGCAATGGAATCCCGATAGATCAACTCGGCGATGAAGTGCGCATCGATGCCGCTTACGGTGGCTCATGCACGGGCGGGAAGATGGCTGACATGGACATGTACGCCGAGGTGTTGCAGAACGCCCTGGACCAGGGCAAGCGCGTGGCGCCCGGCGTTCATCTTTACCTGCAGTTTGGTTCGCAGAAGATTAAACAGTATGCGCGCGAGCGCGGCTACATGGAAATATTTGAACGAGCCGGTGCGGAGATGATCGATCCATCGTGCGGCGCCTGCATCAATGCGGGTCCGGGCGCTTCGCCATCGGCGGAGACAGTCACAGTCAGTGCGCAGAACCGAAACTTCCCCGGACGCAGTGGGCCCGGCAAGCTCTACCTCGCTTCGCCTTATGTCGTCGCTGCTTCAGCGATCGCCGGGAAGATCGTTGAACCGTCTAAATTTCTAGCAAACGAGGTAGAAGCTCGGATATTAAGTTGATATACTCCCCTGAGTAGATTCTCTGAGCTCGATCGACAAATGCCTAAGACTAAATCTAAAAACCAGCATGTCATTCCTTACCAGGATAAATGGGCTGTCAGGGGCGAGGGTAACGAACGCTTAACCAGCGTCCAAAACACTCAATCAGAAGCAATAAATATTGCGAGAGAGATCGCACGCAATCAACGGTCGGATGTAATCATTCACAGAACCGATGGTCGCATCCGGGAACGCGATAGCTACGGAGGGGAACCCCTTCCGCCCCGGTCTCCGCGCAGAGTCCTTTTTCCTAGCACGCCAAGCGTCAGCGATAAGGAACGCATAAGAGTTGTTGTGAATGAAGTTCTGTGCGAGCCTCGCAGTCGAATTGCGAAGCGCTTGCACGTTGTGCCGCATTCTGGCAATTGGGCTGTTCGGAGTGAAGGAAACACTCGAGTTACCAGCGTTCACGATACTCAATCACAGGCAATACAAGCGGCTAAGAATATTGCGAATAAACGACGATCGGACGTTTTCATCTACAAGCGGGACGGGAGCATCCGAGAGAGAGACAGCTACTTTGGCGATGCATCTCTCCCACGTGACCGGAAGGAATAACTGCTCCCCAGATTAGTTGTCGGGTGCAGTCAAAGCCTCCAAGGTGAACCTCAGGCACCTATCAAGATGGCAAAAGCAGCATCACAGTTCGATCATAACGTATTTATCAACTGCCCATTTGACGACACTTACGCACCCTTTTTCAATGCAATAGTTTTTGCGGTACATGACATTGGATTTAGGCCGAGGTGTGCCCTCGAGGCGAGCAATGCGAGTGCGTTCAGGCTCGATAAGATAATGGATATCATCGCAGAGTGTAAATACAGCATTCACGACCTTTCTCACACGACCCTGGATGCAACGACGGGTCTGCCAAGGTTCAACATGCCGTTCGAGCTTGGGCTTGATTTGGGTTGCCGAAGATTTGGTAGCTCAGCTCAACAAAATAAGATTTCACTAGTCTTGGATACCGAAGAGCACAGGTATGAGGCGTTCATTTCTGACATAAAGGGACAGGACATCACGGCTCGCGGGAGCAACACGCTTGACTTGATAAATGTTGTGCGAGACTGGTTGAGAAATGAACTAGACCCGCGGGTGGTAATGATACCGAGTGGCGATAATATTTTTACTAGGTATTCGAGTTTTCAATTAGCATTACCGTCAATATGCGCCGGACTGAAGTGGAACCCGAAGAAACTCCCATTCGGTGACTTCTCCTTTGCTATCGCAACTTGGATTGAAGCAAATCCTATCGTATGAACCCCCGGCATTTACCGCTAATTCTTGTCCTGATACTCAGGCTCAGCACCAGCCCAGCCATCAGCTCTAATTTCATCAGCCAGCCCCACACCACTGTTATCCAGGCGATTCGGCAACAGTACGCGGCAATTAATAAGCGCGTCGGACGTTACAAGAGGGTCAAGAAAGAGCTGTCCGGCTTCTCTCTTGAAGGCGGTGACTTGACGGCCTACTTCGATGGCCCGGCGATCGTAAAGGTCGTTGCGAACCACTACGGCGAAGGTGGCAGAGCTTTTGAGGAATATTACTACTCGAAAGGAAACCTGATCTTCGTTTATCGCAAAGACTTCACTTACAACCGTCCGCTCTCGGGGAAGGTTGTGAAGACAATTGAGAACCGTTTTTATTTCCACGACGATCGGCTAATCAGATGGATCGGTGAAACAGAAAAACAAGTGGCGGTTGGATCTCCTGAATTTCTTGAGCAGCAAAAGGATTACCTGGAGTCCTCACGCAAGTTTGTAAGCGGCGCTCGTTCTAAAAACTCAACCATCGAAGCGGAATGCGCCGACTGTTAGTTGCGTGCAAGACTCGAGCTTGATGGGCGAGAAATAATCGCAAACTAACAGTTTGCGCTACAAAAGACCGAGCCCCAGGAGATCGCGCAACAGCATGAGATACAAACTTGAGCAGGTGGTCACCCGCGCTGTAGTTTCCAGAATAATGCTCTGCGCTTTGGCATGCGCTACCGTCTTCAGCGTCCACGCGCAGGACACTCGCCGGAAGAAGCCCATCGATTTGGAACAGTTGCGGAGCAAGTTTGAAGCAGCAGTCGGAAAGGACTTCGAAGTCGTCAAAGGCGAATTGAAGGGAAGATCAGTCCAGAGCGGCGATGGCTCTTACTGGTTGGCTCATCTCAAACCCAGGCACCCCGGACAGTTCACGCTTACCTATCGCTACAAATATAGCGATCCACACTACACACACGTCGAACGAAGCTTCAATCTAAATGTCGGCCGGAAGGGTTGCCGTCGCGGTGTGCCGAGCTATGGTGCGTATCACCGGTATTGTCTGGGCGACACCATAATTTTTCCGGTGGCGATTAATCAATTCACCGAACATGAATTCACTCTGAAGAGCACCGCGCACACACCGGAACAGGATGCTGTCTGGGAGAGACCACGTTCAGAATTCGCAGACGAGCGACTAGACCGCACCGCGGTTACTAATCCCCTCGCGGATCACCTGCGATACGTCGGCAGCACCAATCACAAGTTGCTGCATCGCAACGGAGGTTACACGCTTGAGGCGTATGCAGTGTTTGAAGCGGTAAGTCCGGGCAGGTTTAACGTTAGTCTCAGCGCAGATTTTCCCGACGTGCAGTCGGCGGTGCTTTCAAGCGTGGGCCATTCGGCCGGCACGCCGATAATCATCGTGGCGCACGGAACGCCGGTGACGCTGCTGGCGTCGAGTCATGGCGTGAACGGTTATACGATGGGTTATGACGGAAAGGAATTCGTTCGTTCTACCAGTGGGGATAGCTACATGACTGACGTGACGATCATGCTGCCGGGCGACCGCATCTCGCTCAAGTATTTCACCACGATTCGTAGAGCGCGTTATGAGCGAGAAGAGCGATCAGGGAAGATTACTTCCGACGTGGTTCCGCCACCCCAAATCACCAAAAACCCATTCGCCTTGAAATCGGAATATAACTTTAATGAATGGCTGGCCGACTATCTGCCGCGCTAGCGGCAGAGCCTCGGCTGCAATGAAGTTGGGGAGAGAAGCTCGACATCACTTCCTACCGAAGCGAAACACGATTCCTGCCGAGATGCGTCCCTTGTTTTGCGCGCCACCGAAAAACCTCGTCCGCAAGTAATCGATCTGCACTACTCGAATCGCTACATGTTCGTTGACCTTTACATCCACTCCGCCGCCGAGTGCCATGGCAAAGCTGGTGTCTGAGAATGACACGACGGGCCCGAATTCGTCTGTCTCAGTCTTAAGTTTCGATACTCCGACCAACGCGTGAGCAAACGGAACCGCACGGTTCTTTCTAATTGAAAACTTCGGTCCAAACAGGAAAGAGTGTGAGCGGATCTTTTCGGTGAAGCCTGAGTCGGTGAGTCGAGTGTATTGACCGCCCACGTCCGCAACCAGTCCAAACCAGTCGTTTAAGTTCACGGCGATCGAGCCATCAAATCCTTTTGATCCGGTACCGGCATATGAATACCCGCCAAATAGTTCTGCCTTGGGTGTGTTCTGAGCGAAGGCTGAAAGACTGAAAACCAGCACAATCGCCGCCAGGAAAAGTGTTCTTGTCATTCGTGTTCTCCTCGTTAATTGATTTCACTGAAGCTCGTCGCAGATCGGGGAGAACAGCGAACGAAACAACGTGCGGGTTACTTATGAACTTATTTGTTTGGGTAATCGCCCGGGAAGGAGGCTCAGGACGTCCTGATTTGCGATTCCGGACGGTGATTGTGTGAAACGAAGATTAACGAGGCAGGACTCAAAATCCCGGACCGGCAAACAACTTCCGAAACTCAGTGGGGGTCATCTTGACGTGTCTTTTGAAGACGTCGTTGAACGACGACTTCGAATTAAAACCAACTTCTTCGGCGATGGCCAGGACGGTGTAATGCTTTCTAGCCGGATCCAGCAATCGCTTCTTAGCTTCTTCGATACGATAAGAGTTGATGAAGTCCGGAAAGCTCTTACTCAGGCGTTCATTGATGGTCTGGGAAAGATGAGACGCCGGGATCGACAATCTGTCGGCCAGTTTTGAGATAGTCAGATCCCCGTCGGTGAAAGGACTTTCCTTCTCCATGAATTGCAGCAGCTTGTTCAGATACCTTTCAGATCGCTCCGGGGTGAGTTGCGACTTCTCATACTTTTTCGCGGCGGCATCATCGTTTTCGTTCAGTTCAGGCCTTCTCATTTTCAGATAGCCCAGACCATAGACAAGCAGTGAAGCGCCCAGGGGAACCAGCAAATTTGGGATTGTCTGGATTGCCAACCTGAGAATGATAGCGACCCACAGCAACGAAACGGCGATGACGAAGAAACGGATTTCAAACAGGACCGCTTCGTTACGCGCTGACTTTTGCTCCTTTACGTTTCGCGAATACCTAATGATCGTTAGTGCGATTAAGACCAGGTAAATTAAGAGCTGCGTAACGAATAGCGCAGATCTGAGGTAATACCACTGATCAAGTTGTCCAATGTATTCGAAAGACAGGACCCTGATCTTGCCCACACCGCTTTGAAAGTAACAAGGCAATAGAACGGCGGAGCAGAGCACAAAGGGAATGAAGTGCAATAAATCCCTCTTCTCGAGTTTCCTTTCTGGCGAGGTCAACGTCCTGATGTAAAGAAACAGTAGTGGGCCGGCCAGGAAAGCAAAGGGCTGGTGGAGCCGGCTAAGATGAGGAAAATGGAACACGTAGTCAGAAGTGAGCAGGACGGCCCCACTGACAAGGATGGAAATTGTAAAGGTGAGCGCCGCGAGCAAACGGTTAGCAGCTTTGTTATCACTCCTCGCACTGAGCAAGGCCAGACTCAACAGCAGGCCCTGCGCAGCTCCCAAAAGATTCAGGATGGCGAGGAAACTAAGGGTTGGACTAACTTTGCCCGAAAAGTGGGGTAACAGGAAGACTTTCTGTACAAACTCACTTCTTGCCCGAAAAGTCAGTTTAGCCCAACAAAAGCGATCCCCGAAATGTTTAGCGCCTCGGCTGTTAGTGATAGTCTTGCGCGCATGGATTCCAAGCAAACCGCCTCCAACCAAGAAGCCGCCAACCTCGCAACTATCGACACAGCGCACCTTACTCGCAAATTGCTTTACGTCGGATACGCGACATTTCTTGTCTGCGCTATCGGAACGGCGTTCGCGGCGTGGGTTGCTCTGCGCTCAACAGACGCGCCTCCAGATGGAAGTGGCAGCATGATAAATTGGATATGGCTTCCCGCGATCATTCTCGGCCTTGGTTCCTTATCGACAGCAACCGCGCTTGTAATTGTTGCTTTCAAGCAGTGGAGATACAAGAAACTCGCCCAGCGATTCAACAATCTCACAGCGGCGTTGGAGAGCGAAAAGCAGTCTGCGGATCAACGGCTCGCAGAGGAAAAGAAGTCTGGCGATCAACGGGTCGCTGAGGCGAAGGCAGAATTTGATAAGGACAGATGGCTCCTAGAACTAGCTAACCAACAGAAGGCCGAAATCAATAAATGGATAACGGTTAAGTATTGCGAACGCGGTGATCTGAATAAATACGTTCCTTTCGGTGAATCGCCAAACGTCATCCTGTGTATTTTTGTGACGAACAAATCTAGGCTGGACGTCAGTCTCAAAGATCAACTTGGCGGCAAAATCAAATTTCAAAAACTGGAATTAGATGAAGGCAAAAAGGTGATCAATTCCGTTACAGACCTTCCGAGCGGCGAAACCCGATGCCTAACTATCCAGCAGCGTCTTAGTCCAAGTGATATTCAGGTGATCACCGATGCTGAGTATTCCAATCGCCCTCAATTTTTCAATTTCGATGATCTTGAAGTGACGATCATAGGAGGCCAACGCTCGCTAGATATTGATGAGAAGCCCTTAGATGTCAGTACGGCTTTTGCGAACGCCTTCCCTATGGACTTGCTGGAAAGAGGCCAAAGGCTCAGGGCGCTAAGTGAGATTAGGGGGGGCGCAGTTCAACTTTCGGAACACCTGCGGATCGAAACCAACAATCCGGTGCCGAAAGAAGTTATCGAGCAGTGGGCAACCACCTCGCAGGATAACCTCAAACAGGTTTATAAAACAAAAGCAGCAATAAGGCTCTGGACAGAGTTAACGCATGGCTGGCCGATTCCAGAATCCGCACCCTCGCAACGCCATTGGCTAGAGCAGTTTTTTATTGTTTTGGGTGCCGTTCTAGCGAGTGAATATGGGGAGTATATTCGGCAGCCTCAAAAATGATAAGGCGTTTGTTTCTTTGGGCACACTCCCGCTCGACTGCCGGAAGGCCGTTTCCCAAGCTCAAAAAGTTAATAACTCTTACGCCACGATACTAATGATCGTGAGGATCACCGTCACCGCCGCGCAAAGAGCATTAAGAGTCTGTTTCCAACTGAGTCACTGACGCAGAAAACTCTTGACTCGAATCAGGGAAGAAAACTGAATACAGGTCATCATGTGATGTCCGCCTAGTTGGCCTTCTTAAAGAGGGCCCGTAACAAAACTAGAGCGGACTTTTTTGTTTTTTAGGCGATGAAAAAAGTCTTGAAGATCATTTTAAAAAGTAGTTAAGTGTCACCCTCATGGTCAAACAATTTCGAGAGAATGGTACGGTAAACATTGATGCTTTGGCGGGCGGGCAGTTCCATTTTGAAGCGCGATTTAATGCACCCTCAAAGCATTACTCATTATCGGTTTAGGTAGAATTGAATACGGATCAGCACGCGAGACGAAAATGCTAGTGTCAGAAAATAAAGTTTCTAAGTTTGCTACCATGCGGGAATCGGCGGAAGGATGTGAGCTATGAGAAGAAAAGAAGCCCCTGCATTCTTGCTTACCGATGTAGAGGGCAGATACACGAAGCCCGCTCTAGTGTGAACCTTTGGCAGAGACTCACTAGAGCGGGCGTGGTAAGCCCTAACAGACTTACGGGGACGTGGCGGAACTGGTAGACGCACTGGGTTGCCACCTTAGCGGTCGTAAGACCATGCGGGTTCGAGTCCCGCCGTCCCCACTTACGCATTATAGCCAGAAGCAGACACACGATGACAAGGTGCTAGACCCGTTTGCGGGAGCCAGAGGCTTTCTGCCAGCTTGACATACGGATGTATCAGATGATACATTTGTGACATGGACACCAAGACAATAAACCTAAGAGAGCTTCCAGAGGATTTTGTAAAAAGGGCAAAGGCTCAGGCCGCGCTAAGCGGATTGACATTGAAGGATTTCGTGATTAAGGCAGTCGAAACTGCTATGCAAGCTACCGGACACGAAACGACCATGAAGGCTGAACGAAAGAGTCAGAAGAAGAAAGCATAAAGAAGCCTCGCCAGTTGCGGAAACAACTAGCGAGGCCAACTGAAAACCAAACGCGATTGCTCACATCCGGCTTCCTAGCGGATTCCATTGTGAGCCAGTCGCTTAACGAAAGGCAAGGAGCCACAATGGACGCACGCGAACAAAAAGCACTTGAGATAGCAGCGAAATCGAAACTCACCCGCAAGGGTGATACGTGGTCTGTCCCTTCTCAGGCCGGGCCAAAGAAGTACACGGTCGATCCTAATCCGCAGGAGCCTCATTGCACCTGTCCAGACTTTGAAGCGCGGCAACTTCGCTGCAAACATATCTTCGCAGTCGAATACACGATTGAGCGCGAACAAACCAGCGACGGCCAGACTATCGTGACGGAGAGCGTTAGAGTCACGCAAAAAACTTACTCTCAGGACTGGCCCGCATACAACAAAGCTCAGACCAATGAGAAGGCGCACTTTCTAGCTTTCCTCTATGAGCTATGCTCCGGCATTGAAGAACCTGTGCAGACATTCGGACGACCGCGCTTGCCACTGGCAGATATTATTTTCAGCGCCACGTTCAAGACTTATTCGACGGTTAGTGGTCGGCGGTTTGTTAGCGACTTGCGCGAAGCGAAAGCGAAAGGCTACCTGTCAAAGATGCCGTCTTACAATTCGATCTTCGATTACCTGAAAATGGCATCGCTGACACCGTACCTCAAGCACCTGATCGCGGAAAGCAGTCTGCCTCTCAAACCTCTTGAGACAGCTTTTGCCGTAGACTCATCCGGCTTTTCAACTACTCGCTTTGTGCGCTGGTTCGATGTGAAGTACGGCGGCAATGAAGACTGGCACGATTGGATCAAGATGCACCTGATGTGCGGCACCTCAACGCATATCGTAACCAGCGTAGAACTGAGCCGCGCCCGTTCGCATGATAGCCCGTATTACAAACCGCTGGTAGATGCGACCGCGAAAAGCGGTTTCAACATGCAGGAAATCTCTGCCGACAAAGCCTATATCAGCGCGGACAATCTGCACACGACCATCAACCACGGCGCAACGCCTTATATTCCTTTCAAGTCGAACGTGAATATTAAGCGTGGCGACGATCTCTGGAAAAAGCTTTACCACTTCTACAGCTTCAAGCGCGAGGAATTCCTAACCCACTATCACAAGCGGTCAAACGTGGAAACGACTTTCAGCATGATCAAAGCCAAGTTTGGCGAGCGGTTACGCTGCAAGACTGAGACAGCGCAGATCAACGAAGCACTCTGCAAGGTGCTGTGTCATAATCTCTGCGTCGTAATTCAATCAATGTACGAGTTGGGAGTTGACCCCGCTTTTGGAGTTGAGGCAGCTTGATTCAGATAAGTAGGAAGGAGAGAACGGTAATGGCGAAAATGACGACCTGCTTATTTCATGGCAAATCAATTTCCATTGACGACGCTCTGTCTCGCCGGGACGATGCGAGAGAGCGTGGTCTCTCTGCTCCGCATTTCGAATGTGATGAATGCGAAAAGCCCGTGCGGGCGCATAAGAGTGGCGGTAACGCGCAGGCTCATTTCGAACACCTAGAGCGCAACGGGAATTGCTCGCAGAGCCATGTCGCTCGGGTGTAACTATTCATAGTTCAAAAGACTTTTCGTACAGCAACATGACTTTTCGTACAAGAACGACTTTTCGGGCAAAGCTGGTTGGACTGATAGTTATTTCGGTGTCCATTACAAAACCACTTCTGAGGGACTACCTCATGGTAGTTGAGAAGTGGTCGAGACGCACGTTAGCGACAGCTGGCCGACAAGAGTGCGAGTGCTGGGAGCGCAGACATCCTGTCTGCAATGAGCGCGCAGCGCGAACAGTTTCGCGCAACGTGTTCTCGCCCAACCCCATTTCGCGAGCTGCCTTCGCGTCTGCAGGCCGGGGACCCCGCGATGCCTTAAGGTCGCTGGCCCCAGGTTGGTGGCGGCGGTTCTTTCGTCATCCGATCGACCGGCCGTTCCTTCAACTGGCGCATCGCTTCTTCTACGGCGCGTTCAAGCTGCGGATCGCGGCCAGCAATCACTTCTTTTGGCCAATTTTCGATGTCGATGTCGGGGCCCACGCCTTCGTTTTCCACGGCCCATTTCCCATCCCGGGTAAAGAAGCCGCCGCGCGGCGCAATCATTGATCCGCCATCGATGAATCCCGGCGTGTCGGCGGTATGGACCAAACCTCCCCAGGTGCGTTTACCAACCAGCAAGCCGATCTTCCTGCGCCTGAACATGTAGGGCATCAGGTCGCCGCCGGAACCGGCCATCTCGTTAATGACCATTACCTTTGGTCCCCAGATTCCGGCGGCGGGACTGGTGAATGGGAAACGATCGCCGGCCACATTGTTGAAGTAGCCATCAAAATCGCGTTGCAGGACATCGATGATGTAGTCGGCCGCCGAACCACCGCCGTTGTAACGCTCGTCGATAACCGCGCCCTTCTTATCCTGTTGCGAAAAATAGTAACGATTGAAACTTGAATAGCCAGGCTGGCCCGTGTTGGGAAGATAAACGTAAGCTAGCTGGCCGTTTGAAAGTTTTTCAACCAGTCTCCGGTTGGATTCGACCCACGCCCTCGAGCGCAGGCCTTGTTCACTTGTCACCGGAATTACGACAACTTGCCGCGCGCCATCCATCGACGGCTTGCTGTTTACGGTTAGCGCGATTTGCCGGTTGGCGGTGCCGTCCAGCAGCCGGTGGATGTTGTCAGGCGCCTTCAACTCGATGCCGTTGATGGCCAGTATGTAATCACCGACAGAAACGTCAGCGCCGGGCGAAGCGAGCGGCGCGCGCAGTTCCGGGTTCCAATTTTCGTTATCGTAAATCCGACTGACCTTGTATCGCCCACTCTCGATCGCGAAATCGGCGCCCAGCAATCCGCCCTGTGACGGTGGCACGTCTGGCATGTCGCCGCCGCGCACGTAGGAATGGCCGACAGCGATCTCAGCACCCATTAGATCGAGCAGGTAGTTCAGATCAGCGCGGTGCATTACATGTGGAAGTAGCTGGCCGTACATCTCTTTCATCCTGGGCCAGTCCGTGCCGTGCATGTTCGGCACGTAGAGATAGTCGCGCTGCTTGCGCCAACCCTCGTTGAAGATCTGTTTGAACTCTTCCTTCGGCTCGAGATACATCCGCAGCCTGACGTTGAGCCTGCCCTGGCCCGGCTGGGTTGGAGCGCGGTCAGTGTCGATCAAAAATAGCGAAGGCGCCGGAGGTGTTGCGCCTGGAGCCGGTGGGCCACCAGCGCCGGGCGCGCCGGCTGCACGATAGAGAAGTTTGCGACCATCAGCGCTCACGTCGAAAGCTGCGACGCCAGTTCCAAAGCTTGCAGTTTTGCGATCACTCAAGCGATAGCGCCAGAGTTCATTGCCGCCGCCGCCTGGTCCGGGAGCATTGCGAGGCGCCTCAAGGTAGAAGACGGTGCCATCGGCGCTCGATTGCAGCTGAGAATACTGGCGCTCCGGCACGCCGGGAATCGAAACGATGCGTTGCGACAGCCCCGGGAAATCAATCTGGACGTTGACTGGAGGTCGCGCGCGTCGCGGCGTTTGCGCGCCTTCACCGGCAGCTGGTTCGGGCGATGCCTCCGGTGTGCTTGGCGCGGCACCCGGGGCGGGAGGGCGGCCTCCGCCACCGGGCGACGATGGAGGCGATGGAGATGAGGGTGGCGCGTTGCCGACGCCTCGATCTTCGTCGCTCTCCGGCAGCAATGGACTCGGTTCCGTCTTTTTCAGTACCGCCAGATAAAGACCAAAAGTGACGTCGCGATCGTAGGAGGTCATGTCGAGCCATTGCGACCTGAGTCCAAAGTCGGTCGAAGCCAGAAACCAGAGATACTTTCCGCTGGCGTCCCACGCGGGCCAAACAGCGTCGGCCAGCCCGTCAGTGATCTGCTTCGATTCGCCCGTCTCCACATTGCTTACGAAGATCGCGTGATACATCGAACGCAGGCGGCTCGCGTAGGCGACCCACTTGGAATCAGGACTCCAGACAGGATTGAGCGTGCGTTGCGGAACCATCCACGGATCCTGGCCCACGATTTTTGCCGATCCGCTGGCAACATCGAGCACCCAAACTTTCAAGTTCGTATCGCTAAAAAGGAGCTTCCTGGAATCGGGCGACCATGAGGCTGTGTAGTAGTGTGTGGGCTTTTGCAGAACGATCTCACGCGGTGGCGCCAATCCATCCTGCGCTTCGATGTAAAGCCGATACTCACCAGACTTGTCACTGAAATATGAGATGAACTTTCCATCAGGAGACCATGCCGGATCGCGCTCGGCCGATCCGCTCGAATTGGTCAGATTGCGCACGTCGCCTTTTTCGGCGGGGACGGTGAAAATTTCACCGCGCGCTTCTACAACCACGCGCTTCCCCGTCGGCGAGAGCGCCATGTTGGTCATGCGATTCGTGACGTCGGCCCAATTTGGCATCATCCAGGGAAAGTCGCCCGCTGCTGTAATACTAATGATGCGCGATTTTCCATTGTCCGGGCTGAGTTCATGAACGTAGCCTGCTTGTTCAAAAACCAGCGCGCCGGCGCCTGAGTCGAGGGTCTTGACATCAAAATCCGTGAATCGCGTCAACTGCGCCAGTTTCTGCGTCTTCGTTTGGTATTGCCAGACATTGGCGACGCCAGTGCGATCCGAAATGAAGTAAACGTCATCGCCGATCCAAACAGGATCAATATCTTTCGAGTCAGTCCAGGGTGGTGACACCAGATCGTAGGTCTTAAGATCGACAATCCAGATGGGCCGGTTCTGTCCGCCGCGGTAATTTCGACGTTCGTCGTCCCACGAGTTGTTCATGCGGTAAGCGATGCGCTTGCCATCCGCGGAAATTTTGCCCTGGAAACCGCGCGGCAAAGGCATTGGTGACTCGACGCCGCCCGTTGCCGGGACGAGCCAGAACCGCGGAGTACCGGCCGGCGCCCAGCTCGCGCGACCCGAACTGAACATGATCGATGCACCGTCAGGCGTCCAGCCCTGGACCAGATCGCCGCTCGGATGCCAGGTCAACCTGCGAGGCTCGCCTCCCTCTGTGGGAACGACGTAAGCGTCAACGTTGCCGGCATACTCTCCGCTGAACGCAATCCATTTTCCGTCAGGCGAAAATCGCGGGTTCAAGGTCTGGCCCGGAAAACTGGTGATGCGGTGGGCGGCGCCGCCTGCGCGAGGAACAGTCCAGATATTGTTTGCGTAAGCAAAGGCAATATGAGTTGCGCTCACGGTCGGAGTTCGCAGTAGCCGAGTTTGTCCGCCCTGCGCCTGAGCGCGCGAAGCAAACTGAGCTGAAACGAAAACGGAAATCAGAACCAGAGAGAAGCAGAGATACATTTGCCGGCGGAAGAACCCCGCCGCACGATTTCGCCCAGACATTAATTGTCCTCCAAGGATGACTTGTTAGCGGGTGCTCTGAACCCGCTCGCATTCGCGTGCAAGATGCGCGCGTCCGAATCAGATGAGTTCGCATCTTTTAGCATGAAGCGGCCTACTGGACAACTTTTCTCAGCGCGCGTGAGCGAAAAATTTTGAATTAGCTCCGGTCGTAAACCTGATTCCGAAATCCCAAACGACATTCCATTATTTCGGCGCAAAATAAAGGAGAAAACGCGAATTGAAGTTGCCAAGATGGAAACTAATTGACTCGTAAACCGTAATACGTTCGAATTCGCGTATCCACCCCCCTTAGTCTATAGACAAGCCTTTGGACAACAGTCGCTGGAAAAACTTTGCGGTGTCGTTGATCGTCGCAAAGCAAACTCAGAACAACACCCACATGGAGAAGTAGAATGAAGAACTCATGCAAAGTTTTCACCGCGCTCGTGCTGCTCGCAGCTCTCGGAGTGTCAGTCGCGTTCGGCCAGGGACGTGGATACGATCCTTTAAACATGGATAAGACCACACCGGCTTGTACTGACTTCTATCAGTTTGCCAATGGCACGTGGCTGACGAAGACCGCGATTCCGCCGGCATATTCATCCTGGGGCAGCTTTCACGTGCTCGCCGAGAAAAACCGCACGGCCATGCACGAGATACTGGAAGCAGCAGCTAAGAAAACTAACGCCGTGAAAGGCAGCAACGAACAGAAGATCGGCGACTTTTACGCCAGCTGTCTGGATGAAGCAAAACGCGAGGCCGAAGGCATGAAGCCATTGGTTCCCGAGTTGGCACGAATCGACAAGATTGCAGATGCAAAGGGCGTGGTGGCCGAAGTCGCGTATCTGCATCGTCACGGTGTTCCGGCGCTCTTCGGATTTGGCTCACTGCCGGACTTGAAAAACAGTTCTATGGTGATGGGCTTTGCAGGTCAGGGAGGGCTGAGTCTTCCCAATCGCGATTACTACACCAAGACAGATGAAAACTCCGTGAAGTTGCGCGCGGAATTTGTGAAGCACGTCGCGACTATGTTCCAACTCGTGGGCGACAATCCTGAGCAGGCTGCGAAAAACGCGCAGACTGTGTTGGCCGTGCAAACCCGTCTGGCTGAAAACTCCCGCACGCCCGTGGCGCTGCGCGATCCCACCACGCAGTATCACATGATGAACCCAGCGCAGCTGAAAGAGTTGACGCCAGACTTTTCCTGGGAAACATATCGCAAAGACGTGGGAGCTCCCGTGAGCGGCGACATCAATGTTGCGCACCCCGAGTTTTTCCAGGCAGTCAACAAGATGATGACTGAAGTGCCCGTAGGAGATTGGAAAACGTATTTGCGCTGGCAACTGATTTCCGCGGCGGCGCCCAGTTTGTCTTCAAAGTTTGAGACCGAGAGCTTCAACTTCTTTGGCAAAACGCTCGAGGGCCGAAAGG
The DNA here is from genome assembly GCA_035557535.1 of Pyrinomonadaceae bacterium. Taxonomy (GTDB): domain Bacteria; phylum Acidobacteriota; class Blastocatellia; order Pyrinomonadales; family Pyrinomonadaceae; genus PSRF01. Next base: position 125,620 of record DATMDU010000052.1, read on the forward strand.
AGCAACTTCCGCGCTGGCGACGGTGTGTTACTGCAACTGACGGCGCGCTTGGTGAGGCTCTGGGACAGGTCTATGTCGCCCGCGTGTTCACGCCCGATTCGAAAACACGCATGGTCACGCTGGTGAATAACCTGATCGCAGCTTTCCGTGAGCGCCTGCAAAAATTGGAGTGGATGGGTGATGAAACTCGCAAGCAGGCGATCGCCAAGCTGGAATCATTTGTCCAGAAGATCGGTTATCCCGACAAGTGGATCGACTATTCCGCGCTTCAAGTTTCCCGCGAGTCTTACCTGGCGAACGTGTTGCGCTCGAGTGAGTTTGATCAGATCCGTGATTTCGCCAAGATCAATAAACCGGTTGACCGGAAACTGTGGAGCATGACGCCGCCGACTGTGAACGCTGGTTACAGTCCGCTTAACAATGACATCACCTTTCCGGCCGGGATTTTGCAAGCGCCATTCTTTAATCCTGACGCTGACGATGCGATCAACTATGGCGCGATCGGCGCTGTAATCGGCCACGAAATCACACATGGCTACGACGACTCCGGCAGTAACTTTGACGCTGGGGGAAACCTGAAAAACTGGTGGACTCCCGCGGATCAGAAGAACTTTCAGTCGCGCGCCGAATGTATCGTCAAACAGTTTGATGCTTTTCAAGTCGAGCCCGGTCTGAACATGATTGGCAAGCTCGTCTCGGGGGAATCAATCGCCGATTTCGGAGGGTTGACTGTCGCCTATCAGGCGTTTAAGAAGTCGCTGGAAGGGAAACCACGTCCGGCAAACATAGATGGGTTCACTCCGGAGCAACGTTTCTTCCTGGGTTGGGCTCAAGTCTGGGCTTCAAAATACACAACCGAGGCGGCGCGGCTCCAGGCGCAATCGGATCCGCATCCCCTCGCGCGTTTTCGCGTAAATGGGCCAGTGTCAAACATGCCGGAGTTTGCCGCCGCATTTGAATGCAAGGCCACCGATGAAATGGTGCGACCCGAAAAAGACCGTTGCCAGATTTGGTAACCAGTGCCGACGGACACCAACGCGGAACGGATGCCGCAAAGCCCAGCGCAAGACCGAAGGTTGTAACAAGAGGTATAATCACCGCTGAGATTCAGACCCAGCAATAACCAGGAGACCCACAAATGATCACTCTGAAACGTTCGTTCATTTCTTCTCTTGCTCTCGTAACGCTGATGTTGGCTGGCGCTCAGCTGGCCTCCGCGCAGATTCGCGCGCCTCGTCCCAGTCCGAAAGCCAGCGTCATGGGGACGATTGGCGTCACGGACTTGACGATCACCTACAGCCGGCCGTCCGTTAAGGGTCGAACAATTTGGGGTGATCCATTGCCGGAGCAGGCGAGCGCGAAGGGCGAGGCGACGCTCGACGATCAAAACGCGCGTCCCAAGGGCGCACCGATCGTTCCCTGGGGACATGCCTGGCGGACCGGCGCAAATGAAGCCACGCAGTTTGTAGTTACCGATGATGTTTTGATCAACGGGCAGAAACTTCCAGCGGGCAGCTACAGTCTGCACACCATACCGACCAAGGATGAGTTCACCCTTATCTTCAACAGCGTGGCGAACCAGTGGGGCAGTTTCAATTACGATGCCACCAAAGACACCCTGCGCGTGAAAGCCAAGCCGCAATGGGTTCCTGAAAACAAGGAGTGGTTGGAATATTCGATTGAACCGGTCGACGACAGTTCAGCGCGCGTAAACATTCGTTGGGAGAAATTGACGGTTCCGTTCACCGTCGAAGTAAAAGACGTCAAAGGACTGACGCTAACAAAGGCGCGCGCCGCAGTGGCCGCAGCCAAGCCCGACGATGCTCAAATCCGCTCGCAGGCCGCCAGCTATGCGCTGCAAAACAAACTGGCCGTCGAAGAGGCCTGGGGCTGGTTGAACGAGTCGATCAAGATTCGCCCGACAATCGGCAACGTGGGCTTGAAGGCGCGCATGCTGGCCCAGGATGGCAAAACCGCTGAAGCCATTGCCGCCGGCGAACAAGCGATCCAGCTTGGCAAAGAAGCTAAGGCTAACCCAACAGCTATCACCAACCTGGAAAAGCTCGTGGCTCAATGGAAGACGAAGAAGATGTGATCGGGTGGCAGTGCTGGTTCTAACTAGCGCTGAGAACAACCTTCTTAACTTTACTGAATAGCAACCCCCCGGCCGGCGCCAAACCCCTCAGTCAAACCTGAGGGGTTTTGCCTTTCATGGACCGCCGCAGAAATGTTATTGTCCCATCCTCCCCGCTGTCCGCGTCGAAAGACCCAATGGTCAACTAAAGGTGACAACCATGAAAGCATTCCCTCAGTCGCTCATAACACGTGCACTAGTGACACTCCTAATCGCTCTGATTACAGCTTCCCCAATTTGGGCCACTTGTGGCGGTGGCGGTGGTGGCGGCGGCGGAGGCATGTCAGGGGGCAGCGGCAGCGCTGCGGCTCCCGAGACTTATCGCGTCCCATGGAAAATTCGCAAACCAAAAGACCAACCGGCAAAGGGGCTCATCGTCTATTGGTTTCCAGCTTCTGAAGACGAGGTGAAACGATCAAGCTTGCGGGAATCGCGTTCACTCTCGCTGTACGCGTCGAAATGCATTTCGATGGAACTGGCCGACGGCCAGACTCCCAATGCGCAGACCCTCGTGGGTGAGGCCAAGCTGCCCGTAGCGGTGATCGCTACCCCGGACGGTACGCCTGTCACTCGGGTCGAGAACAAGGATGGAAAGCTAAAGGTTGATGCTCTCGAGAAGGTCCTCGTCGCTGAAGTGAAGACGCGCGAGACAACGATTGATGAGCAACTGAAAGAGGCAAAAGCCAAGGCAGACGCTGGAGAAAAAGAGGCTGCGATCAAGCTCTTGCAGGCCGTGGTTGAACAGAAATGCATGTTTCCCGGCAAAGCAAAGACTGCCGCGAAGGAATTGAAGAAACTCGGCGTCGGCGAAGAAGCAAACCTGATTGATGGTCCTGACTATCGTGAACCCATTTTTGACGCGCGCAAGAGCGCCCAGATTGAATTAACCATGCGCCACGGTCTGATTGCGGAAGACAGTGCGAGGTACGTACTTGCCGAGAAATTGTATCAACGCGCGCGCCTAATGGATCCGGCGGACCCGACGCCGCTACGTTATCTCGGCGAATTGTATCGCCATCACACCGGCGACTGGGTCAAGGCCCGCGTTGCGTTCAACGCAATCCTGGAGATGCCGGCAGATCCGCTGTCGCGAGCTGTCGCCCTCCATGGCTTGGGTAAGATCACGATCCACGACGGCGAATTCAAAAAGGGACTCCACTTGATGGAGCAGTCGGTTACGGAGTATCCGCTGGCGCTCGCCTTTCGCAATCTGGCAGTTTACTGGAATTCGGAGGGCGATCTGGCCCAGGGTAATGCTTACACGCAGAAAGCGCTCGCGCTCGATCCGAAAGATCCTTACAACCTGGTGTTCGCTGCTGTCTTCATGGCCGCGTCCGGCAAACGTGAGGAGGCACTGAAAGTAGCGAGGGCAAACGTGAACCTCTTGCCCGCGTCGTACAATTTGGCCGCTATCTATGCGCAGAACGGTCAAAAAGCAAGGGCGTTATCACTTCTCAAACGGCACTTTTATCAATACGAGCGTTACCATGCAGTGCGCTCCAAGGAGATGATGGAAGCGCGCGTCGATGCGGTGTTTGATTCAATACGTCTTGACTCAGACTTCCTGGCGCTGACTCGCCACGCCGATGGCAAGATGCAGATGCCGATGAAGGGGATGCCGGCAACGCAGTCAGGTCCGAATCGATAACGTCAAGGCTCTTTGCTAGACGTTTGGAGGCGGGCCCTGCCCGTCTCTTTTTTGTGTTGACAGTTTGTTCTACATTGCAGTACAAATAGCGCCATGCTTTCACAGAGAGGTAGGGCGCCAGTGAAAAAACCCAGCAGCTACATCGGAGAATTTGAGGAATTAGTTCTCTTGGCAATCCTGAGCCAGGGCGAGAACGCCTACGGTGTGACAATCCGCCAAGCTCTGGAGCAAGCAACGGCTCGTTCGATCACAGTTGGCTCGCTCTACACAACGCTCTCAAGACTGGAGGAAAAAGGACTGGTTGAATCCTGGGTTGGAGAGCCCACCGCTGAACGCGGAGGACGTGCGAAGCGACATTATAAGGTCAAAGGATCAGCTCAATCCCTGCTGAGAGAGGTTCAAGAAGCTCGTCAGCGACTGGTGGGTTTAAGAACCCTCGGAGCAATGCAATGAAGCATAAACCGGTACTGGATGAACAAATATTTGAGGCGGAAGTAAAAGTGCTGCTCGGCGAGCAAATAGCGGATCAGATATTACTGTCACAGTTAAAAACACTGCTCCACGAGAAGGGCTACCAACAGTTCGAGTCTCTAACCTTACCGAACCGATTTAGGCGTAACGCATTGAGAAGGGCCGTCCGCCGGCGTCTCTCGCTTATGCAAGAAAAGCCACTCCTGAATGAATTTTCCCGAGACAGTTGGAGGGCGCAATGGATTGCCCGATTTAGATTTGCAAAAAGGGACGTTCCGTCGAGGCCGCCCCTCAATGCTGAATACATACTCTATCTTTTCCTTGGAAAGGAAGAGAGGGACGAAGTAATCGGCGACTTGATTGAAAGCTATGGACATGTTCTTCGGCGGTTTAGTAAGCGCCATGCCGATATCTGGTTCTACAAGCAGGTAGTAGGTTCAGTCCTTCCGTTATTTCGACGGACACTGCTCAAAGTTGGTGCTTTGGTTTGGTTGGGTCGGGTCTTGCGACGATTGATTTCCTAGCTAAGGGTTTGTATCGGAGGTTGCGTATGCTGGAAATACAGTACGTATCAGATGAGGGTGGCGAGTCCACAGCGGTAATCGTGCCGATCGAATTGTGGCGCGAAATTGAATCTGAAAAAGAGACGGCTTATCTCCTCAAGAGCGAGAACATGAAGCGACGGCTCATGGAAGCAAAGGAACGTCAAACCGGAATTCCCTTTGAGGAAGTTCGTGAGAAGCTTGGAATTTGACATTGCTGCCTTTGAAGATTTGGCGTGGTGGATTGAGCAAGATCGCGGCAAGGCGCTGCGCATCGTCAATTTACTAAAGGATATCCAGCGCGACCCTTTCAAGGCATTGGCAAGCCAGAACCGCTGAGGCACGAACTCAAGGGTTGCTGGTCACGCAGAATTGGATCAAGAACACCGACTCGTTTATCAAATCTTCGAAAATAAGATAACGATTCTATCCTGTAGGTATCATTATTGACCTGGCCCTGCCGGTGGCATATGGGCGTTGCGAAACTAACCGATCAGAACACTCAGGTTCCTGCCGAAAGTAAGTATGCGCGGGTTGAGCGCGAGCGGCGTTTCCTCTTGCGGGATTTGCCCGAAGGGATGACCCGTGCGAATCCCCATGTCCAAATCACGGATAACTACCTGACCGGCACGCGCCTGCGTCTCAGAAAAGTGCGCGAGCCTCAGACGAACAAGTGGACAGTAGAGCTGACGCAGAAGTTTGCGCCCAACCCCGGCGATCTTTCCCGAACGATAATTACCAACATCTATCTCAACGCACTGGAAACTGAAGTGCTCGGCATTTCGGATGCGAATGAGATCCGCAAGAATCGCTACCCTTTTGAATTCGAGGGACGAAAGTTCAGCCTCGATATGTTTCTGGGAGATCTGTTTGGTTTGGTACTGGCGGAAACGAGTTTTGAGACTGATGAGGAGATGGACAGTTTCGCCAGGCCTCCGTTTGCAATTGCCGACGTGACAAACATTGAATTGTTCACCGGCGGCCGGCTTTGTGAATTAAAATTTGCTGATCTTCGCGAGGAGATCATGAAGGTAGTCCGCTCGACGTCTGATACTGAGGCGGTAGCCCGACCGTGAGGGTGGCGTTGTAACTGACAACCGCCACGGCCTCCCTTATGGTCGGGCTACTGCCCCGGAGATGCGTCGAGCCGATACGAGAACAACCATGAATTCACTTGGTCGAGTCTTGCTAATTTCCCTCATGCTCGCCGTGGCGGGCGTTACTGCCTGCAGCAAAAAATCCACGACCGATGAACCCTTAGCCCCAGGCAATAATTCCGGACAACAATTGCAGCAGGCCGATGGGGGCGCCACTTCACAAGGTCAAACCAAACTCTTCAAAGGCACCATTGGCAACAATCTTGGTTTGCAGATGAAGCTGATGCGCGAGGGCGAGCGGCTGGCCGGTTCCTACTTCTATGAAAAGGTTGGAACCAGGATCGATCTTCGCGGCACCATCGATCCGAACGGAAAGCTGACCCTCGATGAGTTTGATACGGCGGGGAAGCAGACCGGTGCGTTTCACGGTAATTGGAAAACCGAGGAAACCGGGCTGGTAGTAATCACCGGCAATTGGAAAGCGCCCAACAGCAACAAGCAGACACCCTTTTCACTGCAGGAAGAGCCCATCGAATTCAGCAGCGGCGTCGAGGTTGTCACCCGACGCATCAACGAGAATAACAAGAAACTTAAATACGAAATCGACGCGGAGTATCCGCAGTTGAATGGTTCGGGAAGTCCGAACTACGAAAAGTTTAATCAAACGATTCGAAATCTGGTTACGAAAAAAGTTGCCGGCTTCAAAGCTGACATGGCGTCAAACGCTGTAGATACTGAGCTTGAGTTGCCGGCGGAATCCGCGAATAGCGACCTGCATATTGGCTACAACATCGAACTGGCGAAAGATGATCTGATCAGCGTTATGCTGGTCGTTGGGAGTTACTCGGCGGGAGCAGCGCACCCTAATTCATATTCGGAAGTAGTTAACTTCGATTTAGGAAATGGGAAGCTGCTGAACCTTTCAGACCTCTTCCAGCCGGGCTCAAAATATTTGCCGGCGCTGGCGGCATATTGCATCGCGGATTTGAAGAAGCAGGGCAAAGCAAAGGGTGAAGAATCCATGCTCGACGACGAGTGGATTCAGCGAGGCGCGGGACCGGAGGCCGAGAATTACGAAAGCTGGACGATCGGTAAGCGAGGCCTGGGAATTGTGTTCGACGCGTATCAGGTCGCGGCGTATGCTGCCGGACCACAGCATGTTTTCGTGCCTTACTCAGCGCTGAAAGATATTCTGAAACCCGATGGTCCGTTGGCCCAGTTTGTGAAGTAGTTCCAGGTAGGACAGGCGTTCCTGGCTGATCCATTCTTCCCCAGAATTTCAGGTGACCGTGGACAGGCAGCAAAGCCTGTCCTATGACACCGTTTCGGCCCTGCTCGCATAGTCTCGCGCGTGACTGCGCGCAAAATAGAGTGCCAGCAGAAATGCGAGAAACATGATTCCGGCGCCGGTCCAGAAGGTGATGAATAGTGAGCGGTCGCTCATCAGATGCCAGATGCCGTCTGCCCCTTTATAAGAGACTGCGCTATGAATCAGCACCGCGGCCAGCGCCGGTCCCACCGCCCTGGCCAAACTCGCTATCGATTGGACCACCCCCAAAACCCCACCTTGCTCGGCCGGTCCCACACTTCTTGACGCCAGAGTCGTCAACGAAGGTGTAGCTAAGGAATTCCCGAGCGAAAAAATGCCGCCGCCCACCAGGAGCGCAATCAGTCCGCCCCGCTCTGGCCCAACGAAAGGAACGGCGAAGAGGCTGATGGCAAAAAACAGGGCGCCGATTACGACGAGTGGTAGTTCACCAAAACGTTTTACGAGTTTGCCAATCAGCCCTCCCTGAACAATCACCGCCAGCAGGCCTACGTAGGCAAAAAGATAGCCGTTGTGTTGGGCGTCGTAGCCAAAGCGAAACATCGTGTAAAGCGAAAACGTCGTGGTCATGATTGAGAAGGCCACGATGAAGAGAAAATAGATACTCAGAACAAAGCCCAGTCGGGGCTGCTTGAAAGACTTGAGTAATTGAGACCATCCGCGCCCGCGTGCCGCCGAAGTCCGCGCCGGATGATCGGGTGTCACGGTCTCGGGCAAAGTAAAGTAAAGCAATAAGGCATTCGCGAAGCAGAGGCCGGCTGCAAAAAAGAAGGGCACGCCAATCCCCCATTGGCTCAAAATTCCTCCGATGGCGGGGCCAAAAATGAAACCTAGTCCGAAGGCCGCCCCCAGCAGGCCCATGCCTTTCGCGCGTTCCTCTGGAGTGGTGATGTCGGCGACGTAAGCCTGCGCGGTTGAGATGTTTCCGCCGGTGATGCCGTCGAGGATCCGACCGAGAAATAGCATCCACAACGTGGTCGCGAATCCGAGGATTAGAAATCCGATGCCGGTGCCGATGATTGAAATCAGGAGGACGGGACGGCGACCATGCTTATCTGAGAGCCGGCCCAACACAGGGGAAAAGATTAATTGCATGAGTGAATAAGACGCGATGAGGATGCCGATGGTGCGCGGGCTGGCGCTAAACCGCGAGCCCTCGGCGAAGTAAGGAAGTACCGGGATGACGATACCAAACCCAACCAGATCGATAAATACTGTCGTGAAGATTACGACCAGCGGAGAGCGTTTCATTGAGATTTTAGATTTGCGATTTGTGATTTGTGATCGTCCGGTAGCGGGTGACTAGGGCGAGAAGTCAACCCGCGTAATCCAAATCGAGAGTGCTCTATCTGCGCCGGTTGCTGGACATCGCCAGATCGGCTGACGCCATGCCACCGCCGGAAATCAATAGTGCCAGAGACATCGCCAGCAACGACATCGCATACTCAATGCCGCCCGGAGCAAAGAAGCCGCCCGGCCAGTGGACCCCGACAACGGCAACCAGCATGATGCAAAAAATAAGGAACGCCCCCACTCGAGTTAGCAGTCCGAGGATGACGAGGATACCGCCAACGAGTTCGGCAAAGGCTGCGGCACCCATCCAGAGCCATGCCGGACGCATGAACGCATAGGGCGCCGGCGCCGACGAAAACTTTGCCAGACCCGGTCCGTTGAAGCTGCCTAATACTTTTTGTGCGCCATGGGCCACAAAGACAGCGCCCAGGCCGAGCCGGATTGGAAGTGGAAACCAGACAGACGAGGTCGCGATTAGTTTGCGATACATTTTAGTGAACCTCTGAAGTTTGTTAATTGATAGTGCCTGATATTAGGAAACAAAAGGACAAAGGGCAACGCATCAGAAAACGGTGTCGGCACCCAACCTAACCAGCGTGTGCCTGTAGCCGGTCCGCGATCGCCGGTTTAGGTAGGGCGCCCACCAGGCGGTCCACCAGTTTTCCATCCTTGAATATCAGCATGGTCGGAATACTCTGAATTTGAAACTGACTGGCCGTGCGCGGGTTTTCGTCGACGTTGAGTTTGGCGATGCGATAACGGCCGTTGGATTCGGCGGCCAGTTGCTCCATGATTGGACCAACGATGCGGCACGGGCCACACCAGGGCGCCCAGCAATCGAGTAGCACAGTGCCTCGGGTTTGCAATACGTCCTTTGAAAAGGTGTCATCTCTAACGATGAGCGGTATGTTCCCAGGCGCTTTGGAGTCGACTTCCAGGGGCGTGCCGCACCTTCCACATTTCGCTATCTGACCTGCGGCGCTTGCAGGATCGACCCGATTCTTAGAGCCACACTTGTTACAAACTACGACTTGCATCGTCTTTCTCTCCTGCGGGAAGCGCGTGGTCCGAGATCCGGTCTCCTTAGACCCGCGGTCATGCTTCGTAGTAATATGAATTCCCCTAAGTTTCCCATAGAAATCAGCATAAGGGTAAGCGAGATGCGTCAGGGCTTGTTCTCCAAACTAAGCAGCTTGGGAGGCGCCACTTTAGTTGTGGCCGCTTTCGTTCTTTCGTGGTCAATCGCTGTCTCCGCTCAGGATCGACCTGCCGACGTAGCTCCGGACATTGAGTACACCGTCTCAATGTCCAAACCGCACACTCATCTTCTGGAAGTTGAGATTCGGATTTCGCGACCCAAAGAGAAGGCCTACACCTTTGATTTGGTGATGCCCGTTTGGACGCCCGGGTCCTACATGGTTCGCGAATTCGCTCGTCATGTGCAGGACTTCAAGGCCACGGATCACGCCGGGAAGGAGTTGTCCTGGACGAAGCTGGACAAAAATACATGGCGCGTCACTACGGTGAACTCGCTTGACTGGCGAGCGACTTATAAAGTTTACGCAAACGAGCTCTCGGTCCGCACCAATGAGCTCAACTCCGACCACGCTTTCTGGAACAACGCGGCACTGCTGATGTATCCCCGAGGATACCTGGCCGCAGCATCTACGATTCAAATCGTCGCACCGCAACCATGGAAAGTGGCTACCGCGCTGCCGCCGGTACGCGGCCGAAAGAACGCGTTTCGCGCGGAGAATTTCGATGTGCTCTACGATTCGCCGGTGGAGGTCAGCAACTTCAAGACGATTGCGTTTGAAGTTAAGGGCGTGCCGCACCGGATAATAATTGATGGCGATGGAAACTACGACGCGGAAAAAATGCGGGCCGATGTGAAGAAGATCGTCGAGACGCAAGTTGAACTAATGGGCGGTGAGATTCCTTATCCGGATTACACCTTTTTCCTCCACTTGCGATCCAATGCCGGCGGCGGCCTTGAGCACCGAAATTCAACGGCGCTCGGCTACCCGCGCTTTGGCTTTGGTCCGGAACGCGGCGAGGGTGGAAGCGCTGCTGCGCCTGCCGCCCAACAGCAACGTACTTATCAAGGATTCCTGTCTTTAGTGGCCCACGAGTTTTTCCACCTTTGGAACGTCAAACGCATACAGCCTGACACGCTCGGCCCGTTTGATTATACGAAGGAGAATTACACAAAACTGCTTTGGGTCGCGGAAGGCATCACCGACTACTACGATCGACTCACACTGCGCCGCGCCGGTCTAATCTCTGACCAGGATTATCTGCGAGACACTGCCAGGGCCATCGAGGCCCTGCAAAAGACGCCGGGGCGACTGGTCCAAAGCCTTGAAGAATCGAGCTTCGACGCCTGGATCAAGTATTACCGGCAGGATGAGAATTCAGTTAACTCCCAGATTTCCTACTACGACAAGGGCGCGATCGTTGGCCTGTTGCTTGATCTTGAGATTCGCAAGCAGAGCAGCAAATCGTTGGACGATGTGATGCGATACCTTTACCAGGAGTTTTACAAGAAGGGACGCAACTACACGCCGCAAGATTTTCAGAAAGCTTGTGAGTTGATGGCGGGCGCCAGTCTTGAGCCATTCTTTTCGCGTTACGTTCGCGGTCGGGAAGAGCTCGATTACAACGCGGCTTTTGCGGCTGCGGGACTGCGGCTCGATACAGGTGGTCCTGCAAGTAATCCAGTGGCGCTCGCGGAAAAGGCTTACCTCGGTGCGGATCTGGCCCAGGAACAGGACCGCCTGATGGTGAAGCGCGTGTATGCAGGCTCGCCGGCTTATGACCAGGGCCTGAATACGGGCGATCAAATTCTGGCATTAAACAACATGCGGGCCACAAAAGAATTCTTCGATGCCCGCCTGGCTGAAAAACGGCCCGGCGACTTAATTATGCTTACCATCTTTCGCTTCGACGATTTGAGCACTCTTCAGGTTAAACTCGGACGAAGTCCTCATGGATCATACCGCATCGTCGCAGTTGAAAAACCGACGCCTGACCAGCAGCGTGTTTACCAGTCGTGGCTGAAAGCACCGTTATCAAAATAGCGTTTAGGTAGTATTCTGATTTAGGTAAGTTTGCGCGCAAACGAATAAGGCGCAAACCGAGCGCGTTGAGTCTCCACTAAACTGACCGCCTCCGTTCTACATTTCCACAATGCCTGAAGAATTTCAGCACATCAGGTTCACGATCGAAGATCGCGTCGCGCGGATCACTCTGTCGCGTCCACCGGTAAATATCCTGAACATCGCCATGATGCGCGAGATCAACGAGGCCTTGAACAGTTGTGCGCTGAGTCGTGACTTGGCTGCGATCGTTTTTGACGCTGCGACGGACTGTCGCGCCTTCAGCGCCGGAGTGGCAATTGAAGAGCATGTCGCAGATACGATTTTTCAGATGCTGGATTCGTTCCACGCAATCTTTCGGGCGCTTGAACAGATCGGCAGACCAGCAATTGCGTTGGTCGATGGGCCGGCATTGGGCGGGGGCTGCGAGTTGGTTGCGGCTTGCGATATCGTGGTGGCCAGCAGTCGCGCGCGATTCGGTCAACCGGAAATTAAGCTTGGCGTGTTTCCACCGGTTGGCGCGGTGTTGCTTCCGCGCGTAATCGGCGACAAGCGAGCGCGCGAATTGATTCTGACCGGTGACATGATTGATGCTGAAGAAGCTCTGCGCCTGGGCCTGGTAAACTACGTATTGCCGAGCGAGGAGCTTGAGGAGAAGACATCTGAGCTGCTGGGGAAGTTTCGCGAGCTTTCGGCCGCAGCTCTCGAACACGCCAGGCGGGCCATCGACTCGGGGCAGTCGCGTTCGCTCGATGCCTTGCTGACCGAAGTAGAAAACATGTATCTCCATGAACTTATGAAGACCTCGGACGCAACTGAGGGCGTGAATGCGTTCATCGAAAAGCGTAAACCAATATGGCGGAACCGCTAATCAGAAACTTGATTAAGAAGTCATCAGATGAACTTTACAGCCGAGCGGCCACGCCCGGTTTGCCGGAGAGTTCCCCGATTGTGGTCGGACGCGCAACAAGGCTTTTTCGAATCACGGTTTTCATGTTGTCAGTCACGGTCCTGCTCCTGCCAGCGGCGGGAGCGTTCGCCCAAAAGCGACGGACGCAGACGGCGCCCCGCACGAGTCATTCGCGCGATGTGCTTCCGCCTGAAGCGCGCGAGATGATCGATCTCGCGAGTGCTGCAGTGTGCAAAGAGCGCCTGGCCGATCCCAAGGGCAGTGTGCCTATTGATGACATGCAAGCGCGTCCATCATTGCCGGTGACAAGTCCGGAAGCCGTGGCCGGCGCCGAGCGCGCTCACCGGCTATTGCCGACGGCGAAAAACCTGGTTGAGGTTTCGCTGCGCCGCTTATCCGCTGATTACAAATTGAACAATCGTAGTGGATACAATGCGCGAATTGCGCGAGCTATTGCGCGGGTGCGAGCAGTGAAGAGCATTCGGCCGGACATGGATTCGCGCGACAACGCCTCGGTATTCCTGAAAAACCCTCAGACGATCGTCTTCGGCACAATCTTTCTGGCGGGACTACCATCGGATGAGGGAGTAGTCAGCGTTTTGGCCCATGAACTGGTCCACATTGGCGACGGCGGCGAGGACAATTTGAGACTACTGTTCCTTGCCGTCGGTGTCCGAGCTTCGCGGCTTACGAGTTTGAAGATTCAGGGCCAACCCGCTGAGGAGTTGACCTGCGATCTGGTTGGCACCCTCGCCGCGCGCTTCTACGTTTCAGCTACCCCCAGCTACGAACCGCTGCCACGAAGAATCTCGCGCTCTCTGGCGCACAATTGCGTCGAGCAGGATGAAGGCGATGACGATCACCTCTCGCCCAAAATTACAATTCGCGCACTTCTTACATTGAATCCGACCTTGTCGCGAGAGCTGGTTTACGGACGTTAGACCAGCGCTGTCCCCGATTGAGTTGTTAATCATCAGTCGGGAGCATCTCATTGACATTCGTAACAGGGGATTCCTATCATCCTCGCCAACATCGTAACGAAGAGGCGCAAACGAATTGACCGAAACTCCTGAAACGAACCGACTTTTCAAGCTGAGTCCGCGCGCTTTCTTCAAAACCAAAGACAACCAAAATCTTTCACTAATCCTGCTATTGGCGCTTCTGCTCGGCTCTGCGTCATGTCAATCGGTGCTCGATCGTCAGCGTGATGTGCGCCCTCTCGTCCTGCGAGATGTGCCGGCCCAGCGTCTCGCCTATCGACTGGAGCCCGATGTTGACTTGCCCGTGGAAATCAAGACTGACGACGCTAACGACAAAATCGAGGCGATACAGATCGACTTCGATACGCGCAGACAAGGCGATGCGCTGATCCGGACCGTTCGTTCTCCCGATGGTCAGCGGGCCCTGGTTCTCTATGGCACTGCCGACGAGCCCAGTCAGACTTTCCGCATCGATATCTACTCTGCAGAAGGTAGTTTTCTGCGGAACCTTACGCCGCCCGATCTCTCCTGTGTTTTTCCCGAAACTGTGGCCTGGTCGCCCGATGGAAATTTCATCACCTTCATTGGCCACAAAGGAGCTACGCCCACTCCGACACCAACTCCACCCGGCGGTGTTATGCCTGACCCCCCGGAAACAATTGAACCCCTCCCAGCGGCTTCCGTCGCTCCCGCTTTCGGCTTTGTGCCTCTGTTTAGCACAGAGCAGATTTACATCTGCAATCGCGATGGCTACGACTTGAAGCCGTTAACCTCGCGCGAAGGTTTGATTTATTTTTACGCTTCGTGGGCGCCGGACAGCCACGCGCTGGTGGCGATGGCTTGCCGGGAAAGCGAATGGGACAGCAGGGAAAAATCGTTCAGATTACCAACGGGACGTCCGCGTCTGATTTCCCTGGAAGGCGCGGAGCGTTTACTGGACGACGAGATGACGGAAGCCCTGCCGGTGTGGTCGCCAGACTCTTCAAAGGTCGCGACGGCATTCGATGCGAACGTTATGATCTACGACGCAGCCAGCAACAAACCGACGCAAGCTCGGATTCGTTTGCGGGATGCGCTAATCGTTGCTTCGAGGGCGTATGAAGCGAAGACCGCAGCCCCTGCGAAGGAAGGTGATGGTAGCGATCCACATGCGGGAGGTAGTGTGGCAACGGACGCGGCCATCCCAGCCAGTTTCAATCCGATCATCCGGCTTGAGTGGCCCACACCGGAAAGACTTTATGTCGAAACCGCCTATGTCCGGCTCATTCCCAATGACCCGATAACTTCATTCCAACGATGGCATCTGCTGGTGCTCAGTCCTCAGGCGGCTGTGCTGGACTAATCAACATTAGAAACTTTGAGGCGAGCGGGATTACTCGTCCGAAGGGTATTGTCGAAGGGTCGGCTGGATCTGCTATTGAGACGGATACTGCCAAAAGGTGCCGTCGTCATATTCGATGCGCTCGATTATGACCCGTTCAGTATTCTTTCCAGGCTGTTCTCCGCTGGACTTTCCTGCCCGCACGATTCGCGTCGGCGGCACTCGGGAGCGAGCCACCAGCTCGGCGGATTTGCCGGCTTTGATACTTACCTTTCCAATGAACCGGTGACGCCCAACTTCCGTTGCGGTCCCGGAGTCAACGAGCACGAAATGCCAAATGACACCGCGAATCGCTTTGGTGCCATTGTTCCTGATCTTTGCTTTGTAAAGGTAATAGGTCGACGCAGCGCCTGGTTCGGGACGGGCGGGAAGATTGCGATTTCCGGCAGGTTCATCGCCTAAAGGCACACCCATCGGGGTGCTTCCCACGGGAATGTTTGACGCAATTTTCTTCGAGGGTGAGGGGATTGGCGTTTGTCCCTGACGGGCTCGCACTGAGTTCTCGATGCTGGTGTTTTTCTTGTCGCGCTCCAGATCGCGATGATCCTGATTTATCCGCATGGGATCGTCATAGAGAGCGGGAATGAAGACCTCCTGCTGCCAACGAACCTCAGCCACAACTACACCGGGCGGATCAGTGAGTACGGGTGTTGAGGCAGTTTGAGCCGATGCGATGTTAGCGAACAGCAGCCCTGGGAGGAAAAAATAACGGATCTTCATAACGACTCCCTTCGAATGGTGATGCGTGGGCTAGATGATTGTCCCACCATGACGGCAAACGCGCAAGCAATTCGACTCCGGGTTCCGCACTGTGGTCCAGCCTGCAAATGTCGCCAGCGAAACGGATAGGAACGCGGAAAAACCAACTGCCGAACTCACAGGCAGGGCGACTGCCTGCGCACCCTTTCCCCCTACCACTAACCGATAGTGATCTTGCGCGAGCGCGGTTTTTGTGCCATAAGGTGAGTATTCTCGTCCCCCCTAACATCTACAGTCTAAGGAGAAAAAAGAGTGAAGAACGGTCGCATCCATTTGTTATTTCTCGCCACTTTGGTGGCCATAACTGCCGCAGTAGTTCCCAGTCACGTGAGCGCGCAGGATAAACTGCGGCCAGAAGAGATTGTAGCTAAGCATCTCGATTCGATCGCCGCTGCTGAAATGCGCGCATCGGTGAAGAGCCGCATCGCTGCCGGCCCCGTGGTTGCAGTCTTGCGCGCGCCGGGCACAGCGAAGTATGAGGGTCGGGGCGTCCTGGCCTCCGATGGCAACAAGAACATGATGGGAGTGGGCTTCGAAAACGCCGGACAATTCCAGGAAAGGTTTGCGTTTGACGGCAAGGACGTTACGGTCGGCTTTGCCAGGGCGGGTGTCCGAGGATACCTGGGCGACTTTTTGCTCACGCATGACAATATCATTAAGGAAGGCCTCATCGGCGGCACGCTTTCAGACTCCTGGCCGCTGCTGGAGTCGTCCGACAAAAAACCGAAACTCGAATACAAGGGCATCAAGAAATCAGGCGCGAAGTCGATGCATGAACTCAGGTATACGCCGAAGGGCGGCTCCGACCTGGAAATCAGCCTCTTCTTCGACACCGAGACGTTTCAGCATGTTCGCACGGAGTATACCCGCGTAATTTCCGCCGGCCTGGGTACCGGACGAATTGCCTCTGGCCGTGCCGACCGCCCTACCGGCGCCGTCGACGGCTCAGGACAACAGCGTCCGACTCGCTACAAAATGGTCGAACATTTTGGTGACTTCAAGAAAGAAAGCGGAATGACACTGCCGCGCTCTTACAAGGTTGAGCTGGAAATGGATACGCGTGGCGGCACATTCAAAGGGGAATGGGACTTTACCTTAACTGACCTTGCGTTCAATCAGAAGATACCAGCCGACACATTTAACGTAGGGCCCAAGCAGTAAGGGTTAGGGAATAACAGAACTAAAAAAACTTCGGGCGTTGCGTCTTTCTTGCGAAAGGCGCAACGCCCGATTTGTTAAGCGACCTGCCTGGGCAGGGCGGAATTAGAAGTCGAAGCGCGCTCCAAACTGGACGATGCGTGCTGCGAAAGTCGAGCCCACGCGACCAAAGGTGGTGCTGTTGACGTTGAATACGCCACTGCCTTCACCGAGGTTGAACTGTGGGTTGTTGAGAACGTTGAACACTTCCGCGCGCAGCTGCAATCTGCGGGTTTCACCCAGACCGAAGTTACGGAACAAACCAGCGTTCCAATTGAAGTAAATTGGACCGTTGATGAAGTTCATCGGCAGATTACCCGTCGATCCCGGCGGGTTTCGGAAGAATACCTGACCCGGGAATGGCGCTACGCCGAGGGGGCTGGCGCCACGGATGGTCAACTGTTGCGGAGTTACACCAGCCGGCAGCGGTTGGTTCAGGTCAACCACGACGCCGGCAGGCGTGGTGGCCTGCAGAACGCTGGGGTTGATGAAGAACACGCCGTTCGGAGTCTTGAAGATTCCGACGAGATCCTTGATCTGGCTGGCTGTTAAGCTCGAAGTGCCGGGCTGGAGTGCTGACCTACCGGCACGATTAAGTGTGCCGCGTGTGTCGAGAATCGAGATCGGCGCTCCCGAGCTGATGTTGAAGATTGAGGTCATTTGGAAACCGCCAAAAATCTTGCTGGCGACGCCACCATCGCTCAACCAACGATGTCCGCGACCGAATGGCAATTCAAGGTTCAAGTTGCCATTGATGGTGTGGGTGCGGTCATACTGCGGCCGCGCGTAGTTGAGTCTCTGGTTCAGATTGTCCAGGTAGGGGTCAACGCTCTGCTGTGTATCCTGCGTTGAGTCTGCCAGGGTTTTCTGGAACGTGTAGTTAACCTGGTAGGAGAAGCCATCGGCATAGCGCCGGCGAATTTCCGCCTGCAACGCGTTGTACCGGTATTGGCCGCCATTCGAGGTGACATTCGCGACGAACGCATTCGGGTTCGCCAGGAAGTTCACGCCGGTTGCCAGGTTGTTGATGATGTAGGTAACTGCCAAATCAGCAGGCACGCCATCACGAATCTGACCGAGAATGGTCGCATTGGTCAGCAATCCACCACTCGGTAGGTTCGGGAAAACCGTCAAAACCTGACTGCCAGGAATGCCGGCGTTGAAAGCAGCGCTGGTGCACTTCAAAAGCGGATCCGCTGGACCAGCAATCGTCGCGCCCTGCAAGCGGCAATTCTCTCTGGCACGGATGAAATCAGCCAGGAAGCCGTTGTTACGGATGTCAACCTGGTTGGAGTCAACTGAGCGCCAGATCTCGTTGCTCATACTGCCTACGTAACGTAGTTCAATCACCGACTTCATGCCGATGTCACGCTGGATACCGATGTTCCATTCGTGAACCAGCGGAGCCTGGATATCTGGATCGAACACCCAAACCAATCCCTGCTTGGCCGCATTGTTGTTCGCGGTCGTGTAGGTAATCGGAAGCGTCGGCAACGCCGGAGTAGCAAAGTTTCCCGGTACAGCGGTGAAACCAGGTAGATCCGGACGCGGGGTCAGGACTGACCTCAATTGCGCACTGCCACCCTGGAAGGCGTTGATCACCTGCGAGCCTAACCCCACCAATTGAACGTAAGCGTTGTCAGGAGTTCGCACGTATTCGTTGTTGTTGTAGCTGATGCGGTAACCACCGCGGAACACCGTCCCACCGTCTCCGGGGAAGAGGCTGCCGAGCGCGCCGCCAAACTGCGGCGACCATGCGAAGCTGACCGTCGGACCGAAGTTGTTCTTGTCAGCCTTCTGGAAATCACCGGCGTTGCCGGAGTTTATGCCGAGAGCCTGATAAACACCATTCGGGTTAAGGGCGGCTTCTGTCGCCGTTTGACCATCTGCCACGCGCGTTTCCAGGTAAACTCCAGCTGGATTGTTAAGCGGTGTGTAGAGGTCGTAACGGACGCCCAGATTCAAGGTGAATCGGGGTGACAGACGCCACTGATCCTGCGCATAACCTGAGTAAATCGAATAACGCAGGTCGCGGATTGCCGGCGCGCCCAGCTGGAAGCCCGATGCAATATCTACAACATTAGCCTGCACCGACGCGCCGCCGATGATGCCGGCGAGCAGGTAGCGCTGAGCGTTGATGCGTCCTAAGTCAGTTGCGCTGATACCACCCGGGAAAAGCGCGGTCGTCAGACCAGGGGTGTTTGGGTTTGCCGTTGAGCTAAAGTTGAAGACCGGCGTGGTGGCCGCAAAGTTTAGCGCAACAATCTGGTAAGCGTCGCGGTTGAAACCGAAGCGGAAAGAATGATTGCCGCGGCTGTAGGTGGCATTGTCCTGGATGTTCCAGTATGACGTGTTGCGACCCTGGCTGCGGAACGAACCTTCCGGATTCGTGATGAGTCCTGCGACGGTGTTTCCAGCCTGTGTTTGCGAGTTGCTAAACACGAAGCCCTGACCGACGCCGCCTTCAAGGAAGAAGGGGTTGCTGAACTGGTAACCACCGCGAACCTCGTTTGAGAAACTCGCCGAGGGCGTCCAGTTGTAAGCGCCGATGTAGAGAGTGGTCGTCGCACCCTGGGTTACATAAGGCTGCGTATTGAAGCTATAAGCCAGGTCGGTACGGGCATTGTCGTCGAACGTGCGCTTATAGACGAAGTTGGCCGCGTTCTCGTCATTAAACTGAACGTCGAAACGGCCGGTCTGGGCGTCACGAATGACGGGAGCGGCGACGTTGAAGTTTATTCCCTGGGTGAAATTGATGCCCTGCGCTGTGCCATTCCCTGCATCGGGCAACCTGCTCAGGATGCGGGCCTGGACCACGGGGTCAACTGATGTTGCACCACCGGCTGCCGCGAACACAGCGGCATTGCCGCCGGCGAGGTTAAGACCCGCACCGGTCAATGAGTTCACGGTGATCTGCTGTCCGGGCGTAATTCCCGGAGGGCAAGTTACCGCAGTACAAGTTGCGGTGTAGGTGAACGTCCCATTTCGGGCGGCGGGCAGCAACGTGGTAGCGGATGCCGCTGCCTGCGAAGCTTGCCGGTAAATCTCAGTGTTGAAGAAGAAGAAGCCTTTGTCTCTCCAGAGAGAAGGTCCGCCCTCGCCAAAGCGCGGCAATGGAGCCGGGCCGCTGATCGTGCCACCAAACTGATTGCGATTCAGGAATGGACGCGGGGTGTTGTTAAAGTTGCCAAAGAATGTATTCGCACCGAAGTGGGAATTGCGGTTGAACTCATAAAGCGCGCCGTGGAAATCAGAACCTCCGCGGGGGGTGATGAGTTGCACAGTCTGCGAACTGCTGAATTCAGCGCCTGCATTCTGCAGGATCGCGGTGAACTCACCAGTGTCGTCAACAGTCGGACGATCCTGGACAAAGCCGCCGAGGCGGATGAAGTTGTCCTGAACGTTGAGACCGTCGCGCGTGTAGTTGGTAACCGTGCTGCGCTGACCGTTGATCGAAGAGCTGGTCGCATTGACGCCTGCCATCGTGTTTAGCAGGGCGAGCGGGTTACGGCCATTGATGGGCAGCTCTTTCACGTCTTTGGTAGAAATCGTGTTGGCCAGTGACGCGTTGCTCGAATTGATCACGTCCGCACCAGCGGTGACGGTCACGGTCTCTTGCAGAGAACCGATTTCAAGCGTCGTGTTGAGTGAATACTCCTGGCCGGCATTGATTTTCAAATCGGTCGCAGTATGGGTCTTAAAACCCTGCGCCGTAATTTTGACCGTGTAGGAACCGAACTCAAGTTGAGTGATCGAGAATGAACCCTCGCCACTCGTCAACACTGTTCTTTCTTTCTGAGTCTGAGTATCGGTCACCGTCACAGTCGCACCCGGAATAACTCCGTCGGGACCGGAAACGGTTCCCGTTAGGGTGCCTGTACTGCCTTGCGAAAAGGCTGACGGGGCTATGGCGAATAGCGCGAGCGCTATCGCCATAATAAATCTGAAATTCTTCATAGGTAGGCTCCTTGAAAGTGCTAAGTTTCTTTGAACGGGGCAGTCGCTAACCATGGGGGCGCGCTGCCGAAAGTCACGGGTTTTCTTTTTGGATCATTCTGCTTAGGAAAAGCTGAATACGAACAGAGCCCTTAAGTGCAATAATCGTGCCGCCTGAGCCGGTGAGCTTAAACTCACTAGATAGGCTGAAATGCTGAACTTATTCCCAAAAAACATCGAGATAATCTTGATAAATTTGGATTCTTCTCCGAATCCCTAAATCTGAGATTGGGGCAAGACTTGAGGGGCGCGAAAGCGCGAGGACGACACGCGCGGCGAGATACGGCTATTGACCAGCGTTGACTTTCACCACTTCAAATTCAAAATGCAGTTCCTTACCGCGAAAGATGTAGCTCAGGTAAAACTCCCAGAATTTTCGGGTGAACCGCCAACTGGGCCAGCGTTGGTCAAGGTTGGTGATGAACTCCACGCCGAGAGCACGCCAAAGATTTGCCAGGCTGACGTAGGTGCGAACCGGACGCAGTTCCACAGTAGTGTAGAAGGGAAATGGAGTGCGCTCGGGCATGAAGCAGGTAAACGAATAACTGTTGAAGTGATTGCGATGCGTGGGATCGGTGGGCCAGTCGGGGTTCGTGTAGTGAGGCGTTACGATTTTGATCAACCCCCCTGCCTTCGTGATGCGGTGAAGCTCGCTCACAAACGACATCACATCGGGAACGTGTTCGATCACGTGTCGACAGATAATTTCATCAAACTCGTTGTCGAGAAACGGATACGGTACGTTTCCGAGATCATGAATCACGTCCGCGTTCGTTCGCGGATTCGAGTCAATTCCAATCGAGCCCGGATATTTGTTTTGACCGCAGCCAACATCGAGAATCTTCGGCGCGGTCACTGATGAAGATGAAGCGGAAGGAGCAGTCATGACTGGCTGAAACTTAGATCGCTAGGACATGCGCCGGCTCAACTTTTGCCGCTGGTGGTTCTGACAGGAAAAGGAACTGAGCAAACGATTTTAGATCGTGCGGGTAAACAGGCAGGTCCAATTGCTGCGACAGATCGTCCAGCTTCATGCCATCAAGCATGATCTCTTCATCGCTCTTGAGCATTGTTCTGGGAATGATCGCAAAGTCGCCAGTTATTCTTTCGCGCGCGGCAAGAATATCGCCGCCTGTAAGTAAGCCTGCTACCGAAACATCACCGCCGAAGTAATTGTTTTCCACCGCAACCACTGCCAGGGCCGTGCCAAACTGAACATTGAGATCATCGATAAGATGTGTCAGCACCGGCGCGAAGAGGCTCCCGGTTAGGACCGTACCACGCAGTTTTTCTGCGTTCACCAGGGGCTGGCGCTTCAGTCGTTTGATCAGCGTCGCGAATTCGTTGCTGAATGAGCGCACCATCCCAATCCCATCTTCGATCTGCGGGTATTCGCCGTAGTGGGCGCGTGATGGCACGTTTAGCCCTGCGCGAAGATAAATCTCATCACCCAGGAACGCGAACGTCTTGCCGAGACGTTTGCGAAGGTCTCGCTGGATAGCGCCGACTTCCTTGATCACATCGCAACAGAAATCTGACGTCACGGCAGTGAGTCGCTTGTCGGTGTTGTAACGCGTCAGACCTAAAGGAACGATGGCAACGCTGGTGATGCGTGGAAACTCGGCGGCAAGATCGTCGATCGTGCGGCGCAGTATTTCACCGTCGTTAATCCCCGGACAAAGCACGACCTGCGCGTGGATTTCAATTCCGGCGTCGAGCATTCGCGCGAGTTTGCCCGAGATGTCGGCGCGTCGTTCGTCAACTCCGAGCAGATAGGCACGAACCGCGAGGTCAGTGGCATGAACTGACACGTACTGTGGAGAAAGCCGTTGTTCGATAATGCGCTGCATTTCGTCTTCGGTGAGCGAAGTAAGAGTGGTGTAATTGCCGTAAAGAAACGAAAGCCTTACGTCTTCGTCTTTGATAAAGAGAGACGGGCGAGCGTCTGCGGGATTCCCGTTGCAGAAGCAGAAGATACACTCATTGGCGCATTGGCGTGGCACGATCTGCTCAAAGCTGAGTCCAAAATCTTCGCCTTCGCCTCGCTCGATCTGCAGTTCCCAGTCTTCGCCGTTGGTCTTGCGAACGTCGAGCACCAATTCAGTTTCACCGGCAGTTTGAAAGCGAAAGTCGAGGTAATCGCGGACCGTTCGCCCGTTGACCTTGATAATCCGGTCGCCCGACTCGAGCTCCAGTTCCTCACCAATGCTATCCGGTGACACCCCGGCGATCTCAACACCGCGGCGCCTAATACTGTTAACTGCCGGAGCTACTGCAAATTCGTACATGCCCAGAATAATGTCCGACAAACTTTAGTTTGTCGAGCAGGGCCGCGTGTGATCCATGAGGAGCTGGTCACGATGGAATGCCCGACCGGTGAATGCGTCTTGCTGACTGCAACTTTTTGACACGCATTGCTTTGAGGAACAAAAACCTCCAATGTTATTGACAATTCCGCCCCTCTTTGTTAGTTATGCAAGGCGTTTTAATTCCATCCTAAATTTTTGCAGATTTCCGGCTTTTTCCAACCTGCTTCTCTGAGAGTTTGACCCAATGAATAACAAGCTGAAACCAGCACTGCTCGGTGGACTGATCGTTGGCGTGCTATCCGCCATCCCATTTATCAACTATTGCTGCTGTATTTGGAGTATTGGCGGCGGTTTGCTTGCTGGTTTCCTTTACATCAAGAGTTCGCCAACTCCGGTAACCATTGGCGATGGCGCGATGACCGGCGGTCTCGCGGGAGTCGTTGGAGGAGTCTTATACTTCATCATCGGCTTGCCGATCGCACTCTTGCTTGGTGCGGCAGCCATGACGGAACAATTGACCCGAAGCGGAGTTGACCTACCCGTGGGCGGCGTCGTGTTGATGGTCATTTCTGCATTTATTGGCGCGATCTTTTTAGCAGTGCTCGCCACGCTCGGTGGACTGCTGGCAGTGCCTCTCTTTGAGAAGCGTAAAGGAAATGGCGTTCCGCCACCGCCGCAGGATTTTGGTGGCAACCCCGGCGCTTACGGCGCGGGTGCCTAATTCGAGCTGAAATCTCGAAAGCTCGTCAAACCAAGTTTTAGTTAACATTCAGGAGAACGATTAATGTCACAACAATGGACTCCGCCGCCAACTGGTGGCGCGCCTGGTAGCGTTCCAAACTATCTGATTCCGGCGATTCTTTCGCTGTTCTGCTGCTGGCCGCTTTCGATTGCAGCCATCATTTTTGCCGCGCAGGTAAACGGCAAGGTTGCCTCGGGCGACATGGCTGGCGCCCTCGACGCTTCTAAAAAAGCTAAGATGTTCAGCTTCCTGGCTATCGGCCTGGGTGCGGCAGGAATTATCATTTACATCATCTTCCTCGTGTTCGTCGGTGGTATGAGTGCGATTGGCAACATGTAAATTAGGGCGCCGTGCAGTGAGATGTTCAATGGAACGTCTCACTGCAACCATGGCTTCTCAAAAAACAAGCTTTAAAAAAAGTAGTCGGGAGAATCGAAGCTAATGTCCAGGTATTGCACAAAATGCGGCGCAACCAATGACGAAACTGCTCAATACTGCGTGAGCTGTCAGTCGCCGCTGGCTCCAGTCAGTGGTGGTTATCAACCAATGCAGTCCGTTAACCAGGGAGGTTCGGGAGCGATGACCGATTGGAAAGCGTTGGGCGCAGACAAGAAGATCGCCGCAGGCATCTGCGGTATTCTACTGGGCGGTCTCGGAGTTCATAAGTTCATCCTCGGCTATACGACCGAAGGAATCATTCAACTCGTGATCGGGGTAGTAACCTGCGGAATCGGCGGGATCATTGGTCTCGTTGAGGGCATCATCTATCTCACGAAATCTGACGAGGAGTTTGTCAGAACGTACATCCAAAATAAGAAAGGCTGGTTCTAGCGAACCGCTTTTAATCTTCCGCTCGAACAAAACGGGCATGCCTTCGCGATAATCTTGCAAGGCATGCCCGATTTCTTTGCTCCAGGTAATCCCCCTCCGAAGACGGTTCCACCAATTCACACCAAACAACACTAACTCCTCCTGGTTTAATTTCGGGTGTTTTCGTGGATCGTTTCTTATCGGCTTGGCGAGGAAAGACTAAGCGTCAAATGGCTTTGCCTCAAAAGTGGTAAGGACTGCCTCGCGACGCTTAGCGTTGAAACTTCGGTACTGGTGCACTTTGCTTTGCGTCTCTGCGAAAACCTTTGTGTCCTTTGCGGTTAGGTTTGTTTTACCGCAAAGGGGACGCGAAGCACGCGCAAAGGAGCGCAAAGTAAAGCAGTCTCGTTTTAGGCAAACTGATGAACCGAACGAAATTTCACGTCCCACGCTACTTTTTGAGGCAAAGCCGCGTCAAATCAAAACACTATATCAGTCTCTGATTCTCTGCTAAACGCTCTCATGTTACTTTAGCGCCGCATGAGTCTTGATGAGATATTTAGCCGGCGCCTGACGGTTGTGTTGATTTGGTTGACGCTGGCCGCCGGCGCGACATATTTATGGATCTTCGAACCCGGGCGCTCGGGCTTTTTTCCGGCTTGCCCATTTCGCCTGCTCACTGGTTTCGCCTGTCCCGGCTGCGGCAGCACGCGCGGGATGCATGCACTGATTCACGGTGATGTGCTGACTGCCTTCAAATTCAATCCATTCCTGGTGCTGGCGCTTCCGTTTTTAATTTACGTGCTGCTGCGACATACCAACGCAGTGCTGCGCAAACAGCCAATCAATCGAAACCGGCTTAACGCAAAATACATCTGGGCATTGTTTGTTGTCATTCTAGGCTTTTGGATCTTTCGTAATACACCGCTCTATCCCTTTCCAGTTTGATTAATTCATCGAGGAGACGACTTATGCGACTCGTCACTGGGCTACTTTTTACGTTGCTGATCACGCCTGTTTCGTTCGCGCAGAACCAGGGCACGTCCAGATTCAATGCGCCAAGCCGGCTGGTCCACACATATTCAATCGTCGCGCGCGATCCAAAGACCGGCGAACTTGGTGTTGCGGTTCAGTCTCATTGGTTCTCGGTGGGCTCAATAGTTCCCTGGGCCGAAGCCGGTGTGGGCGCAGTGGCCACGCAGTCGTTCGTGGATCCGAGTTACGGCAAGCTGGGCCTCGACTTGATGCGCGCGGGCAAGAGCGCGCCGGAAGCATTGAAGTCGCTGCTGGCGGGAGACGAAGGTCGTGAGGTTCGCCAGGTGGCGATGATCGATTCGCAGGGACGCGTAGACGCCTGGACAGGCAAGAACGACATCGAAGCAGCCGGGCATTTCGTGGGCAAAGATTTTTCGGTACAGGCGAACCTGATGCTCAACGACAAGGTATGGCCGGCGATGGCCCGAGCGTTTGAAAACACGAAGGGCGATTTGGCGGATCGAATGCTGGCGGCAATGGATGCGGCACAGGCAGTTGGCGGCGACATTCGCGGACGCCAGTCAGCCGCGCTGATCGTCGTTACTGGAAAACCAACGGGCATGTCATGGAAAGATCGACTTTTCGATTTGCGCGTGGACGACAGTGCGGAACCACTGCAGGAGTTGCGCCGGTTAGTAACTCTCCAGCGTGCCTACAACCACATGAACGCCGGCGATCTGGCGGTAGAGAAAAAGGACAACGAAGGCGCGTTGCGTGAATATTCAGCAGCGGAAAAACTGGTGCCAGGGAATGCGGAAATGATCTACTGGCACGCCGTGGCGCTGGTCAACATGGGGAAGGTAGACGAATCGCTGTCCCTATTTCAAAAGGTATTTGCGATGGACAAAAACTGGGCGACGCTAACGCCGCGATTGCCGAAGGCGGGCCTGCTTCCCAACGACCCGAAATTGATTGAACGCATCGTGGCAGTTGCGCCGAAATGAAGCGAGACATCCGCCGGGTCCACTCATTCCAGTTCAATATATTCGCAGCAAAGTTCGAGAGTTTCTATAGCCACCTCGCTGCTTTTAGCATTCAGACACGGACCTTCATATTTTTGCGGGAATGCATCACTCAGCCTCCAGCGGGCGACGTCCTTGCGCTCGTCGTCGAGCAACACGATCATAATATTTCGACGATCCAACGTGCCCTGTAGCAGGGCGCGGTGCCAGTTGTAGAGGTCGCGAGAGTCAGTCATTCCGCGCTTGAGGGTGACGTTGCCGAATTTTATTAAGCCCGGCAATTTCCGCGTGCGGTCATCGCCGCCCTCACGATATTCGATGATCTCAACTTCAGAACTTATACCGCTGACTTCGCAAAAACCAGCAACATTGATTCCATCGATCTCAACTCGAAACTTGTAATTTTTGTATGGGTCGACGCGCGCCATTTCAGACCTCCAGTTGATTGTTGGCCCAGTCAGTCTGGATCAGGTTAGCTTGTGCGGGAAACAAATGGAAGCTCCCGGTAAATCTCAAGATCATGCTTGATCGTCGTTTCATAGGGTCGCTTTTCAAGGTCGCGATAGGAGATCGAGGCTGACACCTTGGTTGGCTGTTTTCGCTTGAAATAAGAACTACTCGAGTCGAGCAATGAAACGATCTCGCGTCCGGGACCAAGGAATTCTATGTTCCGGAAGAGGGCGAGTGCGGAAATGTCTTTGGCTCCGTTAAGCCCAATCAGCGGCTTGTTAAATTTGACCGCAACGTTAATCGCAGGGCGAGCACCAATATTCTTTATTGAAATGTAGAGCAGACCGCTTTCGAACAGAAACTCCACGATCACTTCAGGACGAGGGCCTGCCGCTTCCGTAGTTGCAGTGTGTCCGATTCGTTTGCTGTCCAGCTTTTGAAGGTTTCGTTCAGCCATGGCCACAGAGCGAGAGCTGGGATTCTGAAAAGTAATGATTGCGCGAACTTTTTGAGCGAAATAAGGATATAAGCTGCCGACAGTTTTGTGAAGACAAATGCTCACCAAAGCCAACTCCGGTGGATCGGGCTTCGGCCCTCGTTCTGTTATCCTGATCAGCTTTCGATGGCCGATACAGACACAAATCTTAAAGAAAGAGTACGGGCCTTTTGGCAGGAGAATCCGTGCGGGGAGAAGTTTGCCGATGCTCCGCCTGGTACGCGCCGGTTTTTTGAGTTGGTTGAGGCGCATCGCTACACGAAGGAATGGCACATCCCAATTGCCGCAAACTTTGCCGGCGCAGGCGGGCTAAAAGTACTGGAAATCGGTTGCGGCCTGGGAACGGACGGTGCGCAGTTTGCCGAAGCCGGCGCCGATTACACGGGAGTGGATCTAACTGAAGCGGCGGTTGAACTGGCGCGCAAGCGTTTCGAATTGTTTGGTGTGGCAGGGAAATTTAGAACTGCCGACGCCGAAAACCTCGACTTTGAGGATGACAGCTTCGATCTGGTTTATTCGCACGGCGTTTTGCATCACACCCCTGACACTCAGAAAGCGATAGACGAAGTTCATCGAGTGCTGCGACCTGGTGGACGCGCGATGGTCATGCTTTATCATCGTGATTCGTACAACTATCGCGTAAACATTTCGGTGCTGCGACGCGCCGGCGCCCATTTGCTGAATTCGGAAACGGGAGTGAAACTGGTCCATTGGATGACTGGTGAACCCGTCGAGTCTCTCAGACAACATGCCAGTCTCCTGAAGACCGAAAAAAAATCGTATTTGTCGCCCGAGGAGTTTCTGAGCCAAAACACGGACGGCGCCGGAAATCCTCTCGCGCGAGTTTATTCGCGCCGGCAAGCGCGCGAGCTGTTTAAGGCTTTTTCGGATGTGACTGTGAAAACCTTTTTCCTGAATAAGCGTTGGCTTCCTTTGGTTGGAGCAGTGCTGCCGCGTTCATTGGAAGCGCGACTTGCATCGCGCTGGGGCTGGCATTTATGGATCTATGCGACAAAATAGATTTCATGTTTTGAAACGGGCTTGTGGCGTCTGTGAGTGTCAACCTCTTACGATTTCGTCCCTTAGCAGTTTTGATATTCTCGCTCAGTGGGGCGCTCATCTATGCCATGTGGGCCAGGGTGCGTTTTTCGGGTGATGGCCTCGTCAGCCAATACGTCTACGTGGTGCCCATTGTCGTTCCCTTCATCGCGTTCCTCTTTGATCGTGCAGCTGAGATTTGTGACGGCCGCCGTATTTGTTTTTTAGTTGACGCTCTCGTGATCGGAACCGCAATGATGCGTGTGGTTAGCCACCTGCCATTCGTCTCTGGACACGCGCTGTTCCTGACTTATGCCATACTCCGGCCCGGATCGCTGGTGACCCGAGTCACTGCCGCGATGGTGATGGTCGAGGTTGTTTACCTGAAAGTCTTTGTCTGGGGAGATCTGGTAACTCCCTTGACGGGAACAGCGCTGGGCTTGCTTTCGGCGGTAGTGGTCAGGCGGATCACCAGGACTGAAATGATTGAGAAGATCTGAGTCAATTGCCTAAGAGAACGCTATGAAAAGAATTCTGGTTACAGGTGGGGCGGGATTTATCGGTTCGCACCTGGTCGATAGTTTGCTTTCCGAAGGCGAATGGCAGGTCACTGTGGTTGATGATTTTAACAACTTCTACGATCCAGCAATTAAACGCGAAAATGCCAGGCGCGCGGCCAACAACCCGAACTATCGGTTGTGTGAAGCTGACATTCGAGATAAGTCCGCCTTGAAAGAGATCTTCGAAGCTGATGGATTTCAGTGCATCGTTCACCTGGCGGCGCGCGCGGGTGTGCGACCATCTCTGGACCAGCCGGAGCTATATGCCGAGACGAATATCAACGGCACTCTAAATTTGCTCCAGTTAGCGCGCGAGCACGGCATCCGGCAGTTCGTGTTTGGTTCGTCATCGTCAGTTTACGGAATCAACGCAAAAGTTCCTTTCAGCGAAGACGATCCGATCCGGCAACCGATTTCGCCATACGCGGCGACGAAGGGCGCAGGCGAGTTGCTCTGCCACACTTACACACATCTCTATGGAATTCGTTGTGTGTGTCTCCGCTTCTTTACCGTTTATGGACCACGACAGCGTCCCGATCTGGCTATTCATAAGTTTGCGCGATTGATTAGCGCAGGCAAGCCGATCCCGGTTTTCGGCGATGGCACCACGCGACGCGACTACACTTTTATCGACGACATCATCGCAGGCGTGCGCGCTGCAATTGATTACGCCGGCGACGATACGAAGAGCGCCTATGAAGTGATTAATCTGGGTGAGTCGCGGACCGTTGAGCTGCGCGAATTGATTTCGCTGCTGGAGAAAGAGTTGGATATGCGGGCAGTGATCAACCGGCAGCCGCTGCAACCCGGCGATGTGCCGCAGACTTTTGCTGACATTTCGAAAGCGCGTGCGGTGCTTGGTTATGATCCTCAGACGCAGATTGAAGATGGGATCAGGAAATTCGTTGAGTGGTTTCGGGAGAGTTAAGTGCCAGCAAGCCCGAAGGACCTGGATAACATAGCCCAGGGTAAGCGCGTTTAGTGCGTCACCCGGGTTTGCAGGTTGTTATTACGCTTTTCGGGATCCTTTCAGGGTCGCGAAGGACAAGGGATAGGGCTCCAGTCCCAGGGTGACGCGCGAAACGCGCTTACCCTGGGCTATTATATTTCACGCCTTCAGCGTGAACCGATAGGACAATGTCCACCACTAACATCATCACTAAGCCATTGCCGCAGGAAATGCAGCAGCACACCTATGGCATCATGCGGCGTGTCGAGCAAAGCCATTGGTGGTTTGTGGGACGCAGGCAAATCATCAAAAGCTTTCTTGACCGGCTGGTACGAAGGCTGAAGGTTGATGCCGGCACTGAGAACATCAGAATTCTCGACGTCGGTTGCGGCACCGGCGCAAACCTGGAGATGCTCTCCGAGTTTGGCGAAGCTGAAGGTGTAGATGTCTCAACTGACGCGCTTAGCTTTTGTCGCGCGCGCGGCTTGGCAAACGTCAAGCAAGGTGAAGCTGAGCGGCTTCCTTTTGACAACGAGTCATTTGAATTGGTGACAGGGCTTGATGTTGTCGAGCATCTCGATGACGACCTGGCGGGCTTGAGAGAAATGCATCGAGTGTTGCGACCTGAAGGGCGCGCGCTATTGTTTGTCCCTGCCTTCATGTTTTTGTGGGGCGTGCAGGACGACATCAGCAACCACCGCCGCCGTTACACTATGAATGAGTTGAGGAGCGTGGTTGGCAAAGCCGGTTTTGAGGTTGAACGTGCCACGTATGTGAACATCACTTTCTTCGCGCCCATATTGCTGGGCCGGCTGTTAATGCGCGTCACCGGATTTCGCCCGGCCTCGGAAAACAACATTACAATTGGATTTCTAAATGGCGTGCTGGGGAAAATTTTTGGCGCCGAGAGTCTGGCGCTGCAACACGCCAGTTTTCCATTTGGAGTTTCCATTATTTGTGTCGCCAGAAAAGTTTGATTAACTCCTCTGCGTAACCTCGGCGCTCTCTGCGTCTCAGCGGTTAACGCTCGTTCGGCACTTTCACCGCAGAGTCGCAGAGAGCGCCGAGGTAGCGCAGAGAGTTGGATTGAAGCTCGTGCTCAGCCTAAGACGCAGAGCAAACTCTTTCATGAAAATATACGAAGAAGAAGAAACTTTGGTCACTAACGTACCGGTAGCGGCCAGCGACGGCGGCAGGCCCGAAGTTTCCGTTTTTCTGCCGGTTTATAACGAAGAGCCAAACCTGCCACCGCTACACGCGAAGTTGGACGAAGCATTGAAGACGCTGGGCCGGACGGCGGAAATTATTTATGTCGACGACGGTTCGTCAGACGGAAGCCTGGGCGTCTTGCGTGATCTCGCCCGACTCGATAAACGCGTTCGCGTGGTTGCCTTGAAGCGAAACTATGGTCAGACGGCAGCGATGGCGGCGGGCATCGATGCTGCGCAGGGACAGGTTCTAATTCCAATGGACGCCGACCTGCAGAATGATCCGGCGGATATCGTGCGGCTGCTTGAAAAACTAGACGAAGGCTACGACGTGGTGTCCGGATGGCGCAAAAATCGACAGGACAAAGTAATCACACGGAAGATTCCTTCGATGTTGGCCAATCGACTGATCTCCTGGATCGGCGGAGTGCCACTGCACGACTATGGATGCACGCTGAAAGCGTATCGCCTCGAATCACTCTCGAGCGTCAGGCTTTACGGTGAGATGCATCGCTTCATTCCCATCCTGGCATCGTGGGAAGGAGCGCGGGTGGCGGAAATTCCGGTGGCGCATCATGCGCGCACGATGGGTAAATCCAAGTATGGCCTTTCGCGCACTTTCAAAGTTGTCTTCGATCTGATGACCATCAAGTTTATGGCGTCGTATCAAACGAAACCGATCTACATCTTTGGCACATTTGGGATGATCGCAATCGCGTTCTCGGTGATTGCCGGAGTATGGGCCACGATCCTGAAATTGTGGGAAGGCGTTTCATTTATTCTGACGCCGCTGCCGGTGATTGCGGTGGTAATGTTGGCGATTGGCGTGCAGTTTTTATTGATGGGGCTGCTGGCCGAGATGCTCGTTCGCACCTATCACGAGTCACAATCCAAATCGATTTATGCGGTGCGGGAAAAGATCGGATTTGAACGGTAGGGCAGACATTCTTGTCTGTCCTCTTTCTTAGTGTCACCGGGACAGGCTCGAATGCCTGTCCTACTAAATTATGTGTGGAATAACTGGTTGGGCCAATCTTGATGCACACGCGCCGGCGCCTGACGGCGCGCGAGAGCTTCTCCACTCAATGTGCGAGCGCATGGTCCATCGCGGTCCCGATTCGGAGGGACTGCTGGTGTCGGCTGGCGTGGCGCTGGGAATGCGTCGCCTGGCCGTTATCGATCTAAATACTGGTGAACAGCCGGTCTATAACGAAGACAAAAGCGTTGCCGCGATCCTCAACGGTGAAATCTACAACTATCGCGAGCTCCGCAAAGAACTAACCAGGCGCGGGCACCACTTCAACAGTCAATCTGATACAGAAGTTTTGCCGCATCTCTACGAAGAGTTTGGCGATGCGATGGTCGACAGGCTCAACGGCATGTTTGCGTTTGCCTTGTGGGACGCGCGCCGTCGCCGGCTATTGATTGCCCGCGATCGTTTTGGAGAGAAGCCGCTTTATTGGGGAGTTTTTGATAACACCCTGTTGTTCGCATCGGAACCGAAAGTTTTGTTGGCTCATCCGGCGGTCAACACCTCGCTGAATCTGCAGGCTCTCCGACAATATCTTTCGTTTGACTACGTGCCGGCGCCGCTTTCAATTTACAAGGGCATTAATAAGCTGCAGGCCGCGCATATGCTTACGCTCGAAGCGGGGAAAATTGAAACCCGACCTTACTGGCGCTTGAGTTATGAAACTAAGCAACCGCCTCCATCTGAAGCCGAAGCCGCTGTACATCTCCGCGAACTGTTGGCTGAGTCGGTGCGAATGCGTCTGGTTTCGGATGTTCCGTTAGGAGTCCTGCTTTCCGGCGGCGTCGATTCATCGGCGGTCACGGCGTTGGCCGTGGAATCATCGTCGGAGCCAGTCAAGACGTTTTCGATTTCGTTTGCTGAGTCATCGTTTGATGAATCGTCTTACGCGCGCGCGGTGGCAAAGTTTCTCGGCACTGATCACCATGAAGAACGTCTCAGCGCAAACCTGGCTGCCAATCTCGTAGGTGAAATTGGATCATGGATGGACGAGCCCTTTAGTGATTCATCGCTGGTCCCGACGTATTTGTTGTCGCGCTTTACACGCAGGCATGTGACCGTGGCGCTGGGAGGCGATGGTGGCGATGAACTTTTCGCCGGCTATCCGATGTACCGGGGTCATCGATGGGCCAATGCTTACGCGAAGGTTCCTGGGTTCATTCGGAGAGGCCTGGTGGAACCGCTGGTTCGAGCTCTGCCGGTTAAAACCAAGAACCTCTCGTTCGATTACAAGGCTTTACGATTCATTAAAGGCGCAAAATATGACCGCGTCGCTCGTCATCATGTTTGGTTTGGTTCATTTGCCCCCGACGAACACGAACAGCTGTTGACTAAGGAGGCGTTGGGTGCGAGCGATGGAGATGTCTATCGCAATGCGCGGCAGTTGCTTGCCGAGTGTGATTCCACTGATGTTGTCGAGCAGATGCAGAGTCTTGATACACAGCTTTATTTAGCGGAGGACATTCTGACGAAGGTTGATCGCGCCAGCATGGCCGTCTCGCTGGAGGTGCGCGCGCCGTTTCTCGATCACCGAGTGGCTGAGTTTGCCGCCTCGTTGCCGGCGAACTACAAACTCAGGGGACGCCAAACAAAATACATCCTCAAGCGCGCCATCGCCGATTCTCTGCCGCCTTTTGTCACGCGCCGAGGCAAGAAGGGTTTTGGCGTGCCGGTCGCCGAGTGGCTCAAAGGGAAATTGCGGCCGCTCGCTCGCGACCTGTTGTCGCCTGAGCGCGTCAAAAGGGCGGGCGTCTTCAATCCTGATTACGTCACGCGTTTACAGGATGAACACGAACGGGGCGTGGCAAATCACCGGAAGCTGCTGTGGACTCTGTTGATGTTTGAGCTTTGGCACGAGAGCTTCATCGAAACGGCGCGGCGAATCGAAACGTCAGTCAGCAGTAGCCGCTGAGCAGCCTCTATCCCATCCATGGACGATCCAATTGAGCAGGCATTCAATGATCTTTTTCAGTGGTGCCGGCGCCGCGGGTTTTCCGGCTACGATCCGTTTGACGGACTGAACAGCCGGCTTTTCCAGTCAACTCCCTTAAGGCATTCACGCACCGCCCGCTTAATCCAAACTCAGCTGGTAAAACGTTCTCCGATAGACCTCCGCCAACTTTTGCGGGTCAAGCCGCAGCAGAATTCGAAGGGAATTGCGTTGTTTGCTCTGGCAAGTCTGTCGAATTTCCGGCGCGTGAAGACAGCTCGAGCGGAAAGCGAAACTCGAGAACTCCTTGAAAGTTTGTTGCGAATGCAGGTCCTGGGTTACAGCGGCGCGGCCTGGGGATACAACTTCGATTGGCAAAACCGTAACTTCTTCGCGCCGAAGGGCACGCCCATGATTGTGCCGACAGCGTTTGCTGCGCGCGCTTTCTTCGAAGCATACGAAGCATTCAAAGATGAAGACTATCTGCGAACTGCGCAGAGCGCTTGCGAGTTTATCCTGAAAGATCTTAGGCGCAGCTCGGAATCCATCGACCGCGAGGGGGAGTTTTGTTTTAGTTATTCGCCGCTCGATGAGACCAAAGTTTTTAATTCGAGTTTGTTTGCCGCGGAAACTTTGATCTGTGTCGGGGCATCGACGGGCTTTCTCGTCTTTAAAGAGGCGCAGGGTCTGGCCTTGAGCGCCGCAAAGTATGTTTTGAAGAGACAGCGCGCCGATGGCTCCTGGGCTTATGGTTCAGGGAACTCACAGGTTTGGGTTGATAACTTCCACACTGCCTACGTTTTAATTTCGCTCTCCAGAATCATGAAGTGTTCAGCGGGCGCCATCGATCTGCAACCGGCTTTGCAGCGCGGATACTGCTTCTGGCGCGACAGCTTCTTTCTTGCGGACGGATGGCCGAAGTACTACCATGACGCCCTTTATCCGGCTGACGCGCACTCCGCCGCGACCGCGATCGTAGCATTGGTGGAATTGCAGGACCTGGACAGCGAGGCGATTGAGCTGGCAGAGCGGATTGCGGAATGGACGTTGCGGAATCTGCGCGATAGTCGCGGATTTTTTTATTATCAGCGACGGCGTTTCTACACCGTTCGCACGCCTTTCATGCGTTGGACCCAGGCCTGGATGCTTTACGCGCTGGCGCGACTGCTGGAAGCGAAAAACTTGCGACGCAGTTTGGGTCACGAATAACAGAATTTTGACTATGCCGATTGCCGCTGATGTAACCCTGGGAAAGGATGTGCGCATTCATCATCCGGAATTGGTGAACCTTTACGGTTGCCGGATCGATGATGAAACCGGGATCGGCTCCTTTGTTGAGATTCAGAAGAATGCATCTGTAGGAGCGCGTTGCAAGATTTCGTCGCACACATTTATTTGCGAAGGCGTCACAATTGACGACGAAGTGTTCGTGGGCCATGGGGTGATGTTTACCAATGATCTTTATCCGCGCGCCGTTAACGAAGATGGAACGACCCAGACGGAAGCAGACTGGTCTGTGGTTGCCACACACGTGAAACGCCGGGCGTCGATCGGAAGCAACGCGACCATCCTGGCTGGAGTAATAATTGGTGAATCGGCGCTGGTAGGAGCAGGGGCGGTGGTGACAAGTGATGTCGCTGACTATGCGATTGTCGCAGGCGTACCCGCCCGAGTGGTTGGCGACGTGAGAAAGCGTCGCGGGTGAATCCAGAGTTGCGGGGCGTTGTTTTACTTGCAGCGAATGCGCCCTCCCTTACGGTCGGGCCACCGCCCGGACTCTGAATCGAAAATAAGCATGATCAAAGTCGGAGTAATTGGCTACGGATACTGGGGACCGAACCTCGTGCGCAACTTCATGGAAGCGCAGGGTTCCACCGTCGTGGCCGTTTGCGACCAGCGCAGCGAGCGTCTGGTTCAGTTGCAAACTCGCTACCCCACGATCAAGACCACGAACAATGGCGCCGCCCTGTTTGAAGATACTGAGATCGATGCGATCGTGATCGCTACTCCCGTCTCGTCGCATTTCGAATTGGCGATGGCCGCGCTCAAGGCAGACAAGCATGTGCTGGTCGAGAAACCGTTGGCCGCTAACTCAGAGCAGGCCACCGAGTTGGTCAAGGAAGCTGCCCGACGCAAAAAGGTCCTGATGGTGGACCACACGTTTGTTTACACCAGCGCAGTGCGTAAGATTCGGGAGCTAATCACCGCCAACGCTCTTGGGGATATTTATTATTACGATGCGGTACGCGTAAATCTGGGCCTCTTCCAGCACGATGTGAACGTGATCTGGGATCTGGCGATTCATGATCTGTCGATCATGGATTATGTGTTGCCGTCGAAGGCGATCGCGGTTTCCGCAACCGGAATTAGCAACGTGCCTGGACAACCCGAAAACGTTGCCTACATCACGCTATTTTTTGAAGCGCCCCAGATAGCCCACGTGCACGTCAACTGGTTGACGCCGGTAAAGGTCCGTCACACTTTGATTGGCGGCAGCGAGAAGATGATCCTTTACGACGATCTAGAGCCGAGCGAGAAGGTAAAGATCTATGACAAAGGCATTACCGTGTCGCAGAGCCCCGAAGCGGTTTATGAAATGCTGGTGAGCTATCGTTCCGGCGATATGTGGGCGCCGCGGCTGGATACGACTGAAGCCTTGCATACGGAAGCTCTCCATTTTATTGATTGCATTGAAAACAATAAACGTCCCGAAACCGACGGGCAGGCCGGTCTGCGGTTGGTGCGGATTGTTGAGGCTGCGGAAAAGTCTCTGCGAGCACGCGGGCAGATGGTGGAAATCGAATAAAAAGAAATGATTCCTTTAGTTGATCTAAAGATTCAATACCAAAGCATCAAGAGCGAAATCGACCTCGCGATTTCCGAAGTCGTGGAGAGTTCTCATTTTGTTTTGGGTCCGCAAGTCGAGGCTTTCGAAGAAGAGTTAGCCAGGCTTTGTGAAACGCGGTTTGCCTGCGGAGTTAATTCCGGAACCAGCGCTTTGCATCTGGCGTTACTCGCAGCCGGGGTTGGTCCTGGCGACGAGGTGATCACGGTTAGTTACACGTTTGTAGCTACAGCCGCGGCAGTTCTCTATACGGGTGCGCATCCGATTTTTGTCGATATAGATCCGCTGACGTGCAATATCGATCCGTCGAGAATTGAATCAGCAATTACCTCCCGCACGAAGGTCATCATGCCGGTGCATCTTCATGGAAGTTGTGCTGACATGCATCCGATCATGGAGATCGCTCGTCGTCACAATCTGATTGTGATTGAAGACGCCGCTCAGGCAGTTGCCGCTGATTATCACGGGCGACGAGCGGGAAGCATGGGAGACCTGGCGTGTTTTAGCTTTTATCCCGGGAAAAACCTGGGGGCTTACGGAGAGGCAGGGGCCGTGGTAACCAACAATGAAGACCACGTGAAGCTCATTCGGCAACTGCGCGATCACGGACAGAGTGAGAAGTATCATCACGCGCGTCTCGGTTATAACTATCGCATGGAAGCCATCCAGGGCGCGGTGTTGAAAGTGAAGTTGAAATACATCGACGAATGGACCAAAGCGCGACGAAGTCACGCTGCGGCTTACCGGAGCCAGCTTGCCGAACTCGAGCAGGTTGGGGTTCGCCTTCTTGAGGAGACAGCCGGTGGCAGGTCAGTGCATCATATTTTTCCAGTGTTCACACGAGAGCGCGCCGATCTTCAGCGCCACCTGCAGGCGGCGGGCATTAACACCGGAATTCACTATCCCATCCCGGTTCACCTGCAGAGCGGTTACCGAGACCTGGGTTATGGCGTCGGCGACTTTCCTCACACCGAGAAAGCAGCGGCAGAAACACTTTCTCTTCCGATGTATCCCGAACTTGCCCTTGAGGATCTGACCCGAGTTGCGGAAACGGTCCGCGAATTCAGTCTCCAGAAATTAGCGGTTTCTCCATAGTTTCCAGCGTTGCGTCAGCGAGTGGTTCATTGCTAAATGAAAATCTGGATCGATCTCGCAAACTCACCACACGTCCCATTCTTTCGAGCGCTGGCAGATGAATTTCTCCAACGAGATATTGAGATTGTGCTAACGGCGCGCGCTTTTGCCGAGACCGTTCCCCTGGCCGAAGCAGCGGGATTCGCGGCGGAAGTTATCGGCGGGCACGGAGGCGGCAAGTTGACCGGGAAAGCTGGTAACTTGATCCAACGCGGGCTTGCTCTCGCCCGCTGGGCTCGGGGGCGTAGCATCGATCTGGCGCTCAGTCATAATTCCTATTCTCAAATCCTGGCGGCGCGAGCGCTCTCAATCCCGAGTGTTACACTGATGGACTACGAGCATCAACCGGCAAATCATGTAGCTTTCCGTCTGGCTTCGAGGGTAATAGTTCCTGTCGCCTTTCCCGAAGAATCGTTAGCGCGCCTCGGCGCGTCTTCAGGAAAAGTAAGACGTTATGACGGAACTAAAGAAGACGTTTACCTGGCGAAGTTTGAACTTGATCCAGACTTTGTGAACGAATTGGGCAAGCTGGGAATCACTCCAAACGATATACTGGTAGTCGTGCGTCCCCCGGCAAGCGAAGCGCTTTATCATCGTTTTGAAAATGAGCTGTTTGATCATCTCATGGATCGGCTGGCGTCTGCCGAAGATGTGAAAGTGGTGTTGTTGCCGCGAGGCGATTTGCAGCGAGAGTTTTACGGAGCGCGAGCAAAAGGAAACCTGATAATTCCGCCGGCGCCGCTGAACGGCGCCAACCTGATTGCGCATAGTGATTTGGTAATCAGCGCCGGCGGGACAATGAATCGCGAGGCAGCAGCTCTGGGCATTCCGGTAGTCTCAATTTACCAGGGGGAGTGGGCGGCAATCGATCAAAAGCTGTTGAGCGAGGGACGACTTCAAAGGATTTCCGGGCTCGATGATATCGAGAGATTGCCACTGCGAAAAAAGGGATCTGTGCGCGAGCGTCGAGCCGCAAATGTAGCCTCCGAGGTGGTGAGCTTTATACTCGAGCCATTTTCATGACTTCATATTCTGGTTAAGAACTTACGTGAGAGCTGAGCCAATAAACAGTCCAGTAGTCGATGCGAGCGTCGTCAGAGCGGCGCGCCGCGCGCCGGACTGGGTCATCCCGGCGATCAAGCTGGCGCTCTTTCTGGTGGACGGGGCGATTGCGGCATCGTCGTTTGCGATCGCTTTTTACATTCGCGAGGATGCCTCCGTTTTTCGCAACAGCGCCGGAAGTGATTTCGGATGGAGCGATCGGTTTGCGCCCTACGGCGCGTTGCTGTTGTTTGTTGTGCTGATACGTTTGCTGGCTTTGCGTTACTACGATCTTTACCGGTTGCGGGGCGAGTTTTCTTTCGTCGAGGACAGCTTCCGCATATTCAAGTCGACCGCCATAGGTTCGCTGCTGATCGTGGCGGCCGCGTTTTTATATCGTGGTGGATTCGACTATCGAGCATTTTCCTACGCTCGTGGCGTCTTTCTGCTCGACTTCGTCCTGGCGTTAATTAGCCTCTATCTGGTCCGGTTGTTGGTGCGCAGCGCTCAGACTTTCTTCCGCGCGCGCGGAATCAATTTGATTCCAACGCTGGTTGTGGGGCAGGGAGCAGAAGCCGCGCTTTGCATCAAAGAGATGCGCGAACGCCCGTCTTTGGGATATCGCGTGGTGGGTGCGGTTGGCGGGGTTCCATCGGGCCACGACGGCTTGCAAACCTATGAAGGCGTGCCAATCGTCGGCGATTTCGCGGGATTACCTGAGGCGATTCGAGAGTCGGGCGCAAACGAAGTGATCATTGCTGATGCGAGCGTGGATGGCGACGCGCTTTTCGACGTAATGATGCGTTGCGGTCGGCGGCGGGGAGTCGAATTTAGAATCGCGCCGAGTTTGTTCAATTGCTTACCGAGCAAAACTGAAGTGGACCAGATTGGCGCGTTGCCGATGATCCGTTTGTTTCGTGAGCCGCTTTCGGATTTCACTCGCGGCACAAAAAGGTTTGTTGACATCGCCATTGCTTCCACCACGCTCGCGCTTCTCTCGCCCCTCTGGATATTGATAGCAGCGTTGATAAAGTTCGACTCAGAGGGTTCCTGTTTCTATGCGCAGGAACGTGTCGGAATGGATGGACGAATATTTCTGGTTTACAAGTTTCGGACCATGCGCATTGACTCAAACACTGACATTCACCGCGAATACCAGCGCAAGTTTATTGCCGGACACGCCGAAGCAAATGTTGGCGACGCAACCAAACCGGCTTACAAGCTGCGAAACGATCCGCGCATCACACGAGTGGGTCGCGTATTGAGACGTTTGAGCCTGGACGAAATACCGCAGCTGTACAACGTGTTGCGCGGTGATATGAGCATCGTTGGTCCACGTCCGCCAATTCCGTATGAGGTGGAATCGTACGATTTGTGGCATCGCAAGCGTCTCGATATGAAGCCTGGTCTAACGGGCTTGTGGCAGGTGTCTGGCAGAAACCGCTTGCCATTTGAGGAAATGGTGAAGCTGGATCTTTTCTATATTGAAAACTGGTCGCTGCTTTTCGATTTCAAAATCATACTGCGGACCGTGCTGGCGATCGTGCGGGGTGATGGATACTGAACGATAATAAAAAGAAGCTCTGAGCGTTCGGGTTGCAAGATTTTGCGCAAGAAACTGGTTGTATCCTATGCGGTTCCGTGGGTTGATTTTCATCCACTGCACGGTGAAAATGTTGATGCATCATGAAAAAGGAAAACTCTATTAAAGAGATCAAAACTCGACGCCTCCCCCGCGCTGTCGTGTCCGAGAAGGAAGCTTTGAAGCGACTGAACGACTTCTCGAAGCGAAAGGAGCAATTCCTTGCCACTGCTCGAACGGGCGAGACTCGAGGTTTACCTTCCTGACCTGCCGACTGCTCAATATCAGAATTTGCTTTTGTCTTTCGAGGAGGAGTTCACCTACGCGTTTGGCGGTTGCACGATCGTACGCGGGCTGGATGGAAGATATCTTTCTCACGCAGGCTTGAAAACTCCAGATCCGATCAGTCTGATATACACTGACCTATCTATTGCGTTGACAACACACTTCGCGAGCGCTGCCCGCTACGCTGACGAGCTTAAGCGAGCTGCGTTCGAGGTGCTTGCTGAAGAAACTGTATTGGTCGCTGTGGGTCAGATTTATCATGCTGTCTGAATCTGATGGCGGGATCACTTCACGACGTTTTCAAAATAATGAACTATGAGAACACTTTGTTTATTTGTAGCTTGCCTGGTGCTCGTTCCAGGAGTTGGTTCGCCCGCTCTCGCTCAATTCCAGGACGCACCGAGTTTCGATAGTTTCAAGGTCGCGGTATGGCGCGGCCGAATAGCGCCGTTGAACCTAAACAGTCACCCACTGGCGCGAAAATTCCGCACGGGTTCCCGCGAGCAAATCAAGGAGGCTGGCGTCAACTTTGCCGGACGCTATACGCTCGTGTCGTTAGGTTGCGGAACGGGTTGTGCGATTAACGGATTTGTTGACGCACGCACCGGTCGAGCCTATTTCCCCAATGAGTTTATCGGCTGGACCGGCATTGTAGGCGACTATGATCCTCCTGAAGGTGAAGACTCATGGACTTATCGTGCCGATAGCAGATTGCTGCGGGCTGTAGGACGACCGAATATTGGCCGGCCTGGCGAAGAAAGATATGGTCCAAGTGGAATCTATTACTACGAATGGACCAGGAACCGTTTACGACTGGTGAAGTTCATTCCGGTTGGATCCTATCCAAAAGCTGATCCACCGGTCAGGCGCTAGCTTTTGTTTGCCCATCCGCGCAAGAAGCGGACAGGCAAGAATGCCTGTCCTACTGTAGTCTCGCCAGGGCCAATTCCAGCAACAAGATCTTCTTGATTCCTCGATATAGTGGTTCGATTTCGCAGTTTTCTGTGAGCGCGTGGGCGTCGTTGCAGGGGCCGGCGCCAGTTGAGATCGAAGGAATTCCTCCGAGCAATGCGGCGCTGGAATTGTTTGAACCGGTCGGAGTGATTGGCGGATCAAATCCCATGGCGCGATGAACAGCTTCAGCTATCTTCACCAATTCAGAATCTCGATGTCCCGGGATTACGGCGGCTGGTGAAGTGGAAATAATTTCAGTTTTAATCTTCACCCCGGCCCGTCTGGCCTCCTCCTCAAGAATTTCTGAAATCTTCTTTTCGAGATCCGCAATTACATCGTTGTTGGTTGATCGCAAATCGACTGTAAACCAGGCGTCAGCGGCTTTAGCGTTTACAACTTCAGACCCGCCCAGCATTCCAATGTTTAGATTGGAAGGCGGAGACGTGGGCACCTTGAGTTCGTAAATCCGCGTGATCGCACGGGCCAACGGCAGACTCGCCGAGTATGGCGGAGTGCGCGAACGGGTGTGGCCGCCTGGTCCAATGAAGTGGTGCCGGTACCAGTTAATGCCAATGCCGGCATAGGTGAATCCTTCGTAGCCTCCATCCAGGGCCACGTAGTAGTCAACCTTGCCTTTGTTGTCCTTCACAAACTGT
Organism: Pyrinomonadaceae bacterium; assembly: GCA_035557535.1. Lineage (GTDB taxonomy): Bacteria > Acidobacteriota > Blastocatellia > Pyrinomonadales > Pyrinomonadaceae > PSRF01. The sequence continues at coordinate 168,469 of DATMDU010000052.1, forward strand.
TCGGCGCCGCTCATGTTCGTTTCCTCTTGAGTAGTAAAAACGAAAACCAGATCGCCTTTTGTTCGGATACCTGCAGCGTCCAGAGCGCGAATCGTAGCCAGCAGCGCTTCAATGTTTCTCGTGTCATCGCCAATGCCCGGCGCATGCACGCGGCCATCGCGGATGGTTGCTTTGATTTTTAATCCGGGCTGGAAAACTGTGTCGAGATGAGCATCGAAGACTGCTACCGGACCGCCGCCCGTGCCTTTGCGCAGCGCGATGAGATTTCCGGCTGAGTCGTAGCGTACGTTTAGATTTTTTGAGCCGCGCAATATTCGTTCGATGAACTTTGCCCGCGCTTGTTCTTGTCCGGAAGGAGCATTCACTTCCGTGATCGCGATCCACTCGCGCAAAATACCTTCCCGATTCTTGTCGATATGCTCAGTGGCGGCTCTGACCTTTACATTAGCTTGAATTTCCTTAACCTGTGTCGCTATGTCCGCTAGGTTCTGAGCGAAACTCGTAGCCGTAATCAGGTGACTGACCAGAAGCAACACCACCACAAAAAATGAACCGGGAAGAAATCTGGACATGTCGTATCCTTTTTGATCGAATATATTGAAACTAGGAAAACATTCTAGAGTTTATCTCTCCGGTAGCGAAACCGCAGAGACTGTTTGAAGAATGCAGTCAATTGACAGGGAATAGCGTGACGGAAAAACCAGGTGCGAAAAACACACCCACGAAATTGCTCGACGCCGGCATTGTCGTTTGCCTTTTTGTGTTTGCGGTGTTCGCGCCACATTCGATTGCCGTAACGCAGGGAGCCTGGCTTCTCGGCATGGCGTTGTGGGCGCTGCGGTTCGCATTTCGCCCGCGACCCGTGCTCAACAGAACGCCCGTGGACTATGTGCTGTTGGGCTTTTTTATCCTTACAGGCGTTTCCTCATTTCTGTCTTACGAACCCGACGTTTCGATTGGAAAACTTCGCGCAGCCAGTCTCTTCACCATCGTTTACCTTTTTGTTGAAAACGTTACGTCTCGGCGGATTGCTCGCCTGCTGGCGATTACATTGGTGTGCTCGTGCGTGTTCAGCGTCGTCTTCACCGCCGGGGAACGAATCATTGGCCGCGGTGTAAAAGTCTTCGGGGTCTCAGCACAGAGTCCTCTTTACAAAGCCGGCGTTCGAGATGGGGATACGTTGCTGACGGCGGACGGGAAGAAGTTATGGTCGCCGCAGGATCTAATCAACGCGCTCTCCGAATCCGGCCAGCAACCAGCTGCCATTGCAGGTTATCGGCACGAGTTGGTTCCGATTTTCAAAGTTCCCAGAGGCAGTTTACAGGCCGGTGCGACAGCGCTTGAGCAGTTGGGAATAAAAGATTGGTCGCCCGGACGCGATTGGCGGGCCTCAGGCTTGTACGGTCAATTCGTAACCTATGCTGAGGTGTTGCAGTTGGTCCTTGCCCTCGCCTTGGGACTATTTGTGACTCTGCCAGTGAAACGTAGTTTGAGAGGAATTCTGCTGCTTTTGGCTCTCGCTGGATTTGCGTTTGCTCTGTTGCTGACAGTTACGCGCGCTTCATGGCTCGGCTGCGTCGCTTCATCCCTTCTAATTTTCGTTCTCACAGTTCCGCGGCGCACAATATTCATCGCAGGCCTAATGGCAATTCCGCTGATACTCACGGCCGTGTTTGTGTTGCAGCAAAAGCGCAATGTTGGCTTTCTCGACTCCAAAGACGACTCTACAACCTGGCGCACAGTAGTTTGGCGAGAGGGTTCAAAGTTGCTGATCAGCAAGCCGCGACATTTGCTGGTGGGCATTGGAATGGATTCGATAAAGCGACGCTGGCGGCAATGGGGAATGTTTGACGGTGGCCGGATTCCCTGGGGTCATATGCATTCAAACGTTTTGCAAATCGCACTGGAACGTGGGTTACCCGCGCTCATGCTTTGGCTGGCGTTCCTTGGGATATATGCACGCACGCTTTGGCGCTCAGTTCGTAGTCGAACCAAACGCCACTGGGTTGAGCAAGGGATCCTGGTGGGAGCGTTGGGAGGTTTAGTCGGGTTCTTTAGCTCGGGTCTGGTTCACTACAATTGGGGTGATTCCGAAGTAGTGATGGTTTTTTATGCCTTGGCGGGCATCGCCCTCGTTGTCGCGAGGCCATCGGAAGATAGTGCGGAAACTGAAGGTAAGGCGTCCGGCCGCTGATTTAGAACCACAGACTGTCAAATTTCAGACCGGCCGCAATGGTGGCCGTCGTATCTTGCTTCCGTCGACTCGAGTCTGGCTCTGTGAGAGTCAGTTTCGATGAGGTCGCGACGGAAGCGCCGCCCTGGGTATTTACTAAGCGGTCCTTGAACCTGGGCAATCGATCCATCCTCGTCCTCGAACACCCGCCTTATCAGTTACCGCCTGCGGAGACGCTGTCTTCTGTGTTCTATTGTTAGCTTGCGGCATATCGCTTGCTCCCTATCCCTGTGCGAGCGCTTCTAAGCGAATTTCTCGCCAAGTTGACCGATCTTTGGAAAGTGCTGATGCATATTGACCAATAGGCGCCAGCCTGACTGAGTGAATTACAAGACCATCTTGAATGCGTCGAGGATGGTGCCGAGCAAGCCGTGGATGTCGCCAATGCGGCCGTGGATGTCGCCAGTGCGGCCATGGATGTCGCCTGCGAATGCGGAAGTGGAAACTGTCAGGGTTACGAGTGCTGCGCAAAGGATTGATTTAATGCGTGTCATGTCAAATTCTCCTGGGGGTGACTGAGCGTTAATTGAATGGTTCGCTAGGAAGGGGACTGCTGCTTTGGAAAACTCAATTCTCTTTCTAGCCTACCGTTTCTACCGTGTTCGGTAATCTCTATATCAACCGTCGTGCCGGAAGGACTTCTAACCGTGTCCAAGGCCCGAAATCATTTATTATCAGTAGGTTACAGCTAAAGCCCTTCGGCCCTGTTATAACGGCCAACTGATCAAAGGAATGGGTACCTCGTATACACCTCCGATGCTGATCAAGATACAAACTCCAAGAAATTCAACAACTTGCAGGTCGCAGGGGACGACGATCAGAGGTTGTTACCGTGGTATGCATGTGGATATCCCGTATGCAGTCCTCTATTCGTCGTCACAAACCGCTGGCCCTACTAACGTGAGGCCGTTCATTCGCCCCCGCTACTTGAACCTCGTCGAGTCCGCAGCAAAGCGGAACGATAGCTAAGCGCGGAAGTTTCCCAACCCTACCGAGATCGAAATGCGCCTTTTACACGGGAACTCGACTCAACCCATCGAACCCTCGCGACTGACGCCTAGTCAGCTGGTACAGGCCTGCTGTGCGACAGCCCGGGAGAGGATCGAAGCGGGTGATTACGATCTGGGATGTGCCGCAATTCAGCAGTGGTGGTCGATCGGTGAATGGCCAAGACACTCCGGGCTGGAGGATCGTGCAGCGGCTGAGTTGTTTTTCACCGCCGGCGTGCTCAGCGGTTGGGTAAGCAGTACCAGGCAACTCCAAGGGGGCCAAAAACCTGCGGAGGGCCTCCTGAATGGCGCCCTTGCGCTCTTCGAACGACTGGAAGATCGAACGAAGGCGGCAGGAGCTCGAATCGAGCTGGCCTGTTGCTATTACCGGCAAGGCCTCTTTGACCTGGCTCGCGAAACCGTGCGGTCCCTACGACAGACTCTCACCGAAGCTGACCGAGAACTAAAGAGTGTCGCCCTAATTCGGCTGGCTGTGATCGAAAGCCATACGGGGCGCTTGCATGATGCGCTAGGCTTCCTCAACGAAGCCGCGCCACTCGTGGAAGCATCTGGCGCGTGGACCAAGGGGCGGTTCCATCTGGAATTCGCCACCGCTTTGAAAAACCTCGGCATTGCGGAGAGCCGAAATGCTTACTTTGATAGAGCGATGGATCACTACGGAGAGGCGCTGACCTACTTTGAGGAGATCGGGAACCGTCGCTACACCGCCATTGTCGAGAACAACCACGGCTATTTGCTCGCTAGCCTGAAAAGATTCGAAGAAGCCAAGACCCATCTGGGCCGAGCACGGAAACTGTTTGAGGATTTTGGCGATCAAGTTCGACGCGCGCAGGTGGATGAAACTCTGGCCCAGCTATACCTGGCGTCGGAGCAGCATGAAATGGCTGAACAAGCGATCAAGCTTGCTGTTGAGACGTTCGAAACTGGCGGTGAAGAAGCACTGTTGGCTGAAGCGCTGACTACGCACGGCTTGGTGCTGTGCAGGCTGGGCCGCCGGCACGAAGCAAAGCCATTGCTGGAAAGAGCCCGCCGAGTAGCAGAGCGCTGTGGAGATGCGGAGGGCGCGGGCAGGGCACTTCTGATTCTAATTGAGGAAATGTGCGAACAACTTGGCGACAACGAGCGACGTGAAATCGGAGCTCAAGCAAACCAGTTGTTGGCAAATTCCCAGCAACCCTCAACCAGCAACCGGCTCAGGGCTTGTCTAGAAAGAATTGCCGCGGCCCAGGCCGAGCATGAACAGCGACGAGAAAAAGCAACACACGCCGAGAAGATGGCCGCCCTGGGTGAACTTTCATTTGGTGTGGCCCATAACGTCAATAACACGCTGACTGGAATTCTGGGGCGCGCACAATTGTTGTTGCGGACCAAAGATACAGAAAAAATAACGTCGGGTATCGAACTAATCATCAAGAGCGCTGAGGATGGCGCGCACATCATTCGTCGCATCCAGGACTTTGCCAGGAAGCAACCAAGTCGCAGGTTCCAATTGGTGTCAGTAGCTGAATTAGTGAAGGATGTCTGCGAGATGAGCCGGCCTCGGTGGGAAACTGGAGTCGAGGGTTCGCAAATTCGCATGGCGTTATTCGCCGATTGCAATGCTTCAGTTATGGGCGACCCGGTTGAGCTACGCGAGGTGCTGGTGAACATGATTTACAACGCCATCGATGCTACTGCGGCCGGCGGTGAGATCCGACTGAGCGCGCAGGAAGCTGATGGTCGCGTGGTGCTTAGCATTGCTGACACCGGTACGGGCATGACGCCTGAAGTGAAATCGCGGCTATTCGATCCCTTCTTTACAACTAAAGGCAAGGCCGGCACCGGCATGGGCCTGGCAGTGAGCTTTGGCATCATTCGCCGGCACAATGGTTCCGTCGAAGTTGAGAGCCAGCAAGGTCGCGGCACCACTTTCCGCGTCTCACTACCCGTAGCCGAGACCGTCTCAAACGGTTCTGAAGCCGGCTCAACAAAAACCGAGAGTCCGATCGTCACAGAAAAAATGCGGGTAATGGTCGTCGATGATGAATTTGCTGTGCGTGAGGTCCTTCGCGAAGCTCTGGAAGCGGAAGGTTGCGAAGTCGTAGTTGCCGAGAGCGGCGAAAGGGCGCTCCAACTCTACGATGCTGCGGATGGCAAGCTTGATATCGTCTTTACCGACATCGGCATGCCGGAAATGAGTGGGTGGGAATTAGCTCGCGAGATCCGAAATCGCTCCGAGACCATTCCGCTGGCAATCGTTAGCGGATGGGCCGACGCCATCAGTTGCGACGACCGTCAGGCAATTAGTGCCGATTGGGTAATTGCCAAGCCTTTTGATATTGGGACGATAGCCGAGATCGCTGCAGAGGTTAAAAAGAGCAGACGGTCCTGACAATTAGCGTTAAGGATCTCGAGGGTAAGGGTTAAGCGCTGGCGCTGAGTTGGTAACGTTCAAGCTTGAGATAAAGCCCTCGTCTCGTGAGGCCCAGCTCGCGCGCCGCCCGCGAAATGTTCCCACCATGCTTGCGCAGGGCATCTCCGATCATTCGACGCTCAACTTCTTCCAGGGCATCAGCAAGAGTAACGTTCTGCAAAGTGCTTGAAGGCATCGCTGCCAGAGTGGAAGCCGATGAACTCGGCGTCGTTGGCGCCGAAGTCTTCTTAAGTTCCGGCGACAACTGATCGGGAGTTATCAAAGCAGAATCTTCGGCGCGAGCCACCACCCGTTGGATTTCGTTGCAAAGCTGGCGCACGTTGCCGGGCCAATCGCTAACCATCAAGAGATCCACTGCCTGCGGAGTAATTTGGATGTCCTTGCGCCCAAATTTTGCAGAGTAGTGGTTAATGTAATAACTGACAATCGTGGGTATTTCTGAACGTCGTTCGCGCAATGGCGGAACTCGCAGTCGGATGACATTCAGCCGGTAATACAAATCTTCTCGGAAGCGACCCTGGGCCACCATCTCTTCCAGATCGGTGTTCGTCGCAGCAATAATGCGGACGTCCACTTTTATGGGCCGCTGCTCGCCCAGCGGTTGAATTTCACCCTCTTGTAGAAATCGCAATAGTTTCGGCTGGAGATCGAGCGGAAGGTCACCTATCTCATCCAGAAAGAGCGTTCCTTCGGCTGCGGTGCGAATGACGCCCGCTGAGTCGTTTATTGCTCCCGTGAAGGCGCCGCGCCGGTAGCCAAACAAATACCCTTCCGAAAGCTCTTTGGGCACCGCAGTGCAATTAAACGGAATGAAGACTTTTGCACGGCGTGAGGAGAGAGCATGGATTGCTCTCGCCACTAACTCCTTGCCTGTGCCCGATTCGCCGGTTACCAAAACGGTGACATCTGAAGATCGGATTTTATGAACTTCCTCCACGAGCTTCGTCATCGCCGGACTCGAATGAATAAATCCGGGCATTAAACTGGTCCCGGCAAGCTCCTCAGGTTGCTGCACCCGGGAACCTTTTTGGGCGCCGGCTCGAAGAGCGCATACATCAAGGCCGAGCTGGGCCACTCGCATCAGAGGTTCTAAAGAAAGGCCGCCCGGGAGCGTCGCCTTAATCGCGGGAGAGATGTAGAGCGTTGCACTTGGCGCGTGGGACGATTTGATTTGCAGAATAGCCGCATCGTTCTTCTTGCCGTACCGAAGCACTGCCTCGTCGTCCTTGAGCGAATCGAGGTCAGCGGCGATTTTGGCGCTCTGGGACGGCGCGCAACCATGCGCGATGACGACGCGCTGGCGATTGTGTTCGCCCGGTTCGGTTATAACTACAAACTTTGCGTTGGTTTCCTGTTGCATGATAGCCGCCAGTTCGCGCAAGAGAAGTTCGCGTGAAGTAACGGCTTCGGCGAGACGAAGCGTAAGCAGTTGCGTCAAAGCCGACTGTTCTTCGCTTCGTTCAGGCGCCGTGCGATCGAGGTTGGCAAGTGCAGCTTCGGCGCGCGCTTGATCGAGTTTGGCCCCAAGCTCACGAAAGGCATTTACAGCACGAGACAAGTGTTCGATAGCCCGACCCGGCTGACTTAACGCATAAGCGCGGCCGAGTTCGCTGTGACCGCGCGCAGCGCGATAACGATCTCCAAGCATGTCGAAAATAGAAACGCTGCTGCCGAAGTGTTGAGCCGCCGACGAAAAGTCTGGCTTGAGCATAGCCAACATCCCATAAAGCCTTTGCGACTCGCCTGCGAAATTCAGGTCAGTTGTTGATTCAGTAGTGTCACCTGCCAGTATCTCAAGTTGAATTGAACACTTTTCAGGCTGACTATTGCGAAGATATGCCTCAGCCAGGATCAACCGTGAATCACAGATAGCCTGGCGATCGGCAATGCCTTCAGCCAGCTCGAGCGCTTCTTCGCCCTTTGCGAGCGCCCGCGAATAATCCTCCATGGCCAGATAACAGCGCGCGAGCGTTCTCAGGGCCTGGCACGCGTACCACCTGTTACCGTCCTCGGTTGCGAGGCCTACTGCGCGAAGAAGATAGTCTTTCGCTTCGTCAAGCTCACCGCGCAGCATTAACAATTCGCCGAGGGAATCGAGAATCATTGGGACTTTTTCGGCTCGCTCGTCTGCTTCGGACGCCAGTGACAGTGCCCGCTCCAAAGCTTCCTGGGCCCGTCCCCATTGGCCCATCAGAATGAGATTGATTCCCAGGTTGTTGTAACCATTTGCCGCACTGGCTTTGTGATCCGTGCGTTCATAGTAGTCAATCGCTTTTTCGAGATAGCGAACACCTTCCTGGGGACGTTTTAGAAACCAACACACCCCAGCCATGTTTGCGTAAATTCTGCCGAGGGTATAACTCGCTGGATGATCTCCAACAAGCTTCAGGGCCTGCTGGAAGTTTTCGAGCGAGGCCTCGTAAGCTCCTTCCTGTATTTGCGCCAGGCCCAGCCCGAAATACGCTTCGGTGAGTCCGCGCCAGTCACCCGAGAGTCGAAAATGCTCGAGGGCACGCTGAGAATAATCCAGCGCAATTGGGTGTTCACTAATGCTGCGATAGACGCGTGCAAGCGCGGAGTAGATTGGTCCAAGATTCTGTTCGGGGCTCTCGGAAAACTCCCGCAGCGTTCCTTTAAGAATTGAAATTGCTTTTGGATGATCGCCGTTGTAGTTGTAGCCCAGTCCGATTTGGACCTTAAGTGTCTGAACGGTTAACTGGTCGAGCTTCACCCGCGACTCAGGTGATTCATACATCGCGACAGCCGCAAGGGATTCCTTGTAATTGCCCTGCATTTGCAACGCTGTGGAAAGTCCGCATCGGGCCAGCGCGAGGATTGAGTTGTTGTTTCGCGCAGAACTGATTAGCGAGCTCAGTCGTGCTTTGGCTTCGGCAGACAGGCCCTGGTCAAGCAACGAGTTGACCTCGTCAAGCTCTTCCATTAGTTGCTGGTTTGAAGGATTACGTCCGGGAGAACGCAGGCGCACTCGAGCGTCGGCGAGATCGACGACTCCCTTTTCCCCAGGCGATTCTATTGAGCCCGGATTGTCAGCTCCGGACCTCGTGTTCTTAGCCATGTAGTTCTTCTAAAACACTGAATTCATGCGATTTTTCAATCCGCATTGCTGGTGATATGAGGAGGATTGCTGAAACTGCGTCTTGCAGCAGTTGAGCAAGTATTCTGAGCCCCTAAGCATTGTAGAATTTATCACAGGCAATAATGGCCGTCCACAGCGGTTTTCTGCAGACGAATGATGAAAGTTTAATGTTTTTCGCTTTAGTGACAGGCCGACCCCTGGTGAACGCTATGAGAAACGCGCTCTGACCAATCGTTTCCTGCGTCCCTTGTCGGTGAACCTTCGTTAAATTAGCGGGTAATTCACTGCGCCTCCGGAACGTAACAGCCATTTTGGGATCAGAGGCTACCTTGACACTCTTTCAGGCTGGCCGCTATCATCTTCGTTTCCGTTGTAGGCACGAGACTTCGCCTAGCCGCTTATGTTTGAGTCCTTATCGGACAAGTTAAAAAGGACACTCAAGAATCTGCGCGGCGAGGGCGTGCTGACGAAGGAGCACGTTGACGCGGCGTTACGCGAGATTCGTCTCGCCCTGCTTGAGGCTGACGTCAACTATAAAGTCGCAAAAGATTTTATAGCTTCGGTTAAAGAAAAAGCCGAAGGACAGCAGGTTTGGCAAGAGCTGAAGCCTTCGGAACAGGTCGTCAAGATTGTTTTCGACGAACTGGTTGATTTGCTGGGAGGTCAATCCTCCCGCTTGGTATTTACCAAGCAGGTTCCAAATGTTGTCATGATCGTGGGCCTGCAAGGCTCCGGTAAGACGACATCGACCGGGAAGATTGCGCGTTGGTTGGCGACCAATCAGGATCGCAAGCCACTGCTGCTTTCAGTGGACGTTTACCGTCCCGCAGCCCGCGAACAGCTTAAAGTTATTGCCCGGGCCACTGGCCAACAGATCTTTGAACAACCTGAGACCAACGATCCGCTGACACTGGTGCGCTCAGCTTTCAAGCATGCGCAACAGACTGGTTTCGACACCTTGATGATCGACACGGCCGGCCGCCTGCACATCGACGATGAGTTGATGAACGAGCTGGTCAACATCAAGAACGAAACGCATCCGGTTGAGATACTTTTTGTAGCGGATGCGATGACCGGACAGGATGCGGTTCGATCGGCAGAAGTCTTCCATCAGCGAATCGGCATTACCGGCGTTGTCCTGACGAAGATGGACGGAGACGCGCGTGGCGGCGCGGCGCTTTCCATCAAACAAGTTACCGGACAGCCGGTAAAGTTCGTGGGCGTCGGAGAGAAGTATGACGCGCTCGAGCCTTTCTATCCCGACCGTGTGGCCCAACGCATTCTGGGCATGGGCGATGTCTTATCGCTCATTGAAGAGGTCCAGTCGAAAGTCGATCAAACCGAAGCTGAAGAGCAATTAAGAAAACTTCAGAAGAACGAATTTACCCTTGATGATTTTCGCTCGCAGCTTCGTCAGGTCAAGAAGCTCGGATCTTTCTCAAAGATCATGAAGATGCTTCCCGATCAGCTCCTCGGCGGCATTGGCATGCCGCAGATGGACGAAGATCAGACGAAGCAGATGGAGAAGGAGCTCAAACGGACAGAATCGATCATCGATTCGATGACGACTGAAGAACGTTCTGATCACAAGATCCTGAACGCTAACCGGCGTCGCAGAATATCGCGCGGGTCAGGCACGACAGTCGCCGAGGTTAACAAGCTCATCAAGCAGTACACCGAGATGCGCCAGATGATGAAGCAGCTCTCGGGGTCAGGCATGTTTGGCGGCAGCGGTCTCAAGGGAAAGATGATGAGGCGCATGGCCGGAATTCCGGACATGGGCGGTATGGGCGGCTTTGGAGGCGACGACGACGAAATGCCAGGTTTGCCTTCACTGCCTTCCCTGGGATCGCCGGCGGGCGGGTCAAGGAAAAAACTTAAGAAGAAGCGGAAGAAAAAACGAAGATAGAACAGAGAGGGTTGGTGATCTGATCATCGACCTACAGCATTGCGGAACTACCACCGGAGGTAAAGATTTGTTAGCGATTAAATTAATGCGCACTGGCGCGAAAAAGAGACCTTCCTATCGAATCGTAGTGAAGGAAAAACAATCGAAACGCGATGGCGCGTATCTCGAGAATCTCGGAACCTATAATCCGACTCGCGAGCCCGCCGAGATCAAAGTAGATCTCGAACGTGCTCAATATTGGATTGGAAAGGGCGCCCAGCCAACCGAGACAGTTGATCAACTGCTGAAGCTCAGCAGTAGGCGACAAGCTGCTCAGGCGGAAGCTTAGTCCCGTCGTCGCGCATGCACGCTAATGAAAGAATCCGTAGAGATGATCGTAAGAGCACTGGTTGACGAAGTCGATGCGGTAGACGTGCGCGCCATCGAGCGCGAGGGGGCGACACTCATCGAAGTGCGTGTGGCTCCAGGCGATATGGGGAAGGTAATTGGCAGGCAGGGCCGTACGATACGCGCTTTGCGTTCTCTGGCCTATGCCGTGAGTCTTAAGAAGCGGCATCGCTTCATTCTTGAAATCGTGGAATGAGCGCGTGAGAGAGTTGTCAGGTGAAGACGACCGCGACGCACTGATTACAGTGGCTCGGGCGACTAAAACGAGAGGCTTGAAGGGCGAACTCGTTGCAGATCTTTTAACTGATTTTCCTGAACGATTCGAGAGTGTCTCCAGAGTCTTCGGGCTCAGCCCGGGAAAAGACCGGCAGGAATTGGAACTCGAGGATTATTGGTTTCAAAACGATCGCGTAATCTTAAAGTTTCAGGGTTTTGACACGGTGGAAGCGGCGCAGGCTCTGGTTGGATACAGTTTTGCGCTACCTGAAGAAGAGCGGGTTAAACTTCCCGAAGGCGAGTTTTACGACTGGGAATTGGAAGGATGCTCCGTTGAGCATAACGACGGCTCGACGATCGGGAAAGTCAGCAAGATACTTAGAACCGGCGGCGTTGAATTGCTGGCAGTTGAAGACGAAGCCAGGCGGGAACACCTGATACCAATGGCCGAGTCGATCGTCGTTAGCATAGATATCGCGAGTAAGAAGATCATAATTGATCCGCCGGAAGGCCTGTTTGATTTGTAGTTTTCTTTGAAATTTGCACTGTGCTGCGCTGCGACATAATCACAATCTTCCCCGAGTTTTTTCGCGAAGCGTTTGATTATGGGATTATCAGAAAGGCACGAGCCGCCGGTTTAGTGGAAACCAAAGCTCATGATCTTCGCAGTTGGACCACGGATAAACATCACATCGTTGATGATCGTCCTTTTGGCGGCGGCGAGGGGATGGTGCTCAAGGCCGAACCGATCTTCGCGGCGGTGCAGGAACTGACTGGGTGTCCGGCGCGAAAAGATTATCCGCCGCAAACGCGGGTAGTTCTGCTGTCGCCACAGGGCAAAGTGTTTACGCAGGAAGTCGCGCAGGAATTGGCCGAAACTGCCGCGCAAGTCGTGCTGATTTGCGGACGCTACGAAGGCGTCGATGAACGTGTTAGTGAAGGCCTGGCCACTGACGAGATTTCCATCGGCGATTACGTGTTATCGGGTGGCGAGCCGGCGGCGGTGGTTGTAGTTGACGCACTGGTTCGTTTGCTACCTGGAGCGTTAGGGAACGAAAGCTCCGCCACATACGAGTCGTTCTCGCAGGCGTTGTTGGACCATCCGCATTATACGCGGCCGAACGAGGTTGCCGGATTAGGCGTTCCGGATGTTTTGTTGACAGGCAATCACGCGGAGATTGCTCGCTGGCGGCGTGAAGCGGCCTTGCGAAAGACGCAACGGAATCGCCCTGATTTATTGAAGTGATTTTGAGTTTCGAGTTAAGTGGAGTGACGAAATGAACCGATTAGATAGTATTGAAGGAACGCAATTGCGCCAGAACATTCCGGAGTTTCAATCAGGCGACACTGTACGTGTTCACGTGCGCATTAAAGAGTCGGAGACCAAGGAACGTTTGCAGGCGTTTGAAGGCGTGGTAATTGCTCGCAAGCACGGCGGCGCCCGCGAGACGATCACTGTCCGCAAGACGAGTTTTGGTATCGGCGTTGAGCGCATCTTTCCGTTACACGCGACGATCGTGGACCATATTGATGTCGTGAAGAGAGGTCGGGTCCGCAGGGCCAAGCTTTATTATCTGCGCGCACTGCGCGGAAAAGCCGCCCGTATTCGCGAACGAGATACACGCGGCCAACAGGCTGCTTCTAAGGCGACATCAGCAACGGGAAAAAAGTGAAGTGATGCGGGCGCACTCGACCGACGCGCCGCCCGCTGACTTCATTCTGGAATTTGTCCTTCTCGTTCATTGCCAGCGCGTGCGCTACGTTTCTCACCAGCATGGTTCATAGCTTTGATTGAATTGGAGCCGCAGCGGACTTGCGCATAGCAATCGATGCCCACTCGGTTGGCACTGGACTCGGCGGCAATGAGAGCTACGCTACAAATCTTATCGAGGCCCTCGCCGAGATAGATAAAGTCAATCAATACACGTTGTATGTAACGCGCCCGGAGGCGGCCAAACGGTTCGGCGACAGGTGGCCCAACTTTGCGGTGCGCACGACCTTACCTCACACGCCTCTGATTCGCATTCCTTTAACGCTCAGTAGGGAGCTGAGGAAAAACCCGGTCGATGTTTTGCACGTGCAGTTTACCTCTCCGCCGTTTGCCCCCTGCCCGGTGGTTGTCAGTATTCACGATTTATCCTTCGAACATCTGCCGGAAACGTTTAGGTTTCGCAGCCGAAAGCAGCTTCGGCTTACTGTTCGCCGCTCAGCTCGGAAGGCAGCTCGCGTGATAGCGCTGTCAGAGCACGGCCGAAACGATATCATCAAAACTTACGGCTTAAGTGGCGACCGGGTAGATGTGATTCCGTTGGCGGCTCCGACGCATTTCGGGCCGGTCAACGACGAAAAGGAACTTCAACGGATCAGACAAACTTACGGGATAGAAGGCGACTACATCCTGTCAGTAGGCTCAATTCAACCGCGCAAGAATTTGAGGCGATTACTTGCTGCTTACTCCAGCTTGCACGAGGCGCGACCAGAGGGTAAGCTCCCTCAGCTTGTAGTCGTTGGAAAGTGCGCCTGGCTCTACGAAGATACACTCCGCGCCATCAGCGAACTGAAGCTTAGCAAATCTGTAATTCTGACCGGATATGTACCTGAGAGTGATCTCCCGACACTGTATTCAGGCGCGGCCTGTTTCGTTTATCTCTCATATTTTGAAGGCTTTGGCCTTCCCCCGCTCGAGGCAATGAAATGCGGGACTCCGGTTATTGTGGGCAATCGGACCAGCCTGCCGGAAGTGGTTGGAGATGCCGGCGTACTGGTGGATCCTTTTGCAGTTGACGACATTGCAGACGCGATCGAAAGTGTAATCGCAAACTCCGACTTTCGGTCGAAACTGCGCGTCAAAGGTCTTGAACGTGCCGGACTCTTCGATTGGCGCGAAACTGCTCGGCGGACTCTGGCGGTATACGAGAAGGCGGCAGGCCTGAGAGCCACTTTGAAGATCCAATAACGGCCCTCGCGAGGCCGATTCGTCAGCGATATGCGCATAGCCATACTCGGAACGCGTGGAATACCAGCCAGCTACGGTGGATTCGAGACTTTTGCGGAGCACCTTTCCACCAGATTGGTTGCGCGCGGGCACGAGGTAACAGTCTATGGCCGTGCACACTACGTTTCGCCACGCGAATTGGAATACCACGGCGTTCGCCTAAAGGTCCTCCCGACAATACGACATAAGTACTTCGATACGGTGGTTCATGCTTTCCTCTCCGCTGTCCATGCGGTATCGAAGCGGTTCGATGCAGTATTGATCTGCAACGCAGCCAATGCGCCTTTTGCTTCAATCCTTAGATTGACCGGCACACCAGTGGCAATCAACGTTGACGGGCTCGAGCACCAGCGCAAGAAATGGAACTGGCTGGCCAAGCGTTACTACAAGCTCGCCGAACGTTTGTCTACAATTCTCCCTAACGAAACCATCACCGACGCCCAGGTGATCCATGACTATTACCTGGCTCGATACAACGCTAAATCGAGGATGATTGCCTACGGGTCGGAAGTTGAACGCCGGCCAGATCGCGCCGCAGTGCGCCGCTGGCGAGCAGAGCCGAATCGATATGTGCTGTATGTCTCGCGCCTTGAACCGGAGAATAATGCACACCTCGTGATCGAGGCCTTCAAGAAGGTCCGAACAGCTTACCGGCTGCTCATCGTCGGTGATGCGCCTTATGCGCGCGAGTACATCAGCGATCTGAAATCCCGAGCCAAAGGAGACAAGAGAATCATCTTCACCGGTTTTGTCTTTGGACAGGACTATCGCGCGCTTCAGCAAAATGCTTATTGCTACGTGCATGCCACCGAGGTGGGGGGCACCCATCCAGCGCTGTTAGAAGCCATGGGCTACGGGAACTGCGTACTGACACTCGCGACTCCGGAAAACATCGAAGCAGTTGGCGATGCGGGAATTCCTTACGCCGACGAGCTGGACCTGGCGGAAAAACTCCGAAGAGTTTTGCGGGACGGCTCGCTGGTGCAAAGTTTCCGCCATCGCGCTCAGCTACGAGTGCAGCGATACTACGATTGGGACCGTGTCGTCGATCAGTATGAGCAGCTCTTTGCTGAAATGGCCGGTGAATCGATACGCCCCACTGACACTTCACCAAGCAGTGCGGACCATCAGGCAAAACAGTTGGCGATGTCCAAGCATTGAATACAGATTTTTCGACCTTAGAAAAGACTGCTGCCCCGCCAATCGATAAGATCGGCGGGGCAGTTTTCCGGGCAGGTTCGGGTAAAACGGGTGGTCAGGCAAAGAACTGGGAATCACTAAAAAACTGCAATTCCTACGGACAGGGGGTGCATCTGCGGGTGAGATAAAGCCTCGCGGTTAAATAAAAAAAGAAAACCGCATCCCTAAATCAGCACCGATTATCAAGCTGATTGTTAATCAGTGTGTGAAATTATACCGACTGCTCGTGACATGTCAAGGACATTTCGCCGATTTAGGGAAACTTTTGTGACATTTATGCTGAGTGCCGTTCTTATTTCCCAGATCTTGCTTGTGAGAGACGAACCGCCTGACGCCGCACTGCCTCCGAAACATTCTTATTCTGTGATAGCTGAGAAAGATCTTTAGTCCGAATCCTGGGCAGAATGCCGATTACCGTAGGAATTGGCGTGCGGGGGTTGCGGACAAGGTTGTGAATGATCGAATAGGAACGGGCCCAGCCACGATTGATCGCGATGAGTCGCAACACTTCGTCACTAACGGTCCGCATGGCCGCGATGTTTTCCACTTCCTGATCATTGATTCGAGGGTTGTTGATAACTGCGGCAGCGACCACTTTGTTCGAGTCTCGAATCAGGATACCGCGCGCCTCGCGATCTCCCTTCATGGCCATCTTCATTCGATCTCGCGCATTCATGAACATCAGCCGGCGAATCAGTGAAACGCGCTCAGCTGGTACCTCACCCACTTCAATACGCTCAAATTCGATTATGCGCTTGAAGTTGGCGGCCTTTTCTTCCGCGGTTTCCGCGGTCAGGTCTTCGTAACGTTCCGCCGGTAACCAGGAGTTATCGAGATCCGCATCGGAAACTTCGATGTGCTCGGCAAGCAACCAGGCGTCCTCAAGACTTAGGTCGCCGCTTATGTCGGCTGCTTCGAAAAACTCCGCCGCCGCACTTTTGCCACGCGCCCGAAGTTCCTGAGCGATTTGCTGCGCGCCTCGTTCTTTCTCAAAAAACTCGCGCTTCGTTTCAAGCGCGCGTCTTGCTGCTTCCGAGGAGCGATCCGAGTTGCCAAGGATGGCCTCAATGATTGCCGGAAAACGCACCAGCCGCTGCTGATTCATGGCAATCAAATCCAGCACCGAGCTATCCGGTGTTGACGCAGCTAACCGGGCCACCGCCTCATCGGAGGTGTTTGTGTTTAGAACTACTGCTTCATGAATTTGGCGATTCGCTCCCGAGCAGGTTGCGACATAGTCGAGCACGGCCGCTGAGGTATCCGAGCCTTTGGCAGCGGTCAACAGATCGTCCGGACTTTGAGCCTCAAGCGTTTCTGCTGCGGCATCGGCGAGTTCGGCTTCATCGGACTTTCGCAACGCCACCAAGACTTCCAGCAAATCGGATTGCGGGAGCGGCAACAGACCGCTCGCTGCGGCAAGTTTTGCTTGCCTGGGAGCTGTGCCGTTAAGAATGGCCTCTACTACCGGATTAAGTGGAGTGGATGCGCTCATAGATATAACGCTGCCAAAACGAAGGAAGCCTGCCGGAGTCTGACCTTAATAACGCTTCTCAAAATAAGGTGAAACTGTACTCGAGTTGTACAAACATTGAAACCGGACGACCGTTGACCTTTGAAGCCTCCACAATTTTATCCTGCGGGTAAAGTCCGATCCTCTGACTGCGTTTTTCAGACTGGGCCGAGGATCCACGCTGCGGGCCGCTGCGCAATAAAGACTAAACTCTGTGTGTTATTGCCATCAGTAAACTGCGGCAGTGGCTGCAATTCCGAGGTTCCCGGAAAACGCAATTGTGCTAATGCCAATGGCCAGTGTTGATATGAGGCGTCCAGCGGACATTGTAAAGCAAACTAAAAGTAAAACTCGTGAGCAGGAAAATAGGGGCGGCGCGATTTATCTTTACCTTTCTTAAATTCATAAGAAAGAGTCGCATACTGCGAAACCGGTTGCTCATCTTTCACGGCCGGCGTAAACGTTATCTGCTGCGCCGCAGCTATCGCCGACTCAGTCAGGCCATGCCTCAAGGCCTTCATCGGAAAGATGTGTTTCACCGTGCCGTCGGCAGCTAACACCAGCCGAAGTCTGACCTCGCCCTGTGTTCCGAACTGGCGGGCCTCATCCGGATAAACCGCTTCCGGCGCAGTGACGAGCTTGGCCCGCGTTTGTACTTCAGTCGCCCCAAAGACGGTGCGCGGGCCAGGAGCGCCGGCTGGCCGAGCGTAGAGGGATAACGTCTCGCGGCGTTCGCGCCAAAAATCGGCGTCCGCGGGATCGAGCTTGAGAATTTCATCGACGATATTGCGAGCCTGAGTGAAGCTGTCGGATAACTCAGCCTGCCACTCATGCACGCGCTGGCGAGGATCCACTGGGTAGACCCGGTGAGCTGGTCCATTGGCAAATACCGCCAATATAGCCTGATGCTGCTTTTGAAACTGTTCTTTGAGTTGATCCAGCGATGTTTGCTGGGCCATCACGGTTAGTGTGCCGCGCGGGAAAGTGGCAGACAGCGCAACTGTAAGGGAAAGCAGGAGGAGAGAAGTTAGACCACTACTGCGCAAAAGCCTTCGGCGATTCATATAACTCAAGCCCCATGACATTTCTTATACTTCTTCCCTGAACCACACGGACACGGCTCGTTGCGGCCGACTTTCGGTTGATCGCGCGTGATCGTCTTTACCTTCCCCGCTTCTTCGCCGGCAGCAGCGGCGCCCTGGTTAGGACCAGTGAACGAAAGGGGAGACGGGCGCCGCGGCAGGCGACGTTGTCGCAGCGCCTCCGGCGGTTCTTCCGAAACTACATGCAGGTTGAAGAGCGATCGGATCGTAGTCGTATCGATGCGGTCGAGCATCTCCTGAAACATATCGAAGCTTTGCTTCTTGTATTCGACGAGGGGGTCTTTCTGTCCGTAGCCAACCAGGCCGATACCTTGCTTTAGGTGATCGAGCGATAAGAGGTGATCTTTCCACTGAGCATCAATGATGTTGAGCATAATGATGCGCTCATAAGTGCGCATCGCTTCTGGACCAATCTGCTGTTCCTTCTCAGCATACTTGATCTTTAGCTTCTGCCAGACCACATCTACAACTTCCTCGGACGCGAGACTCTGGAAGGTAAGGTTCTCCTTTTCCGAATCAAAATCGTAGATGGTCTTGAGCTGAATCTTATAGTTTTCAACGTCCCAATCATCCGGCGACGTATCGGGATTGAGATATTGCTTCGTCAAGTCAGACAGAAGATCGTAGGCGACACCTCCACCCGTCGTTTCCGTGAGTCGATCTTCCGCTGTCGGCGGATCGCCCATCAGGTATTCACGTTGGTCGGGCTCTTCCATCAACTGCCGGCGAAGCCCGTAAATCGTTTCGCGCTGCTTGTTCATCACGTCGTCGTATTCAAGCAGGTGTTTTCGCGATTCAAAGTTTCGCCCTTCAACCGACTTCTGTGCCGACTCAATGCGCTTCGAAACCATCTTCGATTCAATGGCTACGCCTTTTTCCATTCCCAGCCGCTGCATCAGCGCTTTGACTTTGTCTCCGGCGAAGATGCGCATCAGATCGTCTTCGAGAGAGAGGAAGAAACGCGAGGAGCCGGGGTCGCCCTGTCGTCCGGCGCGGCCTCGCAACTGATTGTCGATGCGGCGCGATTCATGGCGCTCGGTGCCGAGAATGTGCAGCCCACCAATTTCCACAACTTCCTTATGCTCTTCTTCGACGATGCGTTTTGCGCCGGCAAAAGCTTTCGTCCACTGCTCGTCGGTCGCTTCGTCCGGATCGATTTCTTCTTTCTTGAGAAACTCTCTCGCCATAAAATCCGGGTTCCCGCCGAGCAGGATGTCGGTGCCGCGGCCGGCCATGTTGGTGGCAATCGTAACGGCGCCTTTGCGTCCGGCTTGCGCCACAATCTCGGCTTCGCGTTCGTGATACTTAGCGTTCAGAACGTTATGCGGAACGCCTTCGCGCTGCAGACGTCGGGCAATCAACTCAGAGTTTTCCACTGAAACAGTTCCGACCAGCGTTGGCTGTCCACGGTCGTGACAGTCTTTGATTTCCTCAACCACCGCATCCCACTTCTCCGGCAGAGTGCGATAAATCATGTCTGAAAAATCGCTGCGGACCATCGGCATATGCGTGGGGATAACCATTACATCGAGCTTATAAGTCGACTGAAACTCGGCGGCTTCAGTTTCCGCGGTACCGGTCATGCCCGAAAGCTTTTCGTAAAGACGGAAATAGTTTTGCAGCGTGATGGTGGCCAGCGTCTGGTTTTCCTTCTCAATCTTTACGCCTTCCTTGGCTTCCACGGCCTGGTGCAAACCGTCAGACCAACGCCGGCCCTTCATCAGGCGGCCGGTGAAATCGTCAACGATGATCACTTCGCCTTCCTGGACCACGTATTGATGATCGAGTTTGTAAAGCGTGTGGGCTTTCAAAGCCTGCTCAACGCAATGCAGCAATTCCATGTTTGAAGGGTCGTAAAGATTTCCCACGCCCAGCAACTTTTCCGCTTTATCAACGCCCTCTTCGGTTAACACAGCAGTGTGCTGGCGCTCGTCGACTAAGTATTCACCGGTTTTGACGCCGTCTACCTCCTCGCCCTTCTTGAGTTGGGGAATGATCGCATCGGCTTTGTAATACTTATCCGTCGCTTCATCAGAAGGCCCGGAAATAATTAAGGGCGTGCGCGCTTCGTCAATCAGGATCGAATCCACTTCGTCAACGACCGCGAAATAGTGACCACGCTGCACACAAGTGGCGAGGTCAAACTTCATGTTGTCGCGCAGGTAATCAAATCCGAATTCGTTGTTGGTGCCGTAAGTGATGTCAGACGCATACGCCGCCTGACGCTCGAAGTCGTCCATGTCGTTTTGGATGCAACCAACCTCAAGGCCCAGGAAACGATGAATCTGGCCCATCCACTCGGCGTCGCGCGAGGCGAGATAGTCGTTGACAGTGATGACGTGAACGCCGCCGCGGCCGGTCAAGGAGTTAAGGTACGCAGGCAAGGTAGCCACCAGGGTTTTACCTTCACCCGTTCGCATCTCAGCGATTCTGCCCTGGTGCAAAACGATGCCGCCGATCAATTGCACGTCGAAATGGCGCATGCCGGTGGTGCGCACACTGGCCTCTCTGACAATCGCAAAGGCTTCGGGAAGGATCTTGTCGAGTGCTTCGCGCTCCAGCCGCTTGCGATCTTCCTTGTCGGTCGCATCTTTAACGGCGTCCTGAAGCTGCGCCTTAAACTCTGCGGTGCGGGCCCGAAGTTGTTCGTCGGATAGCTTCTTTATCGAGGGCTCAAGGGCATTGATTTCCTCGACAACCGGTTGGATTGACTTGAGAAAACGTTGATTGCTGCTGCCGAAAACTTTAGTTAGTAATTTGTCGAAACCCATAGTCGTTGTCTTATCGAGAAATCTAAAAGGTGGTCACATTCGTTAGTTTTCTTATTTTCTGGTTGATTTTAGTTGAGCGTGAGAAGGCAAGCAAGCCAGCCCTCGTGAGCAGGAGACTCACTTCGAATCGGCAATCAGGACCACGTCGTTTGAAATGTTCCCTCGCGAAAGCACAATCTGCTTGCCATCGCGCGACAGGTCAAACGCAAAAATCAAATCCGATTTGAAGTTGGTCAACTGGCGTGGAGCGCCGCCGTCGATGGGCTGGCTCCAGATATTTGAAACTCCGCCGCGGGAGTCAACATAAATGACCGCGCGCCCGTCGCTCGCCCAGTCGAGATTTCGTTCCGTCGGCGGCAGGTCGATGGTCTTTACTGTTCGCCCCGTGTCGAAATCGATTAGGCCCAACTGGAAAGGACTCAGGTCCGATTCGCGATACCGGCAAGCGATCAACTTTCCGTCGGGAGAGATCGCGGTTTGGCTCGTCAGCTTATCGGTGATCTTCGTCGGCTCACCGCCTTCAATTGGAACTTTCCACAATCCAGAGTCGCTCACATTTTGGAAAATAATCCACTTGCCGTCGGGCGAAATGTCCGGGTCGGTTTCACCGATGCCGGTGGTAATCTGTTTGACGTTTGCCCCATCCGAATCCATGCGCCAGATGTGGGGCGCGCCCGTGCGCGTGGAAACGAAAACAATGGTCCGGCCGTCAGGAGAAACGGCAGGGAGGACATTAAGCGAGGCACTCGAGGTGAGTTGCCGCGAGTCTGTGCCATCAGCTTTCGCGACAAACAGGTCCGCGGTTCCTGGTCCAAAGGCGGTATAGATGATCCTGCCATCCGGCATGATCGCCAGGCCGATGCCGCCTTCGTTTATTCCTGACGTCACCTTGGTTGCCGCATCAGAATCACTCGCCGGGGCAAACCAGACGCTAGAGCTCACCTGACTCTGCACGGTGGCGATCGTAGCTCCATCCGCGCTGATACTAACGCCGTTGTAGTTGTTCAGGTCGCTGGTAATTCGTTCCACCTCGCCGCCGGGTTGCTCGACGTGCCAGATCTGGTTGGCGCCGCCCTGCTGCTCCTGTCCAGTCAGAATCAAGCCGCCATTATTGGGCGCCCAAATCACTTGCTGAAGGTTGGCCCAACGATGAGGCGACGCTTCGGTTTCGGTTCCGGTCTTGAGATCTACTAGAAGCACTTTCGAGCGATCCACGCCATCTTCAGGTCCGGCGACCGGACAAGCTACGATTTCTCCCTCGGGTGACCATGCTGGACCAGTGCGAATGCCGGCCAGGAAACGTCCCGGTCGCTGCCGCGCGGCGATTTTCTGTTGCCCACTGCCATCACTGTTCGCTACGAAGAGCGCCGTTTCGCCTGACTGCGGAAACTGCCGTATCCACGCGAAGCGTTTTCCATCCGGCGAAAAAGTGACTGGGGTATCAACGTCTTCCACAAGTTTTCGGGGCGTGCCGCCAAGCACCGGAATTTGATTAACCACTCCGAGCGGGCTGTTTTTTTCGTAGACCACGTAATAGACGTAATTCCCATCGCGGGAGAAAGTAAGCCCGACATATCGCGACTCGCTCGGCGCGACAATTTGCACGTTGCTCGAGGTCGCCACCTGACGCACCCAGAGGCTGGTCAAGGTGCCGTCGTTAACCACATGGACCACATACTTTCCGTCCGGCGAGATCGTGGCGACGTTAGCTTTGCCGGTGTTAGTCAACTGCGTGAAGCGCGTTTTGCCAAAGGTGCGGGGCGCGTGGCTCAAGTGCTGTTTCCACCACCAAACAGCGCCGCCGGCAACGACGGCCAGCAAAAGCAAGAGGCCTATGCCGGCTGCCAGTTTGTGACGCCCAATGCCCTGCGCGATAAATTCAGCGCTCGACACCGTAGGCGCGGCGCCGAATTGCGTGGTGCGAGGATCGAGTGGAAAACCGCTCATCGTTGATCCGCCGCGAACGCTGTTCAGCGTAATGTGCGGATTGCCATGTGCGTCCGGCGCAATGGACCTTTCGAGTTCCGCGCCGGCATCGAGCCGCTGTTTCAGGCGACGAAGATCGGTCAACATCTCGCGTGCGGTTTGATATCGGTCGTCGCGATCCTTGGTCAACGCCTTGGTGACAATCCATTCCAGTGCTTCCGGCACTTCGCTCATATAACGGGACAATGGCGAATGCTCTTTTTCGAGTATGGCCACGATCACATGACTCGGGGTCGGCCCTTCGAAGGGCACGCGACCCGTGATCATCTCGTAAAGCACAACGCCAAGACTCCAAATGTCGCTGCGCGAATCCACCGTGTGCGCGGCCGCTTGTTCCGGCGACATGTAATTGACGGTGCCCATCACTGAACCGGGACTCGTGTTTACCATTGCGCGCGTGGGAGCTTCGGTGTCCGTCGTTTCCGGACGTTCGGTGAGTTTCGCCAGGCCGAAATCCAATACCTTCACGTAACCGTCCCGCCGCAGCATGATGTTTTCCGGCTTGATGTCGCGATGCGCGATGCCGGCGCTTTGCGAAGCCGAGAGCGCGGAAGCAATCTGAATCGCGATGTCGAGGGCTTCGAACAGCTTGATGCCGGTCCCCGGTTGGCCTTCACTCGCCGATGAGTGTGAACGCGAAATATGCTGGCGCAGCGTTTCACCTTCCACATACTCCATTGCCATGAAGCGCGTCGCGTCGACGTGACCAATCTCATAGATCGTGAGGATGTTTGGGTGATTCAACGCCGACGCCGCATACGCTTCCTGTTCAAAACGGCGCAGACGGTCCTCGTCCAGAGTGAAGTTTGACGGCAACAACTTGAGCCCGACGGGCCGCCGCAGTTGCGTGTCATGCGCGAGATAAACTTCGCCCATCCCGCCCACACCAATGAGTGAACGGATTTCGTAACGGCCTAGAGTTGTGCCGGCAGCTATCGTCATAGACTGATGAAACTAGTACGCGTGACATTCTAGCCGCGTTTCAAATTCATGTGTTAGACGGGGAGACTGCGGAATCGCGAGCTGCAGATCGTTTCCGGGATGTCTTCAAATGTACAAACGTCCGAAAAATCGTCTCACAAAGACGTCGCGAAAAGATTCAGGCGGAATGACTCACGCTGGATCGGGCGAGTAGTTTCACTAAGTCAACGCGCCACCGGTGGGTTGGTAAAGTAAGCTTTGTGAAACGATTGATAATTGTGAAACGACTTGCGGTGGCAAGCCGCGTTGCGCTCCCGATTCTGAATTAATCTTCCAACGACGGGGAATGTGCCGTTAGTGAGTGTCGGTGGGCCGGTATTGCTCGCGCGTGAGACTCCAATGCCAAACCTCTCCGTCACCAGGGTCGTGCACCGCTCCCAAAAATTTCATCCCAACCTTCTCCAGGACCCCGGTTGAAGCATTTCGTTCGGGGAGAGTGTGTGCGTCAACCCTTTTGATCGCGGGCTGCGCAAAAGCGTAGTCAATCATTCCCTCGGAAGCTTCGGACGCCAGACCGCGCCGGCGATACGACGGCGCTATCTCATACCCAATCTCGACCATGCCCTCGGCATCTACTTCACCCTTGAATCCGCCGAGACCGATGAGTGTGTTGTCTGGTTTGTGGATGAATAAATAAGTCCACCAGCCGAGCGCTGACGGATGAGCTTTGAGATAGTCGGAAGCGGGCCGCATCGCTGCGCGCGCTTCGAAGCCCAACCATTCCGGAGCGAGCTCAACCTGCAACATAGGCGCCAGGCGCGACTCATCGTCGATGAGCGCCTCGAAGTGGGCCAACTCGCATGGCACTAGTTTTAGACGTGACGTTTCGATCATGACCTTCGTAGGACAGACATTCTTGTCTGTCCACCGCCTTCCAGTCAAAGCGGTGGACAGCAATGCCTGTCCTACAAGGCAACCGCGCTAATTCGCAAACAGCGCGGCCCAGGTCCCTGGTCCAACCTTGCCGTCGTCGTCGAGGCCCTTCTGGCGTTGAAAAGCCTGGACCTGACCCAGGGTGCCTGGACCAAAGTTTCCATCAACGTCAAGAGTGAACCCCAAATCTTTGAGCCGCTGCTGCACCGTGCGAACGTGTGCGCCTCTGCTGTCTAGTTTGATCACTGTGCCCGGATAAGCAGGAGCGCCGCCGGCGCCGGCATCGACAGGCTGGCCGCCACCAGCGGGTGCGCCATTGGACCAGGGCCACGGCGACAAATCGTTGCGCGAATCCGCTTTGATGGAAACGTGCATATGATGATGATGGGAATTCGGACCGGTGTACGTCGCCCATCCCTGGGCGGGCCGGTAAGTTCGGTAGACCTGACCTGCGAAAATCACATACTTTACGCGCGGGTCGTTCATCACCAGTCGCGAAAGCACACGGCAGTCGACGCCATTAGCGACATCATGAGTCAGGTCGTACGCGTTGCCGAGATTATGATCGCTGGGACGCGCCTGATGTGCGGCATCGCCCATGATGCCGTCGGAAGCGCGATTGCGATCCGGCCAGGAGGCGGTTGCATCAGTAAGGGCTTTTCTGCAGGAAGGTGCTGGGGTAGGCATAGAGTATTCTCCTTTACGAAATGGGTTCACTGCGCGGCGAACCGCGCCCGTCCGCTCGTCGTCTCAATCGTCTCAATCGTCTCATCGTCCGGCGAGCAGAAGAAATTAAGATATGAGCTTAAGCAAGCTTCCAATTACTATGCTTGTATTTGGTGAAACGTTTCAGTTATCGGGGCCACGCGCGATGGCTAACTCGGTTGAGGGCGCTTTCTATCACGTTTTAGCGGGAAATGTCGAGATTCCTGGTCGGGCAAGAAGCCAAAGGCGTTCGCGGCATTGCCGCACCACAGTGCGGTGAGGCTCTGCCTCACCGTCAAAGTATGATTTCTTTCCGAGGCTGCGCCTCGGAAAAGAAAAGGAAGGGTAACGGCCCGGAAAGGCAAGCCTTTCCGCACTGTGCGGCAGCAAGCTGCGTTGCGCTACCCGTTCTGCTCACTGCTCACTGCTCACTGCTCACTGCTCACTGCTCACTGCTCACTGCTCACTGCCCACGGATCACTGTTCAATGCTTCACGCGATATGAAACGTAGACGCAGCCATTTTTGAACGGCTTGCAATCGAGGAGTTCCAGGTTGATCTGTCGGTTCATTTCGTGAAATAGAGGGATTCCTGAACCGAGCAATACCGGGTGAATATTGAAACCAATCTCGCTGTGGAGTTCGTAGAGTTCAAGCAGCCACGCAGCGCAAGTGATGATCGTCGTCGTAACCGTGGCGCCGACTTCCAATTCATCTTCAAACAAATAGGCGCCGTCCGGCAGCAGCTCCGCTCGCCGGCGCGCAAACGAACCACCGGTATCAAAATCAACCTGAAACTCGGAAGTGGATTGGTCCAAAGTCCAAAGTCCAAAGTCCAAAGTCAAAGGTCCACTGTGCAATGTCCAACGTGCCGCCGGTTGACTTTGGACCTTGGACCTTGGACTTTGGACTACAGCAACAGCGTATCCACGCGATGCGCATGGACCATGTTCTCACACGGCGACCACGCGAAGATCGTGAAGCGCCCGTCCACCGAAGCCACGAGGGCTATTGCATCCCGGCAGTCGAAAACAAACTGTGCCGCCGAAAAGTGCCTCGTGCCGCCAGTTTGACCGGGATGGACCATCTCCGCGTGATTGCCCACGATAGGTTCAGTAATAATTATGTCGTCCACCTGCGGCGAGCCGCTCGCGCGCCTGATCTTGGCGCCGAAGGCCAGCAACTCATACCGGTCGCTGATCACCGTCGCGCCATCAACCGCCGTCAGCCCCGCCACCGTGTCCACCGCGCGTCGCATCGCCGCCTGCCATAAACGTTCCGTCTGCTGCTCCTCATCCTGGGACATCAGATCAGTCAGCCCGGTAAACGGCGGCACCACCGAATAAAGAATCGGATGCACGATCGACTCGCGCCACTTTTCCGTGCCGGCCGGAATAACCAGCAACAACCCGCCGTGGCCGTGGGCGCGCATCGAGGCGGCCAGTTGGACCAGCACGTTTACCGATTCACCGCCCTCCCACCCTGACGGCGAGGTGAACGCGAGCAGCTTTGTCAGCAGCTCCGGACAATCGGGCAAGCTCGTGCCGTTTTCATCAATCACCTTCACCTGCTCGCCCTTGAGCACGGCCACATTGGCAAACTTTCCAAACCCATCGATGCGCCGGTGCTTAATCACGAGCAGGCCGGGTTCGACTACCTCCAACACAAAACAAAAACTCGGGACCGCGCGCGTCGCGCCCCAAACGTGCAGCTCGCCGTTCTGACACCACACGCCGAGATGAATTTCCGGCCGCTCGACCGCGGGAGCCAGCTTGATCAGAAAGTTTGTGGTGAGCGGGAGCGGCCGCTCGAAAACGATCGGCTGGTCCACCTCTTCCGGCGGCACAAACGCGAGCGAGATTTTCGGCGACAGACCTTCCTCGCGCCGCAGGCTCGCCCAGAAAGCCGCGTCAATGATCGCGGCGATAGTAGACTCCTCGGGCTCGGGCGCCAGTTGCTCCTCGCCCTGCGCGCGCGCGGCGGCGATGTGACGGCGAAAGTGGTCCGCCACGGCTGCGGACACCGATCGTGCCGCCTGATATGTCGGTTCGCGATTCATTGTTCAGTAGGTGTCGGGTGTATGCGGCTTGCCGCCGCACAGTGCGGTGAGGCTCTGCCTCACCGTCAAGGTCTCATTAATTGCTTTCCGAGGCTGTGCCTCGGAAAGGAAAAGAAGGTAGCTGCTCCGGAAAGGCAAGCCTTTCCGCACTGTGCGGCGGAGCCGCACACACCCAGCACCCTACTTCATAAACATCTTGAGCTTCTCACGCGCCTGCTGTCGCACCTTGTTCTTCACCAGCGGCGTCCAACCAAGCAATGTCCCCTTCGCTCCCAACGCTTGCCCGCTCCACTTCCAGAAATCAAACGTGTCGTCGTGCTTGATGATCTTCCCGTCCTTGAATTCGAATGCTGCGTCGATCTTATTGTGCACGCGCCGGCCGGTGGCGGAGAAATCATAGCGCGCTTCCCAATGCGCCTTGCCCGTTTGCTTACCTGTCCGGTCGCTTGCCTCGACGTCGCTGAAGGTGAGCTCGAAATTCTTTGCCGTGGCGCAGAGCATTCGCCACATCGCCGCCACCTCCGCCGCATTGAGTTTCCCAAACACCGGATCAGAAAACTCAACCTCGGGGTGATAGCAATCAACCATCCCCGCAGCGTCGAGCTTTTGAAACGAGAGATAGAATACCTCGATCAACTGTTCATTCGGATTCATGGCGTGCAGTATAACGCGGCTGCCAGTCGCCAGTCGCGAGTCCAGCCGTCAGTGGTCAGTGGTCAGTGGTCAGTCGCCGCTGGGAGCGCAGGCAGCGGTGGAGTGCCATCCTGCCTGCTCTTACTGGGACCGCGGGCGTCCCGCCCGCACTTGATTAACCGCCGCGCGCAGCGCGTCAACTCAAAGCGCCACAGGCGCGAAATAAAATAGCCCGGGGTAAGCGCCGGGGTCCCCATCGGGGCAGCCCCGATGGGGTGGATGAAGCGCTACCCCGGGATCATCGCCTCCAAACACAATTCGCCGACCCTCGATGGGTCGGCGTTCTTCCTTACTCAACCGAGGACAGGCAGGAATGCCTGTCCTACCATCCCCATCCCAATCTCTGTCTCGCGCGACCTGCACTGACCCAATGCAACCAAGCACGGCGCCAATACAAGCTTACCCAGTCGCAATGCAAGACAACACCGCTCGTAGGCAAGCTTGCCCAGCACCAAAACAAACAAGCACCGGCCCAATGCAAACTTACATCCGGCCAATGCTGTCGTCCTTGCCCCACTGCAAGGTCGCAAAGAACCAATGCAAGCTTGCAAAGAACCCACGCAACTTCAAAGAACCAATACAAGCTTGCATTGAACCAGTGCCAATAAGCACTCAACCAGTGCAAGCTTGCATCAGCCCAATGTCAATAAACATTGCATCAAGTCAAGCTGGCTCTCGCCCAATGCAAATCAACATCAGCGCAATGCAAAACCACAAAATGGTTAGGCCGTTCGTCATAACCCACACAACCTCAACACTTAGCCTCTCAGGGAATCCCTGATTGCCACCTCGCCGTCTCTGTACTACCCTGACGCCGTCCTTCACGCTCAAGTCCTTTCTCGCTGGGGTGCTCACGCCCAAGTACTCCCACAACCCAAGGAGCCTCATCATGCCCAAAATCAAACTAAATTTCAGTCGTTTACCTTTGACCGAGAAGATTACGCGCGCGCGCCAGATCGTCGCAGCCCTTACCGGCAACGCGAGTTTCCCGACCCCGACTCCTGCCCTGACGCTCGTCAACACGGCCATCGACGATTTCGAGACGGCGTACATCGCTACGCAGGCGGCGCGTCAGGAGGCGAAAGCGAAGACCTCCGATCAGCAACAGAAGGAAGACGTGCTCGATCGCATCATCACCCAACTCGCGTCTTACGTGGAGGCGGCGGCCGGCGATAACGAGGTGCTGATTCAGAGCGCCGGCATGGACTTGCGCGCCACGGCGTCCATCAGCACTGACATTCCGGCGCCGCCTTCTAGCCTCGCGGCTACAGCCGGCGACCGCGACGGCGAGATCGATCTCACCTGGGACCCACTCCCCGGCGCGAGGAGCTACGTTATTGAAAAGAGCGGCGACCCGCCGACAGCGTCGAGTTGGAGTCACTCAGGAGTGGCCACCAAATCGAGAGCCACGGTGGAAGGTCTCACTAGTGGAACGCGCTACTGGTTCCGCGTGGCGGCCATCAACGTAAATGGTCAAAGCGGCTGGAGCGATCCAGCCATGAAGATAGCGCCCTAGCGAAGCGCGCCCAGGAGACAGAAGCCCACCCGAGGTTACCGCGCGAGCAGTGCGTGGGATGTAACGAGCGTGGCACGCGCATCCTGCACGTGTTCCGAAGTCGGGAAGGGCTCTTGTTCTCCATGCCGGCGACGAGACTGAGATTGGACCGCACACAATCTCCTTCGCGTCGCAGGCACACAAGATCATGGGCCACGGCCCATGACCAACAGGCGCGTTTCGCTCACGAGCCAGGCTTTGCACTCCGGCGTCGGGCGATGCCGGAAGCCTGTTTGTGAAGGACGCGGAACGCGCCTGCCAACCTTTGAACAGTAAGCAGTCGGCAGTTAGCTGCTACACGCGAGACGGGAGTACGCAGTCAGCTGGCCACTGACCACTGATCACTGTCTTTTCCGGCTGATTGCGGACTTCTGACCTCAGATCTCTGACCTCTAATTCCCGAAAGGAGCTACGTTACCGACCATGACTTTCCACATCTACAAAGACCAAGCAAACGAATACCGCTGGCGACTCAAAGCCGCCAACGGCCGCATCCTCGCCGACTCCGGCGAAGGCTATACCACCAAACAAGCCTGCCTTGACGGCATCACCCTGGTGAAAGGCTGCGCCACCGCGCCAGTGGTCGAAGACTGATCTCAGTAGGAGCGGGGTAGGAACGTTACTGAAGCTGAGGAAGCGCTGTGGGCAAATGGATCCATCCTTCCCGCCGCGCAACGGATGTTTCCAACGGCTTAGGTGGTACTGAAAGTCCCTGAGCCGCGGTGCGCGCCGTCAAGGAGGCAATTAGTGAGTCAAGCGCGTCAGACGTAGCCGAATACTCCCTGGGAACTTCAAGCCACGGCAGCATTAGGCGCAACTTCTTGAGGATGTCGACCCGCGCGATGCCGCAAGGCTCATCGATATTCTTGTATTTTCGACATGGCAGTCCCCAACGCTTCAAACTAGCCGCGGGGTAAACCTCATAAAACCTTCCATCACCGGAAAGATTCTTAACTTTGTGGCGCTGTAACAACGCCATGGCGCGCATCGCTGGAAGTGCGATGCGATCTGTCGAAACACTTAGCGGCCAGATTCCAGTTTCCTTCTGTACCAGCAGATCGGTTGCGCGATACTGAAGTCGAATTCGTTCATCGCGCCCCCAAGTAGTCCCCGTCCAATCCGCGACGGCTTCTGTGAAAGCCTTAGGCCACCCAAACGGCGCATCAATGCCGATAACATCTGCCTTTGATATCAGATTGTCGAGTTCCGCATCATCGCACCGCAGTACCGGCGAGCGCACAACTGCCTGCCCTTTCCCCCAGTGAATAGCGCATGCGACTGTGAGATCTTTTGAGGATGACAGGTCTATTCCAAGAGTGATCATCGTTACCTGACTCTGTTTTGAATCCAGGCTAACTGTCCTCTGGGCGAGGCATCGAGCCAGTATCCGACTCGTCAACTGACTCCTGACCAGGAATCGCTGTACTTGAGAGATCGAGTTGCCTTACGCGGTTTGCAAACACGCTGCGAAACTTCTCAAGGTTCTGCCGTAACCACAGGTGCTGTTGTGGCCACTGAGAACGGTCCATGAAGTTTGTTGGCCGTCGAACATAAGCTTTGCAACTTTGTTTACCAGGTGCGCTTGACCAGACAAGTGGCTCGCCTATTTCTGATTCAATCCTCGCTTTTTGAGTCTCCAAAATCGCAAAGTACTTGCGGGCCTCGGGAACACTCACATAGAACTCGACCCGGAGCTGAGGGTCTGCCGTCTGTGTCTCAGAATTCCACGTAGATGCAATTGACGTCATGCCAAACCCAGCTCGACCAATCGAGTGATTCATCCAGGGTTGTGGCGCTGGACGATGACAGCGAATCGTGCTGTGCTCCTCCATGTAGTCCCTGAAGGCAGTCCAGAACTCAAGCTGCGTCCTCTTCACGTCAGAAAGTTCGGTAGCTTTGGCTGCTGAACTGCGAACACTCCGTGACCAGTCGTTAGGCTTGGAAACCATGTTGAATTTCGGTGCAAGCGGCGATGCGCCAATTTTCCAGAGTTCAATTTCAAGGCCAAAGAAAGCGAATCGCTCATTCGTAATTTCATTGAGCCAGTCGAGAGTTGCACGATGCTCTTCGGCGAAGTGTTGTGCGATCCATATGATTGTGACGGTTTCAAGACCGGATGCGTACGTAAGAAGTTGTCCAAGATGAGTGTGGTCAGTCCGTTCCAGCTGATTCTCAATCAAGACCCATGAACCATCGAGCGTGTCCTTGCAGAGAATGTCGGCCCGAAACGGTCCGACTTCTTTCTCCTGGGCCTCGAATTCCAATTCGATGCCGACAGTATCGCCAAGCAGCTTCAGGTTCTCGGGCTGTGCCAGCCAGGGCGTGAAATGAGTTGACTCACCAATCCATGCAGTTCGCAGATCTACCTTCTCAAGTCGTCCTAATGTTGGTGTACTCATGATTTCCTCATTTCAGATTAAGACGCTTGATAGACTCTTCGATCAACTTCTCCACCTCAGCCCGGGATACACCAAATTCCAATAGCAAGTTCACCGCCTTCGTCGTTAACAGCTTCCGCCGCCGCTGGGCCTCGTCCAGTGGCTTGGACAGACCGGACTGAAAGATTTCCTGATCGCTGTACTTCAACGGGAGTCCGAGCAAGACAGTAAACGGCGGGTTAATCGGCAACTGAATTGGATTCGGCTCAACGTTATGCCACACACACGGCATGGAGAAGGTTCCGATGTACAAGCGCGTCTCCTCGTATGCGATGGTTAGCGGGTCTTCAGGCGGAAGTACTTTCGCGAGGGTGATTGCCTGCGCGGCGGGGATACGCACCATTCCTGGGAACGCACCTTGGGCGGTCGCTTCGATACTCACGCCATTCACGAACACTACGAAGTTCCCATCCTCAAACGTGAGCACCGCTTCCATGTTCTTCTTTGGCTTCGCGGTCTTGCGCAAAAGGTTCAGGCCGTCGATGAGCTCTTTCCGATTGACCTTTAGTTCGTATTTCATCGGACACTCCAAAGGCAACAAACTAACCGTCTGACCTGCTGGTAATCTCTCTTAGTCTTTGCAGAAATTGAACAAAGTCTCTGAGTGTCGGCAGTTCATCCCCTTCAAACGGATCGGGATTAAAGTGCATGACCTCGTTCCTGATCTTGCGAACCGCGTCAAGCTTATCGACAAAGATTCTGCGATCGAGTGGCAGGGCCAAACGATCCCAGTGTTCAGGCTTCTCCAGCAAACGCACGTACTCCCCAAACGTCAGGTCGCTTACGTCTGCGACCTCGCGCTCAGTGTCAGAAGGATCGCAAGCTCCTTTCAATTCCGCGGGTAAGAATTTCCCGTCAACCAAGCCTCGGATATGGTTTTCTATCTCTTCGATCAGGAGAAAAGGCTCACCAAGTTGGTGAAACTCAAAACTGAGATCACTCGTCGTCACAATGCCGCTAATCCTTCTTTCGCTGTCGCGCACCAGGACGTAATCATGCTCGGCAATGAGCCCGATTGCCGAGAAAATCGACACGTCCGAACTAAGCTCATAGTGCTTTTCCATATAGTGGGTAATAGATTCCGACTTGTTATCAACCGCGAGGCGCGATCCGATGGATGACCAACTGACCATCCCTTTGACATCCCGTTCATTGGGCATTACAGGAAGTTGCGAAACGTTATTGCTAAGCATAAGGGTTACGGCTTCGCCCAAGGTGCTGTTCGGAGTCACTTTGAATAAAGCTTGGTTGGCTGCGGGAAGTCTGCCGATTCTGTAAGTGGGATCGTCAATCGCCCCGCCAACGGTAGTGGCCGGAAGCAAGATTTCTTCGACGTGAGGCTCGAATACGACCGTGCCGGCCGGCGGCAACTCTTTACCAACCCCCTCTTCCGGCGTCAGTGTATGTATGACTGGGGTCTCTGAACTTGGCGAAAGATCGAACCCAATCAGCGAATCGATGTACGCATATTGGAAGTCTGGGATCGTCGTCAGCCCGTTCTTACGAAGCAGCCTTTTTATTCTCTGAGCCACATAATGGCCACGACGCTGTGCGCCAAACCAATTGAGCAGCGTCCGAACTGTTTCAGGTTCGGGCTTCTCTCCCCGCTTTAGTTGTTCGGCAATTTCTGACAGGCGACGCGATGCTTCGGTCATATCCACTTCCTCAACGCTTGCCCGTATCTCTACCTTCATCTATATCGGGTTGTAGGTCGTAGAGCCGGTAAACGAGTTGGTCAATCTCCCGCTCGATGGGTCTTAATAGAGCAGTTGCCTCTGATCCAGTGAGTTCCTCGGCAAATTGCCGCTTCTTGATCGCAATACACGAGTGACACTTTGCGTTGAGGTTGGCGAGTTGCGCGGATGTTGGAATTTTGATTGGGAGTTTTCTCAAGTCGTTCATTTGAAGATGGACGGAGCTATTTAACATCTCTCGGACGGCCTTGAACGACAAATAGCTATTGAGGATCGAAACGAAGTATTCCGTTCCCAGTCCGCTTTCATCATATAAAGACATCGAAAGAACATCATTAACTGTTTCGTCTTTTTTTCTGCACTTAATATATTCTGCCGAAGGATTCAAGACGTCGCTCCAACAAAAGCCGGCCTTGAAATAGAACTGGATGTTCCTCACCACCGGCATACCCTCGCCGCTCTTCCCTGAATTGTCCTTGAACCAGCTAACCGCTCTCTTACTCCAGTTTAAGTAGTACGGGGTCTCGATATACCAACGATTCCCTTCTTTATCCCCCTTGTCGTAGGGCACAAAGATTTCACGTTTAGAATTGATCCCGTCGAGCTTTTCTTGCCGAGTCATTTCAGCGACGTTATGAACCTCACTTGAATTCACGATCCGGTACAGATAGCCTTTGCCGAAAACGCGCCGACCAAACCTTTCTTTAATAGCATCGAACAGCTCCCGGGTTTTCAGTTCGCTCAATGACCCTATGGCATCTTGATAGTCGGCCAAATCAAGACAGTCGGACAGGAGCTTGAAGTCTTTCCGAATCCGGGGCTTTTCGGCCACTGCTTCCATTAGCTTTTGGGGGCGAGTCTGCGCGATTCTCTCGGCGATGCGCGTCTCGGCCAACGCCCCAACAAATGCACCATTGTCACCGGTCTGTAAACCAACACCGCCGTCAGTGATTAGCCCTAACAGGGTAATATCTCCTGCTTTTAGACCCTTCATGTATCTTCTGATTTCAGCGCGGTTCTCTTCAATCTGCTTGCTCGTCTCGATCTTGCTCCACCACTCCTCGAAAACCGGAAACGCGGGTTTGATGACCATATCAAAAATGCGCGCGTTCGACTTGTTCGGCGCAAATATTGCGAAATTCAGGCTCTGATGATAAATGGCAAGCGGGAATCGATATTTTTCGATTTGCGTGGAAGTGTCCGAGAGCACGTCCGTTCCGTTACAGGTGTGCGAAACCTTCCATTTTGGTTGGTTCACCTCGCTTAGATTTATCGGTAACTGAATTTTGATCATCACTCGTTCGAGAATCTTTTCCCAACTTGCGTAATTGTCTGTGGTCTGTGTGACGGTTTTCCACTCGTCAGCCGTTAGACCAAACGTCTCAGCTTTGGGAAAGCGAATGTCAACGTATGAGACCTCGCATGAGTCGGTCGGCCCCTCTTTTTTCAAAGTGAAGATCGCCGTATCCACCATTGCTGCGAAAGCCTTGGGGGTGTTAATGATCTCGAGCAACCGATGTTCGGCTTCGTGGTCGAAGGCCCTGGTAGTTTTCGAGGGCTGAGTAGTTTCGCTTTCAAACAAATGTGCCTGAGTTCCCTTGCGCGCTTGCTTCGGGTGTAAACCAAGAAAGACTCGGCGCATGTTCTCTTTGGTTTGAATGGTCAGGAAGGTGTCGGACGTAATGTAACTCAGCAAACCGCCCTTCTTGAGCAACTCCAACCCTCTGATAGTGAAGTGATTGTAAAGGTCGTCGCAAAAGCCGTACTCACTCTTGAGGGTGTCTGTCAGATTCATCTGGCTGATGAGTTTGGTATTTACGTACGGGGGATTGCCTATGACAATGTCGAAGCCTTTGTTTTCACCCTTTGAGTTAAAGACCGTTGGAAAGACGATTCGTTCAATAAAATAGAGCTTGATGTCCGCCCGGAACTTCGAGAGTTCCGCAACCTTTCCTGCCGATTTCTGATAGGCTTTATCGGCTTTCTTGATTTGCTGCGCCGGGGTCCTCTTATCAGCTCGCAGCCTAAGTAGATTCTTAAAATCCAACTTCATAGCCACTTCGACTTGGCCAATTTGTTCGTCAACAAGTCCTTCGAGCAGATTAATGATCTTCGTTTTTACTTGTTCTTTCGTTCCGTGTTTGTCGCTGACCGCGATGAAGAACTTGTTTTCCAGATTGATCAGCTCATCAAGAAAACCTTTTTTATCGAAGGCTTCGAGAAGCGGTTGTATTTCTCGATCCTTGAACTTTCGCAACAATGAGTTCTTTTGATAGAACTTGAACTCCAGATTTGGAAGCGGCTTTAAGTTGTAGTTAGCATCTTTCTTAGCTAAATCAACTTTCTGTTCAATGATAAGACTCAACCAACAACGCAACTTTGTTATCTCAACGGCGTAGTCGAGCAAGTCAATCCCGAACAGACAATTACGCAGAAGGCCGAGCTTCTGGACGAAACGAAGCTGATCGTCGGCAATAAAATCGGCGACGTACTCGCGAAATGTCGCGTCCTTGGATTTCATTATTTCACTGAACCAAATCTTGCCCTTCGGATCAGCAACCTCTAGCAAGCTCATCATCTCCTCGAGCATTCCGATCAAAAATGCGCCTGAACCGCAGGCTGGGTCCACAATCGTGGTTTTGAGAAGTCGTTTGACGATTTCTTTTCCGTTCTCTGGCTTGATTTCGATGTCCAGGTGCCTAAGCAAAACGTTCTTGCACATATAGCTGACAATTGGGCGAGGCGTGTAAAAAGCCCCGGCATTCTTCCGTGCGGCCTCCTTCGTATCATCGCTTTGTTCAGCTAACAGGTTCTCAAAAATCCGGCCGAGCATTTCGGGCTCGACTGCGATTTCCTCATCAAGCGCGGTGTTCTCGGTTAATGTGAACTTGAATTGGGAAAGGATGGTGTTTAGGCCGCCCTCACCAAGCAGAATGTCATTGGGCACTTTGAAGGCGTTATTGACCCCGCCCCGAAGAACGAAATCGTCTTCTGCTTCGTCAAATAAACCGCCATTCAAAAAAGGGCAATCCGAGAGTAGCGCTTTGAGTCGTTCGGCATGGACAAAGTAAGAACCGTGCAAATCGAAGTCATTTGAGAAATCGGCCCGGTTCTCTCGTTCCTTGTTGAGGGCATTGAAGAACAAATTTTGCAGAACAAACTTGTAATAGTCGAAATCCGGCTTGGAGTGATCCAGTAAACGGCTTTCTGGATGAAGCAAGCCCTCATCAACAACTTTCAACTCTTTGAGAAACCAAACAAAAACCAGTCTTGCAATTAATCGAATGGCAAAGTCTTTATGTTTCTCTGACTGTCCTGATAGACCCGGGAGCTTAATTTTCTCGATTGCTTGGTTGAACCAGGCGACAATTCGTTTGTAGAAGGCCTTGTTTAGATGGGAAATGCTTAGTGTGTTTTGCCAGGCGTTGTGAAGCTCAACAAAATTTGTGAGCAGGTACTTGTTCTGTATTTCAGGAAAAGACAGATCGAGCAGGATTTCGACGTGGGCCCGATGAGGATCCTTCGAGCGAATGTCTTTGATGAGTGTAACCTTCTCGAGAACATCGCGCGCCTCGTCGCGCTTATGAATCCGGCGATTGATTATCGAAAGAGTTAGGGTGTTACCATGCTTAAAAACCACGAGAGCAGGCATTGGAAATATTCGGTTAATTTCGCGTGTGATATCTGCTAGAACTCCGCGCGGGTAATAATCCTTCTTGAGTTCAATCGCAAAAAATATGTACGACTCAATCTGCTTGTCTGATTGGGGCTCGGCCTTCGAGTCAAAACTGCGAGTTCCTTCGCCAAGATTCTTAACCTCTTCATCGGTGATTTGAAAAAGGAAATCAACAGATCGCCAATCCTCGGCATGAGCCTTTGACGGATTAAGGAAATCCGAGAGATTTGCCAATTGCAAAAGACCGGCCACTGTGTTTGGCTCAAGCTGTAAGCTTTTGCTGCTTCGATAACCAAGAGTGTCGAACAAGTGAATCGCATTTGATTCCAGTGAGCCAGCGTCGAAGGCTTTCAACGCTTGAGCGATCTTGGTCCTATCAGTCAGGGAGTCTGAGGTCTTCATATGCGGAGCGTTTGAGATCTCGGGTGGTTTGCTAGAGACTGCGACCCGAGGGATGTCTCTTCAAATTCCGGCGAACCAGATTAGCGGATCACTAACCAGGTAATCAGATCAAAGTCTGTTGTGTCGTTTACTTGTTTCTCCCGACTAACCAAAGTTCCGCCTCGCCCGGTGAGCAGATTACCCGCGTTTCGTTTCTTAAAAGTGCTGACGATGGAGGCGATGGCTTTCTCAAGTAAGCCGCTGTAGCGTGTCATATCGTTTCCGTCGCGCGTCTCTTCGTCGAACAAGCGGCACAACTCTGTGTGTGCCTGGGATTCGTCGGCGCACAGGGCACGAAAGATGTCGAGGACCTGCTTGGCCTGGGTAAAGGTGTAGCGAACTATGCCGTCGTCGCGAACATAAACAAGGAAGTGGGGCTGCAAGGGATTTACGACTTCATTCCCACTCGTGTCGCCCTTCTGTCGCAGACAAAAGATCACCCCCGAAGACAGACCGCCAACATCACTACCGGTTGGCACGACGGCGTAGAGACCAAGCGGCGCTTCATGTAAGGCCTGACGATTGTTCTCGATGTAACGAGCGAGGTCCGCTCGGAAGTCGTCGAGCGTAAATTCGTTAAGAGCAACCGATTCGCTGAAATCTTCAAGGTCGAGTACCTCGTCCTTCAGTCGTAGCAATTGCTTATCGCGATAATTGAGTTCATCGGTGGCAAGCTCTTCGATCTCTTTGACGTTGAGAATGTCTTCCTGGCCCGTCGCGGCGACATCGACGAGGGCCATGCGTGCTTCGACTCGGTTCTTTAGATTGATGTACTTGTTGAGATCTTCGGTGGGCCAGAAGTTAACCAATTGGATTGTCTTGTTCTGACTGCCGATGCGGTCGATGCGACCAAAGCGCTGAATCAGACGAACCGGATTCCAGTGGATGTCATAGTTGATGACCGTGTCACAGTCCTGTAGGTTTTGACCCTCTGAGATGCAGTCAGTCGCTATCAACAGATCGATCTCTTCATCCTGCGGCATGGTTTTCATCACGTCGCGCTTCTTGGCAATAGGCGAGAAGTTCGTGAGGATCTGATTGAAGTTTGTCCCGCCGAGTGTCGTTTGATTGCCACCGGACCCGCCAGAGACGGTCGCTATGTGTATCCCTAGTTCGTTGCGGGCCCAATCCCTGAGCGCTTCATAAAGGTAGGACGAGGTATCGGCGAACGCGGTGAAGACCAGGACCTTCTTATTTTCTTTGCCATTCCGATTAACTGCAGGTTTAGCAACCTTCGTTGAGATTATTCCTTTTAGCTCTTTCAGTTTTGCGTCACGTTCAACCGTAACTTCCTTCGCGCTTATGCTCAGAATATTCAGTTGCTGTCTGTCCTTTGCTAAGTCTTTCAGCCAGCGATCGACGTCAATATGTTCGAGGCGATACTTGAGCTTCGTGCCGGTTTGCATCGCCTCGCGTAACTCATCGTCCTCTTCGTTGGTATCAGTGATGCTGTCGAAATCAAACTCTCGATTTTCAGTGCTAGCCTTCTTGAATGTTTCTATTTTCTCCTCGAGAGTCTGGATCTTTTCCATCGTTCGTCCCATGGATATGGCGAATGATCTAACGGAACTTTCCAATCTCTTTAGGAAGTTGACCTTCATCATGCCGATCAAGAAATGCTCGCGATCTTCCTGTGTGAAGTTGTCTATCGCGCTGCGCTCGTCATAGAGGTGGCGGTGCTCAGGCTTGACGTACTGTGAAGGACTGAAAAGCGACAGCTTGTAGTTACCGATCTCATCATTTAGTTTGTCGTACGACATGAACATCCCGTCCGTGTCGATATCTGGAAAGATTGAAATCGGTTTCAGGCGCTTAGGGAACTCGCCGATGGCTGCCAACATCTCGCGATAGTATTTCTGAATATGTTTGCGCGACCGGGCAATGGTCAGTTCGTCCAGGAGCGTGAAAAATCCTGAGCTAAGGCGTTCAAGCAGGACGCTGCTCTGACGTTCCTTGACAGTTTTGTCGTTCGCCCATTCAGTAAACGTGCGCTGCGCTGTTGCCAACATGTCTTTCAGGCTTGCGATCCCGATCGAGTTAGCGAACGCGGCATCGCTTCCCCCCGTGAGGAGGTAGATCTGATTGCGGAGATCCTTGAGGTCCACGTTAACAGGCGTGGCGGACAGGAGAAGAACCTTGGTCCTGACACCAGAATTGATGATGTCATCCATGAGCCGTTCGTAGCGACTCTTCCTGATAATATTTCCGTCCTCGTCGCGTTTGCCTTTTAAGTTGTTTCGGAAGTTGTGCGACTCGTCGATCACTACGAGGTCGTAGTTCCCCCAGTTAATTGCTCCCAAATCAATGTCGCCAGAGCGGCCATGTTCGCGGCTCAAATCTGTATGCGAGAGAACCGTATATCCGAACCTATCTCTAAGTAATGGATTGAGCTCGCTGTTGTTCTGGGCTTGGTAGACTGTCCAGTTCTCGCGCAACCGTTTTGGGCACAAGACCAAAACCTTGTCATTACGCAGTTCGAAATGTTTTATCACCGCGAGCGCTTCATAGGTTTTGCCGAGGCCGACACTGTCAGCAATGATGCAGCCCTGATGCGTTCGGATCTTGTTTATGGCGCCTTTGACCCCATCCTTTTGAAACTCAAAAAGTTTGTTCCAGATCTCCGTATCAACTAATTGATCGCGGAGGTCCAGTGTGCCGCTTAGATCCTGTGCGGCAAGGAATTGTTCGAAGATGTGAAATAGAGTCTTGTAGTAGATGAACTCTGGGGAATGATTCTCATAGAGCTGCGAAAGATAAAGCAGCACCTCATCTTTTACATCTGCAACCAACTTTTCGTCGTTCCAAATCTCATCAAACCATGCCTTCAAATCCTCACGGTCGCGATTGCCATCGACCTCAAGGTTAAGTTCGATATTGTTGCTGGTGCCTAAACCCAAGCCGCTGACAGTAAAGTTGGAACTGCCAATGATCGCGTTTTCACGTGCGCCGTCAAAGATGTGATACATCTTCCCGTGAAGCAGATTTGCTTGAGTGACTGAGCGTATATTGACCTTGTCGCGAATCCACTCGGAGCATTCGCGTGCGACGCGTTTTTGCTCTAAGCGATTTTCCAAGCGAAGGCCTTCGTCCTCAATAATGAATGACTTTCGTTCGGTACGCTCTGGATCGAGTGCGCTTATGAAGCGAGGCTCGCCAAAGAGGAAATCCATTTGCCCGATATTGAGTAAGTGATCTTTGAGAGCCTCGAAAGCGTAGATAGTGAAGAAGGCTGATACAAAAGAGAGTTTAGAACCTGGAACAATCTTCTCTTTGAGAAAATCACCGATCGACCCGCGCGTGTGATTGTCGCGGATGCCCGAAAC
Organism: Pyrinomonadaceae bacterium; assembly: GCA_035557535.1. GTDB lineage: Bacteria > Acidobacteriota > Blastocatellia > Pyrinomonadales > Pyrinomonadaceae > PSRF01. Next base: position 209,736 of record DATMDU010000052.1, read on the forward strand.
AAAACCGCGAGGCAGAATGGGCTGCGGGGTCTTTTCGTAGTCTGTACGTTTTACGCTCAATTACTGACCTCAGGTGAAAGGCCTTCGAGTGTGGAGGTGATCTACCGGTCGAATTACAGATATATCTTAGTACAGAATCTGTATTTCTCTAAAAAGGCTCGAACAGTTCGCGCCACTGTGGATTGAGCAATACGTTGGGTTAATAGGAATTAATCCTAACCCTCTAGTTCGCGAAACCTTTCGAAGTGCCCGCTGAGATTCGCGTAGGAAGCTTCTGTGCGCATGTCGGCTGGTTGGGCGAGGGGCCGGTTTCTCAACGCGTAGTAATCGCGGCCATTTTTGAACTGCTCACCGATTCGTCTGCTGACGAGTGTTATTCTATTTGTAGGTTCAATTGTTATGTAGTGCTGGTCAAAGAGGATGTGTAGATCGCTACGCAATAGCAGTCCATTGGAGAGTTCGTGTTGGCCTCCCTGCCCGTACGGCAGAATGTGGGCGGCTTGAAGTACGGGCAGCGTTCTTTCTCCGGAAATGGCACACCGGTAATCATATCCCTTCGTAATTAACGCTCGAAATGATCTCTGGCCGAGCCGTGGCGCCGTCAAGATTGGCGTGCCGTATCTCGCGGTTTCCAAGGCTGCCATCGTCGCTGGACCAATCTCTTTACTCTGCAAGCGCATCTCAGCAGCTGCCAAACGCTCAGTCATCTGCAACCAAAGTTTAAGGGCGACTGCACTTTCGAAGTTGCCTTTACCCGATACGACTGGCCCAGAAAGATAAGGCGCGCTTGGAATCCAGTCGGATTTATCAAAGAAAAACGGCTCACTAAGGATGGTGCAACCAATTACCGGGTCTTCAGTGGGACCGAGAGGGCGGTAAGCACCAATGAGGTTTCGAAACTCCTCGAATGATCGTGCGCCGTTCCCTTCGCGAAATGATCTCCAAGCCACACTCAATGGGAGCGTAAGAAACTCCAAGAAAAAGCCACCGCCCACAATATAGTTATGAGGAGCGTGAAGCTTAAAAAGAAAGGGCATGCCCGGATAAAAATCTTTACGGTAAGGCTGAGTAGATGGGCGCCAGAAGTTAACCTCTTCGGCGGTGGGTTTCGACGAATGGAGGGTGAACCAGTCGTAGTCAGTGATGCCAACGTAGAGTTGCACAGCTCAGTTCGTCCTTTGGTTTGACTACGATGCGCTGAATGGCCAGAGAATACAAAACTTCTTGTATCGGGTAAAGGTTTTGAACCAAGGGAAACGCCGACCCGTCGAGGGTCGGTGAATTGTTGTTTGGAGGTGATGATTCCGGGGTGGCGCTGCGCTTACGCCAGCACCCCACGCGGGCTGCGGCGCTCCCCGCTCCCGGGCTATTTTATTGCGCGGCCACGCCGCTGTGAGTTGACACGCGCAATAAGGAGTGAGCAGTGGGCAGTGAGCGAGGAGAAGGAAAAAGGCAAAAGGAAAAAGGCAAAACCTAAGAGTGGGCGGTGGGCGGTGAAGCGAAGCACAATTCAGGGATAAAAAGAACGCCGACTCGTCGAGGTCGGCGAAGTGTTTTTAGACCACCAAGGTGGACAGATGAAAATCATCTGGTATCAGGCCGCGGCACGCTGGGTTCAACCTCTCTCTTGAGGGAACGCTGTAAGCGAGATAATGTGGAACGGTGAAAGTAAGACGTGAGACGTGAAAGGTAAACGGGAAATCGCAACGATGAATGAGTTGGTTGTAAGAGTTCCGGTGAAACGGATTGAAGGAGCGATCTATGTGATTAGAGGTGAGAGGGTGATGTTGGATTCCGATTTGGCCGTGCTTTATGGCGTTGCAACAACCAGACTCAATCAACAGGTGAAGCGAAATTTGGAACGCTTTCCGGTTGACTTCATGTTCCAGTTAACGAGGAAAGAGTACGACTCTTTGATATTGCAAATTGCAACATCAAAAGGACGAGGCGGGCGGCGCAAGCTCCCAAACGCCTTCACCGAACATGGCGCGATTATGGCTGCAAGTGTTCTTAATAGCAAAACGGCCGTTGAGGCGAGCGTTGAGGTCGTAAGAGCGTTCATAAGGTTGCGTCAGATGCTCTCCTCCAATGTGGAGCTAGCGCGTAGGCTCAGCGAATTAGAAAAGAAGTATGACGCACAGTTCAGAGTGGTGTTTGATGCGATCCGGCAGCTTATGACGCCCAGCGAGCCGAAGCGTAAGCAGATTGGGTTTGCCAAGAGGACGAAGAAGTGAAGAGAGAAAGCGGTATTTAATGAAAGAGAACGCCGTGGCGCTGTAAGCGGCGATAATCGTGCTGGTGAAAAAGCTAATTGACTGCTTCGGTCGCGAGGTCCGCCTAACCGACGAACGGCTTGTTCATATTCTCGAGCATCAGGAAATGACCAGCCTGGTAGCCGAAATTCAGTCGGCTATTACTAGCCCACATCTTGTCCGTTCCTCGCGTTCAGATCCTGAAGTCAAACTATTCTATAACTATTGCGCCGAGACGACTGTCGGTAGCAAATGGCTTTGCATCGTGGTAAATACACGCAGGAAGACGCTTTCATTTCACAGCCTATCTAACAAATCAGCCGAAAGCAGGAAACGATTTATGGCCGACAAAGTAACAATCTGGTTTGATGCAGAAGCTGACTATCTCGAAGTGCAGTTTAAATCCGCCCCGGGTGAGATGAAGGAAACCACAAACGACGCCTTACTTGAGCGTGTAGATGCGGACGGTAAGGTAATCGGTTTTAGCATCCTTGGCGTCAGCCGATTCACAAAAGAAAAGCCACTGCAAGCCGAACTCACTGCGGCATAAGACGTAGTGGCAGTGGGCAGCCGACGCAGGCACAATTCGATAACCAAAAGAACGCCGACCCGTCGAGGGTTGGTGTATCGTTTTTTGGGGGCAGCGATCCCGGGCACACCTGAAGAAAGACAGTAGGCAGAGGTGAGAGGTCAGAGATCAGAGGCCACGACTAATCGTTGAGCAGTGCTGAGATTTGCCTAAGTTGCGGGGATTGATTTTGTAGTAAGTCCGCTTGTCTTTGCCGCAGCGGTCCAGGAGCAGACCACTCGCCACCAGCTGGGTCAGGACTGCTTGCACTCTGGCGGCGTTCGCCTTCGTCAGACGCTTCGACAACCAGCACTCAACAATCCCTTCTAACGTATCCTCCGCATCCGGGTGCTCAGCGAGATATCTTAGGAGGTTCAGGGCAATCGGCGACAGCTTTTCAGTCATGCAAGACAGAATACCGTAAAGCAGTGATGAGTGATGAGTGATGAGTGATGAGCAGACGGCAGACGGCAGACAGTAAACAGCAATCGGCAAAGAGTGAAGAGAAAACAGTGATGAGTGATGAGTGATGAGGACTGAGACTGATAGCAGAAATCAGAGGAGCCGAAGCCAGGAGCAGAAGGCAATCAGTAAACAGCAGAACGTAGTGTATGTAAGGCGGTGGTCAACCAGAGACGGCTTTGCACAAAAAGTCGGATCTGTCAGGTACGGTGGCGGTTCAAGCGCCAAGGGCGCGAAATGTAGAAGCCTGGGCCAACGGCCCAGGCGCGGTCGAAAGCAATGTGCTAGCGCTGAAAGCGCGAAATAATGGTTACGGATGGCGCGCTGCAATGAACGCGACTCCGATTGTGCGCCGTCAGCTCAGAGAAAGTGGCTGACATTACGACCCAGTCCGTTGGCCTGGGCTTTTGCATTTCGCACCGTTGGCGCTTTAACGCTTCTTTCAACGACTTCTTGTGCAAAGGCACCAGAGACGGTGATCAACCAGTTGGAAAAGAGGGGCCGCGTATTAATGCAGCCCCCTTCCCGTTATCAATTCACAGTTTGTCCAAACCGGCTCCACTATCCAGCTGATTGGCTCTAGCCGATACGATCACGGTCAATCAGCGTCGTTGTGGTGCGTCCATTCGGATAGTAGCGGACCAGATAGGTCTCGCGATAGGTCCGATAACCCCGACGTACGATCCTCGTCGTTCTTACCGTTCGTACACGATTGCGACGCCAGCGATTGCGTTGCGGACCATACTGGATTCGAACCTGGGGAGCGGTCGTTTCTGTGCGTACTGTGTTGGCCTTTGCCTGGCTGGCTTCAAATCCGAAACCCAGAAAACCAAAAGAAGCCAGTGTCAATGTTAATGCAAATAGTTTTTTCATCCTCAAACCTCCAGTTTCGAAAAATTCCACCCGGTTACTTGCAAGCTGAACGCCCGACCGACGGAAACAAGTGCGTGTGAGAGTTTTGTAAGAAAACTGAACCGAGAAGATAAAACTCTCAAGCGCTCCGACAAGTTTGATATTGCAATCCGGAGGCAACGGTACAATTCTATTTCTAGATAGTGCCCCATACGGAATACTGCAGTAACGAAAGCGAGTCTTTGCAAACTTGAGGATGTTTGCGGCCATGAGGGCGCCATGTTCAGTAAATGCGTACGGGCGATAGCGCCGACCACCTCTACCCTTTGAGATCACAAATTGTGATCTCAAAGACTCGAATTCTTCTCGCGTCAGGTGGAACATGAAATCGACTGGAAAACTTCAAGCGCCTTCAAGCGCCAAGGGCGCGAAATGTAGAAGCCTGGGCCAACGGCCCAGGGCGCGGTCGAAAGCAATGTGCCAGCGCTGAAAGCGCGAAATAATGGTTACGGATGCCGGCGCGGCCATGAACGCGACTCCGATTGCGCGCCGTCAGCGCTCAGAGAAAGTAGCTGACACTACGACCCAGGCCGTTGGCCTGGGCTTTTGCATTTCGCACCTTTGGCGCTTAAAGCTTCTTCAACGACTTCTTGTGCAAAGACGAGGCAGGCAGTGGGCAGTGGGCAGTGAACGAAGGCCATATTTTAATAACAAAGGAACGCTTAAAAAATAAGAAGGATGATAAAAGAAAGCGCCGACCCGGTGAGGGTCGGCGCTTTGTTTGTTTGGGGGACACAAGACGCTTGTTCTTGTCACGTATCAAGCAGGTCTTTGGCCAATTCACCTCCGGCAGTCAAGGTGTTGAGAATGGTAACGATCTGATTGTCGTTTTCCATCTGCTGCTTGAGCGCACCGGTGTTCGCTATCAGATCGTTTCGAAGTTGAACTACGGCAGCCGCATTCTCCTTAAATATCTTGTTCAGTGCGTCGTCATGGTCTTTAACAGACTTGGTAAACTGCGTGTCAACCACTTCTTCCTGAGCTGCGGTTTGACACTTTCCCATCATCTCGTTGTAGTGCAGTTTAAGGTAAAAGTATCGTTCGTCGATCGCTTCGAGGCTCTCACTCATTCGTCACTCTCCTTTTCGCTTCGCATATTGTTAATTTCTTTGAGGTAAAACTTGGCGCGCCCTAATGCCGCTTGAGTACTCTCCCAACTGACGGTCTTCTTGTTGAGAAAGTCGGTGATCTTGGAGTCGAAGTCATTGAGTGCGTCCTGAAGATTGTCGGTTGCGCTCTTGGCGTTGGCCATGAACCTGTCATTGCGCAGCCGGATCAGCTTGATGAATGCGCATTTGAATTCATCGCGTTTTTCGGGATCGTCGGCGACCTCTGCCCACTGCATGCCGTACGGTTCCGGCAACTTCTTAAAAACAGTCCAGGTGGTTACTAATTCGAGTTTGATAAGTTCCTGAAGCACCATGGTCGCCGAAACGCTGTTGTCCTGCAGGATTGATGTATAGGCGCCCGCTTCCTTTGCATAAAACTCGCGCACTTTGGATAAACCCGCCTGGACCACACGCAGTTGTTCCTTAATGTTCTTGTGTTGCTGCCACCGTTTCAGATCGCCGGCAAAACCTGAAAGTAGCGGGATAACCGACACAATCCCCGGTATTGGAACCAGCGAGGCCACTGCGCCGCCGAGTTTGTTTGCGGCTTCTTCCACCTTGGCGCCCGGATCTGACTCGCTATAGGTCTTCAAAACCGTAAGGAAGTTTGATAACTGCCGCGCCATCGATGCGCGCGAACGAAGGGCAGCCACTCGGTCGGTCATTTCCTTCTGGTGCGCCGGACCAAAATCTGGACCTCGAGGCCTTTGACGCGCCGGACGCGGCGGTGGGTATGTGCGTGGGGCAGTGGACAGAGTTGCGGGTATGGCATTGCCTTCCCGGTGGTTAGCATTGCTTGCCTGCTGAGGCTCGGGAGGATTACAGGGGTCATGCCGGGCTGACTCCTCTTTGGAAAGGGCCACCCACATCACTTCCATCTCTCTGGTTTCGTTGGTGTGTTGGGCGAGGGTTTCGTAAAAGGTAAACAGCGTGGTGCTGGTCTCAACTCCGACGCCCGCTAGGCTGACGGCCTGCTGCCGGTCGCACCCAAGCTGAGCCATGAAGCTGAAGATCAGCAGTAAACATGTGAACGCGCGCTTTAGGGACAGCGCGCGGATGGAAAAAAGGGGCAATCGTCGCATAAAGGTGTCTCCTTAATTGTTGGGAGTGGCGCTGGCCAGGAGTTCGAACCTATCGGCTCGAGTTAAAAACCTACTGATACTCTTAATGATGAAATCGGGAAAAACGTTTCAGTAGAGGTGATGCAATTTTAGCCGGCGCGGAAGAGTACTCCTCAGATTTGGAGACAGCAAGCAGAATTAGGATGGAGTTGTTGAGAAGAGAGAAATAACAAAAGAACGCCGACCCATCGAGGGTCGGCGAAGTGTTGTTTGGGTTCGGAGTACCAGGGGCGCTGCCCCTGGCTATTCTATTTCGCGCCTTTGGCGCGTTGAGTTGACGCGCTGCGCGCGGCGTTTGATCAAATGCGGGCGGGGACGAGCACCGCAGCCGGGCTGCCCCGCCGGGGACCCCGCACGCCCGCGGTCGCAGTGGGAAGAAGCGGGCGGGACGCCCGCGGTCCCAGTAACAGCCGTACATCTAATGCTGACCACTGACCACTGACCACTGACCACTGCTTATTCGCGGCAAGCCGCTGTTCCTGGTTGATAATTTGGAAGTCGGAGGTCTCACCGCCCACTAGCCAATTCCTCAGACCGCAACCGCGTCGAGCGTTTCGCGAACTTTCTTAGCCAGAGCTTCCATGGTGAACGGCTTCCCAATGAAGGCTGTGCCTTCGTCCAACACCCCATGATGCACGATTGCATCGTCGGTATATCCGGACATGTACAGCACTTTCACTTCCGGCCGAAACAGTGCCAGCTGTTCTGCCAGCTCGCGCCCGCTCATCCGCGGCATCACTACATCTGTAAGCATCAAATGAATCTCACCCGCATGTTGCCGCGCCAGTTGCAACGCCTCCGCGCCATCTTTCGCTTCCAACACTGAGTAGCCGCATTCGACGAGAATCTCCATGGCCATGTCTCTGACCACTGCCTCGTCCTCAACCAGCAACACAGTCTCCACGCCGGGCGCCAGCTCTCCATGTTTCGCGACCACTTTGACTTTTTCAACTGGTCCTTCAACGCAGGGCAGGTAAATCTTGAAAGTCGTGCCCTGGTCCACCTCGCTATAGACCCAGAGGCTGCCTCCGCTTTGCTTGACGATGCCGTAAACGGTCGCAAGGCCCAGGCCGGTGCCCTTGCCGACTTCTTTAGTCGTAAAGAACGGTTCGAAGATGCGGGCTTGCGTCGCCGCATCCATCCCGCATCCGGTGTCGCTAACGGCCAGCATCACATAGTCTCCCGGAGGCACCGAAAGGTGACGACCGGCAAACGCTTCGCTCAGCTGCACATTGCTCGTTTCGATGGTGAGTTTGCCGCCTTTGGGCATCGCGTCGCGAGCGTTGACGGTAAGGTTCATCAGGACTTGCTCGAGTTGGTTGGGATCAGCTTTGACGCGTCCCAGGTTAGGGCCGAGTCCCATCAGCAAATCGACGTCTTCGCCAATCAGGCGCTGCAACATCTTACTGACTTCAAACACCACGTGATTAAGATCGATGACTTCGGGCTGCAGAATTTGCTTGCGACTAAAAGCCAGCAGCTGGCGCGTGAGCACGGCGGCGCGGTCGCCCGCTTTCTTGATCTCGTCGATGCGTCCGTAGATGGGATCCTCGGGCGGCAATCGTCGCAGACACATTTCGCTTTGACCGGTGATGGCCGTCAGCAGGTTATTGAAGTCATGAGCTACTCCGCCGGCCAGTTTGCCGACCGCTTCCATTTTGAGCGCCTGGCGAAGTTGCGACTCACTGCGACGCAGAGCCTCTTCGGCTTGCTTTCGTTCCGTTATGTCATTCGCCAGGACCAGCTCGGCGCTGCGTCCCGCGAAGATCAAAGGGTAGGCGGTTATCTCGACGTCAATCAACGTGCCGTCTTTCTTGCGGTGTCGCCAAGTGCTTCCTTCGCTAAGTCCCTCAGCCCTGCCGGGCAAGCTGTTCAATAATCTCGCTACGTCTTCCGGCGGCCTGATGTCCGCGATCGACATCCGGAGAAACTCCTCTGACGAGTAACCATAGCGTCGTTCCGCCGCTTCGTTTACGGCGAGGAAGGCCAGCGTCTCCAAATCGAAAACCCACATGGGAAGGGGATTACTTTCAAACAGGAGACGGTAACGGCCCTCGGAATCTCGCAAGGCTTCTTCCGCTGACTTACGTTCAGCCACTTCAGTTTCAAGTTCCTGATTGGCGGCGGCGAGTTGCGCGGTGCGTTGGGCCACGTGGCTTTCCAGATCCTCTTGCGAGTCTTCGCTTTGGGCCCTACGCGCGGCTATGTCCCACATCTCGCTGACGCTCCGCTTGATGGCAATCAGGAGAAAGGTATTTTCAAAGAGCACCCAGCCCGCGTGTTCCAGCCAGCGCCATTCGCTCGCAGCGAGGACGCCATAAACTGATTGAGGCCACAGGAGCCCGCGGAGAAAATGGTCGGCGGCGACCACCACGGTAGCGGGAATAAGCACGCGCCAATCACGGTAAAACGAAAGAAACGCGAGTGAGCCAAACACGTGAAAATGCGTCTCGATGCGGCCGCCGGTGAGATGTATGAGCAATGCGCCCATGAGCATCTGGCCCACGGCGATCGTGTAACGAGTGGATCTGAATCCAGGCCGGGTCAGCGCCAAAAGAATCGGCAGGGAACTGATAGCTGCGCCCAGAATCAGTGCGGCCCAAATATGGATGTGAGTTTGGCTGGTGGATCCGATCCAGGTTCTCGGAGAAATCACATAGGCAGCCACGACACCGGCTATCCATTGAAGCGTCATCAGGACCGCAAACATACGGTCGGTGCTTTTGTAGATGGCCTGCTGATGTTCGGTAAACAGCTGAGTGGCCCGGTTAGTCGGCGGGGTCGCGCCCTTCTGGTTAATGTTGGTTTCTTTCATCGAGAGTTACCTGACATTCGAAAGTTGGATTGAAAAGTGGGCAGCCGAAGACGGCAGTTTGGTTTCGTTCGGGGACTGCGGCATTGACGATGGCGATAATCGCTGACTCGCCCGCGTTGTCGCCGTGGTGACCGCGCGCGCCGGTGATGCCGCCGCTAAAGATTAATTCGCCCCCCGTGTTGTAAAGGACGGTTTGACCTGACGTTGCGGCATTGAATAATCGCGCCTCAACGCCATCGGGGTCGCTTACGACAATAACGCCGGGGATGCCGGCAGCGCTTTGCCAAAGATCAGAGTGTTCCCAATCGTCATCAAGTCCGGCGGGCTTTATGAAAAGGACATATGCACTTAGGCGACCCTGGCCGTGCGCCATGACGCGCGCGAGTTCACCGATACTGGCCCGAGTGCAGGGACAGCGAGGATGGGCCAACATGACCAGGGTCGGGTGACTGCCGCCCAGTTGAATACGGCTGACCGAGGGCCATTGCTGAGGAGGTTTCGCGGCCTCGCCCGGAGCATTTTCATACCCCCAAAGAAACCAGAGGCCGATCGCAACCAGGGTCACCCAGAGGACTATGCCGGCGGGAAGCAGGCGACGCGCAAAGGTACGGACGGGCTGATTGCGCGAGGCTGCTTCAGCGCATTCCGGTCCGGGGTCGGACATATTCGATGAAACTGTTAGAGAATTTGTCATTTATGGGCGCGATCGAGCACTGGCAATGCAGCGACGTCGAGAGATTTATCTATTACCAGGAAGGTGAATTCGCGGGATTATTTTGAAATGCGGCACATACCGTCGGATTGGTATGCGTGAGGACTAAGAGAATACCTTAGTTTGGTGCGATTAATCAATGAAAAGCGGGGCGGGGCGCGGGGGCAGTGGGAATGAGGAAGACACAATTCAATTGCAAAAGGAACGCCGACCCGGGTCGAGGGTCGGCGAAGTGTTGTTTGGAGGCGATAATCCCGGGGTGGCGCTTCGCTTACCCCGGGCTACCTTCATTACGCGCCTGACGGCGCTTTGAGTTGGCGCGCGAGGCGCGCGACGATTGATCAAATGCGGGCGAGCGCACGCGATCCCAGTAAGAGCGCATCAAGTACTGACCACTGACCTGCGGTGCCAGCTAGGGGATGGGTTGGAGATTCAGGGAATAGTCGACCATCCGTTCACAGGGTTTTAGTTCAACCACAACGTTTGCCCCTTCGGCTGCGGTGCGTAGTCTCGCGCGAGCGGCGGCGTCCCAGGCCAGGTCCCGCGGGCGAGCGGCGGCCGCGGTCTCTGGCTTAATGCGCGAAACGATTAGATAACGGCCCGGCGCGAGATTAGTTAATGCAAAGCTGCCGTCGCTGTTAACGGCTGCTTCACTGTAGCGCAGCACGTTGTGGGCATGTTCGCGTTCCACGGGCACAAGGTGCACGCGCAGCCCGCCGGGAATTGCGGCGCCCTCGTTGCTACCAGCCACTTTGCCCTTGAGGCCTGCGGCATCCTGGCCAATGGCAATCGTTAAGCCGCTGATGCGTTCAGCCGCCTTGAGCGTCACGACGCCTTCGGACAATGCGCTCGGGGCCGTCCCGGCCGGTGTCGTTGAAGGAGTGGACTTTGCTGATAACGTTGGTGTGCCCGGTCCCGGAGTTCGATTCGCGGGCCGCTCAGAAGTGATTGTGCGACCTGGTCCAGAGGCGCTGGGAGTTATCGAGCGAACGTACCAGGCTTCGGTAGGCAACTTGAGTGCGAAACGGTATTTTCCGGGTTCGACGTTTCTGATATTGAATTCGCCTTTCGCATTCAGCAGCGTCCCGACATTTCCAAATAGGCCTGGCAGCAGCGCAGCGCCGGCCTTCTTCGCCTCATCGCGCGGCGCCTTGAGCAGGACTTCCATTATCTGCGAGGCGCGCTTGTCGCACTTGTCTTTGTCCTTAATTGGATCGAGTGTGATTGTTCCGTTGATGGAGCCGAGTAGAGTCAGTTTGAGTTCCACTCCGGTCACGTCGCCGTTGCGAACAGTCACGCGCTTGCTTGCCACCAGCGGATCCTCGGTTGGCCCACCCTGGAGGCCGGCAAACAGATCGTAATCGCCGTCAGCTATTCCGTTGAAACTGAACACACGCCGCTGTTCGAGCGCGGTTGTCATCGACATGGCCTGAATCGAACTCGTTCCCGCAGGTGAAAGCATGACGAAGACCGCTCCGGATCCAATACCAGTTTCGAGGGAGCTCACCACCACGCCGCTGATCGCATGACCTTCGGCGCCGCGATACTTGATGTCGATCCCGGTGGCTTCGTCACCACTGCGCACCGCCACCGGCACGGCGGTGTCGCGCGTGGACGAAGGATAGAAAGTGGGCACATCAAGTTCGAAACCGGAAGTGGCGAACGTTCCAAACGGTGCCCCGCCGCCTGCAGCTACGATATAAGACCCCGGCGTCAAACCGAACAGCCGGTAGATGCCGCGGTCGTCGGTTTCCCCAAGCGTTCCTGCCATAAAACTCGAAAAAGGTGCGGTGCCGCCTGGCACGGAAGCAATTACAGAAACGCCGACAACAGGCTGACCCTTCGAGTCGGTGACGGTGCCGGTGACGACGCCGCCTTTAATCATGGTGATCTTCAAACGCGATCCGATCAAATGACGCGGCAATTCAGTCGGGTCGCCGATGGTCATGGCTTCATCGATATAACCGGGTGCAGTCGCCGACACGAAGTAGAGTCCGGCGGCCAAATCTTCCAGGACGAAGGCGCCTTCTGCGTCACTTGTTTTCATTTTTATGGAAGGAGTGGTGCTCGAGACGCCCTGGGCCATAACGGTAGTGTTAGGGAGTGGGCGGCCGTCGGAAGAAACGACGCGGCCGCGGATGTTGCCTATGACCACTGGCTCAGGGGTTGGTTTTGGAGAGGGGATTGTAACTTGCCCCTGGGCGAGTGTTACGAAGAAAAGAACTTGCAGAACGACTCCGATGCATGTGCCGAGGAGCGCAAATAAACGGGTTCGCGCTGCCCGCTCATTGCGGGCGAGCCGCCCGCGATCCCAGTGAAGAGCTTGGCTGGATGACAGGCTAATCAATTTACACCTGCTTTCCTGGCGAGGTTAACCACGATCGTCGCCTGCACTTCCGCAGCGTTAGCAACTGTGACAGGTCGGATTACCGGTTCGAAGAATGGCGGCGCTTTCTGATCTCTCGTGGACGATTGAAGGTAGAGTTCGTAATTGCCGGGCGGAAGGCTGTCGATGAGGAAGTGGTTGCGCGAGTCGATTTCCACGTAGCGATTGAATTTCCGGCTGTCGCTCGCCGGCGAACGCAACATCAATCTCAAGTTCGTGCCTTCCGGCAGGGTGCCGCCTTCCAGTCTGACCTCGCCCCGGATCACTCCCGAGCCGTAAACAAACACGAGTCGCACTCCCTTAACCTGCGCCCCGCCGGTTAATTCGATCCCGTCGGGCTGGTCCATCCCGTCCAACTCGGTGCGCACGAGGCTGAGTCCTTTCGGCGGCGCGGGGAATCCCTGCACGTTTATTTTCGCTTTCCCGGGAGCGAGGCCAGTGAGCTGAAATGTGCCGTCGGGATTAATATTGCCCCTCGCATATGACGGCGCGCTCACACCCTTCGCTGCGACATAGGCGAAGAGGACCAGCGATTTCAAAGTGGCGGCTACCGCCGGGTCATAGTTGTTCTCGATAACTGCGCTGCCGCTGATAGTGGCGCCGCGATGCACCTTGATCTCGATTCCGGAGACGTCGCCTTCCGCCATTTCAAACGATGCCGGATCGCTATAAGTGGTGCTTTGCTGACCGGCTCCCATCGTGTAGGCAGCATAACGGCCGGGCTTGACGTTTTCTAAACGAAACTTGCCGGCAGGATCAGTTTGGCTGCCGGTGAAGTTCATTCCGCCCATTTGCAGGTCGCCGTCTTTGATCGGTGAATACGCAATGTAAACGCCGGGCATGGGCTCGCCCGAATCCGCATCAACCACGCGACCTGAAACCGCGAAACCACCCGCCATCTTGCCCGGAGTAATATCTATGTTTGAAACTTCCGCGCCTTCGTTAAGTTCGAGAATCGTAGCTTTTGTTTCATCCTGCACGCCGGGATAGAACGTCTTCGTATACTGGTTCCCCCGGCCCATCATCGATATGCCGGGGGTGCCGGCAGCGACTCCGACGCTGACTTTGTAGCTCCCAGGACTGAGACCGTAGATTCGATAAATGCCGCGGTCGTCGGTGCGATTGCGAAGGCCACCCACAAACATAGCGTTGGGGTCGGTCGGCGCATCCTTGCGCACGACGCTTACGCCTTCGCCAATAATCGGGTTGCCCTCGGCGTCAGTGATACGCCCGGTGACTACCGCGCCGCGCACGAGCGAGAAATCAACTTTGGTGATCGCTTCGCCTTCCGCCACATTAACGGACTGTCCGACTTGTCGCGTTTTGGCATCTGGTCCGACTGCGAGGGATTTGGCGACCGGCATAATCCTGAGAGTTCCACCTGGGAGACCCCTTAAGTGGTAGTTGCCCTCTTCGTCGGTGGTGGTTCTGCCCACGGTCTTCGTATCCAGAAACGAAGTGCTAAACGAAGCCACTACGTTTATCCCGGCGGCAGGTTTGCCACCAATCGTCACGCGGCCGGACACAGAAGCGGAGGTGTCTTTGGGCGTGGGCTGAGGCGACTGGGAAAAAGCGACGGCTGAGCAGGCAAAGAAAAGGACGAGAAGCGCGAGGCGGCGGGGGACGGATTTCATTTTCGTTACTCCTTAGAAAATGTGGGAGGGCCTGCGGAGCAGGCGAAAGCTTATAGCCTGGGGGCGTAAGCCCAAGGATCAGGCGACGTTACAACATGAGCCTGTGAAACGGCGACAGTCCTCCTGCAATTCATTTACGACTGGCAACACCGTGGCCGCTATCGCCCGCACTCGCGGGCCCGGTTTTTTGGTTTTCGAACGACCTGGGGTTGCGCTCATGCTCCACCCCAGGCTTTATGCTGCCGCCTGCTTCCGCAGGCTGGGCGTAATCTGCGGACTGTTTCGGCGGACTAGTTCTTCGCGACGTAGTAAACAACACCGGCGTAGTCGTCTGTCAATAAAAAGGCGTTTGGCCCGACACTCAGAATATCAACTGGCCTTCCATAAACTTTTCCCGCTTGAAGAAACCCGGTAATGAAGTCGAGCGGGACTAAGGGAACAGTGGGAACAATGGGTACGATGGGAACGATGGGAACGATGGAACTAATGGGACCAATGGAACCGTTTCCGGCGCTACCCGACAGTTGTATTACGCGATAACCGCGTTTGAGGTTTTTCTTTGTCGAGCCGTGCAGGCCGACCAGAAAAGAATCGCGCAAGTCGTCATCATGTCGATCGTCAAAGTATTCCAACCCGAGCGGCGAACTGTGCGCGTCGAAGGCCGCATAAGCCTGGGGACGATTGCGACAATTCAATTTCCTCCCGCCGAGATTGAACTTTGGATCCGGAAGCCGCGACGCTCCTGACTGGTAGCAGTAGGGCCAGCCGTAGTTTGCGCCCGAGCTGAGTTGATACATCGTGTCCGCGGGTTTGTGATCGCCGAGGTGGTCAGAGCCCATGTTGGTGGCAAACAAACCGCGCGTTCTGATCCAGCGAAGACCGACAGCGTTGCGCAGCCCTTGCGCAAAGCGCTTCTGGTTCTTGCCGTCGGCGTCCATCTCGATGACGCTCGCGCGCACGTCTTCCTTTTCCTCACACGCGTTACAACTGCTGCCGACAGCAACATAGATTTTCCCGCTCGCGCCGATTGCTACGGTGCGCGTCAAATGCCAGCCGCCATATTTGTAACTCAAACCATAATCGGGAAAAGTCGCGAGCGTTTCCGGCGTGGCAGTGGGCGTGTTTTCGCCTGCGGTGTATTTGTAGCGCAGGAGTCGATCGGTGAGCGCCAGGTAAAACCAATCGACGCCCTTCTCATCTCTGTAGAAAGCGATGCTGTTTGGATTGCGCAATCCCTTGAGATAGGGAGTGACCTTCGCAAAACTTTTGGTGGCGGGATCGAAGCTGTCGAGAATGTAGACCACGCCTCTGGAGTTGTCGGTGAGGTTATACATGTCGGTGACGAAGATTCGATTGTCAGGACTCTGGGCCATGAAACGCACGCGCTTGAGTCCCTGGGCCGCTATGCTGATCGAAAAGCCCTCCGGAATATTTAAGTCAAACGATTTTCCATTCGCGAGCGCGATGCGCTGCGGCACAAGCTTTGGGGCTTTTTGAAAACCTGTTGGTAACGCACTCGCCGCAAATGCCGGAAGCAGAACTGATCCAAGCACGCACGAGATTAAGTTTCGATTAAGTTTCATAACGCGAGAGGCTATTACAAAACCTGGCCCTTAAGAAGAGCCAGGTTCTGTGTAGGACAGACATTCCTGTCTGTCCCTCGTTTGGAAGAATGGACAGGCAGGAATGCCTGTCCTACCGGGTTAATGGACAGGCAAAAATGCCTGTCCTGCGTCTTATTGCACTGAGACATCATCCACGCGGAATGACGTCGGCAGCGTGATGTCGTTTGTGGCGCGGAACTGGATCCGCACCGTCTGTCCCGCGAAAGCCGCGAGGTTGTATGACCCTCTCAGCACGTAGACGCCGGCGGTGCCGCTATTCTGGTTGGTGAAAGTTGCCAGTGTTGCCAGCAACGTGCCTGACGTGCTCCTAACCTCGATGAAGAGCCTGTCGTAAACCGCCGCGCCGGACGCTTCACTGGTGGTTATATTCAGCCAGAAGTTGAGATTGCCCCCACTCGGCACTGTGACCGTTTGGTATAGCGTGCTCGAGCTGCTGTTGTTGACGCCGAGAATCATGTAGGCCACACCGCTGTGTGGATACGCGCCAGTGCTGCGCACCGTTGATCCGCTAACTATCCACGGAGTCGTGCCTGACTCAAATCCCGGGTTAACGAGGATGTTGGTCCCACCTCCGCCGGTGCCTGCCTGGGTCACTGTGAAAGTCTGGCCGGCAATGGTCATTGTGCCGTTACGCGAAGCGGATCCGCTGTTGGCCGCAACGGAATAACCAACTGATCCGTTGCCCGAACCACTCGAGCCTGACGTTACGGTGATGAAGCTCGCATTGCTGACCGCGGTCCAGGCGCAACCCGTGCCCGCTGTCACTGTGACGCTGCCCGTTCCGCCACCAGCCGCATAACTAGCGCTGGTCGGATTAATCGAGTAAGTGCAAGTGCCACCGCAATCCGAAGGAACGTTTGACGCGGCGGTGTGCGTCGTACCGTCGTTGCCGACAGCCGACACGCCCATGCCGTGACGCGCGAAGACGGTCCAGATGGCGCAGCGATTAGCGCCGCCATTTAGGTTTTGATCGGCTTGCAGGATGCCGTCGCGAGCGTTTAAAAACGACGGACGGTTTGGCGTGAACTTCATGCCGTTTAGCACGATGTTATTCGAGATTGTGGCGCCAAGAGTGGCGCGCAGATCCCAGAGAGTTGCTGCCCAAACTTCGCCGTCGCGATGGACCTGGCAACCACCAGCACAAACGTCCGCATAAGAGTCGTGGACTGTGGCGGCCGGGACAGAGTAGACCGCACGCCGAATACCATTGGGGTTACCCGTAGAATACTCACCCATCGCGCCGTCCCCGTTTAGGGTGATGCCCCAGTAATCTGACCAGCCTTCGCCCATCGCGCCTGACTGCGTCCCGCTCAGCGCGGTGCTGCCATTTCCGATCAGGCGATTTGAAATGCCGTGGCCATACTCGTGAAATACGATGTCGCCGTCCATCGAGCTGTCGCGGTCTGGATTCGGCGAAGTGAAAAGATACTGCTGCATGCGTGGACGTGAACCATCGGGCGGTGTGGCAAAGTTTGCGTTATTGGTGCCGGAACCGTCCTGCGCTTCAGCGCGCACGGAGTCGTTGCCGAGGCCGCCGCGTCCATAGTTGTTAGTCTGGAAGTTTCGCGCGGTTTCGGTGAACCCGAGAGCGTACGAAAAATCGTGCATGATGTTGTTGTAATAGAAAAGGTTGGTAACTACCGCCGCCCGCTGCGTGCGCGGATCGACTGTGGTCGAAAACGGGAAAGTGAAATTCTGATTGGCGGCAAAAGCATGACCGACCGACAGTCCCGTGGTGTTGTTGTTGTCAGGCGCATTGTTGGCATCGGTGTCGAGATAAGCTTCGACGTTGTTGCCTGTCGAGACTGTCGAAGTCCCCATCCAACCTGCCGAAGTGTTGATGACGGTGTCGCCAACAAAAGAGACGAGCTGGCGCGCGCCTTTGTCCGGGGCCTCAGTGTAAACCGTGCCCTGAGCCTCAGACACGTAAATATTTCTGCGGAACAGCAGCTCGCCGCTGTGCGCGTCCACCAGGATTTCGTACCAGGCGTTGGGGCCGGCATCTGCATAAACGTGCCAAGCAAGTCGGGCTGTGTCGCCAACGCGCATGACGTTTAGTTCCGACGTCACTTCTTCCAGGTCCTGGCTGAGTGGATTGACGTAACGAGACTTTCCGCCCTTGGAGGAGCGGGTTTCCGTTTCCGCGAAAGATGGGAAGACATCTCTGCCCGCATAATTGAAGGCGCGCGCGATGCCCTGGCTTTCTGTCAATTGTGGTTTTAGTTTTGCTGACTGTCCGGTGACGAGAAAGCCTTCACGAACCGAAAGCACCTCGCCATGTTTGTTAACTGCCACCTGCACTTCGCCCTCAAACACTTTGTAACCGCCGACGGTCTGAAAGTATTCGAGAAAAACAGTGCCGCGATCATTGTCTTCATTCGTCAGTTCCAGCGAGGAGACATCCGATAGTGCAAACACGGATGCGTGTTCCTGAAGGAAGTTGCGGGCAATATTGTTGGCCGTGTCCGATCGAGGCTCGGAAAGAGTGGCCCCATCGATAAAGAAATTCTTCATGGCGCCGGCTTCGTTAACGGTGGCGCGGAGATTATCGGCTTTGTCGGGACTGAGTCGCGATCGAAAAGCCTGAACGGCCGAAGCGCGCGACTGCGTCGCCGCATTCCGCCCGCCCTGTTTTGCTGATGCCTGTACGACATCCTCATCGAGGAATTCGCCCTTGCCGACGAGGCGGATGTCATAGTCTGGAAATTTTGTTGACGGAAGTTCGACCCGTTTCGAACGGTTGTCCTGCTGCAGCGTGTTTGCCGCGTCTGACCTGAAGAAGGGAACTAGAGAGCCGATTACCAGGGCCAGCCCCAGCAATCCGAGAAACAATCTCTTATGCATTTGTATCTGCCTCCATAAGTCGGTTGAGGTAAGGCAACTGGTTTACTGCTCGCGACTGATCGCGAAAAAGCTGCAACGTGCGGGGGACTCGGAATTGCTCCAGGTACTTGTGAGACACTCTGCGGCTTGGCCCAGTTAAGAAACTGCCTTAGCGTTATTTGCTAGAAGCAACTTGCTACCCCGAACAACCAGCGCGGGCCCCTGGGGTTCCGCGTCAAGGTGCAGGTCGGCAACTCGCTCGGTTTTTGCGACATGAGTAGCTGACATCGAACGATGGAACATCAGACTTCCGAAGTTCTCTGAGCAGCGTCGGGGCGTTTGGTACAAAGTTAGCGACAGGTCATGCCGCCGTTGTTTTGCGAAGGGCGCGGATAGCTTAGCAGAAGAAGGATTGGAGTGTCATCCGAGAAAATGGATTGCGGGTGGGATGCAAAGGAGTATCCGAAAACAGGCTCTTTGGAAAAGGAGCGGCTTTCGAGGATAAGATCAGGTAGGTGAACTCGATTCGAGCAGCGTTTGCGCGACAACGCAAGGTGCCCACAATTTCGCTTATTGGTTTTTGAGTTCTAATGCGATCTCGATTTTCTTGAGAACGTTTTCCTTTCTATCATACTGATAGTCGATCACCCGAAGGCTGGGCTGAAATCGTTCGATCAGAAACACTCGTTCCGCCTTTAGGGGATAGAATAGTCCGTCCAGCACCCGATTCGGCTTTTCTATTGGACAGAAAATTCCGGCCCAACCCTCACGTGGAAAGTAGTGGCCCACGCCAGGGCCTTTCCAGAAAGTTTTCCTGTAAAACATTTTTTGAGGCGATTCTTTATTTGTTGTTTTGAATTTTGAGCGCCAGCACATCGCTCAACGCGCAAATGGCAGCACGCTTCACTCCCTTGGGAAGAGGTATTTTACCCAAGTCGACGGTTGAATTACCGGCGATTGCCGCCACTCCCAATCGCACCCAACCCTTTCCGTAATCCACATAGAGCGGTACGGGCATCATGAACTTCGGCGAGACGCCTGACTGAGTTATTTTTCCGGACAGCGATCCGTCACTCGCGATCTGGTAGTCGAATTGATAACTCGGCATCTCGGTACCGTAGACCCACTGATCGAAGAACCAGTCCATGCGTTTATTGCCGGCCAGGTCCATCTCTTTGGTCATATGTTTTTCCACTATGCGCTTCAGATCTTCAGTTGAGACATCCTGGCTGTAATGAGACTTTATGAAATCCTGCATCATGGCAATGAAGCGCTTGTCGCCGCCCTGGCTCGAATCTTTCATCATCTGCCGCAACATGTGGAGGATGTAGGCGCCCTTGGGATAAACCAAAAACTGGTAAGCAGCTCGCGTCTTGCCGCTGCTTAGCCGGCGACCTTGAGTGATGGGACCGACCGTGTAAGGCTTAAGGTCGTTAGTTTCCGGTCGCTTCTGGGTGATCTGATCCCTTTGTTCGTTCCAGAAGGCGATGAACTTGTCTTCGTCGCGCAAAGCGATTTGGATATACAGCGAGGCGGAAAATTCCGCGAAGCCTTCGCTCATCCACTGATCGCGGTAGCTCTTCCAACCCACCAGGTGACCCCACCATTGATGAGCAATCTCGTGTGGCGCTAAAGTCTCGAAGAAGTTGGCAGTCGCGAATCTGACGTTGCCGCCTGAGGCCATATATCGCTGTGTCTTATCCATGAAAGCGGTAAAGGGCATGTAGACAAGCGTGGGCCATGCCTGTCCAAAGTTACCGGCTGGCTGTTGGGTCAGCGCCATTCGTGTAAAAGGCAACTTACCGAAGTAGGCGTTGAAAATGCGCGTCGAATTCTGCGCGTCTGCCAACATTGAATTAGCCATGCCCATCGTAGACATTGAGCCCCCACTGGCCGCGCCCACGCCCACCAGCGACTGATCGTTTGCGTAGAACTCGATGGTGTAACCGGTTTCCTTATCGAGCACCTCCTTCTTTTTGAAACCGCCATAATTGAATCCGGCGACTGCAAGGTCCGTCTCTCCGCTCGACCACTTGGCGATGCTCAGGTTGCCATCCTGAGTTTCCGCAGCCGAAGCTGCGCCGGTACCTATCAGCATGAGGCCCTTTGGGTAGCCAAACGAAACATCGAAGGTCGCCCGGTCCCCAAACGACGTGCCCACATTGTTTGGATACCAGGTAAGCCGGGCTCCCGGGTTAACGAAGAAGTTGCCGCCTCCGATGTTCATGACCACATCACCGCCGGCATAGTCGACCGTCACCTTGTAGGTCTTTCCTGCCTCAAGAGGTTCGGGCCAGATGAGGCCGAGCTCAGCATCTTCGTCTTTCTTTTCCTGGATAAACTGGAGCTCACGATCCTTCTCATCGCGAATGCGGCTGACGCGTAGCGCCGCGAAAAGCCGGAACGGGAGAACACGCGCTCCGGCGTCGAGCACTTTGAAAGTGAGGGTATCGGAGGCGGTAAACTTCGTGCCACGGATCGAGGCATCAATTTGGTGATGAATGATGTCGTAAAGCCGGTGATCCTCGTCACTCGAGGCGGTGCCATCGGCGATCTCTGATGCCTTGTGAAAGGCGACCCAGTCGCCGCCATCGGTTATGCCGTAACTCGAAAGCAGAACCTCTTCCGGGGAAACTGAGGGAATGCCCATTGGGTCGTATTGAAAGACGAGCTTGTTGTATCGCTTGCCATCGATAAACGCGGTGAAGAAACCGTGACGTTGAGGGTTATACAGATCGACGAGCGTCCGCAGTTCCATGTTGCGGCGCAAAGTTTTGCGCAGCAGCGACTGATTTTCTTGATAGGCATCATTCGCGCGCCCGGCCTGCGGTCCATTAGTTTTCATCTGGACCTGCGCCGAGGATTTGATCTGTTCAAAGGTCTTGTCGGTAAACCTCAGGACGAGTTTGGTAAACGATTCCTTGAGCGCGGGTTCTTTGGTAAAGAGGACGAGACTGTGTTTCTCTGCTTCGGTCGGCGGCGTAAGTGAGAGTTCACCTTCGCCGAAGAAGATCGCGGCAGTAGTCCGGCCGTTGACCTCGGGCGCAAAATAAATCTCGCCACTGCGAAGCAGGAAATTGGCCGCGTCGCGTGTCAGCATGAGGTTGTTGACCGTGGCATAACGCCCTTCGAAATCCTGGCGCGTCTTTCCCAGCAGGCGCAGTTCCTGATAGGCGGGTTCCGAATTGGGTTTCATTCCCGACGTCGAGATGGTGACTGCGGCCTCAACGGGCGCAATTTCCAATTTCATATCCACCGCGGCGGTTGCACCCTCTTCAACCTTCACCTCGTCACGACGCCCTTCGTTGAAACCGGTTGCAGAAATTGTGATCGAGTAAGTGCCGGGCGGCAAACCCGCCACGCTATATTTCCCCTGGTCATCGGTGACGGTGGTGAATGTTTGGTTTGTTTCCGGATCGGTGACAGTAATCGCTGCGCCAATTACTGCTGCCCCTTTGGGATCAGTGACTTTTCCTTCAATTTGTCCACCCGCGGCGCTCACGATCAACGAGGGCAGGGCGATGGCGGCTAACACCAAAATGGGGACAATCAGGAGGGAGGAATACTTCCGTTTCATTTAGTCATCCTTTGGAGTAGACGTTAGGGAGATTGGGTTATGAAATTTCGACGGTGCTGGGACCTGAGCGTTTTACGTCGCGCATTATCCTAGAGACTGACGATTCTGTCGATGATCAATGCGGCATTAACCGCAGGCTGGCGCACTAAAGCGAAACCGAGATAGGATCTTGCGTATGACCGATACAAACGAGCAGCAACTTTCCGCGATCAAGAAGTTTCGCACGCTCCACGAGTCCGGCTGTTTTGTAATGCCCAATCCCTGGGATGCGGGAACCTCGCGGTATCTGCAACATCTCGGGTTCGAAGCCTTGGCTACCACTTCAGCAGGCTTTGCGTTTAGTCGCGGCCTGCCTGACTCTGCTTCCGCAATCGAGCGCTACGACATGATCGGGCACATCCGCGAGATAGTTCAGGCGACGTCATTGCCAGTGAACGCGGATTTTCAAAACGGATTTGCAGATGACCCCCAGGGGGTCGCAGACAACGTAAATTTGTGCATCGCGACCGGAGTCGCGGGCCTGTCTATCGAAGATTCTTCTGAAACTGTTGCCGGGGGACTCTATGAATCTTCCCTCGCGGTTGATCGAATCAAAGCTGCCCGCGCGGCGATCGACGCGTCGGGAGTGCCCGTCGTGCTCACAGCGCGCGCGGAAGTTTACCTGGTTGGCGCTGCCGATCCATTATCCGTGGCGCTTGATCGTTTGGTGGCATTTGCGGATGCAGGCGCCGATTGTCTTTACGCTCCGGGCGTCACCGATCCGGAACAGATCAGGACGATTGTAAAAGCCGTAGCGCCGAAACCGGTTAATGTGCTCGTCTCGCGACCCAACAATTTATTATCGGTGGCCCGTCTAACAGATCTCGGCGTACGCCGAATTTCGGTCGGCTCGGGACTGGCGATGGTCGCCTGGGGCAGTTTTATTCGCGCGGCGCAAACGCTGAAAGAAAGCGGATCATTTGAGGACTTTGCGGGCGGGGCGAGTTATGCGGAACTCAACGGCCTGTTTGGTCCGCGAACGCCATGAAGTCAGTACGACCACGCGGTAGCGGGTCGGTTTTGTTGGCCGCCGCCGTTGCCTAGTCTGCCCTGCCAGAGTAGACCCACCCGCTACCGCAGGGTGGTACTGAGCTCAGGAACAGCTGGCTCAGACCTTGCGATTCATGACGGAAGCGATAGATCGAATAAGCGACGCCGGCTCGATCGGCTTAGGAACGTGAACCTGGAACCCGCTCGCGAGTGCGCGGGCCTTATCTTCCTTAGTGGCGTAAGCCGTGAGGGCGATGGCCGGAATTTCCTTCGCCGCTTTTAAACGCAGCTTGCGCAGTTTCTTGATCAACGTGTAGCCGTCTTCATCCGGCATCCCGATATCACTTACCAGCAGATCTGGTTTCCATGAGCGAAATAGTTTGAGTGCTGCAGCAGTGGATTCGCAGCATTTCACCACCCCGCCGCAGCGCGTCAAAATAGCGCTCATCAAATCACGCGAATCGGCTTCGTCATCGACCACCAGAATCCGCAAGCCATTAAGAATTCGGGAAAACTCGGGCTGCAATTCATCGTCGTCGCTCGCGCGTTCGCGCTTCTCGGAAGCATCGGGTAATCCATTCGAGACCAGCGGAAAAATGACAGTGAAAGTTGCGCCTCGATTCTTGCCCTCGCTCGCCACTTCGATGCTTCCGTCATGAAGCTGGACCAGATGTTTCACAATGGACAGGCCCAGTCCCAACCCGCCGTGCACACGGGTAGTTGAGCCGTCGGCCTGGCGAAAGCGATCGAAGATGTAAGGAACAAAATCCTTCTTGATGCCGATACCTGAATCGGTGACTGAAACTCGGATACGCGGTTCGCAGCGATTGAGTTCGATCCTGACTTTACCGTTGGTGGGCGTAAATTTGACTGCATTATTCAAGAGGTTCCAGAAGATCTGTTGCAGGCGGTTTGGATCGCCTGCGACCGTGCAAGCTTCCGATGGCACCACGGTCTCAATCTCGATCTGCTTCGCTTCAAAGGAAGGTCTCACCGCTTCCACCGCCGCCTCGAGCAAGGCGCACATGTCCACCGAACGC
The DNA here is from genome assembly GCA_035557535.1 of Pyrinomonadaceae bacterium. GTDB lineage: Bacteria > Acidobacteriota > Blastocatellia > Pyrinomonadales > Pyrinomonadaceae > PSRF01. Next base: position 233,801 of record DATMDU010000052.1, read on the forward strand.
GGTTCAATCTGGAGTTTTCCGGTGATGATGCGCGAAACGTCGAGCAAGTCGTCAATGAGTTGCGACTGCGAGCGCGCATTCCGCTCAATAGTTTCCACTGCTCGCGTTAGTTGTTCCTCTTCGAGTTTTCCGGTCCTGACCAGATGGCTCCAGCCGAGGATGGCAGTGAGCGGCGTTCGTAATTCATGGGAGAGCGTGGCCAGAAATTCATCCTTGGTACGATTAACTTCCTCGGCTTCCGCGCGGGCAGCTCGCTCGCTGACCAGGAGTTGAGCGCGTTCCTCTTCGGCCTGTTTACGCTCGGCGATTTCCAACTGCAACTCGTCCGCATGTCGCTGCGCATCGGTGTAGAGTTGAGCGTTTTCGTAAGCACTGGCTACCTGGGTGGCGAGAGTTGCGGCCAGCCGTTCATCGGCTTCGGTGAAGTCGTCTTCGTTGAGTTTGTTGAGCAGGTAAACCCAGCCGCAAACTCTGGAGGCCGAGAGGATCGGTGCGCCCAAAAACGAGTGGACCAGTTCGGATGTTTTTCCTCGTTCGCGCAAAAGGTCGTCGGTTTCATTGAGCCTTAGCGGCCGGCGGCCTTTTACCAGGGCCTTCAAAGCCCGTTGCGCCACTTTTGGCGCGCCATCGTTGGCCGAAGATACTCCGTCTGCATGGGAACGGAAAAAATATCGCAGTGAATGATCGTCGCCATTCAACACGCCGACGCCGGCTTCCTGTGCTTGCACAATCTCTCGCGCCGAACGGCAAAAATTTTCCAGCACCCGCCCGGGATCGTGTTCGGCGGTTAATTCCTGGCCCAGCTCGATCAGCATGCCAAGTCGGGCAAGGTTGGCATTCTCGAGTTCGAGATTCTTTTCTTTCAACAACTGCGCCTGTCGTTCAACCTCCTGCGTTTTCTTGAACAGCTCCACGAAAACGGCCACCTTCGAACGCAGGATGTCGGCTTCAACCGGCTTGACGATGTAATCGACCGCGCCCAGCGAATAGCCGCGGCTCAGGTGACGACCGCCCGTGCTGTCTGCGGTTAAAAAGATTATCGGAATGCTTCGCGAACGCTCGCGGCCCCTGATCAGTTCGGCGGTTTCCAGTCCATCGAGCCCGGGCATGTAAACGTCCATCAGAATTACCGCTACTTCATGGTCCAACAGATATCTCAGGGCTTCATTTCCGGACGAGGCGCTCACGAGATTTCGATCAGGCGCACTGAGGATCGACTGCAGCGCGAGCAGGTTTGTAGCGCTGTCGTCAACCATCAGAATATTGATTTGCTCTTCAGTTTTCATGAAACCTTGCCCGGCAAAATACTCCTACAGGTAAACCCCCTCGCTAACGGTCGGGGTAACCCTCGCAATAGTCAGTTCATCGAGGCGTCGACCAATTTCTTCCAGCGGTAAAACCCAGTCGACTGCGGTGATTGCGATGGCCGCGTCTGGCATCTCCCGACACTTTGCTGAATCCGGACTTTCCACAATCGCCAGTCCGCCGGCGGCCTTGATTTTCTGCAGGCCGCGCGCGCCGTCGCGGTTCGCGCCAGTCAGGATCACGCCGATAACACGATCCTGGTATTGGTCGGATGCGGATTCGAACAAAACGTCGATCGATGGCCGCGCGTAGGCCACAGGGGACTCAGTCGATAATGCAAAGCTGCCGTCATCAATTAACAAATGATAGTCGCGTGGCGCGAGATAAACATTGCCGGCTTCGATTGGTTCCTTGTCTTCCGGCTCCTTGACGGGCAACCGGCTCGAACCTCCCAGAAACCTGATCAAACTTTCCGAATCTGCCCCACGATGTTGGGCAATCGCGATTGGTAACGGGAATTCAGACGTCAAAGCCGATAGCAAGGTCTGTAATGCCTTCAACCCTCCCGTAGAAGCGCCTATCACAACGATCTTAGAGTCTGCTTCCAAGTGTTACCTCTGAAACCGGTCTAGTCCTCATGCAACGCTGCCATGAAGTCAGTACCACCACACGGTAGCGGGTGCGTTCTGTTCGCCGTGCCGGATTCATCGCAAGAGTGACCCACCCGCTACCGCGTGGTGGTACTGACTTCATCGGACCGTGACAACCGTCATCTCCTATGTCACCTTGCGAAAGAGTTTATCCGTGGCGTTCAAGTGCTCATAAGAATTCGCGCGCGGAGTAAACTTAAGGGTCTCCTTATTTCCTAAACCGAAGACGCCAAACATGCTCAAACTGCCGTAGAGCAAATTATGAACCCGCGCCTGCAGGTCGCGGTTGAAATAGATCATCACGTTGCGGCATAAGATGACCTGAAACTCATTGAACGACCCATCCGTGGCTAGGTTGTGCTCCGAAAACACCACATTGTTTCTGAGGGCGGAACTAAAAATAACGCTGTCATAGTGCGCCGTGTAATAGTCGGAAAACTCGTGCAGGCCGCCGGCTCTGTGATAATTCACAGTGTAGTCGCGCATGGCGGCAAGCGGAAAAATACCATCTCGGGCCCGCCGCAAAACCGCCTGGCTGATGTCAGTCGCATAGATTCGACACTTGTGGTAGAGCCGTTCTTCCTGAAGCAGGATTGCCAGCGAATAGACTTCCTCGCCGGTCGAGCACCCGGCAATCCATATCTGGACGGTTGGATAGGTTCGCAGCAAAGGCACTACTCGTTTGCGAAACGTCATGTAAAAGCTGGGGTCACGAAACATCTCCGTGGCATGGACCGAGAGACCCAACAGAAAACGCTCGAGACACGCTGCATCGTGCAAGACTTTGTCCTGAAATGCCGAGACGGTGTTTAGTTTTTCCGCACGAATGAGGGCGAGGATGCGACGCTTGATTGAAGCGTGCGAATAGTCGCGAAAATCAAAACCGTGCGCACGGTAGAGCCCTTCGAGCAACAAGTTGATCTCGATGTCTTCCAGTTTTACTAACTCGGTTTGCGCGGTACTCATAACAACTCGAGGCTCAAGTCGATCTCCCCTAAGAGACTTCCTGGAGCAGTCGAACCAGCTCCGTAGGAGCGGGATGTTTATAGCGACGAACTCTATCAACCCCTTTTCGCTCCAGAGGAGCGAAATGTATTTCACAAGCGCACCTTCTATAAACATCTCGCCCCCGCTGGGGCGAAATCCGGCGTACGTAGTCGCTCGATCCCAAACGTCTCTCAATGTCAACCCAAACGTCTCTCAAATGTCATCCCAAACGTCTCTCAAAATAGCATCACTCCGCTTCGTCCTCGCGATAGAGCCAAACTCGCAGCAATGAAAGCAGCTGATCTATATCCAAAGGCTTCGAGATATAGTCTGAAGCTCCCACTTGCAAGCAGCGATCTCGATCTGCTTTCATCGCCTTGGCTGTCAGCGCGATGATTGGAAGTCGCTTATATTCCTCCATCTGGCGGATCGCCGTGATCGCTTCGTAGCCGTCCATCTCGGGCATCATGATGTCCATGAGCACGGCTTCGATATCAGGCGTGGCTTTCAGCAAATCCAGGCCTTCCTGACCGTTTTCTGCGTGGACCACTTCCATGTTGTGCGACTCGAGCGCGCTGGTGAGCGCAAATATGTTTCGCACATCATCATCAACTACCAGCACCTTGCGGCCCGTCAGCACCGGATCGTTGCGGTGAAACTTCTCCAGCATGCGGCGTTTCGGCTCGGGCAGATTCGCCTCAACGCGATGCAGGAAGAGCGCGGTTTCGGCCAACAGCCGCTCCGGCGAGCTCGCTTCCTTGACGATAATCGCGTCGGCCACTTTCTTGAGATGCAGTTCCTCTTTCCGCGTCAATTCCTTGCCGGTGTAAATGATGATTGGCAAGTCGTAGCGGCCGAGGTCGGTTTGCAGTTTCTCGATGAGATCGAAGCCGCTCATGTCCGGCAGTTTCAAATCGAGCACCATGCAATCGAACCTCTCGTCTTTCAACGCCACGAGGGCTTCTTCTCCAGTGGCGACTGCGGTGGTGTGCACGTCACCGTTGCCGATTAGTTCAACTACGCTCATGCGTTGCACATCGTCATCTTCGACGACCAGAAGTCTCTTAACACTGCGTTCAGCGAAGGTCTTGATTTCGTCAAACGCTTTGCCCAGATCTTCGTGGCTGACCGGTTTTTGCACGTGGTCAAAGGCGCCCTGTTTCAAAGCGCGTTGGCGTTCTTCCTCAACCGTAATGATATGGACGGGAATGTGACTGGTTGCCGGGTCGTGTTTCAAACGATCCAGAACCGTCCAGCCATCACGATCGGGCAAACGAATATCGAGGGTGATCGCCGACGGTTTGTATTTCCGCGCCAGCGCCAGGGCCACATTGCCGCTGGTGGCAACCAGCCCCTTGAATCCTTTCTCGCGAGCAAGATCGAGCAGGATGCCGGCGAAACTAATGTCGTCTTCGACGATCAAAACCGAGCGATCGCCGCTCTGGATTTCGTTGCGATCATCCTGGACCACCGCCGATTCGCTTTCCAGAAACGCCATGGCTTCACTATTGAGCGTTTCAACCGGCGTCCAGGCAGCTTCGGTTGCATTGGCCTGAGCCCCCGGCCTTCTTTGATTGGCCGGCGCAGTAGTTGCTCCCGCAGGCACATAGGTTCGCGGGAGATAGAAGGTAAACGTGCTTCCCTTGTCGGGCGTGCTCATGACGCGTATCTCGCCGCCGAGCAGACTCGCAATCTCGCGGCTGATGGATAAACCCAAACCAGTGCCACCATATCTGCGAGTAGTGGTCCCATCCGCCTGCTGGAAGGGTTCGAAGATGATCCTTTGTTTGTCGGATGGTATGCCAATGCCTGTGTCTGTGACCGAAAAAGCGACCACCTCACCGGCGCGGTTCAACGATTCCAGGCGATAGGTTTCGTCATTCGGCGCCGGACCGACACTAAGAACGACCTTTCCTTCTTCGGTGAACTTAAACGCATTGGAGAGCAGGTTCATAAGAACCTGTTGCAGGCGCTTATCGTCAGTGCGGATCGTTTCCGGAAGTAGTTCGGAGCGCGTAATTTCGAATTCCAGATTCTTGTCTTTGGCAAGTTGATGGAAACTCCGCTCGAGTTGACCGGTGATTTCCGTCACGGAAACTTCCGACACTTCGATGCCCATCATTCCGGATTCAATCTTGGAGAGATCAAGAATGTCGTTAATCAAAGTAAGCAGGTCCGAGCCGGAGGAATGAATCGTTTCAGCGAATTGCACCTGCTTATTGCTGAGGTTCTCGTCGTTGTTTTCCGCTAGCTGACGCGAAAGAATCAACATGCTATTGAGCGGCGTGCGCAGCTCGTGTGACATGTTAGCGAGAAATTCCGATTTGTATTTTGAAGTAAGCGCCAGCTGTTCGGCCTTCTCTTCCATTTCCCAGCGCGCTTCTTCCACTTCGCGGTTCTTGGCTTCCACCTCCGCTTTCTGGCGCGCCAGCAATTCCGCTTTTTCCTGGAGCTCTTCGTTGGTTTGCTGCAGCTCTTCCTGCTGGCTCTTGAGAAGTTCCTCAGACTCGCGCAGCGATTCAGCCTGCTGCTCGAGCTGTTCGTTGGTCTTCTTCAGTTCGTCCTGCTGACTTTGCAGTTCGGCGGCGAGCGATTGCGACTGTTGCAGCAAATCTTCAGTTCGCGTATTAGCAGCGATCGTGTTCAGCACGATCCCAATGCTTTCGGTTAACTGATCAAGGAAGGTCAGATGCGTGTCGCTGAAGGTGCCGAACGTTGAAAGCTCGATTACGGCTTTAACGTCGCCTTCAAACAGCACCGGCAGGACCACGATGTTGTGCGGAGGCGCCTCGCCCAGACCGGAAGAGACGTAGACATAATTCGGCGGAACGTTCGTTACCAGAATTCTTTCTTTCTCGAGCGTACATTGACCTACCAAACCTTCCCCCGACTTAAACTCGTTGGCGAGATTTTTACGTTTCTTATATGCGTAGCCGCCGAGCAGTTTCATAACGGGAGAACCGTTGGAACTGGCGTTGACGTAGAAAGCGCCTTGCTGCGCATCGACCAGCGGTGCGAGTTCAGAGAGCACCATCTGGGCGACAGTAGTCATGTCGCGCTGGCCCTGCAGCATACGAGTGAAACGTGCGAGGTTGGTTTTCAACCAGTCCTGCTCCATGTTTTTCTGCGTCGTCTCTTTTAGATTGAGAATCATCTCGTTGATGTTGTCTTTCAACGCCGCTACCTCGCCCTGGGCTTCGACGGTAATTGACCGCGTGAGATCGCCCTTCGTCACGGCCGTGGAAACTTCAGCGATAGCGCGCACCTGCGTGGTCAGGTTGGCCGCGAGGCCGTTTACGTTATCTGTTAGATCTCTCCAGGTGCCGGCGGCGCCTGGCACGTTTGCCTGTCCTCCAAGCGCACCCTCGACGCCTACCTCGCGGGCGACTGTTGTCACCTGATCGGCAAAGGTCGCGAGAGTATCGGTCATGTTGTTAATTGTGTCGGCCAACTCGGCAATCTCACCCTTTGCTTCCACTGTCAACTTTCGTTCGAGGTCGCCGTTGGCGACGGCGGTAACGACGCGCGCAATACCGCGCACCTGGTCGGTAAGGTTGCTGCCCATCGAGTTTACGTTGTCAGTTAGATCCTTCCAGGTGCCGGCGACCCCGCGCACGTCGGCCTGGCCCCCAAGTTTGCCCTCCGTTCCTACCTCTCTGGCCACGCGCGTAACTTCAGAGGCGAAGGAGTTGAGCTGGTCCACCATCGTATTGATTGTGTTCTTAAGTTCGAGAATCTCGCCCTTCACGTCTACGGTGATTTTCTTGGAAAGGTCGCCGTTGGCGACCGCGGTCGTTACCTCGGCGATGTTGCGCACCTGACCCGTCAGGTTGCTGGCCATCGAATTAACGTTGTCGGTCAAATCCTTCCAGGTGCCGGCGACTCCGCGCACGTCGGCCTGGCCGCCTAGTTTGCCCTCAGAGCCTACCTCTCTCGCCACGCGCGTAACTTCCGAAGCGAAGGAGTTGAGCTGGTCCACCATCGTATTGATAGTGTTTTTGAGTTCGAGAATTTCGCCTTTGACGTCCACCGTTATTTTCTTGGAAAGGTCGCCGTTGGCGACGGCGGTGGTCACGTCGGCGATGTTGCGTACCTGGCCGGTAAGATTGCCGGCCATGAAATTCACGTTGTCAGTGAGGTCCTTCCAGGTTCCGGCGACGCCGATAACCTGCGCTTGTCCGCCGAGCCGGCCTTCGGTTCCTACTTCACGCGCGACGCGCGTAACTTCCGACGCGAATGAGCTTAGCTGGTCGACCATCGTGTTGATCGTGTTTTTGAGCTCGAGAATTTCGCCTTTAACGTCTACGGTGATCTTCTTGGAGAGGTCACCGTTAGCTACCGCCGTGGTCACTTCGGCGATGTTGCGTACCTGGCCAGTTAGATTTCCAGCCATCGAGTTCACGCTGTCGGTAAGGTCCTTCCAGGTTCCGGCGACGCCGCGCACGTCGGCCTGACCGCCAAGTTCACCTTCGGTTCCTACCTCGCGGGCCACGCGCGTAACTTCCGATGCAAACCCGTTGAGCTGGTCGACCATCGTGTTGATCGTGTTCTTGAGCTCGAGAATTTCGCCCTTTACGTCAACCGTGATCTTCTTTGAAAGGTCGCCATTGGCTACCGCGGTGGTAACTTCGGCGATGTTGCGTACCTGGCCGGTCAGATTTCCGGCCATAAGGTTCACACTGTCGGTCAAATCTTTCCACGTGCCGGCCACGCCTTTCACGTCGGCCTGGCCGCCGAGTTTTCCTTCAGAACCTACTTCGCGGGCCACGCGGGTAACTTCCGAAGCAAAGCCATTGAGCTGGTCCACCATCGTGTTAATCGTGTTCTTGAGTTCGAGAATCTCGCCTTTAACGTCTACTGTGATCTTCTTGGAAAGGTCGCCGTTAGCCACGGCGGTGGTGACTTCGGCGATGTTGCGTACCTGACCGGTAAGGTTGCCGGCCATGAAATTCACATTATCAGTCAAGTCTTTCCAGGTGCCGGCGACCCCGCGCACGTCGGCCTGACCGCCAAGTTTTCCTTCCGTACCTACTTCACGCGCAACGCGCGTAACTTCCGAAGCGAAGGAGTTGAGCTGGTCCACCATCGTGTTAATGGTGTTCTTCAGTTCGAGGATTTCGCCTTTAACGTCCACCGTGATTTTCTTGGAAAGGTCGCCGTTGGCGACGGCGGTGGTGACTTCGGCGATGTTGCGTACCTGACCGGTAAGATTCCCGGCCATGAAATTCACGTTGTCGGTGAGGTCTTTCCAGGTTCCGGCAACCCCGATCACCTGCGCTTGCCCACCCAGTTTTCCTTCCGTACCTACTTCGCGAGCCACGCGCGTAACTTCCGAAGCGAAGGAGTTGAGCTGGTCGACCATCGTATTGATGGTGTTTTTGAGCTCGAGAATTTCGCCTTTGACGTCCACCGTGATTTTCTTGGAAAGGTCACCGTTGGCGACGGCGGTGGTGACTTCCGCGATATTGCGGACCTGGCTGGTGAGATTGCTGGCCATAGAGTTAACGCTGTCTGTCAGGTCCTTCCAGGTACCGGCTACTCCTTTCACCTGCGCCTCGCCCCCGAGTTTTCCTTCGGTACCCACTTCGCGCGCGACGCGCGTAACTTCCGAGGCAAATGAGCTCAACTGGTCGACCATGGAATTAACGATCTTCACTGTGCGCAGAAACTCGCCTTTGAGCGGCCGTTCATCCACCTGAAGCGCCATGCGCTCGGACAAGTCGCCATTCGCCACCGCGCCGATCACGCGTGCCATTTCACTGGTGGGACGGGCCATGTCGTCGATTAGAAGATTCGTGGAATCAACCAGGCGCAGCCATGAGCCGGAAGCAGCCGGCACTGCGGCGCGATGATTGATTTTTCCTTCTTTGCCCACCAGGCGGCTGACGCGTTCCATCTCCTTCGCTGTTTTGTCGCTCAGGTCGATAATGTCGTTGAGCGTGTCGGCAATTTTCCCGGCTTCACCGGTCCATTCGCCGGGCAAGCGGACAGAGAAGTTGCCTTTCTTGAAGGCGACGAGGGCTTTGAGCAGCAGTTTGGTGTTCAGGGAATCTTTTGTCAGGGTTTGAGTTGGCATCGTTTCCTTCCCGAGTTAGTTAAGAAATCAAGCAGAAGCCCGCATGTCAGTTAGGCTTAATCGAGGAGACACATGGACATTCAGCGACCACAAACATCCGCTGAACACAGTGAAACTGTGCGGTTAAGGGAGCTATGAAACTGTTCTTGGGGGATGCAGAAACAATCTAATGCTGCTGCTGATGGCTATTCTATACTGAGCGCGCGCTGATATGTAAATCCTTTTAGCTGTCAGCTCCTGCCTGCAGCTTCCACCTCAAATGGGGTTGACGCGCTGCGAAAATTACTTGGCAACCAGCCCGATTCGCAGTACATTTACCGGCCTCAAACGTTTCGCCCCCCGACTCACGCAGATTTTGAATAAAGAACAACTAGTCAAACTCCGGAGGACAGGAATGAAAAAACTTAGTGTATCGGTTTTACTTCTCGCGCTCGGCCTCGCGTTGCTGTTGACGAGCGTTCCCACAAAAAATGTAGGCGCGAAGGACCACTCAGATGATCCCGGCAAAAGCGCGGCACGGCGCAAGGACGGCAAGGTTGTAGCTCCTGATGGCGTCGTTTTTGAATCTTCCAAGGACTTCGTCGATGCCGGCAGAAAATGCAGCACGCGCCATGTCGATGATCTCGAAATGGAAGAGATCGAAGACCAAGTAAAAAGCAATCGCGCCGGGGGTGGTCGTAAGCCAGGCGATGGCGGAGGTGTGGACGGTCGAATCTATCCGAATGGCTCAATCAACATCCCCGTGTACTTCCACGTTGTATACAGGTCTGACGGCGTGGGCAATATCTCGGAGTCATGGCTCGATAATCAGGTTAATGCGATGAACGAGCATTATGCCGGCCAGGATACTCCGGCGTATCGAACGGCTGCGTCAAACACTTCCTTCCGTTTCTTTAAAGCGGGCGTGACGCGGACTCAGAACAATAGCTGGTACGCGGCTGGCCCAGGCTCGAGCGCAGAAACGCAGATGAAGAACGCACTGCGCGTGGGGACTGCCGATGATCTAAATTTCTATACCAACAGCGGCGGAGGTTATCTCGGCTGGGCTACTTTCCCGTCCAGCTATAATTCCCAACCGAAGAAGGATGGCGTGGTTTGCTACTGGGCATCGCTCCCGGGCTCAAGTTACGCTCCATATAACGAGGGCGACACAGGTACTCACGAAGTGGGCCACTGGCTCGGTCTCTATCACACTTTCCAGGGTGGCTGTAACGGCCAGGGCGACAGCGTTGCTGACACGCCCGCCGAGCGATCGCCGACCTACGGCTGTCCCTCCGGCAATCAGGACACCTGCCGGAACAAGGCGGGTTTAGATCCTTATGAGAACTTCATGGATTACACGGACGATCCTTGCATGTACAAGTTTACCGCTGGACAAGCAGATCGCCAGGACACCATGTGGTCAACCTATCGCGCCGGGAAATAACCCTCAGCGCACTGAGAAGAGAAGCGAGTGCTTTCCTCGGAGGCACTCCTTCTTTCTTTCGACGAGGAAATCCCAATGCGTAAGTTATTCGTGCCCGTTGTGGCAATGACAATCCTGAGCGCGACCGTCAATGCCGACCCTTTCCATCAGGAGCGTGGCCGCATAATGCCGCCAGCTCAACTAAAATGTGAACGGAATGACTTAACTTCGTATGACGGTCGGGTGCTCGTCTATCGTCGTCGCAGAGGAAGCACCTTCCTGCGCATGCGCACTAACTTCGATACGACTGAAGACGTCACCATCCGTCATCCGCGAACAAGTGATCCCTCGCGGTTCTACCTGATCAATGGAGAGGCGTTTACGAAAAACGATTGGGCGCGCATTGAAAGACGAGCGGGGATCCTGAGACGCGGCATGCGCGCGAACGTGTGGGTCTGCAGAGGCAATCCTTCGATTCAGCCGGTGGTAGATTGGCAACCCGACGACGCGGGCATGAACCCGCGGAGCCGATAAGGGCCTCTTGGGGGTGACCGCGGCGCCCTCTTTATTGCGACATTTCCGAAAGAAGCCAACTGGCCGGTGAATGGAGGCTAGTTCGAACGGTCTATTCCTTGCGGTGCTGTCAATTCGTGGGTGTCGGATCTTTGGGTCAGGTCGGGGTTTTCAATCAAGAAGTTGGGTGCGAGCTGGTAATGCTCGACTATGTCTTCGGCGGTCAGCGACAGATGCTTTTCTATGTCTTCTACTTCCGGCTGAGCCTGATTGTTTGCGCCCTTTTGCAGCCGCTCAACAAGGAACGTGTTGGCTAAATTCTTCGACTGAAGTTTTTCCGCTTCCTCGATAGCTTTGCCCATAAACGCTGGCCACTTCATAGTGAATGCTAGCCAATAGAGCATCGTTTGCTGCCAGGATGTAGTTTGCACTTGGGTTCCGGGCAAGCGGGCCGCGAGTATTTTCACGTAGCGGTACGTGTTGAGCAACCGTTTGATGCGACGTGGGTTGCTGTCGAGAAAATCGCGGGCGATCGCAGCCATCGACTCAAACTCAATTTTGGTATCTGGCAACTGCGGCAATGCTGCGCTGCGGCTCAATGCGCTGGCATCGTAAGCAGTCCGTGCCCTAGGTTCGCTTGCCAAATTTTCAACCGCCGCGTCTGTTGGCTGCCTCGCCTTGTTAATATTCTCCGGGTCTTGGGTTATGACAGCGACCCCTGCAGCTCCCGCCGCTCTTGCGACCACACCATGAGCTGGCATTTCTGCGGCTCCGCTTGCACCGGAAGCCGGTTGCACTGTCAGAGAACCCTGTGGGTGTCCGTTTCCGTTTTCTTGCTTCGATCCTTCTTCCGGCAGGGTCATGAAACTCTCAAGATAACTTTCGATGTGCTTTCTTCCCGCAGTAGGGACGCGCAATGGCAACTGCACAATCTTCTCAAGATACTCGCGCGGTAAGTTAGGATTTTGCACGTCCTTATAGTGAAGCCGTATAGCTTCTGAGGCGACCCGTGTGTCTACGCCGAGCAGGACGATAAAGATGTCTTCGGCGAGGAAGAGCTTGATGGCTTCGAGTATCTCGACGATCTTTTCCAGCGGACAGCGGTCAAGCTCATCTATGAAGACCACCACTTTCAGCTCGTTGCGCTCGACCCTTTGCCTTATGTCAGTGCGCAGCGCTTCCACCGTCTTCGGCTTCTTCTCCGGATCAATCCTGGTCTGCAATGCCGTTTTGAACTCGTCCTGTATACGACTGACCAGCCCGGCCGCCGGCGCGGAGTCGAATCTTGCGGCCAACGATGCCACTGCGTCCGTTACGGGCCGCCTCTGCAAAAAGTACGCGTACAGACCCCAAGCCCCTGTCGCGAGCCAGCCCGGAAGGTTGAGCCAGGGTTTGTTCCAGATTGGCGAGAGCGCATCGCTTACCCAGGTGGGTGTAGATTGCGCCGCATATCCGAGTGCGAAGAGGGCAACCGGAATAAGGCCGAGCGCGAAGGCCGTGATCAGCCGCCGCGAATGGCTGTTGATCAGGTAGGCGATACGGTCACGGGCCGTCAACTCTGCGTCCAATTCCTTGGCGATCTTATCTACCAGCCCAGACCAAAGTTTCTGCGCGTCGGCATAGGCCCAGGCGTCGTAGTCGACAGTCGTCACTCGCAATGAGCGCTCGCTCTTGCGAAACAGTCCACGCAAACGTTTGACCTTTCGCTTGATGAACGCGCCAGGGCCAGTCGGCTCAGTCTCTGACGGTTGGCCCAGCGCGTCCAGCTTTCTTTTGACCAGCCCCATGAAGGTCGACTTCCCCGAACCCCATGGACCATAAACGCCGACGACCAACGGCGCGCGCGTCTCCGGCCTTCTGATGATTTGCACGAGCGCCTCGGCATATTCCTCAAAACCGAGCAGGTCCTTTTCCGCTGCGCTGTCACGCTGCGTCGGTGGGTTGACGAAGAGGTCGTCCTCGACCATCTTCGCCTGCACCGCCGCCTGCGTAATCGGCGTCGCGTCATCCCAGTCTTCCAACGTCGTTCTGATCCAATCGACCACATCCTTCCCGATGGTGGTCTGTACCCACTCGTGGGGCTCGCTGTCGCTCAGAAGCGCCTGGAAGAGATGTCGCGCCTGAACCTCGCTCTTGTTTTCAGCCTGTGCCAGCTTCAGTGCGTCGCTCGCAGCCACCTGCGCTAGCGGGGTAAAAGATCTGATTTCGCCAATTTTTTCAGTCCTGCGTGGAGGTTTGGAATACCAGGCCCTGAAGACTTTGCCGTAATGCGTATTGAGCGCTTTGAATAACTTTTCGCGAGTGATTCCAAACGAAGAAAGAAAAGCGCGGGCTACACTGTCTTCCTCACTGTCTACCAGACCGACGAGAATCATCGACGAATCGATGTAGGGACTATCCAATTCATCGCGTACTCGCGCTGTCCATTCCGTAATTCTATCCATCGTGGGCCAATCAACCTCTCCCGGCGCTGTGGCTGTTTCGACACCATCTGGCTGTGAGCTTCCTTCGGCGGGAATGGTTTCATTAGCAAGTTCTGAAGGCTCCGCCGAACTGATATTGTTTTCAGAAATCTGTTTTGCCCGCGCCGTGTGGCCACTTTCAGCTATCTCGCGAACCACATCTGCGTAGGTGGCAAGCGCCTCTTCGTCTTTCGGGCGGGCCTTAATAACCCAACCGTAATCTACCAGTGCTTCTTCAAGGCGCTTTATGTCTCGAAGTACTTCGGCGCGACCGATGCGCGCTTCAACGCTTTCCGGAAATTCTTCAATGATCCGTTTGTACTCCGCCAGCGCTTCGTCAAAGCGTCTTAACTCCCGCAGCACTCCGGCGCGAGAGAGCCGTGCATTTGCGTGTGCTGGGAATAATCCGGTGAAGCGGTCATATTCCGCCAGCGCTTCCACAAAGCGTCTTTCCGCGCGAAGAGTTTCAGCGCGTTCGAGGCCTGAGCGTCCGACGAGGTCGTCCGGTTTTCCAGAGACCGCTTCTGCAAGAGAGTCTCTATCCTTGACGTCAGTTGCCCCCAGCATGGAATTCTGTTCAGTTGGCGCCAGCTCTTCAGCTCCCGGCGCATCACTGACATCGAACCACCCGCCGTTCGCAAAGAATTGCCGCACTTCTGCGAAGACTCGGGGTTCCAGCTTTTCGTGAGGCCCGAAACTGACGACCTTCGTGAGCTGGTCTTGAGGTCGTGAAAGTAGGTCGAAGACGCCGATTGGCGGGCTGTTGTACAAATAGCCAGAGTGAATGAACGCGAGGACGGGCTTTCCCTGTTCGCGCGCCATCTGATACTCCTTCTCCTGTATGTCTCCCAGATGCCCTTTTCTTTCAAAGCCGTAGATGCCCAGGAAGAGGTCATCCCTTTCGATTGAGTGCCTTCCGGTTCTCGAGGCGCCGATGAATGGGTAATCTGAATCGATCGTGATCCCGTCCGCACGAAGCTTGTCAAAGTCAGGCCAAGCGTCGTCGAGCCCTTCGATGAACGCGCTGACATAAACTCTTCGCGGATTCTGAGGAGGTTCAGTATCCATCTTGACCATTTTGGCTGCTGTTGGCATAGGAATCGTCTTGGGCTGGGCCGCGTCAGAAGTTGCGAAACAGAATTAAGTTTCGAGCGTGTCTTCAACAGGAGTCGCGTAGTCGAAATTGAGTTGACACAAAGCGAGTCCGCGCGATCGGATTGTCCAGCCATTATAGAGCTTTTTCTGTTGCCTCCAACTTTAGTAGTGTCCTATGAGGTGTGTTGCTGGGATTGGGCGGGGCATTAGCCCGACTGTCAAAGAGGGCTCGCGCTTTCATTTGGTGGGTACCTGAGCCCTCCCTTACGGTCGGCTAGTCCCCCGGTTCAGCAACACATCATTAGGACACTACCCAACTTTAGTGGCGCACCGCTTTAGGTCCCCTCACATGGCTACTTAATCCAAACCGTCTTCACATTAACGAACTCGCGAATTCCGAATTCCCCCAGTTCGCGACCATATCCGGACGCCTTGATGCCGCCGAAGGGAAGTCGTGGGTCAGACGCGACCATGCCGTTAATAAATACGCAGCCGGCTGCGAGTTCGTCAATAAACCGGTCGCGTTGTTGATCATCGTTCGTCCAGGCGGATGCCCCGAGGCCGAAGGTGGTGCTGTTTGCGAGGTCAATAGCTTCATCGATAGAGTTCACGCGGTAGAGCATGGCCACCGGACCAAAGACTTCTTCGCACGAAGCGGGCGAGCCGGGTGGAATGTTAACCAGCACGGTCGGCTGATAAAAATTGCCTGGGCAGTCTATCTTCCTGCCACCAGTTAAAACTACCGCACCAGCAGCTACGGAAGTTTTCACCTGGTCGTCCACATCTTTCAGAATCTGCGCGGTTGCCAGCGGTCCGATCTCAGTCGACTCCTTTAGCGGATCTCCAATCGTGAGTGACTTCATCCCTTCAACAAACAGCCTTTCAAACACGTCGTAAATTTCCGCCGCTACGATAAAACGCTTGGCGGCGATACACGACTGTCCATTGTTAATCGTTCGAGCCTTCACTCCCGTAGTCACTGCTTCATCAACGTCCGCTGAAGGCATTACAATAAACGGATCGCTTCCGCCCAGCTCAAGCAATGTTTTCTTGATTTGTTTGCCGGCAATGCCGGCCACACTTCGCCCGGCCGGCTCGCTTCCGGTGAGTGTCGCGGCTGCGACACGCGCGTCTTCCAGCACTCGCTGGACGACTTCTGATCCAATCAGCAATGTTTGAAATGCGCCTGCAGGGAATCCCGCGCGCAAGAAAATGTCCTCAATCGCCAGGGCACACTGCGGGACGTTTGATGAATGTTTCAGCAGACCTACGTTTCCGGCCATCAGCGCCGGTGCGGCGAAACGGAAAACCTGCCAAAAGGGAAAATTCCACGGCATCACTGCCAGCACTGGGCCAAGAGGTTGAAAACTCACAAAGCTCTTACTTGCATTTGTCTGAACCACCTGATCGGCGAGATGCGCTGCTGCAGTTTCAGCATAGTAACGACAAACCCACGCACACTTTTCAACTTCACTCACGGCGCCGGCGATCGGCTTGCCCATTTCAGTAGTCATCAACCGGGCGAATTCGTGCTTCTCCGTCTCAAGAATTTCAGCCGCGCGGATCATCCAACTGGCGCGGTCGGCCATGGCAGTTCGCTTGTAACCGGCAAACGTATCCGTGGCTTGCTGCAATTGCTCGTTGAGGTCGGTTTCACTAAGCGCCTCAAAGGTTTTCATGGTTTCGCCGGTAGCGGGATTGATGGAAGCTATAGGCATTATTAGTCCTCTAATTGGATTGTCGTCACCTCACCGAAATTGAATTGCCAAAGAATTCTAGTATTCTGTCGTCAGTTATGGCTAAGAACAAGCGACTGGATAAATTCGCGATTGCCGCCGCGCTGCAGGAGATTGCGGCGCTGTTGGAGTTGAAGGGCGGAAAAGATCGATTTAAGGCGCGTGCCTATCAGGCAGGTGCTCGCGTTGTGGGTGGGATGACGGAAGACATTGGCGAGGTGGTGCTTCAGAACAATTTGACTTCGATGCGCGGAATTGGAGAGGCGCTGGCGTCGCAGATCGAGCAGCTGTACTTAACTGGCGAGTCGTCTGTTTTGCGTGGACTCAAGCAGGAGTTTCCTCCGGGCATCCTCGAACTTTCGGGTCTGCCGGGGCTCTCGATTACCAAAATCAAGGTCCTGCACGACGCCCTAGGCGTAACTTCGATCGCCCAGCTCAAGGCTGCGGCTGAAGCGGGCGAGATCAGAAACCTAAAAGGATTTGGCGCGAAAACGGAAGAGAAACTCCTCGAGGCAATCAGCAGTCATCGACAGCGAGGCAAGAAGCCAGACAGGCTACACCTGCATCGCGCACTGCAAGCGGCTGAACAGATTGCCACATACCTGAAAACAGCGCGCGACACTTCCCAGGTTAGTTTTGCCGGCTCGCTTCGGCGCTGGAAAGAGACCGTCGGTACGATTCGCATTGTCGTCAAAACAAAACGCCCTGCGGCTGCAGTCGAACACTTTCTCCGCTTTCCTTTAATTGTTGAGGTCATTGAAAAGATGGAAGAGGCGTGCACTGTCCGTCTTGCGGACGGCGCGCGGGTCTCGGTGGTGGCCGCGAGGCCCGACGAGTTTCCGCTGGCGTTGTTAACCGAAACCGGATCGAAAGCACACGTCAACAAGCTGCAGCAGGTAGCGAATAATCCTGACCGGCCGGGAGCCCGGGCTAAGCGAACGAAAACTGCGGCGGGAAAATCGAAAGCGACGCGCGAGCTGTTGTCCGAAGAGGAAGACATTTACCGTCAGCTTGGAATGGAATATGTGCCGCCCGAATTGCGCGAAGACGCAGGGGAAGTGGAAGCAGCGCTGGCGGGTAAGCTGCCGAAGGATCTGGTTACCCTGACTGACATCCAGGGCATGATCCATTGTCACACCACCTATTCCGACGGCAAGCATTCAGTTGAGGAAATGGCCCGCGCCGCGGAGGCGATGGGTATGAAGTATATGACCATTACGGACCACTCACCCACCGCCTCTTACGCCGGCGGCGTGACGATTGATCGCTTGCAGCGTCAATGGGACGAGATCGCTGAAGTGCAGGAGAAGGTGAAGGTGAAGATCCTGCGCGGTACTGAATCCGACATCGTGGCCAGTGGCCAACTCGATTATCCCGATAGGATACTCGAACAGTTTGACGTGATCGTCGCCAGCATCCATGCCCGTTACAAGATGGATTCGGCAAAGATGACTAAGCGGATCGTAAACGCGATGCGGCAACCGGTGTTCAAGATTTGGGGACACGCGCTCGGCCGTTTGATTCAGCGGCGCCCGCCTTTTGACTGCGACGTCGAACAGATCCTCGATGTGATTGCTGAGTCGCGCGCGGCGATTGAAGTGAATGGCGATCCCTGGCGATTGGATATGGAGCCGCGATGGATCCGTGAAGCCCGGAAACGAAAGATCAAATTTGTGATTTCGGTCGATGCGCATTCGACCGGCGCGATGAACAACCTGAAATACGGAGTGGGAATGGCGCGCAGAGGTTGGTTAAGAAAGTCTGAGGTACTCAACACTCTGGGAACCAATGCCTTCAGAAATGCGGTGCGACCTGCGAAATGAACCAGTGGCGGGGATAAGCTGCAGCTTACCAGGCCCAGTGAGTGTTGGCCCACTCGGATATTTCATCCCTCAGTTCATTGGGTACATTTCTCCAATTCGTCGTTAGCTCAATTTTGAGGACACAACCCTGCACTTTTGCTGCCGAGACAATTTGTTTGAACCACTGAAGGTAGGTCCACTCTCTCGGCTTCGGCGAGTACAAGAAGCAACCGTTTGGCTCCCAGCCAACCTCCATCGCTTCTCGATAAATAAAAGCAAACGTTTCTGATGACGGCGCCACACACAGTCGGTCTGATTCATCTATTCGTATTTCCTCGATTTTGTCGTAGACCACTGGTTGTGTTCTCAAAAACCGTCTATTGCCATGGCAGTTTCGCAGAGGCGGTAGATTCTTGATTGAGCTTTAGCATGCGCTCTTCCAATATCTTCTTAGCGTTTGCAGGAGAAACTTTCGGGACTGCTAGTCCCACTCGCGCTGCCCAGTGCGGCCAGGTTTCTAAAACTTTTGCATGCGCACCGCTCTCGGTATGAATTTGGGCCCCATGAATCATCAGCTTCTTCTCCAGTTCACGCGCCGCGTCGCCAATCTTCGTTTTGCCCGGTGGAGGCGATGGAAGTTCATCGGTCGATATCGAACCTCCTGCGTCGATCGTTTTAAGTAACCACTGAGCTGAATTTGAAAGCTTGCTAAACTGCCAGGGCTCGCGGGCCGCTCCAATTGAAACGACCTCCGGCCATAATTTTCGATGGACGAAAGTCACTTTACGAGACACCAGCTTGGTGATGAGAACGTCTTTGTGATCTTCAAGTCGCTCGTTGATCTGAAATATGATCTGGGCCATTGGATGTGACCACCAGGAGCCTTTCATGGGAGTGCCGGTGATCAAAGTACATACACTTGGCAACTTCGGATCTGACTCGAGCAGAAAGCCAAAACCCTTCAACTGTTGAAAGACGCGCTGAAAGTGAGTCGTGATGTCTGTTACCACGGCTGTCGATACTACCTTAGAATAGAGGCCCACAAGAGTTTTGTTCCTGCGAGCATAAAGTTAGCGCCAACTGCATGAATGATCCGGTCGACAATCCGAATTTGATCTCGGGCATCCACAACTACTGCGATCGCTGGTGCGAGCGTTGCCAGTTCACCTCACGGTGCGCAGTCTACGCTATCGAGGAAGCCGACCCTGACGTCAATCCAGCCGCCCGCGACATTACCAATGAGGCATTCTGGCAAAAACTTGCTGCGATCTTTGCTGAGACACACGCGATGATTTCGGCGATCGCCGAAGAACGCGGAATCGATCTTAGTGAGGAAGCTTTGGAACCGATCAGACAACGGAAAGAAACTGAGCGAGACAACGCCAGAAATCACCCGCTCGGCCTGGCAGCCGAGGAATATGCTCATGCTGTTAGCCAGTGGTTTGAGCAGGATTCTTCGAAACAGGAATTAGTCAGCGATATGCTGGACGAAGTAAATCTCGAACAGAAAGCGGATGACGATGAGGATGAGTTTGTAGCTGTGATTCGATGGTATCAATTCTTTATCGCGGCCAAGCTGATCCGGGCACTAGTGTCCAGCGTGGATGAGGACGATTATCTGGTTGAGGAATCTGGGCGGGATTCAGATGGCTCCGCAAAAGCTGCTTTGATTGGTATCGACAGGTCCATCAGCGCGTGGAGGCTGATGTATGACTCACGCGGAGAACATGCGGCTCAGTCTGATATGATCAAGAAACTGCTGCTCGACCTGGAGAAGTTGCGGCTTGGCGCGGAGGAAACGTTCCCGGATGCTCGCGACTTCATCCGACCCGGCTTTGATGAAGCAAGTCTCGACGTCCTGCATTGATAACAACACTAAACGCGATGAGCTGCTTGTTTTGTGAAATCATTAAGGGCCAGGTGAGCGCAACAATCGTCTTCGAGGACGAAACGTGCATCGCGTTTCTGGATCATCGCCCACTTTTTTACGGCCACTGTTTGTTAGTCCCCCGAAGTCACTTCGAAACTCTGAGTGACTTACCGAAAGAACTCGTGGAGCCGTTATTTCAGAATGTTCAGCTACTCGCTCGCGCGGTCGAAAAGGCATTGTCAGCCGAAGGCTCATTCGTGGCCCTGAATAATCGGGTGAGTCAAAGCGTGCCGCACCTGCACGTGCATATCGTTCCGCGCAAAAGGAAAGATGGCCTGAAAGGCTTTTTCTGGCCGCGCACCAAATATGCAAACGAAGCTGCGATGGAAGAAGTGCAGGAATCAATTCGTGCGGCGATAGCCGAACTTAAATAACGATTTCCATTCTGTACAAACTGAAGGAGACCCCCAAAATGATTTTTAAGCGCATGGTATTACCTGTTTTCGCTTTGATTGTTTTCGCCGGCAGCGGTTTACCACAAAGTAAGGTGTCGGTTGCGGAAATGTCCTGGATGAGCGGTTGCTGGCAGGGCCGAAAGGGAAACGCGGTTATCGAAGAAATTTGGTCGAAGCCAGCAGGCGGATCGATGTTGGGGCTCGGCCGAACTGTTAACGGAACTCGCACGGTTTTCTTCGAGTTTATGCAGTTTCGAGAAGAAAACGGAAATTTGGTTTTCCGGCCACAACCGCAGGGCAACCCGCCCGTTTCGTTTCCACTAAAAGATTCTTTCGGCGGAAAAGCGACGTTTGAAAATCTCAAACACGATTTTCCACAGCGAGTGATCTACGAGCGGAAAGGCAAGGCGCTGATGTGGGCAAGCATCGAAGGCATGCAAAATGGAAAAGCGGAACGCGAAGAATTTGTCATGCACAAGGTGCGGTGCAATTGAAGAGGGTTCGGTAACTTAATTTTAGAAACCATCCATTTCATTTAAGAAATGGGCTAAGTCTCCACAGTAAGCTCGAGCGAACGGTGGGAAAGCTGGATTAAATCCGATGGGGTCTACGCTTGATGGACGTCTCATCCTTACCCTCTTCGGGTTTTTGGGCGCTACCCTTGATCGTCGCTTGAAGCTCCCGGTAAGTAGTCACCAACGAGATGAACTTTTTGAGCGCTAGTTCCGCCGAATTGATTACCAGAAAAAGCGAGACTACCGCACCAACAATGTAAGAGTCGATTTCAAATTCAACCATACGAGTTCTCCTTGAAAATAAAGAAATCGTGTTGTGCGGAATTGTAAATTAATTGTGAGCAGCTCAAAATTCTTGAGTGTTTTATTATTCCCTGCCTAGGCTAAACTCTAATTCTACTGAACTTAGTTCCGACCAAATGTCTATTTTCGGCCTGATGGAAATGTTTTTAGATAGTCAGGTAGCACGACACCCTCGGGCCAACCACGAATCCAGTTAAGTATCGTTTGGTGATGTATGCCGTGTATGCGCGCGACGGTTCGACAAACCCTTTCATCACCAGGGATGAATACAGTTGTAAACCGTATTGCGGGTTTAGTGTAAGGACTCGTAATCCGTAGTCGTAAATACGTGGCAAGGACCTTGCGAACGGTTTCTCTGTCGTAACCTCGATGCCGGGGTTGAATGGTATAGCGGTGCCCGCATGACCTGCATATCGCCCGCGAGCTGCCCGATTTGTTCCTACCGTTGCGCACTTGGCCGTCTTCCGACTCGCAATTCGGACACTCGGTTTTTAATGCTTTCTTCATTCCTGTTTAACTATAAGTGAAGTTGAAAAAATCCGGGACAATGCTGGACTAGTGCATTTTGAAAGATGAGAATTACTTTGCGTAACTTTGCGTCTTAACTTGGCGAACTTTGCGGTTCCGACTGGAGAGTTTTACCGCAAAGGCCGCAAAGGCCGCAAAGGCCGCAAAGATCCGCACGAACTTTGCGCATGACAAACTCCTAACTCCACCTTTCCATTTTGCGTTGCGATCAACTGACAATATGTTCCGCTCGATGGATGATGGAAACGAAGCGGAGATCCGATAAAAAATGGAGATCCGATCAGAAAAAAGCGCGACGAAAAAATAAAACACACAAAAGTTTGACCTAAAAAAATCATTCGCGTATAAACCTCCCTGTCACGAGGGTCACGGCCTTCGAGACCGACAAAGGGATCGGCAACCGATGTGGTGACACACGGAAGAGGGAATTAGCAGGCGGCTGTTGATTCTATTGACGCCCTGAGTCGAAGCCGAAAGGCTTTGCTAGAGAAGGCTGAAAGGTCTTCTTGAGCTACTCGGATCAAAACGAGTAGCGCCCCTTTGGACAGGACCCGCCGAAGGGGGCGAACAGCTCGATGAAAGTTGAGCTAACGTTGCCGAGGTCGTAACCGGAGGTGGAGGAAAAGCCACCGAAACAACAACCTAACGGCACCGCATTCGAAAGGATGCGAGAATTGCGAAAGCAGTTCGCGTGCTGACCGAGGTTCAAACTTAACCGCAAGTGAACTTCGGGATATAAATCCGGCAGCCTAGTGTGTACATGCGAAGCTGCCATCCTTTTGAAAGCTTGGCTTGAGAGCTTCGGCTTGAGAGCTTCAGTGATTAGATAGGAAACGGACTACGCTACTTTCGGCTTGCCGGAGGTAGCGTTTTCCGTTTTTGTTATACGCTCATCAAGCAGTTATCATAGCGCTCCACCCAAATCGTAATTGAATGTCGCGCAAAGACGCTCGCAGTCTCCCTATAGGTTTTTGCGCCCTAGCCTCAAGGAGATGAAGCAATGACTGAAGCAAGAATGCAGGAGTCGCCGGAGTATGCGCCCGGAACGTTTTGTTGGTTTGAACTGGGCACGACAGACAACGAGGGGGCGAAAAAGTTTTACACCACTCTGTTTGGCTGGAGCGTCGAAGACCACCCGATGGGGCCGGCCGGCGTTTACACCATGCTTAAGCAGGATGGCAAGGATGTTGGGGCTCTCTACCGGATGCCCAGCGAAATGACTGATCACGGCGTTCCGACGCATTGGATGTCCTATGTGTTGGTTGCCAGCGCGGACGAATCGGCAACGAAAGCAAAAGAACTGGGTGCGACTTTGATGAAGGAGCCGTTTGATGTGATGGACGTGGGGCGCATGGCAGTGGTCCAAGATCCGACGGGAGCCATGTTTGCGCTGTGGGAAGCAAAGGCCCACACAGGCGCGAGCCTGGTAAACGTGCCAAACTCAGTTTGCTGGAATGAACTAGCCACTCCTGACACTGAGAAGGCCGGAGACTTTTACACGGGTCTTTTTGGTTGGAGTAAGAATGTCCAGCAGATGGGACCTATGACCTACACGTCGTTCATGAATGGCGATCGGCCGGCCGGCGGAATGTATACGCCGCCACCGGAGATGGGCGAGATGCCGCCTAATTGGCTGGTCTACTTCGCGGTAAACGATACTGACGCCATGGTGGCTAAGGCCGCTGAACTCGGTGCGACGACGTGCGCTCCGCCGATGGACATTCCCGGCATAGGGCGTTTCGCGGTCCTGCAGGATCCGCAGGGTGGTGCTTTCGCTGTCATTAAGCTGGCGAGTACGCCGGCGTAATATATCGCGGCAGTCACTGAGAGTGAGCAGCGTTCCATGAGCGGCAATTTAGACGTTGAGTCTAACTTGCCGTTCTTGCTGATAAGATGGTTTAACCTGGATTCCATAAATATTTTGCTCCGACCTAGCTGAGTTAACTGATGAAACCGCGCCTTGTCTGGCTTCTATTGTGTTTGATTTGGGGCTCGACCTGGCTGTTCATCAAGCTGGGGCTCAGCGACCTGCCACCATTCAGCTTCGCCGGAAGTAGATTCGTCATTGCCGTCAGCATCCTGTTCATCATCGTGAAGGTTCGACGTTTGTCGCTCCCACGGACGCGCGCCAACTGGTTACTCCTCGCGGTTTCCGGGGTTTTGGCTTTCAGTTTTAATTACGGATTACTTTTTTGGGGTGAGCAATATATTTCCTCGGGCCTCGCCGCGTTGTTGCAAGCCACCATTCCTGTCTTCGGACTTGTCATCGCCCATTTCTACCTTCCCGGCGAACAAATGACTCCGGCAAAGATCGTGGGAGTAGTAATGGGCGTGGCAGGCGTCGGAGTGATTTTCTCAAGCCAACTGACTCTGGCCGGCCCCAGAGCTCTCGCAGGTTGTGCGGCGCTGGTAGTCGGTTCGGCGTGCGCTGCTTATGCCAACGTGTTGGTGAAGGCGCGCGGATCGAAACTGGATCCGGCCGTCCTCGCAGGTGGGCAAATGTTTTTTGGAATGATGCCGCTGTTGCTGGTTGGCATGCCGCTGGAAGGAAATCCTTTGAACTATCGCTGGACGGGAATGGCTGTCGTTTCGCTTTTCTATCTGGCGATCGTCGGTTCAGTTGTCGCGTTTATGCTTTATTACTGGCTGGTGCAACACATGGATGTGACTAACACGATGTTGATTGCCCTGGTAACACCGGTGGTGGCAGTGATATTGGGGATGCTGGTGCTGGACGAAAAACTTGACTGGCGCACCATTGCCGGCGGCGCCATGATCATGTCGGGGATCGGGATGATCGTGCTTAAAAGGGCGAAGAAGCAGGATCTGGAACCAACGTCGATTGGCTAACCCTTTGCGCCCGAATCGACCGTGGAGGCACGGAATGCCCGTGCCCCTACCTCCAGCCAATCAAGCTTCGAGGTTTGCGCTCTCAGAAACGCCTCAATAGCATACTTCACTAAATCAACTTCATTCGCCGGATAGCATTCCGGCAATTTTCGTAACTGGCCGATCTGATCAGGCGTTAGCCAGTATCCGCCAATCTCATAGCCAAAAAGATTCGGCACCGCCAGCTCAAGTGCGGTTCGATGAACTGCGCGCAAGTATTTTGCTGAATCGGGTGAAACATGGACCACGCAATCAGATAAGGCAAATGCGCAGAAGGCTACGTCGGCCAGGTTGCTCTGAAGATCATTGTGATCATTGACTTCAGTGTCAGACATTTTATTTGCGTCCGCGCCTCAGACCTGGGCGGGAGCGGAGTAGTTGCGAATAAGACCGCGGACGACACCCTGGAGCTGAAGCCTTCCCGGGGTCTTGATGAAAATTGCTTTGAACTGCGGATTGGCCGGCTCGAGCCGGATAAAGTCAGGCTCGCGATAAAACTTCTTCACCGTGGCATAGTTGCCGTCGATCAGCGCCACTACCACCTGCCCATTTTCCGCTGTCTCCTGAGACGAAACGATAATGATGTCGTTGTCCTGGATATTTTCCTCAATCATTGAATCGCCGCGCACACGCAACGCGAACATGCGGCCGCGCCCGATCATGTTTTTGGGTACGGCGACCGTTTCATGGGCGAGGACTGCTTCTATCGGTTGACCAGCGGCGACTAAGCCCAACAGAGGAATCTCAGATTCCTCGCTGGAGTCCGGACTGGCAGGCGGGATGATCTCAATGCCCCGACTGACGTTTGGGATGCGCCTGATAAGTCCCTCACGCTCGAGCACAGAGAGAATACTGTGCACGCTGGCCGAGGAAGTCATCTGAAATTGCTTTCCAATCTCGGCAATTGTGGGAGGCTGCTGGTGGCTTTCGTTATAACGGCAGATGTATTCGTAAATCTGCCTTTGCCGTGCTGTAACAGGCATTTTAAATTCCTTCCTAAAAAGTCTTGCTTCGTGCTGGAGCCTTATGTTATTTTCGGTTTCAAGCGAAAATCGCCCGAATATTATCGAAAATAGTGAGCAAGGTCAAGTGAAAAGTAGGTCAGGCATTTCTTGCCTGTCCATGATTGAGCGAGGGCCTCCTTCTAAAAGGGACAGACAGGAATGTCTGTCCTACCCAAGAACCCGGGCGAGTTTTTTTAGATCATGGACGAAGCGGCGATGTTCGAGGCGCCGGGTTTCATCATCGGGGGCACGCAGGATTGAGGAGGGATGGACGGTGGCCATTACGTACGGAGCCAGAGTGGATTCAATAAACTGCCCGCGTTGTTTGGTAACTCGAAATTTTGCGCCGAGCAGGGCCTGGGCCGCAGTGGCGCCCAGGGCAACAATCACCTGCGGCTTGACGAGCGCGATCTCGGCCTCGAGCCAGGGACGACAGGCAGAAATTTCCTGAGCGTTTGGTTTTTTGTGTAGGCGACGTTTGCCGCGAGGCTCCCACTTAAAATGTTTGACAACATTGGTGACGTAAGTTTGAGCACGATCGATGCCGGCTTCATCGAGTGCGCTATCAAATAAGCGTCCGGCTGGACCGACAAAAGGTTTGCCTTTGAGATCTTCTTCATTGCCGGGTTGTTCGCCAATGAACATGACTAACGCGCGGCGGCGACCTTCTCCGAAGACGGTTTGCGTCCCTAGTTTCCAAAGGTCACAAGCTTTGCAATCGGCGGCCGCTCGACGCAGTGAAGGCAAAGTTAATTTGTCAGGGAAAAAGTCTTCAGCGGAACCTTGGGAGGATTTACGTGGCATGTCAGTTTTGTAACGCAAACTGTTAGTTTGCGATCCGTCCGCTCTGTGGCAATGAATATCGTCGACGCAACTAACAGTTTGCGTTACACAGGCTTATAAATCATGAGAGCTGCACTTTCAAAAGCTGAAATCGAAACTGAAATTGCATCGCGCTTCGGTTCTGCCTTCAATCTGCAGGAAAAAGGCCCGGCCGAAGTACTTTCCTCGGGGATTTCTCAAGTCGATTCTTTCACGGGTGGAGGATTGCCACGCGGCGCCATTACCGAAATCTTTGGACCAGCATCTTCGGGCCGAACGAGCTTCATGCTTGCTGCTCTGGCCCATGCCACCACGCATGATGAAGTTTGCGCCATCGTGGATACCAGCAATGTGTTTGATCCTGCCTCAGCCTCACCCGCAGGAATAAATTTGGAACGATTGCTATGGATACGTTGCGCCAATAATCTGGAGCATGCATTCAAGGCCACTGATTTACTCTTGCAGGGCGGCGGTTTTGGACTGGTAATGCTGGACCTCGCAGATGTCGCCACCAAAGATGCGAGAAGGATAATTTCATCATGGTGGTATCGCTTTCGGCGAACTTTGGAAGCCACGCCGACAGCGCTCCTGGTTATCGCGGAAGAGAGTTGCGCGAAATCCTGCGCCGCCCTGGCTTTGGAATTGAAACAGGACAGAGGTCTGTGGTCAGTAAATTCTGACATGTTGGAGGTGTCTGAATTTCCTCCCACTCGCAGCGAACCAGCATGGGCCTCCCGAAGATTCGCCGGAAAAGATGTTTCCTCATTTTCCGCGGCTGGAAAGTTAAGTATCGAAAAGATAAATAGTCTTACCCGTAATTCGAGCCCTCTGCCTCACTCAAATCTTTTGCGCGGACTGCATTTCCAGATCGAATGCCAGCGTCCACTCCACCTCAACCGGAGAAGCGAAGAGGTTCTCATCAAAGTGGCCCGCTAGAAGTACTGAAATTTTGAAGTCTAGGTCCGAAGGACCGGTACGATAGCCCCGTCCGTAAGGGCGGGTGAGCGGGCGTTAGGTTCCTCAGCGCCGAAGGTGCGTCACCATTTTATGCCGGCCCTCCGGGCCTTGAGCCTTGGCAAGGATGAGCTTACCCCGTCCTCACGGACGGGGCTATTAACTCACGGTCCTCCGGATCTACCCCCAAACCCTTGAGCCTTGACAATATTCGTTAATTTTCGTTAATCTTCGCTTCCTGTTTATTTTGAACTTGGGTCACCGAAAGCGATGTTTGCGAGCATTTATTGCCGGCATATTCCGGCGGAGCTGTCTGTCACCCCAGCGGCGGGGTCCACCTCCCGCCTTCTTCCCGAGTTTGCCTATGCCTTTTCGCCGTTAGTTGAAGAGTTGGACTCTCACACCATAGTGATGGATGTGGAAGGGTGCGCCTTACTATTTGGCTCTCCTTACGAGCTGGCCAATCAAATAGCGAAACAGGCGAAATTGAAAGAACCTGCTGGGTTGGGGCATCAGGTCAACGTCGCACTCGCGGCCAATCCTGATGCTGCCATTCACGCTGCGAAGTTTTGTAAGGGCGTCACCTTCACTGCCCCTGGCGAGGAACTCGCTTGCCTTGGCGCGTTGCCGTTAAAAGCTCTGCAATGCTCTCTCGTCGGGATTGAGGAAAAACAGTCGACGGAAATGCTGGAGACCCTCCGGCTCTGGGGTGTGCACACTTTCAGAGAGTTTGCCGAGTTGCCAGTGACCGGCGTTTCCGAACGCCTCGGTCAGGAGGGAGTGAAACTGCAAACATTGGCGAGCGGGAAAACTAATCGTCATTTGAAACTCCCGCAGCCTGCGCCGGTTTTCGACAACTCAATCGAGCTGGATTATCCCATCGCTGAGTTAGAACCTCTGTCATTCATACTGGCGCGACTCCTCAATCAGATCTGCGCGAGCCTTAATGCGTATGCGCTGGCCACGAACGCGTTGCATGTAAAGCTGAAACTGGAAACAGGCGCCTTACATGAACTCAATCTCAACCTGCCTTATCCGATGCGCGATCACAAAGTGTTTCTCAAGCTTTTATTGCTCGATACGGAAATGCATCCGCCGCCGTCGGCTGTGTTGGCAGTTGCCATTAATTGTGAACCCGTGAAGCCGCGCGTTTTGCAGACGGGATTATTTATTCCCCTGGCGCCGGAACCAGAGAAACTGGAACTCATGTTGGCCCGGCTGGCCAAACTGGTTGGACCAACAAATATCGGCTCGGCTGAATTGCTCGATACGCATCGTCCGGATGCGTTTCGGGTGAAAAGGTTTGTGTTGAAAGAGTCGAAGCGGAAGAGAAGCAAACAGCAAAACAGTGGTCAGTGGCCAGTGGTCAGTGGTCAGTGGGCAGAAAAAGATAATCAGGAATCAGCAATAAGCAATCCGAAATTCGAAATCCGAAATCCGAGATCCAAACTGGGGTTTAGGGTTTTTCGGCCGCCGTTGCGGGCCATCGTGCAAGCCGATAAGGGTTGTCCGAGGGAGATTAGCGCCTGGGACAAAAATAGAAGCGTGTATGGGAAAGTTGTCTCGGTGGCTGGTCCATGGCGCACGTCGGGCGACTGGTGGCGCACGGATTTTTGGGCGCGTGATGAATGGGACGTGGGAATTGAATGTGCTCAGAAGGTCGGCAGGCTTTCACCGCAAGTGCTCTATCGCATCTTTCGTGAGTTGGGAAATGGTGGGTGGTTTGTCGAAGGAATTTATGACTGAAAGAAAGTGAGCAGTGAGTAAAGAAAGTGAGCAGTGAGCAGCAACGTCAGGGGCCGAAGAAGAGAAGTTCAGAAACAGGGAAGCGACTGCCTACTGCCCCCCGCACACTGCCTGCTGATTACGTCGAGCTACACGCGCGGTCGGCATTTAGTTTTCTCGAGGGCGCTTCGGTGCCGGAAGAACTAATTGCCGCGGCGCACGGCTTCGAAATGCCGGCAATGGCATTGCTCGATCGTGACGGGGTGTATGGAAGTCCGCGGTTTCACCTGGCAGCGAAGAAGAATGAAATCAAGGCGCACATCGGGGCGGAGATCACTGTAGTCCAAAGTCCAAAGTCCAAAGTCCAAAGTCGGACAAGAGTCCAAAGTCCAAAGTCCAAAGTCCAAAGTCAAAAGCAAGATGGGGAAGCGGACGTTGGACCTTGGACCTTGGACTTTGGACCAAAACGATCGACCCTGCCAAACGAAACGTTTTCGATCCCACTCCTGGTTCGTAATCGAACGGGTTATCAAAATCTTTGCCGTCTAATCACGTTAATGAAATTGCGGGTGCCGAAACATGCGAAGCCGGGCGAGTGTGCGGTCACCCCCGAAGAGTTGGCGGAATATGCCGAAGGGTTGATTTGTTTGACGGGTGATCACGATGGACCTTTAGCAAAAGCGTTTCACCGCAGAGACGGGGAGGGCGCAAAGGAAGCGCAGAGAAAAGCAGAGTGGTTGATTGACGTATTTGGCAAGGGAAATGTTTACGCCGAGGTGCAGCGGCATCTCAATCGTGAAGAAGAAGCGCGCAATCAAGCAGTAGTGCAGGTAGCCAGGCGTTTAAGTTTGTCGTTGTTGGCGACGAATGGTGTGAGCCACGCCAGTCGCGCTCAGCGAGAAGTTGCAGACGTGTTTACCTGCATTCGAAATCACGTGCGTCTGGAAACTGCCGGGCGATTGTTGGCGGCAAATTCTGAACGCTATTTGAAAGCGCCAAAAATTATGGCGCGCATATTTGCGGATTTGCCTGAAGCAATTGCCAACACGTCGGAGCTTTCGTCGCGGCTTGAATTTACCCTTGCAGATCTGGGTTACGAATTTCCCAGATACCCGGTGCCGGAAGGAGAGACGATGACCTGCTTCCTGCGGCAACGAACTGCGGAAGGCGCGCGTCTGCGTTATCCCGGCTCGAACGGAAAACCCAAATTCGAAGTCGCTTGGAAACAAATTGAGCGCGAACTCCAGCTAATTGAAAAGCTGAAGCTCGAAGGTTACTTCCTGATCGTCTGGGACATTGTGCGGTTTTGCCGTGAGCAGGGAATTTTGATTCAGGGACGCGGCTCGGCGGCAAATAGCGCCGTCTGTTACAGCCTGGGCATCACGGCCGTCGATCCGGTGGGCATGGAATTATTGTTTGAACGATTTCTTTCCGAAGAACGCGGCGAGTGGCCGGACATCGATCTCGATTTACCGAGCGGCGACCAGCGCGAACGCGCGATTCAATATGTTTACGAGCGTTATGGAAAACTTGGCGCGGCCATGACCGCCAACGTCATAACCTATCGAGGCAAATCGGCGGCGCGTGAAGTCGGAAAAGTTCTCGGCTTTGATGACGAGACGCTGGGAAAGCTTTCGGGCCTGGTCAATACATGGGAATGGAAAGATCCGAAGGACACGACGGAGCGGCAGTTTCGCGATGCCGGGCTGGATATCAGAAATCCTCGGATCAGGAAATTCTTTGAACTTTATCAACGCGTGCAGGATTTGCCGCGGCACCTGGGACAGCATTCAGGCGGCATGGTTATTTGCCAGGGCCAACTCAACTCGGTTGTGCCGCTCGAGCCGGCTGCAATGCCCGGCCGGGTGGTGGTGCAGTGGGACAAAGAGGATTGCGCCGACCTCGGATTGATAAAAGTGGATCTGCTGGGACTGGGAATGATGGCGGTGCTGGAAGATTCAATTCAATTGATTCGCGATTCATACAAGGAAGTGGTTGATTTGGCCCACCTGCCGCAGGACGACGCAAAAGTCTACGAGGCCCTGCAAAAAGCGGACACGATTGGATTGTTTCAGGTTGAGAGTCGCGCGCAAATGTCGTGTCTGCCGCGGCTGCATCCGAAAAAGTTTTACGACATCGTGGTCCAGGTGGCGATCATTCGACCGGGCCCGATTGTCGGCAACATGGTGAATCCCTATTTGAAACGCCGGATGGGTCGCGAGCCGATCGTTTATGCGCATCCGTTGTTGGAACCGGTATTAAAGCGAACTCTCGGCGTGCCCTTGTTTCAGGAACAACTGTTAAAGATGGCGATGATTTGCGCAGGTTTCTCCGGAGGTGAAGCTGAGGAGCTGCGCCGCGCGTTTGGCTTCAAACGCTCGGAAGCGCGAATGAAGGAAATTGAAGTGAAACTACGCCGCGGCATGTCGGCCAATGGCATTCCGCAGAAGACGCAGGATGAGATTGTGCAGTCGATTACTTCATTTGCGCTTTACGGTTTTCCTGAATCGCACGCGGCGAGCTTTGCTTTGATTGCTTATGCGAGCGCGTATTTGAAGTGTCATTACCTGGCGGCGTTTACGGCGGCAATTCTAAACAATCAGCCGATGGGATTTTATCAACCCTTTACGTTAGTGAAGGACGCGCAACGGCATGGATTGAAAGTGAATCCGGTGGATGTGTGCCGGTCGGATTGGTTGTGCACGATCGAGGAAGAGAGTCCAAAGTCCAAAGTCCAAAGTCCAAAGTCGAAAACCAAAGCAAGTCCAGATAACAGTATCCAACCAATGGCCCAAGCCCCTGTCGATGGACAGACATTGGACCTTGGACCCTGGAATTTGGACACGCTGGTTCTTCGTCTCGGGCTTCGTTATGTGAAGGGGTTGAGCGAAGAATCGGGCCAGGCGATAGTACGCGAACGCGATAAATCACCATTTACCAGCATCGATGATTTACACAATCGCGTGCCTGAATTGCGCAAGAATGAAATGAGAAAGCTGGCTGCGGTGGGCGCGTTGAATTTCATCCAGGACAATAGTCCAAAGTCCAAAGTCCAGGGTCCAAAAGAAAGTCCAAAGTCCAAGGTCCAAAGTCCAAAGTCCGATGTGCATCCAGTGGTCCCAACCCCTGCCGTTGGAAAGACTTTGGACTTTGGACTGTGGACTTTGGACAAAAAGAATGCAGACAGGAAGTCCGCAGTCTCAGCGGTTACGCGTCGCGACGCCTTGTGGCAAGTGGAGCGGGTGGCGCGGGCCGCTGGCGAATTGTATGAAGAACTCCACGAGCAGGACGGCAACTCGCCACTGGCACCCATGACCCGTCCGGAAAGAATGGACGCCGACTTTCGCGGCACGGGGTTAACCATCGGCAGGCATCCGGTGGCTTTTCATCGTCATGAGTTGCAGAAGCTGGGCGCTTGCCGAGCGATTGATATTCAGCAGGTGCCGAATGGCAGCGCGATTAAAGTTGCCGGATGGGTAATCGTCAGGCAACGACCCGGCACGGCGAAGGGATTTGTATTTTTAACCCTGGAAGACGAGACGGGGGTGACAAACATCATCATCACGCCGCAAATCTTCGATGAGAACCGGTTGACTGTGGTGGAGCATCCGTTTCTTTTAATCGAGGGCACGCTACAGAATCAGGACAACGTAGTTTCCGTAAAGGCCAAACGCATTCAGGCGCTTTCGTTCAAAGTGGCCGGGACGTCATCTCATGATTTCCATTGAAAATGAAGCCTGCAGTTCAGAGTAAAACGTTTAAGTTGCTCTTCCCGGAAACCGCAAGCTAAAGCTTGTACTCTAAACTGCGCCGGCCCGACCACCAGGCTTTTTCGCAATTTTCGAGAAGCAATTCTTCAAATAAGAGCGTAGTGTTGGGCAAAAACAAAGTTGTCTTTTTTACCCGGCAGAGAATCCCTGAACCCCAAAGGAGACAGCAGTATGAAAATCAAATATGCAGCGGTGATCGTCGCCACCCTGGTCCACTATATTCTCGGCGGACTCTGGTACTCCCCGCTGCTCTTCGGTAACAAGTTCATCCAGCTCATTAACTGGTCCCCGGTACAACTCGCCGAAATAGAAAGCCAAAGCCACGCGAAGGAGTTGGCCATTGCCTTTCTAACTTCATTGGTCCTGGTTTACGTCCTCGCCCACTTTGTTCGCTACGCAAAAGCAACCACCGCTATGGCCGGGATTCAAACGGCGTTCTGGCTCTGGCTCGGTTTCATTGTGACTACGCAGGCAGCCACCGTTATTTTCGAGCAAAGACCCCTTGGTCTTTATTTAATTAATATCAGCTATCAATTAGTAGGCTGCTCGCTAGCTGGTTTGATCCTCGCTGTGTGGCGGACAAAGGAAACCGTCGAATCAACGGGATGAAACTGTGGCCTCTAAACGTTAACGCGTAAAACTTTCTTGCAAGCCTCACGGAATTAAGTAAACTCGCCGTTGAAATGTCGAGTGGCAGCATCGGCGATCATTTGTGGGCCGAGATGACCGACGGTCAGAAGGTAGAAGCTGTCTACAAAGGCCAGGCGACACTGAAACAAATGAGCGAAGGCTTGCTCGACGGGTCAGACGATCTTCGCAAAGCCTGCAGAGAAATCCTGGCCCACACTGATCCTTCGTTTGAGAATCTCGTCGTTGACGATGGTCACCTGGACAGCCTTGCTGACGCGCTGGCGCTGGCCGCGCAAAAACTTGGTTCCAAAACACGACCAACAACCAAACGAAATTCGCAAACTGCAAAAGCCAGTTCCAAACAGCGCTTTGGGTTGCCGCACGGTTTCGTGCCGCGCTTGCAGCGTTATGGCCGCGCTGTTCTGCTGGAGCTAAACGTGTACCGACTGCCGGATGGCCAGGAGTTTATTCCGGTACATCCCACCGGCACATTGGGAACGCGCCAGCATCTGTA
Organism: Pyrinomonadaceae bacterium; assembly: GCA_035557535.1. GTDB lineage: Bacteria > Acidobacteriota > Blastocatellia > Pyrinomonadales > Pyrinomonadaceae > PSRF01. The sequence continues at coordinate 267,811 of DATMDU010000052.1, forward strand.
CGCGCTGTTGAATGCGGAACAGTACCTTAAAGACCGTTGCGGATCAGTTTACGTTCGCCTGGACGGCCGAATTTTTGATTACAGTGTCGACAGTGAAAATCTGTCAGGCGACATCTTCGATACTGGTTACACAATTTATGACCTGGAACGTACGGGCCGATATGCGCCCATCAAGCCGAAGCGACGCAAGAAGAGTAAGAAACGGCAACAGCTGAAATACCGTCGCGCTGCAGCCGCGAGCTAGTTTCCCGTCCCGCAGGGACGTAATGTTCATAGAACGCGAGACTCAAAAACACTCTTCGCTCAGAGGAGTGGAACGTAAAGTCGGTGTTCAGCGGCTACTGAGTTTAGAACGCCCGCGAAGCATCGCGCTCCGCTGGAGCTCCGGTCCTGGGTTCTCAGTTGGATCTATAAACATTGGGCTCCTCCGGAGCCAGTTGCGAAACACGACTTTAATGCGAGGATTTGAAACACTCGAAGAAACAAAAATGACAACCAGGGATACCGACAACTCGCCCACGTTTGATCGCCGCCCATGGGGCACCTTCACCGTGCTCGATGAAGCAGATGGATTTAAGGTCAAACGGATCGAAGTCCTGCCGGGAAAGCGTCTGAGTTATCAGAAACACGCGCAACGCGCCGAGCATTGGTTCGTAGTTGAAGGGACAGCGAAAGTAACTCTCGATGGCAGCGAGCACATTGTTGAGGCCGGGCGAGCGATAGACATTCCGAAAGGCGCTGCGCATAGAGTGGAAAATCCCGGCGAAACGAATCTTGTGTTCATAGAAGTGCAGCGAGGCGGCTATCTTGGGGAAGATGACATCGTGCGTTTAGAGGACGATTTCGGCAGAGCAGCTGAAAAATAGGCAGGGTAGCTCGTGTTATCAGTCGACCAACGTGAGACGAAAAATTCAGAACCCCGACGAGTCGGGGCAGCGACCGGGTGGTCGTATCGCATATTGAGACCCGGTCGCTACCACCCCACAGCGGGTTGCCCGCGCGGGGACCCCGGTCCGCTCCCGGTTCTGACTTCTTCTAACTCTGCGAACTCATGGCGGGCTATGAATCCACTAGCCTGATATCCGCACCGAGCCAAAGCCTCACTTTAGTTTCTGCGTTAATATAGGAAACAATAAATTCAAATCAGTTTACTTGGACGAACAATGCCAGATTCCGAAGGTCTGCCGACAACCAACGAGGTCGCCGACCGCGTGTATGCGACTCCCGCCGCGAATGGGACCAGCGCATCCAGCGTGGAGACTGAACAAACGCAGAGTCTCTGGTCGGCGATCCGAGAATCACTGCGCGGCAGCAAGCGTGATTACACCAAGGGACCAATAGGCCGGTCCATCATCATGCTGGCCATCCCCATGGTGCTCGAGATGTGCATGGAAAGTATCTTTGCTGTTGTTGATATCAAGTGGGTTTCCTACCTTGGCGTTGATGCGATGGCGACAGTGGCGCTCACCGAGTCGCTGTTGACGCTGTTGTATGCACTCGCGATCGGTTTGAGTATCGGGGTGACTGCCACCATCGCGCGTCGCATCGGCGAGCACAACCGCGAAGGAGCTGCGCGCGTCGCGATCCAGGCCATGGCCCTCGGATTGATCATCTCGCTGGTAATAGCCGTGATAGGTGCCCCCTTCGCGCCGCAACTGCTTTCAATAATGGGTGCTTCGCCGGCTGTAGTTGAGAGTGGCGTGGGCTTCACGCGCGTGATGCTGGCCGGGAATGTAACGATCATGATGCTTTTCATGATCAACGCCATCTTTCGCGGCGCCGGCGATGCCGCCATTGCCATGCGTGTGTTGTGGATGGCAAATGCGATAAACATCGTGCTTGGCCCCTGTTTCATCTTTGGTCTTGGCCCATTTCCAAAACTGGGAATTGTTGGTGCGGCGGTCGCCACGAATATCGGCCGCGGCACGGGCGCGCTTTATGCGTTCATCCGGTTGATACGTTCTGAACGATTTGATATCCAACGTCATCACTACAAGTTTGAGCCGGCGATTATGGCGCGCCTGATGCGATTGTCCAGCGTCGCGACGTTTCAGATTTCAATAGGCATGGCGAGTTGGATCGGTTTGGTACGGATAATCTCTAGTTTTGGCAGCGACGTGGTCGCGGGCTATATCGTTGGTATTCGCGTGATCCTGTTTGCCCTGCTGCCTTCATGGGGAATGTCGAATGCTGCGGCGACGATGGTGGGCCAGGCGCTGGGAGCAAAGAAACCTGAACGCGCCGAGCGCGCCGTGTGGATTGCGGGTTTCTACAACATGATCTTTCTTGGTCTCGTTGGGTTGATCTTTGTATTGTTCGCCGCGCAGATAATCGGGTTGTTTACTCACGATCCGAACGTCGTGCCGTATGGAGTCGATTGTTTGCGCATCGTAGCGGCCGGGTTTCTTTTTTACGCATGGGGGATGGTGATCACACAATCGTTCAATGGCGCGGGCGACACCTGGACGCCTACTATCATCAACCTGTTTGTCTTCTGGCTCTGGGAACTTCCGCTCGCCTACGTGCTGGCGAAGACATTCGGGCTTGGTGCACGCGGCGTCTTTCTGGCCATCACGATCGCATTTTCAACGCTGGCAGTTGTTAGCGCCGCGGTGTTCCGCAGAGGAAAATGGAAATCGAAAACGGTGTGACTTCTCAAATTACTTATCTCTTTCCGGGCGTTCTTTGTGGTTAATATTGGCCTTTGCCCGGCTCGACAAGTGCTAGACTAATCGCCTTCTGATGAAGCCAACGATCATGAAATTTGGCGGGACGTCTGTCGAAGACGCAGGCGCCTTTGCAAATGTAGCCGGCATCGTCGGACGTGCGGTTGAAAGCGGATTGCAACCGGTCGTGGTGGTCTCCGCGATGAGCGGCTTCACAGATGCGTTGTTGGGGAGCGTGCAGGAGGCGATTGAGGGACATGCGAAAGGCGCGATTGAGAGCCTGGATCAACACTTCGCGCGACACGAAAGAGTTGTAGACCCACTGCTGCGAGGGGAAGCGACAAGAGTTTCAGGTTTGCTGGGACAAAGCCGGATCGAGATTGACGATTTGCTACAGTCCGTCGCCACTCAAGACGTCGGTGAGCCCGGACAGCATAAGTTTTATCGGGATGCGATTGTATCTTTTGGTGAGCGACTGTCGGCCGCATTGCTGGCTGCCGTATTGAATGATCGCGGCGTTTCTGCTCAAGACGTAGATGCCCGCAAATGCGTTATCACCGATGACAATTTCGGCGCGGCTGCGCCCAGGATGCGTGAAACGACGGCTGCAACCCGCCAGCAACTTGAGAATTTGATCGACGCCTCCGTAGTTCCCGTGCTGGGTGGGTTCATCGGTTCCACTTTGAAGGGTGAGACGACCACGCTGGGACGCGGCGGCTCAGACTACACGGCCGCAATTATCGGAGCCGCACTTACAGCTCGCGAAATTCAGATATGGACCGACGTGTCAGGCGTGCTGACTGCCGACCCGCGGGTTGTGCCAAATGCGCGCTCTATTCCGCGGCTTTCGTTTGAAGAAGCAGCCGAGCTTGCTTACTTCGGCGCGAAAGTCCTGCATCCGAAAACCCTTCAGCCGGCAGTTGAGCGCGATATTCCGGTGCGGATTTGTAACTCGCGCGCTCCTGAAAGTGAGAGTACCCTCGTCGGTTCGGAAACAGAAACGTCTCAGCAAACTGTAAAGTCGATTGCGCACAAAGCCGGAGTTACTACGGTCCAGATCACGTCCGCGCGCATGTTGGGCGCTTATGGTTTCCTGAGAGCGTTGTTTGAAGTTTTCGATCAGCATCAAACGGCTGTAGACGTTGTTACCACTTCCGAAGTCAGCGTTTCACTGTCGCTTGACGACACGAGCGCCCTTTCATCGATTGTCCGGGAGCTGGAAACATTCGGCACGGTTTCGGTGGAAGGTGGCCGGGCAATTGTTTGTATTGTTGGTGAAGGACTGCGCAGCACTCCAGGAATTGCCGCGCGGATCTTCTCCACAATCAGCGACATTAACGTCTCACTGATTTCGCAGGGCGCGTCGAGAATCAATCTTACCTTTGCAGTGGAGGAGGCTCGGGCGGCGGAAACGGTGAGACGGCTGCATCAGGAATTCTTTGAAAACGCGGATGAGGAAGCCGCTAGCGCGAGTCATCTGGCGAGCGAAGTCGGCGCCAGGATCTGACTGTAAACCAACTCTGTGCGTCCTTTGTCTTATCCGTGTCTCTGTGTTGATTCTGATTGACGCATAGCTCGCCACAGAGACGCAGAGACGCAGAGATTGCACAGTGAACAACAGAATTCGCGCACATGACCGCAGAGTGAGATTCGTGGAATGGACCTATTTGAGTTAACAAGAAAGTTGATCGATATTCCCTCCGTTACCGGCGAGGAGCGGTCGGTCGGGGAGTTTCTGAGAGCCTACCTGGAGAGTTTGGGATATAACGTCGAGATGCAGGACGTTGCGCCGGATCGATTCAACGTTATCGCCACCACGGACGCGCCGCCGAGCGTTATTTTCTCAACGCACATGGACACTGTTCCTCCGTTCATCCCCTCCAGTGAAGATGCCGCGCGCATCCACGGGCGCGGCGCGTGTGACGCGAAGGGAATTATCGCGGCTCAGATTTTGGCAGCTGAACGATTGCGGAGCGAAGGCGTCGACCAGGTTGGGTTGCTGTTTACGGTTGACGAAGAGATGGGAAGTTTGGGTGCGCAGGTTGCAAATATGGAAGAACCTCGTAATCGACCTGCATTCCTGATAAATGGGGAACCGACAGACAACAAACTCGCGGCGGCAACCAAGGGTTCCCTGCGGGTGACTCTCAAAACACACGGGCGCGCGGCTCATTCGGCCTATCCGGAGCAGGGCGAATCCGCAATCGAAAAACTTCTCGATGTCCTCGAAGATGTTCGAAACTGTGTGTGGCCCTCGGATGAATTGCTTGGTGAGACAACCTGCAACATCGGCGTCATCAGTGGCGGCACTCGGCCAAATGTCATTCCGGAAGAAGCTAAGGCGGTGTTGCAGTTTCGCCTCGTGAGTGAGGCGGCGCCGGTGCGGCAGCTTCTGGAACAATCGATCGCCCAGCGGGCGGAAATAGAATATCTGTCTGAACACGAACCCATTCGCTTGCACACCTTGGCTGGTTTCGAGCAATGCACAGTTCGGTTTACCACCGACATTCCGTATCTCTCGAATTGGGGCCGGGCCCTGTTGCTGGGACCGGGATCTATTTTGAAGGCGCACACCGATCACGAGTCTGTTGAAAAGCAGGAGCTGACTGCGGCGGTAGATCTCTACATTAAACTCGCGCGCGCGTTAATTGCGGAGGTTGACCAGAAGCGCACCGCCATAGCGGTCGAGACGAGGGCAATATCATGAAAATCGCCCTGATTGGACATGGCGCGATGGGCCAGCTGGTTGAAAGTCAGGCGAGATCCGCGGGTAATCAGATTGGCGCGATCTTAACTTCGCGCGATTCGGACGCGAACGTGATTGATGAAATGGCGGCGGCACTCAGAGATCATGATGTAGCTATCGATTTTTCGGTGGGCAAAGCGGTGGTGAAAAACGTCGAGGCGTGTGTTCGCGCAGGCGTTCCTCTCGTCGAAGGAACGACAGGTTGGAAGGATGACGAGGCTGAAGTGCATCGACTTGTTACGGAACACGACGGCGCGCTTCTCTACGGCGCTAATTTTTCGATTGGCGTGAACGTCTTTTACAAGATTGTTGCTCAGGCGGCGAAGCTTATGGGGCAATTAGATCAGTACGAGGCGTTTCTGGAAGAGCAGCATCACTCACGCAAGCGCGATGTTCCTTCCGGTACTGCGTTGAAACTGAGAGAGCTAATGACTCAGCACATTAAAGTTGACATCCCGATTGCGTCAACGCGTGCCGGCCACATTCCGGGGACGCACCGCATCGGTTTTGATTCTGCCGCCGACCAAATCACACTGACGCATACGGCGCGTTCGCGCGTGGGTTTTGCCGCAGGCGCACTGCTGGCGGCGCACTGGATCATTGGCCGCAAAGGCGTCTATGAGTTTAGTAATGTGATTGATGAGATACTTGCGAAGTAATGGAGAGTGTGTTGTGCCTGCAGGCACATTTTCCATATGACAAATGGAAAATTCGTTTTAGTTTTTCCTGCGAAATGAGGTGCTGACATGACGATGAACATCGAGTGGTTGCGCGGTTGCGCGACTGCCCTGGTTACGCCCTTCAAAGCCGACGGCGCAGTTGACGAAGAAGCACTGACGAGGCTGATCGAATATCAGTTAACCGGCGGTATCAAGCTGCTGGTTCCGTGCGGCACGACCGGCGAAAGCGCGACCATGACTGAGGCTGAAGATCAGTTTGTCATCAGACATGCCATTGAGCAGTCCCGTGATCGAGGGCGCGTGATTGCCGGGACCGGCAGCAACTCGACGGCGGTGGCGATTGAAAATTCAAAAATCGCCAAGGCTCTTGGCGCCGACGCGGTTCTCGTAGTCGCTCCTTTTTATAACAAGCCGACACAGCAGGGACTGTACGCGCACTTTCGCGCCATCGCTGATGCAGTTGATATTCCGATCGTGATTTACAACGTGCCGGGGCGCACCTCCTGCAATATTTCAGCGGAAACAACGCTGCGGCTGGCACGCGATTGCGAAAACATCGTGGCGGTCAAGGAAGCTTCTGGAAATCTGGCGCAGATCATGGAGATTCTTCGTGGCCGGCCTGAGGCCTTCCGCGTGCTTTCCGGCGACGATGCGTTCACCTTTCCGATGATAGCGCTAGGTGCAGACGGTTTGATCTCAGTTGCTTCGAATGAAGCTCCAGAGTTGATGGCGCGGCTGGTAAATCTTGCGCTGGAAGGAAACTGGGATGAGGCTCGCGAGCTGCATTACCGGCTGCTGCCTTTGATGGAAGCAAACTTTATTGAGTCGAGTCCCGGTCCGGTCAAGGCGGCGCTGGCGATGATGAATTTGATCGAGGAGAACTATCGTTTACCGCTCGTCGCAATAGAGAATAAGACCAGGAATGCCCTACGGCAGGTGCTCGCTGATCTCGGACTGCTAGAGGAAGCGTCACATGCCACTACGTGATCGCATCGCAGCGCTCGCTGCGCGCGGAAACGGTGAGTTCACCAAACCAGATCGCGCGTTGTTTGATGAGTTTAAGTCGGCCTTGAACAAAGGCGAGATTCGCGCGGCTGAACGAGATGGCGACGGCACCTGGCTGGCAAACGCGTGGGTCAAGCAGGGAATCCTCGTGGGTTTCCGCATGGGCCAGTTAACTGACATGTCCGCTTCAACCCATCTCCGTTTCTTCGACAAAGACTCATATCCGGCACGTCCCACGAGCATTGAGGACAACGTGCGCATCGTGCCAGGCGGCTCAAGCGTCCGCGATGGAGCGTATGTCGCGCCGGGGGTTGTTTGCATGCCGCCGATGTTCATTAACGTCGGGGCGTACGTAGACGAAGGAACAATGATAGATAGCCATGCGCTGGTCGGCTCGTGCGCACAGATTGGCAAGCGCGTTCACCTCTCCGCGGCGGCGCAAATCGGCGGTGTGCTCGAACCCGTCGGCGCCGTGCCCGTAGTTATCGAAGACGACGTGCTGGTAGGTGGTGGCTGCGGAGTATACGAGGGGACCATTGTGCGTGAGCGGGCCGTGCTGGCAGCGGGAACGATCCTGACGGGTTCTACTCCGGTTTACGATTTGGCGCGTGAGAAAATCTATCAACGTACTGTTGATGCGCCGTTGGAAATTCCCGCTGGCGCCGTGGTGGTGCCCGGCTCGCGCACGGTTCGTGGCGAACTGGGAGTAGCGTGGGGCCTGTCTCTTTATGCGCCGGTGATCGTGAAATATCGAGATCAGAAAACCGAGCGAGCCGTGCAACTGGAAGATTATTTGCGGTGATGCCGCGGTTGGCTTTCGCGGCGTAGCCCCAAGTCAAAAGTTCACCTGCCGGAAGGTCACAGACCTTCCGCACATCGGGCGGCGTAGCCGTTAAGACGAAGCCCTTCTGAGAGTTTGGAAGAGAAAAGGGTTGCTCAGTATTGAAAGAGTTTCAACCTCCACAATTTCTGCGCGGCATTGAACGGAGTCCGATTCGTTCGATCACTGATCGTGCGAAACCGAACGATATTAGTTTCGGACTCGGCGAACCTGATCTGCCAACGCCGGACGTGATTAGACGAGCCGCAGTGCGTGCGATTGAGGAGGAACGGAACGGTTACACGTTGCAGGCAGGGCTGCCCGTATTGCGGGAACGAGTGGCCGCGGACTATCCGCATCTCACTCTTTCGACTGATCAGGTGATCATCACTGCCGGCTCGCAGGAGGCGATGTACCTTGCTTTGATGTGTCTGGTCCAGGCAGGCGACGAAGTATTGATTCCCAATCCGGGCTTCGTCGCTTATCCAACGATCGCGCGCATGGCTGGCGGCGTTCCCACTTATTATCAACTGCCCGCATCGCAGGATTTCAGTTTTGATTTAGAAGATTTCAAACGAAACATTAGCTCGAAAACGAAGGTTGTCGTTTGCACCAGCCCTTCAAATCCCACCGGCCGGACCTTGACGAGTGATGAATTACGCGCGATGGCCCAGGTCCTTGAAGAGAGCGGCTCCGGAGCGTATGTCATCAGTGACGAAATCTATCGCGACCTTTATTACACCCGAAAACGACCAGGATCAATTTCGGAGTTTTACCCGCGCACAATCGTGATAAGCGGTCTTTCAAAGTCCACCTGCATGACGGGCTGGCGGCTAGGCTGGATCCTGGGCGATGCTGCAGTCATTCGTTCAGCGCACTTATTGCATGGCTACGTCACTACCTGCGCTTCGACCGTTTCGCAAAAGGCGGCACTCGCAGCCTGGACTAACGAAGCTGTGGAGGCGCGTAAGCAAATTCGCGAAACCTTTGAGAAACGTCGCGATCATTTGCTCGCAGCCCTGCGCGAGGCTGGATTTCGATGCGTCACACCTGATGGCGCTTTCTATACGATGGTGGATGTGTCGCAGTATGGATCGTCGATGAAAGTTGCGGAAGCAATGTTGAACGCCGGCGTGGTGACAGTGCCCGGAAACGCTTTTGGGAGCGAAGGCGAAGGCTTCCTCCGATGCTCATTCTGTGCTGACTTGCCGGTGCTGACTGAGGGCGTGGGACGGATGGGCACCGCGTTGCAGAGTTTGCAAAAGTAGTAAGGCATCGCCAAGGCTCCTTAGGAGCCGAATGTTTATAGAACCACGCTCCGTATAGAAACTTCGCTCCGTTAGGAGCGACATGTCGCCCCTGGTGGAGCGAGAACATGAATATAGCGGAATTGAATCTATAAACATTTCGTCCCTAACGGGACTCACAAAGCGGCGTCAGAAAACCGCTTATGTCTTTTGGCTGGACCTCGCATGGTTGCTACAACAGATGACTAAGAAACTTCGCGTGGGAATCCTTGGCGCCACCGGCATGGTCGGGCAGCGGTTTATTCAACTGCTGGAAGATCATCCGCAGTTTGAGATTACTGCGCTGGCCGCCTCCGATCGTTCTCAGGGCAAGCGCTTCGCGGAAGCGTGCGCGTGGCGTTTGGCTGGAGAGATGCCGGCGTTTGTGAGATCGATGAAGGTGGCCGCGCCTGAGCCGCCGCTCGATTGCGATCTGATTTTTTCCAGCCTGCCGGGTGATATCGCGCGCGCAAGTGAAGGAGCGTTTGCTCGCGCCGGTTTCCCGGTGATCAGTAACTCTTCAGCTTTTCGCATGGACCGGGATGTCCCGCTGCTGATTCCCGAGGTGAACTCCGAACACCTGGCGTTGCTCGAGGTGCAAAAAAATAACGGCGGCGGCCAGAAGGGTTACATCGTTACTAATCCAAACTGCTCAACCATCATGCTCGCGCTGGCGCTGGCTCCGCTGCATGCAAAGTTTGGCGTGAAGAGTGTGATTGCCACCACGATGCAGGCACTGTCAGGCGCCGGCTATCCGGGCGTGCCTTCGCTGGCGATTAGCGACAATGTCCTGCCTTTCATCGAGGGCGAAGAAGAAAAGATTGAACAGGAAACGCTGAAGATACTTGGCAAGGTGCAAGGCGCCGGTGTCGAAGACGCGCCGATGGCAGTCAGTGCGCAGTGCCACCGGGTGAATGTTTCGGATGGCCACATGGCGGCGGTGCGCGTGAAGTTAAACCAAACTGCCGGTATCGATGACGTGAAAGACGCGCTCGCTTCGTTCGCCTCTCGTCCCCAGGAGCTGCAGCTTTATTCTGCGCCACAAAACCCCATCATTGTTCGCGAGGAGCTAGATCGCCCTCAGTCTCGCCTCGATCGCGACGCAGGCAACGGCATGAGCGTTACGGTCGGGCGCATTTTTCCGGACAATGTGCTTGACTACCGTTTCGTGGCGCTCAGTCATAACACAATCCGCGGTGCTGCCGGCGCCGCCATTCTAAATGCCGAATTACTGATCGCTATGGGCCAACTGTAACTACATGATTTCAATTGCACTTATCTGTACAGCGAACCGATGCCGAAGTGTGATGGCCCACGCAATATTAGTCGCGGAGGTTAAGAAGCGTGGGCTGCCCGTTGAAGTCTATTCGGCTGGGGTTTTTGATTTCCGAGGTGAACCCGCGGTTGACGACACGACCAGTACCTGTGAATTGCACGATACGCCTCCGCCAGGGGAGGTTGCTACCTGGGTGCGGGATTTACCGATTGACTCGATCAAGCGGTTTCTCGTGATGGAGAAGATGCATGCCGAAGTGCTCGCAGAGGGTTACGCCATCGAGCCTGAGCGAATCAGTTTGCTGGGTGAGTTTGATCCGAAAAGTCGCGGCGTCGAGATTGCCGATCCGTTTAGCCGCGGCCGCGCGATGTACGAACGGTCGTACAATCAGATACGGGACAGCATCATCGGTTACCTGGATGCGACCGACGACCTGGTCGATTGACTCAAAACAAACCCCCACGAAACCTCACTAACCGTCAGGAATACATTTTCCTTCGAGCAGCAAATCACCCAGCCGGGTAGGACTGGGTGATACAAGCCTCTCAGCTAAGTAAGCCCGCCACAAACGCGCTACGGAGTGCCGGATCGGGTTTCCCGTCCGCCCCGGCCGCGCTCGCGAATCTTGTCTCGCTGTTGTTGAAACTTTGTCCACTGATCCGGAGTCAGGACCTTTTGCAGGCGTTCATCAGTTTGCCGGCGTATTTCTGTCACGCGTGGCTCCGATTCCTTTCTCAACGCCTGGAGTTGTTGTCGCGTCTGGCCGAGGATTTGGTGAACCTGCACTTTTTGGTCGGCGTTGAGCTCAAGACTGTCCAGCATGCGTTCGAATCTACCCTGCCGAGATTCTGGACCGCCGCCGCGATTCCATCGCTTGTAGCCATTCAATGCGAGGGCGCCGGCCGCAAAGCCCAGCAGAAAGATTACAAGTGCGGCCACGCGAACTTGCCATTTGCTTTTGTTAACGATGTCCATGCGTTCCTTCCAGAGCTGTCTCTTTATCAGCTCGCGCTCTTACTCTCCATAGATCGAAGTCAGCAATTGATCATCGGATAACGGCTCTTCAGGCTGAGCGTTTTCGTCGAGAATCACTTCTTCCGCCGAATAGTTGTGGACCAAAGAAGTCACCGGCTGAGATGCCGGACCGAGTTCGTTTCCGGGAATTACGAAGGTCAGAACAGAAAGCGCTGCGACAGTCGCCAACATCGTGGAAGCGAGCGCTCCCGCTGAACGCCACAATCGAGCCAGCGTCCACAAAGGAGCTAACGTTCCCTGCGCCTGTCGCTCTCGCAGATTTGCCATCACGCGGGTGTGAAAAAAGGGTGACGGCTCGAAAACCTCGGACGCACGTTCCTTCAAGAGGATGGCGGAGACTTGCGCGGCCTGGAAAGCCCCGAGGCAATCTGAGCAATGATCGGTGTGAACACGAATCGTGGCCAGATCGCTTTCACTCAAGCTCGCTAGCGGCCCACTCTCTATCAAACTAATGATGTGCCTATCTATTAACTTGTCTTTCATCTCGACTCCTAAAGTTCATCCTTTTTCCGTGACAACAGCTTCTCAACTGCTTCGCGCATACGCCGCCGGGCCCGAAACGCCTGGACCTTTACCTTCGATTCTGACCAGCCCGTGACATCCACAACGTCCTTCACTGAATTCTCCTCGCCATCAATCAACGTCAGGACCAATTGGTCGTCTGGCGTCATTGTTTCGAGCACCCGCCCGGCCAGGTCGGCAGCCACCAGGCTTCGTTCGCTTTTTTGGTGGCGTTCCATAGCGGCGCCGGCGAGGTTGCTATCGAGCCATGCGGTCTCGTCGTCTGTCAGATCCGAAGCCACTAACTCGGGCCGGCGCTTCGAGCTGCGAAGCAGGTTGAGGCAAGTATTGGTGGTAATGCGAGTCAGCCACCCTTCCATCGAACCGCGTCCCTCGTAGCTGCCGAGTTCAGTAAATGCTTTCAAGAAAACCTCCTGCGCGGCTTCTTCGACCAGACTGCGCTGGCGAAAGAACTTGCTGGCAAACCGGAAAACGCGCGGGCTGTATCGGCGCATTATCTCTTCGAAGGCAGACTCATTGCCCGCGCGCGCGAGCCGCGCCAGTTCCAGGTCTGAATCCTGTTCGTGACCGTGCGACAGGAATTGGCCCTCATCGAAATCAAACTTGAGGCGGTGGCCCAGGCTGGGAGCGCAGACATCTTGCCTGCGTCAACGCTCATTTCCACGTAAAGCAGACAAGATGTCTGCGCTCCCAGCCTGCGTCCCAGCCGCTTGTTATCCCTTACTGAACTTTCGGCTGTCCGTGATTCGCCCTTTTGGCTTTCATCTCGGCACGCTTCTGTTCAATCTGGGCTTTCTGTTCTGCCGTCAGGATCGATTGCATTTCCTGCCGCAACTTAAACTGCTCGCTCATCAGCTTTGCCTGAACGCTGGCCGACTCCTGCAGTTTCTGGGTCGCCAACGTTTCGTTGAACGTACCGCCCTCGCTGGCCTGACGCAACTCCTGACGCTTCGCGCGGAGTTCCTGGTGCAGCGACTTTGTGCGTTCGCGGAAGCTCTGACTGATCTGCTTCATTTTAGCTTTTTGATCCTCAGTCAGGTTAATGCCTCTGAACATCATGCCGTGCATGCCCCGACCGCCACGTCCCCCATGTCCTTTGCGACCGCCCCACCCCCGACCACCGCGGCTTCCTCGATCTCCGCGGACTCCACGGCCTTTACCCTGGCCTTCGCCACGAGAAACCTGCTGGGTGTCCTGAGTTGTGGTGGTGGTTTGCGCGAAAGCTATGGGCGCGGCTAAAGCAACGGCCGACAGGGAGGCGATAGTCAGCGTCTTAATCTTTCCTAATTTTTTCATCTTTATCCTTACTCCTGGTTATTGATTTTCTGATTTGGAGGGCCGTTATTAGCCTCCCGACTCGTAAGACACCGCGCAGGACCGGTTGGTTACAAATCGTCAGGCTGAATAATAGAGCGACTGCTCATCCCCTTTTGGACAGGGGAAGACAGTGGAAGGGTCGTGTCTTTTCATCCCCTTCCCTTTGGGTAGGGGAACGAGGGGAAGGGTCTTAGCCAGAGCGTAGAACCCTGTCCCTTCCCGCTCACAGGGAGAGGGTGACAATACCCACGGGAGAATCCGGCGCGAAAACCCTGCTCCGACAGTCCCTCTGCTCTGTAACCAATCGCAGCCCGTCGGTGTCTACCTAATCGCCTATGAAAGATCACAAACCAACCAGTCTGATCGTGATTCTAGTACTGCTTGTGGCGTCTGGCGTCGCCACTGCGCAAACCGCCGCGCCCGCAACAGTCACCGAACCCTCGCCGACGTTAATCGAGGCGACGCAGCAGTACAAAACAAGCAGCGGGGAATTACTTACAATCCAGGAAGGCGAAGTCAATAAAGCGGAATCGCAGCACGCTGAGCTTCGCGGGCTGGTGGAGGAAGGACTTGTCGCCCGGGTGGAATTGGAAGCCAGCGATCAAAAGCTTGTTGAGTTACGGGCGCAGTTGGAGGCGACCCGGAAACAGATTGCTGACTCAGATCAGAAGATCCTGGCAATTCAGACAGAGCAGCAAACAGCGAAAGCGATAGCGTCGACACCGAAATCACAAGTCAAGCTGGTTTCAAAGCAGTATGCGGCGTTCAGCCCAACAGCAACGATTCTTCGTTTTGGCGGTTCCGCCTCCTGGTCGCTGGGAGGTCTTGGCAGCGTCGAATCATTTTTCCGCAACGCTTTCGGTCGCTCTTTGCCGACCAGTGCGATAGGACAATCGGCCACGCACAATCGGCTCGGCTACGACCATCGGCAGGCCGCTGATGTTGCTTTACACCCCGACAGTATTGAAGGGAAGCGGTTGATTAACTATCTGCAAAGTCAGGGAATCCCTTTTCTGGCATTCCGGGCTGCAGTGCCCGGAGTGGCGACGGGACCACACATCCACATTGGAAGGCCTTCCAGCAAAATTTGAAGCTACTTTCGTGGGTCGAAAAATACAGAACCGGGAGCGGTAGCGACCGGGTCCTGGACCTAACATAACGCTCCGAGAACTTAAAAAATGTATCGAGACCTACCTGCAGGTTTGACCCAGTCGCTACCGCTCCCGGTTCTGTATTTTTCGAGCCACAAAGAAGCAGTAGCAACTTGTAACCGAATACCAGAGCCCGGTGTCTAGCTAATTGGGACGAAAACGCCCGTTAATCAAGCACCATTAGAGTCGGTCATAAGGATTGAACATGTCGAGTCAAACAATTACAGAGCGTCCGCTGGTCACTGGTATCGGTGCAGCAAAAGCCACAACCTGGATAAGCCAGAGTTGGAAAAAACTGATTAGTAAAAAGAAGCACCTGATCATCGGAGGTGCGGGGCTCGCAGTGCTGGGGGTGCTGGCATATTTCTATTGGGGAAACCAGTCGAGCGCGCCGCAATACATGACCGCCAAAGTTGAACGCGGCAACCTGCGCAACACTGTGACCGCGACTGGCACACTGCAAGCCGTCACCACCGTTCAGGTGGGCAGCCAGGCGTCGGGAACGCTGTCGGCGTTGAATGCTGACTTTAATTCTGTGGTCACGAAAGGGCAGGTGATTGCCCAGCTCGATCCGTCGGTTTCCAAAGCGCAGGTTGATCAGGCGCGCGCGAATCTTCAACAGGCCCGCGCCGCTCTGCAGCAATCAATCGCCGGCGTATCCGGTTCGCGCGCAGGCGTGAGTGATGCCCAGGCGAAAGCCCTGGCAGCCAGATCTACAGTCCAGAACAATCAATCGGGAGTCACCAGCGCCCAGGCAAACCAGGCAGTGCTCAAAGCGCAGATGGATGACGCGCTCGCATTCCTCAATCAGCAGCAATACCTGATGAAAAGCGGAGTGATCGCCCAGCGCGATTACGACCTGGCTAACACGGCATACAAGACTGCCGAAGCGCGTTACAACCAGGCAGTGGCCCAGGTTAACCAGGCGAGGTTGAGTGAACAGTCTTCTGCCGGGTCTGGCGTCGCGCAATCACAGGCGCAGTTGCAACAGTCGCGGGCGCAGGTGCAGCAGTCGCAGGCGCAGGTGCAGCAAGCGCAGGCGCAGGTACAACAAGCCGAAGCCGCTTTGCGTTTGGCTGAAGTGAACCTGGCTCATACGACGATCACTTCGCCGATTGACGGCGTTGTGGTTTCGCGTGATGTGCAGGTGGGCCAGACCGTGGCCGCCAGTTTGTCGGCGCCTACGCTATTTACGATCGCAGGCGATCTGACGCAGATGCAAGTCATCGCCAACATAGACCAGGCAGACATCGGAGTAGTCGAACAGGCGAAGTCAGTCAAATTTTCAGTCGATGCGTTTCCGGGCAAGGATTTCGACGGCAAGATTCAGCAGATGCGGCTCAATCCGCAGAACGTGCAGAACGTCGTCACTTACAACGTAGTCATTGATGTGAACAATCCGGATCAGAAATTGAAGCCGGGCATGACATCCAATTTGACCATCACGATTGACGAGCGGAACAACGTGCTCAAGGTGCCAAACTCCGCGTTACGTTTCACGCCGACTGACGCTGCGGGTCAACGGATTGGCAGGAACGCGAACGGCGCGAGCGGCCAGGGCGGCCGGCGATCGGAAAGGGGACCAGGATCGCAGGGCGCGCCAGGAGCCGAACAGGCGAACGCCAATGGTGAAGGCCGCGGGCAACAAGGAAATCAAGGCAATGAGCAACAGACGGGCGGGCAGCAAGGGCGGGGCAACTTCGCTCCGGCCAGCGCGCCGGTGTTGGAAGGGCAGACACGTGTCATCTGGATCATGGGCCAGGACGGCAAGCTTCAATCGCGTCGGATCAAGGTGGGATTGACGGATGGCGTTTCCACGGAAGTTGTTGAGGGCAGTTTGCAGGAAGGCGAAATGGTAGTCACTGGTCAAACACTAACCGCGGCTAACAGGTCGCAAAGCAGCCAGACGCCCGCGCCAGGCTTCGGCGGCGGACAGCGCACGCCGGGTGGTGGCGGCGGCAGAAGGAACTAAGGCTGGGAGCGCAGGCATCCTGCCTGCAGTGAGCGCCGATAGGCGCGAACTTTCCCCTGGCTTAAGAAATTTCGGCGTGGCAAGCCACGCCTCATGCAGGCAGGATGCCTGCGCTCCCAGCAAAGGGTCGCGGTAGACGGAGAAAGAAATGTCAGCAACACTCGCAATTGAACCAGGAACGTTTCCGATAGATTCCGTGGCGCTAGCTCAGCAGCCAGAAGCGCAGACGGAAGCGCGTCCGGTGATTCAGCTGGATCATATTCACAAGACCTACACCATGGGTGATGTTGAGGTCCACGCGCTGCGTGGTGTTTCGCTGACGATTCGCGAAGGTGAATTTGTTGCCATCATGGGCGCGTCCGGTTCAGGCAAGTCGACGACAATGAACATCATCGGTTGTTTGGATCGGCCTACGCGCGGGCAATACATTCTCGATGGCGAAGATGTCTCCGCAATGAGCAAGGATGGGCGCGCCGATATTCGTTGTCAGAAGCTGGGGTTTGTTTTTCAGGGATTCAATCTGCTGTCGCGAACATCCGCTCTGGAAAATGTTGAATTGCCGATGCTCTACGCCGGAGTTGAAACCAGCGCGCGGCAGCAGCGGGCAATGGATGCGTTGGCAGCCGTTGGATTGATGGGCCGGGAACAGAACCATCCAAACCAGCTGTCAGGAGGCCAACAGCAACGCGTGGCGGTAGCGCGCGCGTTGGTTAACAACCCGGCGCTGATCCTCGCAGACGAGCCGACCGGTAATCTCGATTCGCGCACGGCGGTGGAAGTGATGGAGATTTTCCAGCGACTGAATCGCGAGTTAGGGATCACTCTGGTGCTGGTAACACATGAGACTGACATTGCCGAGTATGCAACCCGCGTAGTTGTTTTCAAGGATGGGAAAATCAAGAAAGACTCACCGGTGGAGAACCAGCGCGATGCTGCGGAAGAGTTAAGAAACCTGCCACCCGTGATCGAGGACGAAGATGACGACGAGTGATCCGCAGATTGCGCAGATTACACAGACGGCAGCCTGTTTGGAGGGTTACAAGGGGTTTCAGCCAAACAGGCGAACGCTTTATCGCCAAATCTGTGTAATCTGCGAAATCTGCGGACAGGCAGGACAGGGGAAACTATGAAAGCTGGGAGCGCAGAGATCTTGTCTGCTTCAACGTCAGAGTCCACACACTTGGGAGGCAAGATGCCTGCGCTCCGAGCGACAGCCTGCGGACAGGCACAACAGGGGAAACTATGAACTTAGTAATGATCATTCGCGTGGCGTTTCGCGCTCTAGTCCGCAACAAGATGCGCGCCATCCTGACCATGCTCGGCATCATCATCGGTGTCTCTGCAGTGATCGCGATGGTCAGCATCGGCCAGGGTGCGCAAGCTTCCGTGCAGGCACAGATCGAGAGCATTGGAACAAATCTGCTCTTCGTTAGCGCCGGCGCTCAGAATGTGGGCGGCGTGCGCAGCGGCACAGGCGACAGCGGCACCAACACGCTAACCGTGGAAGATCTCGAGGCAATCAAACGCGAGGTGCCTAGTGTCTCAATGATTACACCCACTGTTAACTCGCGGTCGCAACTCGTATCGGGAAATACAAACTGGAACACCTCTGTTCAGGGTGTGAGTGAACAGTATCCCGAGGTGCGTAAATGGAACGTCGAGAGTGGCAGTTTCTTTGCCGAGGGAGATGTACGCACTGCGGCGCGGGTGATTGTCGTTGGGCAAACCATCGCCGACAATCTTTTTGCGGGAATGGATCCGGTGGGGCAGACTCTGCGGGTGGCGAACCTGCCGTTTAGAGTCATTGGGGTCATGGCGCGCAAGGGGCAGGATCAGCAAGGGCGCGATCAGGACGATATCGCCTTCGCTCCTTACACCACCGTGCAGAAGAAAATTCTGGGTAGCCCGCGCCTGCAGGTGGCTTATGCATCGGCGGTTTCTCAGGATGCAACTTATACAGCGCAGCAACAGATCACCGATCTGCTGCGACAGCGACACAAACTGACGGCGAATGAACCCAACGATTTTACCGTCCGCAACATGACTGATATTGCCGAAGCGGCAAACGAGACCAACAACACCATGACGCTTCTGCTCGCCTGCATCGCCGGCGTCTCGCTTCTGGTTGGCGGCATCGGCATCATGAACATCATGCTGGTGTCAGTTACGGAACGAACGCGCGAGATCGGAATTCGCATGGCTATCGGTGCGCGGTCTTCCGCCGTGCGCACGCAATTCTTGATTGAGTCGATTGTGCTTAGTCTGACCGGTGGGTTTGCCGGTATCGTGCTGGGAATTCTACTATCGGTCGCGATACCCGCGCTGTTTGGATGGCCCACGCTGATTTCCACGCTGGCGATTGTTGGCTCGGTAATCTTCTCCGCTGCCGTCGGAATCTTCTTCGGCTACTATCCAGCTCGCAAAGCTGCTGCGCTCGATCCAATCGAAGCGCTCCGTTACGAATAACTGTTACACAAAAAGCAAAATCACCCAGCCCGATTAAGGCCTGGGTGATTTCATTTGTGCGAAGGTCCGCAATCAATCAACAGAGCGCCGGCTCTACTGGACCTGCTGACCGCCAACAATGTCACGGGCCTGGACCAACGGGTAGCCTTCGGCGAAACCGCTCAGGCTCAAGTTGTAGTGTTTGATTTTTGAATTGAGCGTAGTCACTTTCAAGTTTAGCAACTTTGCTGCACGGCCCTGGTGACCGGCCGTTTGGAGCAGGGCGCGTTTGATCAGGTCGATTTCAAACCGGCTTACCTCCGAGTAAAAATCGAGGCCGCCTTCGAGGTTTACAGTATGAACCTCGCCGATGGATTGCACTTCTCGTAGCAGTCTGAGAGTGAGTTCCCGCAGATTCTTGATGTTGTTTGGCGTCTGCGTCGCTTCGTCTTTCTCCTCGACATTTGTAGATACACTACTCATTAGGTCCAGTTCTTTGCTTTCCCAAATTGTTGTTGATTCCATGATGTCCCTCCGCCTTCTTACTTTCCTGGGGATGATGATCTATTAATGAAACTTACTTAAACGTCGCCTCGGGGAGTTAGTTCCAAAAGGCTTTCGACTAACTTGCCGCAAACTTCTCGGACAGTGCTCGTCCCGGGTAGCGAGTTATACGCCGAACTTTTGGCGAAAGATCATGTTTTGTGACGGATGGGCAAGGGCGGGTGACTAACGGGCTTGAGAGTGGGTCAACCTCTGAAATCCACTTGGCTCAGGGAAGTTTGCCCAACGCTTCCTGCAGTTTTTCCCGGTAGTTGCGTGAGAGGGTAAGTTGGGTGCTGTCATTTAAGATCACGCGATACTCGCCATGAAACCATGGTTGCAGCTCCTGAACGTGTGCGAGGCTGACTATTGATGAGCGGTGAATGCGCACAAACTTCTTGGGATCGAGCTGGGATTCAAGACTGCTGATCGTCTCCCGGAGGAGGTGCGACTTTTTGCCGCTATGCACGGAGACATAGTTTCCTTCGGCTTCGATCCAGCTAATCTCACTCGTTTCGAGGAAGTAAATCCGGCCCGCTGACTTAATAACCAGCCGCTCCAGATACTTATTCCCGGCCTTCATCTCTTCGAGTAGCGCAAGAATGCGCTGATCGGTGCCGCCATTCCGATCGCGGAGGATTTGCTCTCGAGCGCGCTGCCAGGAAATATCAAAACGTTCCTGATCGAACGGTTTCAGCAGGTAATCCATCGCGTTTACTTCGAAGGCACGGACCGCATATTGATCATAGGCGGTAACGAAAATGACATGCGGAATCTGGGAGCCCAGCGCTTCGAGGACTTCAAAGCCGCCCATTTCCGGCATCTGGACATCAAGGAAAATAAGCTCCGGTGTATGCTTCCGAATCGCCTCCAGAGCTTCAAGTCCGTTGATGGACTCTCCGACTATCTCCACACCTGGGTCTCCCTGAAGCATCTCGCGCAACATCTCGCGAGCTAGCGGCTCATCGTCAACCAGAAGTACGCGGAGGGGAGGAGAGAGAGTCATTTAGTTATCCAAACGAGAAAAGGACCTGACAAATGCTCAGCCCCAGAGGATTCGAGTGTTTATAGCTTGCCTATAAACATTCAGTCCTCTGGAGTTCGAATTGCCAGAATACTGTGCTCTACAACTGAAATTAGGAACTTAAAGTTAAGACACCGGCTCAAGACCAGCTCTGGGAATGATACCGTCGCGGTGAAAGGGTATTTCCAGCGTTACGACCAAACCACCTTCGGAACTGTTCCGCAGATCGAAGAGGTGAGCGGTTCCATATAGCTGTTCCAGCCGCGTACCCGTATTTGTCAACCCCAGGCCTTTGTTTAAAACGCTCTCGGATGTCCGATGTTCCGAAATGCCGGGGCCGTTGTCTCGGACTTGGATACGAAGCTTGCTACCCTCTTGTTTCGCCTCAATTTCGATGAGTCCGGGAGTGGATCGAGGCGCGATGGCGTGACGAATCGCATTTTCGACGATCGGTTGAAGAATGAGGTTGGGCACCTTGGCGTCGAGCGTCTCCTCGCCAAGATCCGTGCGAGTCACGAGGCGGTCCTGAAAGCGGATGCGCTCAATTTCGAGATAGCAGGTGAGAAATTCCATCTCTTTCAGAAGAGTGACCTCCTGCGCGCCGGAGTTTTCGAGAGTCAAACGCAGAAAGTCGCCGAGGCGGGTAATCATTTTGCGGGAAGCCTGCGGGTCTTTGTTCAGTAGAGCGGAAATTGAATGGAGGGTGTTAAAGAGAAAATGAGGATGTAGCTGCATCTTCAGGGCATGCAGTTGAGCTTGAGAAAGCTGAGCTTCGAGCTGGAACGTGCGAAGCTGTCCTTCGCGGTAGCGCCAGTAAAAGTTAAAGGCATAATAGGTGACCGCTATAAGCAGATAGATCCCGATTCCTTCGCTAAAATTTGCCACCACGAAGTTAGTCACACTTTCAAGGGTGAGCGGCCGACCTGCTCTGTAGCTAAATTCCAGCCAGATGATCACGCGTCCCAACGCAGTGACCAGCACGCTGAGAACTAAACAAAGCGGAATGTGCAGCAGCGTGCTGCGGATCCAGTTGTTACGCTCAATCGGCAGTTTCGCGGCGGCCAACAGCACGAGAGGTGTGGCAAAGGCCCAGAGAATCGCCCAGGTCATTTGCAGGTAAAACGAATCAAGCAGCTTTACGGGCCTGTCAGAACGCAATGCGGTGAAGTAGCCCTGCAGAGTAAAGACCAGACCAATAAAGATCCAGATGCCCGCGATTAGAGCTATGCCGATCCAGCGGCGGCGCCGGCGCGAGCTGTCGCTTACCTTTCGTTCCAGGTCCTGGTTGGTGTCTTCAATCATTCAAATAAGGTGTCTGGTACGAATTGGTACGGAGAATTCGTTCGGCGCCAAATGGCCGCGATTCTAACGCCGGGACGCTCTGCCTCGGATATTAAACGCGCACTACATTAAATGCTTACTACTGGGGAAGCACAACCCGCCTGGACGACAATTAGGTTGAGACTGGTGCTGGACGCGCGTTTCCGGAATTCTGGTGATTTCTTTGTCTTCCTGGATGCGAGACTCGATTTGAAGACCGGGGGAACATTTCTACCGTCTCTACGCGCAGGCCGCGCTCATTCTATCAGTCGGATGAGAATGACGGGCCGAAGTGTCAGAATTACAGACTACGCCGGCAACAGACAATTGGTTTGTGATGAACTGGCCCGCAGCAATGGCCAGACGGCTGCGAGGCACGATGGCGTCTCCGGATTTCGGGAATTATTTTTTGCGGGAATTGTAAATGATCGTCTGATCCGTACGTCGCAACATTTGTTCGAAAAGCGGATCGGAACGTAATGAATCCAGATGTGGATCGACGCGAACGAAAGTGAAACCTACCGCGTGTTCGCGTTCCGCCTGCGATAACCAGCGAAAGGCATTGTCGCGATCGTCGAGTAGGCAATAGATAATCGCAATCTCGTAAGCGGTGACCCATTGCTCGTGCCGGTGCGCCAGCAGATCCTCGAGGATAGCGAGCGCTTCGTCTCGTTTGCCGGTCGCCGCCAGCACGTGTGCCCGTTTCGCTCGCGTGGTGGGCGTGTCGCCCGCGAAGCTGCGCTCTTGTTCGTAAGTCGCCAGCGCTTCGTTGTGCATTCCCTTTTTCTCGTAGGCCCAACGCAGAATCGTGTAGGCAGCGACCGCACCCGCATCCAACGCGAGCGCTTTCTGACACTGAGTAATAGTGTCGTCAAATCTGCCCGCCAGAAACAGAACGTTTGCGAGCGCGGTAGCAATCACCGGCGACTGCGGCGAAATCTCACGCGCGCGCTCAATCTCCGCCGCTGCTTCTTCGTGGCGGCCCATCGCGGACAGACTGTAGGCATACCAGCGATGCGCCACCTGCACACCCGGCTTCAACAAGATCGCCTGGCGTAATTCGCGTTCGGCGCCTTCCCAATCGCGATCGAAGTGGAGCTTCACAAAACCCAGCGATGCGTGCGCCTCAGCGAGTTCCGGATCAGCCTCGACAGCTTTCTGAGCCGATTCCTTAGCGTGTTCCCACGCGTCCGGGGGTGGGGGCTCTACGTACCAGTTCAGCAGTGCATAACAATCAGCTAGTTCAGAGTGGGCCCGCGCGAAGCCGGGATCGATTTCCACGGCGCGTTCCAAACGTTCGATCGCCTGACGCATTCCGTCAGCCGTCCGACGAGTGGCGTAGTAGCGTCCGGCTGTGTAGAGCTGCTGAGCCTCTTCGTTGCCGGCGGGCTGCGTGTCAGGCGCTGGAATAAAAACTGGAGAAGTATCTGGCGATAGCTGACTCACATTGCCATCGCTCTCATTTTTCTGCGGTGTCAGAGCAGGAGAGACAAGCGAGCTCAGCGCATCCATGCCCACCGGGTTTCGCGTTTTCGCGAGCAGTTCTGCGAAAGCGGGCTCTTCGCGGAGCGCATCAAACTGGGGCTCAACCCCGAGCCAGACCAGCCAGCCATCGTTTACCGCGTACGCCTCGCGCAGCAGAGTCAGTGCCGCTTCGTGTTCGTTAAGGTGCACGTGAATGATCGCGCGGTGATAGGGCGAAACGTATGTCTGCGCTGACATCTCGTTTAGCTTGTCGAGCACAGCACGCGCATCATAGTTTCGACCATCTGCCGCAAAACTGGCGCCAAGTCCGGCTAAAAAGAATTGTCCGCCATTAGACAATTCCAATGCTTTCTCCGACACGCGAACTGCCTCCTGCGTGTTCCCGGCTTGTCGCAACGCCCACGCATAGGTGAGCAATCCATAGCCGAAATCAGGCACAGCTTCCAACATGCTTTGAGAAGTGGTGATTGAGTCGTCGTAGTTTCGCGATTGGTAATAACACCAGGCGAGTCCCTGCATGATACTTGGCGAAAGCGGATCTAGTTCGCGCGCTTGCAATAGTTCACGAAGCGCTTCGTCAAAGCGGCCCACCATCATCAAATGGAAGCCGTACCACTGGTGGCCGGTCGTGTAATTTGGATTGATCTCTATGGCCCGGCGATGTTGTCCCTCGGCGACGGCCCAATCGAAGTTATGACAGACGGTTGCGAACCCCAGGGCGCTGTAAGCCTCGGCCGAATCCGGATCAAGCTCCACGGCTTTGGCGGCAGCTTCCCTCGCGGCGGCGGAGCATTCAGCAAATGGACGAATGCCGAAAACTCCGAGCCAGTTGTAGTAGTCAGCGATCCCGGTGTAAGCCAGCGCATATCTCGGATCGAGTTGGATAGCCTTGGTGTAACACTCAAACGCTTTCGCGAAGCCGGATTCCGAATAGGTGTTCCAGTGGTAGCGGCCACGAAGGTAAAACTCGAACGCCTCGGCGGAATCGGTGCCGCGCTTCGAAAGTTGACGTTGCTCATTCCGGGTCAACCGGGGCAGCAGCGCATTCGCCACCTGGTCGGAGATGGAATCTTCGATCTGCAAAGCGTCGGTAGAGTCTTCGTCAAACTGTTCCACCCAGCGGGTCACACCTTCGCCTACACTCAACAGTTGGGCCGTCACTCGCAGGCGATTGCCCGAACGGCGCAAGCTGCCATCGACGACGTAATGCACGCCAAGGTCGCGTCCGGCAAGCAGGGGATCGCGAGCAGCGCCGCTGAACCGCAGCACGCTGCTGGTGGGCCTCACAATCAGTCGCTGCACGTTGCTAAGTCGGGTGATCAACGCATCGGTGAGTCCCAGCCCAAGGTGGTCATCTTCTGTATTCTCCAAAGACGAACCCAATACTTTGAAAGGCAAAACGGCTATCGACTCCTGCTCCGCCAGAGAATGTGCGAGCAGCGTCGGCAATGCCGCAAGCCGGTGGTTAAGCTTGCGGAGCAGATCGTTGAAGCGGGGATGGCCATGCAGCGAATCCAGTTCCGGGTCTACGCCGGTCCACAGAACCTTGGCATCTTTAGTCTCAAAAGCCTGTTCCAGCAGGTCCAGCGCGTTTTCGGTGCGGCCTAATGCACAATGGACCAGCGCCCGATGGTATGACGAGATGTGGCGCCTGGTTGCAATCTCATCCATTTCAGCCAGGACCGCTTCGGCCGCTTCGAGGCTTCCCGCCTGAGCGTAGGCTGAGCCCAAACGGCTGAGGGTGTGAGATGCCTTGCCCATTAAATCGACTGACTTCTGCGCGGCGGCGATGGCTTCTTCGTGGTGTCCCAGGCGACTCGACAGGAAACTTAGACCGTGGAGCATCGGCAGGTTACGTGGTTCTGCATCCAATGTTGTGCGAGCCACCTGGTAACCCTCTTCAAAACGCCGTCCATGGTAAGAACACCAAACGACAGTGAACCGCGAGATGATAGCCATCGGATCCAAATCGCGCGCGGTCTGCGCCTCCCGCAGTGATTCTGTAAATCTGCCTTCCATCGCCAACTGCAACGCATACAAAATTCGCGCGACCGAATAGTCGGGATTGAGGTCAATCGCCTGAAGCAGCTCTCGTTCAGCTGTGGACCAGGCAAAATCACGACAGAGAATTGCCTGGCCCAGCGCCGCGTGCGCCTCGGCGAGACTGGGATCAATCGCCGCCGCAGTGGCGGCAGCGTCATAGGCTGACGCCGCACATTCAGCAAAGGGCAACACAGTGAAGCTGCCCAACCAATTGTGATAAGCGGCGACGCCCGCATAGGCGGCGGCATAATTCGGGTCGAGCGCGATGGCTTGGTGATAGCAGACGATGGCCTTGGCAAAACCGTCTTCTGAAAACATATTCCAGTAGTAGCGCCCGCGCAGGTAGGCTTCGTGTGCTTGCGGGTCGTCAGTGCCGCGTTTAGCCAGCGTCTTGCGCTCATCACCCGTAACGTGCGGCAGCAACGCTTCCGCGACGTTCGCCGAGATCGCATCTTCCAGTGTCAGTACGTCGGTAAAACGCTCATCAAATTGTCCGGCCCACACCGCAGTGCCATCGCTGACATTCAGTAACTGGACGGTCACGCGAATGCGATCGCCCGCGCGCCGCATGCGGCCATCGAGCACAAAAGCGACGCGCAGTTCGCGCCCGGCAGCAAGCGGATCAGAATCATTTCCGTAACCAAGCACACTGCTGGTTGGTCTGACTGCAAAACGACGTATTCCGCTAAGACGAGTAATCAGCGCGTCCGCCAGGCCGGTGCCAAGATAATCGGGCCCGGAATCTGATCCCTGGCTGGCATCAAGTAGCTTCAGCGGCAGCACTGCAAGCGAATTCTCGGTGACGGGCCGCTCGCCGGCTAGTGCATGATGAGACCCGACCGCGAAGGGCGCGTCCGGCAAAACTGAAATTGGCCGGCCTTCGAGAAAGCAGGTGATGTCGTCGCGCAGTTGCTCAACGGTCTGGTAGCGCCATTTCGGTTCCTTGCGCAGGGCGCGCATCACGATCTCATCAAGGGTGCCGGAAAATTCGCGGCGCAGTGAGTCCAGCGTCGATCGGCGCACTGCGTAGAGATGTTGCAACATCGTCATGCCGGCGCCGACAGGGCCGCTGGTAAGCAGATCGTCGGACCGGCTGATGACCACGCTCAGCGGCGCCGGGGCCTCTTCGCAGATCACGCGCGCGATTTCATGTGGCGCGCGATTACGCAAACGATATGGCCGGTGGCCTGTCAAAAGTTCGTAAAGCAAAACTCCAAGCGAGTAAACGTCGGTCGAGGGTGTAGTCGTCGCTCCCTGCACCTGTTCCGGTGAAGCGTATTCCGGCGTCATTAAACGCATGGATGTCGCGGTCGGATCATGGGTAATGTCGCCCGCAATATCAGGATTGAGCAGCTTGGCGATTCCGAAATCCAATAGTTTCGGAACGCCTTCGGAAGTTACCAGAACGTTTGACGGCTTGATGTCGCGGTGGACCACCTGCTTCTGATGCGCGTAGTGGACCGCGTCACAAATTGCGCGAAACAGTTTGAGGCGCTCGGAAATGTTGAGTTGATAGGCGTCTGAATAACGATAGAGCGGCTGGCCTTCGATAAACTCCATTACGAAAAAGGGTAGACCATCGTCGGTGGTGCCGCCGTCGAGCAGCAGAGCAATGTGAGGGTGGTCGAGGGCGGCGAGGATTTGGCGTTCTTTTCGAAAGCGCCGGAGGATGAAGTCGGTATCCATTCCTCGCTTCACTAGTTTGATGGCAACCCGCTTGGTAAATTCCCGATCCGCGCGCAGGGCTTCATACACCGCACCCATTCCGCCGCGTCCGATCTGGCGCTCGATCTTGTAAGCGCCTAAGCGCCGGCCGATCAGAGGATCGACATCCTGGGTTTGATCATTTCTCCACAAAGGCGGGCCGGTTGGAGCCGCCTGAGGATCGAACGAACCAGCGCCGGTGGTGGCCCCACTGTCGTGCCGTGAAAGGCGGTTCTCGACATCCTGTTTCAGAGTGATATCGTCGTTGCAGGCAATGCACAGATAACGCTCGCGGTCGGCGGGCGCGAGTTCCACCACCGCTTGAAAAATTTCTTCAATTCTTTGAGAGCGGTCGGGGGTCATCATGGAAAAAAACGGGCTTGATAATCGCGTCTAACCGCGCCCTGGGACGCCTGAACGATCAATAGGCTTTGGTATTTTTAGAGAGACTGGTGGCTACGTCTTTCGATTTATCATTTCATCGTAAGCCGAGTCGAAACGCAAGTGGATGGCGACACCTCGATTGATGCCCCGGCGGGATCTGTGAAACAGGCCCGGTTTGCGCATTTCACTCTTCTTCGGTTCCCGCGCTCACGCGAAAGGTATGACCGTCAGGGTGGCGCAGGTGGAACTCACCCACGCCCCAGGGCCCGTTCGTGGGCGGCATGGTCACAATCAGCCCATGCTCCAACGCTCGTTCATGGGCGGCATCAACCTCCGCCGGAGAAGAAAGGAACCAACTCATCCACACCCCGCCCGTATCATCGTCACCCACGTGACGCGGCATTGCGCCGCCGCGAGACCCCTGCCCATCCTCGCAAAGAAATATCTCGGCTTTTCCACTACAAACGCCGCCAAAGCTCGGCGGGTTGCCCCACTCCCAACCCTTCTGCCAGCCAATTTTCTCAAACCATGCGAAGCTTTCCTGGATGTTGGACACGTTGAGAATAGGCTTCAAACTTTCGACTTTCATTCTTCTTTTCCTCGGTAGGGTTTCAGGTCAGTTCATGCGCAACCAGTCGCAATGTCAGATTCTCGCAGAGGAAGGCAATCGGCAAAAGCCCTGGTTGCTTCCCAGATTAGTTTGATAACTTCACAACTCTTAACATATTTTTACTTGCGCTTAACAAGCCTTGACGCGGCCAGGAGTATCCTACGGCTCGCAAATCGCGATTCTTTTGAGGTTAAGAATGAAATTGAAGGGAAATCGGTTTCTGGGAGGTTTCAATAGGTTCAGGCTGATGTTGACCCTCGGCCTGGCGGTTGTTCTGCCGGCAGCTGCACTCATCTACGTAAATTACAGTCAGTTGCGGAGCTTCGAGCGCGATAAGGTAATCGAGGCCGCCATTCATCGAGATTTTCAGGAGATGCTCGCCATCACCGAAAAGAAGATGAACCTCAGGGCTTATACGATGACCGAAGAGGCGAGGAAGCTTTTCCCTTCTCCCGACGCCGAACCCGGCGACAGAGAGAAGAAACTTGACGAACTCCTTTCAGCCCACCCAGGGCTGGACCACGTTTTCCTTTTCAGCGAGAAAGGCGCAGAGGTTCATTCCCAACCTCGACTGATGAACGACGAGTATGTCCGTGCTGAGCAGAAACACCTGACCGAAGGCTATCACAGTTGGTTCCCCAAAGAAGGGAAGTTGATGGTTGAGTCAATGCATAAGAAACCAAGGCCACTCAGCATCTATACCGAGCCAATAAAACGTGCGAATGGCAAAGCCTTCAGGGCGATTGCCTTCTTCGTCTTGCCACAGCTCTCGAAGGACAGGGTGGTATTGGGAGGCGCTTGCTTCGATCCTGCATACCTTAAAGGCACTTTGTTTCCGGAAGTAATCGAAGAGATGATGAAGGAAAAGCTGGGGGATCGCGGCAGAAACAAGCTGGCCATGATTGTCTATCCCGTGAGTATGGAATCGTGGGATGACGTCAAGCCACTGACCGTCTCAAGCGGTTGGGGACAGGGGAAGCCCGAGGTGTCACGGAAACTTGACGACGTCTTTCGCGGGCTGGCGCTGGGCATCAAGTATCAGGGCACGAGCGTGGAGGCGCTTGGCCGGACCTGGATGCACCGTAGCTTCTTAATCCTTGGCTGTCTTTCCCTAATGATAATCGGCGGCTTATTGCTTACCCGACACGTAGTCAACAAAGAAATGGCGCTGGCGCGTCTCAAATCCGATTTCGTTTCCAACGTCTCCCATGAGTTGCGCACCCCGCTGGCCCTGATTCGACTTTACGCCGAGACGCTCGAGCTGGGCCGCATTACGACGCAGGACAAAAAGCAGAAGTACTACCGAATCATTCGTAAGGAGAGCGAGCGACTGACAGCGCTGATTAATAACATCCTCGACTTTTCTCGGATCGAAGCCGGCC
Organism: Pyrinomonadaceae bacterium; assembly: GCA_035557535.1. GTDB lineage: Bacteria > Acidobacteriota > Blastocatellia > Pyrinomonadales > Pyrinomonadaceae > PSRF01. The sequence continues at coordinate 297,227 of DATMDU010000052.1, forward strand.
GGAAAGAGTATGAGTTTCGCAACACCGACATAGCAGAGCTGGTCCACAACACCCTCGAGTCATATCGTTATCAGATCGAGCAACAGGGTTTCGCATTTGAAGAGAACATCGATTCAAATTTGCCTGCGGTTCCGGTTGATCGTGAAGCAATCGCGCGCGCTCTCGTTAATCTGGTCAATAACGCGCTTAAATACTCGGCTGAGGAGAAGTTTTTGGGTGTGAAACTTTACCGCGATAGCGACATGGTGAAACTTGAAGTGGCTGACCGCGGCATCGGTATCGCCCGGCGCGATCAGTCGAAGATTTTTGAGAAGTTCTATCGAGCTGGTGACCCGCTGGTCCATAACACGAAAGGGAGCGGACTGGGCTTGTCGCTCGTTCGGCATATTAGCCAGGCCCATGGCGGCGACATCGCTGTTGAAAGCACGCCCGGCAGAGGCAGCAGGTTTATTCTGTCGTTGCCGCTGGCGCCTGCCGCGCAACCGGCGGTCTCGTAGGGCAGAGATTACTGATTTCTTCCCCTACCTTTGGGAGGGGTTAGGGGAGGGTCTGGCACACGGCGCGTAAGCCCTCTACCGTAAGCCCTCTCCCAAAGGGAGAGGGAGAGAGTCTCAAGATGGGAAGTCAACATGAAACGAAAAGCTGATCTCGAACAGACAAACGGCGACGCCGGCGGCAGTCAATCGCCTGCACAAAAGGACGAACCGAATTCCAACAGGAAAACGCGCATCCTGATCGTCGAAGACGAGCCGGCGATGGTCGCCGGTCTGCGCGACAACTTCGAGTATGAAGGCTACGAAGTAATCAGTGCGGCGGATGGAGTCGAAGGCCTGGAACGCGCCCTCTCCGATCATCCTGATCTGGTTGTGCTCGACGTAATGATGCCGCGGTTGAGCGGTCTCGACGTTTGCAAGCAACTGAAAACCAAAACGCCTGCCCTCCCGATCATCATGCTTACCGCGCGCGGCCAGGAGATCGACAAGGTCGTTGGCCTCGAGTTGGGCGCGGACGATTATGTAACCAAGCCTTTCTCGATTCGCGAGCTGATGGCCCGCGTGAAAGCAGTACTAAGGCGTTCCAGTCGACAGTCGCCTGCCGAGGAGCTGTATCGTTTTAGTGATGTCGAAGTGAACATACGCAGCAACGAAGTATTGCGCGCGGGCCGGCCAGTGGAGCTGTCAGCGAAAGAGTTTGCCCTGCTCGCTTACTTCGTGGCCCATCCGGTGGAAACACTCAGCCGCGATCGCCTGCTGGATGCCGTATGGGGTTATGAGAATTATCCGAACACACGCACTGTGGACACACACATTGTCCACCTCAGGCAGAAGTTGGAACCTAACCCTGAGGAGCCGCGCTTCATTCTGACTGTGCACGGCAGTGGCTATAAGTTTGTCGGTTAGTAGGACAGACATTCTTGTCTGTCCCCGGTTCATAGTAAAGAAGTACATTTTCCATTTCTTATTTGTCAGTTTTCATTTGTCATTGGCTGTCAGGATTCATCCTTAACTTTGAAAATGGAAACTGATAAATGACAAATGGAAAATGGAAAATGTGGTTTCACGAATAGAGGTCAACTCTCCCATGAGTCAGGCAAGATTCAATACCGCTTTAGGCACACGGCGAGCAACCGAGGTTGTCGACCTTCGAATCGCGCCGACGCGGGCGCGACGTTCGGTCAGACGACAACGCGAGGAGTTAGAGGTCAAGCTTGCCGATCTTCAGCAACACTACGCGGAACTCCGCACAGAGATCTTCGAAGCGGCGCAGGTGCACCGCCGGCTGTGCGCACCCCGCCATGTTCGTTTTGGAGACTTTGAGGTTGCCAGCGAGATATTCGCTGTTCGCCACCTGCCGGGAGATTTTTTCACGGTTGAGGAGAAAAGCGACGGGGTGGTACTGGCGCTTGGTGACATTTGCGGCAAGGGCCTGGCTGCCGGCATGTGGACCACGCATCTGGTCGGGCTGGTGGGCGCGCGTGTGGCTGTGACATCGAAAGCCGAGGCAATAGTGTCTGGCGTTAACCGCGACATCTGCTTACTGAAGTCAACCATGCAGCTCGCGCCCCTAGCCAGCCTCTTTCTGGCCAAGCTTGATCCGCGCACCGGCTCGGTAAAGTATTGCAGCGCCGGACATCCTCCAGCGCTTCTCCTGCGCGCCAATGGCGAATTGGAGCTTCTTTCCGAAGGGGGCATGTTGCTGGGCGTGATTGCCGGAACGCCATATGTCTCAGGAACTCTCCAGCTCGACGCAGGCGACATATTGATGATCTATTCCGACGGACTGACCGAGTCTACCAATTGCGCTGGGGAGGAGTTTGGCGAGGAGCGCCTGAAAGCTCAACTAATGAAAGCGCAAGGCCTGCCGGCTGACGCAGTGCTCTTTTCAGTCCTGGGCGCCGTTCAGGATTTCGCTGCGGCCAGCCCAGTCGTAGATGATATGTCGGTAGCCATCCTCCGCCGCGCCTAGTTCGAATTTGTCTCTGTTGCACCGAGATTAGTTCAAACCAAAAACTACCGACTTATCGTATCCTGCCCACCGCCCACTATTCTTGTGTTCCGATCCTCTTGCTCCGCGATAATATGCTCCGCAATTCTGTCGCCGGAGGTACATATGAAGACAACTACCACCCTTCTTTTGCTTCTCAGCGTTCTAATCACCGCCTCGGCTCAGGCGCCTCCTGATCGTCAACAGTTCATTCGTGTCGAAGCGCCGGTGATTGCGCTGACGCATGTGCGGATAATCGACGGCACAGGCGCGGCGCCGCTTGAAGATCAAACCATCGTTATCGCCGCAGGCAAGATTCAGTCTGTGGCTGCCAGTGCATCCGCGACCGTTCCGGCAGGAGCGCAGACACTCGATCTCAAAGGCTACACGGTCCTGCCAGGTCTGGTGGGAATGCATAACCACCTGTTCTTCCCGATGGGCGGTTCGCCTCCGATGTACTCGAATATGGGCAGCAGCTTCCCGCGTCTTTATCTCGCGCTCGGGGTCACCACCATTCGCACGACCGGCAGCGTGGCGCCGTTTACCGATCTCGAGATCAAGAAACTGATTGACGCCGGGAGAATGATTGGCCCAAAGATGCACATCACAGCGCCTTACCTGGAAGGCCGAGGCAGCTTCACGCCCGTAATGCACACGCTCACCGGGGTTGACGATACGCGCCGCATGGTCAACTTCTGGGCTGACCAGGGCGCGACCTCTTTCAAAGCCTACATGAACATCTCGCGCGACGAATTGCGCGCCACGGTGGAAGAGGCACACAAACGCGGACTCAAGGTAACTGGACATCTCTGTTCGATTGGCTATCGCGAAGCCGCGGAGATTGGTATCGACAACCTCGAGCACGGCCTGTTTGCAGATTCCGAGTTTGTTCCCGAGAAGAAACCCGACCAATGCCCGGGCGCTGCGGTCGGCGCCAGTCTCCGTCAACTCGATCTGAATAGTGAGGCGGCGAAGGAGACCATTCGCACTCTGGTTGCGAAGAAGGTGGCAATCACATCAACGCTCCCGGTATTCGAAGCGGGCGGCGCGCCGTTAAGCCAAAGCGGCGTGGGCGCGGCGAGCGCGCTTTTGAATCCGCGGATGCTTAACGTTATGTCGACTGACGCGCGCGTGCGCTATCTGACCGCACGTGCACGTGTTTCCTCAACCTCGGACTACCTCGCGCTCTTTCGCAAGGCGATGGAATTCGAGCGTGCCTTCGTCGCCGCTGGTGGGTTATTAATCGCTGGCCTCGATCCAACTGGTAACGGCGGCATCGTGGCCGGATTCGGTGACCTGCGCGAAGTTGAGCTGCTGGTTGAAGCCGGCTTCACGCCTGTGGAAGCAATCAAAATCGCCAGTTTCAATGGCGCAAAGTTTCTTGGCGAAGACGCACGCATCGGCTCGATTGCCACGGGCAAGCAAGCTGACTTGATGGTGGTGAAGGGAAATCCCGCCGCGAATATTCTCGACATTGAGAGAGTCGAGATTGTTTTCAAAGACGGAGTCGGCTACGACTCAGAGAAACTGATCCAGTCGGTGCAGGGTTTGGTTGGGATCAGATAGCTGTGGCACTGGACAGTTTGGTTTGATCCTTTGCGATGCCTCGCGGTTTTTGCGGTAAAACTAAAAATAGACAGTGAAGTCTGGCCGCAAAAGTTCTGCAGAGGAATGCTCTCTCAACCATTAAGAGGCACCAGCTGCTTTGCACAAAAAGTAAGATTCGAGTCTAGGTAGTATCTGCATTCAAGCGCCAACGGCGCGAAATGTAATAGCCTGGGCCAGCGGCCCAGGAGTCAATCGAGAGCAAAGATACTAAGCGCTGAAAGCGCGGAATACTGGTTACTTAGGAAATCGCGGCCATTAGTAGGG
>DATMDU010000053.1:0-2177 GCA_035557535.1 Pyrinomonadaceae bacterium
GGTCTTTCCGTCCTGCCGCAGGTAGTGAGCATCTTTACTCACACTGCAATTTCGCCGAGTCTCTGGTTGAGACAGTACCCAAGTCGTTACGCCATTCGTGCAGGTCGGAACTTACCCGACAAGGAATTTCGCTACCTTAGGCGTTGTTGTTACTCCCAGCTTTAGGCTTAAAGCTGGTGGTCAGAACATTTCTGTCTGACTCCTCATGTCGCCATGAGGACCGGACTGTATCTTCACCGCTGATCCGTCAGCGGCACCTCGCGTACAGTCTCTGAGGATCCCAGGAGGATTTCATTGATTGGTCGCTTTCGCTGTTTGCCTCTCGCATTCATCGAGTAGGCCAGCGTCACGATCCGATCGAATTCCTCTGGGCTGTGATGACCTCGAACTCGTATCGTCCGAACGATGTCGGCGAACTTGTTGAAGTCATCTCGCTTGATCCGAAGCTCATTTTCCTCGTAGAACGGAATGATCCGTTCGACGAGCTGGATGGTGCTGTGCACCACGTAGACCTCGACACTGCTCCGGGGGCCCTTCCTGCGGACGGAGCCGCATGAGAAGAACTCACGAAGATCATGCAACACTCTCGAGTGATCTGCATGTTGGGAGACCTGGAACGTGGGCTGGGCATGCCAGCCACGTGTCGGTCTCGCGAGGTCGTTGCGGTGAATGGACACTGAGAAGCATCCTTCACCGTCTGTGAAGCCAACGACCCATCCGGGATCGAGAGCTTTGGATCTGGTTTCCTGCTGATCGTCCGCACCGATCGGATTTTCACTGCTCATGCCACTGACCGTACGAGCCGGCTGTGACAGGAACGAGTACCGTCGGATACACGGATGTTCCAGCATATAGCAAGGTTTACCCACGGCCATTTAGGTAATAACCGTTATAGTTACGGCCGCCGTTTACTGGGGCTTAGTTTCAAGACTTCGCCGAAGCTAATCCATCCACTTAACCTTCCAGCACCGGGCAGGCGTCACAGGGTATACATCGTCTTGCGACTTAGCACCCTGCTGTGTTTTTGGTAAACAGTCGCTTGGGTCTGGTTTCTGCGGCCCCCTCAAGCTTCGGACGCGAAGTCCTACACCTTACTGGGGCGATCCTTCTCCCGAAGTTACGGATCCATTTTGCCGAATTCCTTAACCAGAGTTATCTCGCTCGCCTTGGTATTCTCTACCTGTCCACCTGTGTCGGTTTGGGGTACGGGCACTTTGCGTGCTCGCTAGAAGTTTTTCTTGGAGGCATGGCTTCGGCGGCTTCACCTAATGCGGCTCGGCATCACGCCTCAGTCTTAATGAGGTCCGGATTTACCTGGACCTCGACCACACGCTTGCCCCGGGAACAACCATCGCCCGGGTCCGCTTAGCCTTCCCCGTCACTCCATCGCTGGCCTACTACTAACTGGGTCGGTAGGCCCCGAAGGGCTTTCCTTAGCAAGTCAGATTCGGCCTGGGCGCTCGCAAAGTGGTACCGGAATATCAACCGGTTATCCATCGACTACGCCTCTCGGCCTCGCCTTAGGTCCCGACTTACCCTGGGCGGACGAGCCTTCCCCAGGAACCCTTGGACATTCGGCGGAAGAGATTCTCACTCTCCATTCGCTACTCATGCCGGCATTCGCACTCGTGAAGCCTCCACAGTTGGCTTACGCCACTGCTTCGATGGCTACACGACGCTCCCCTACCGCTCCAACGACGAATCGTTGAAACCCGCAGCTTCGGCGGTGTGCTTGAGCCCCGTTACATTTTCCGCGCGGAATCACTCGACCAGTGAGCTGTTACGCACTCTTTAAATGAATGGCTGCTTCTAAGCCAACATCCTGGCTGTTTGAGCAACTCCACATCGTTTCCCACTTAGCACACACTTAGGGGCCTTAGCTGGCGATCAGGGCTGTTGCCCTCTCGACCACGAAGCTCATCCCACGTGGTCTGACTGCTGTACTTTGCGTACTGAGATTCGGAGTTTGACTGAATTCGGTAAGCTTGTAGGCCCCCTAGTCCAATCAGTGCTCTACCCCCAGTACGGAACATACAACGCTAGCCCTAAAGCTATTTCGGGGAGAACCAGCTATCGCCGAGTTTGTTTGGCCTTTCACCCCTATCCACAGGTCATCCCCCAAGTTTTCAACCTTGGTGGGTTCGGGCCTCCACGAGGTCTTACCCTCGCTTCACCCT
>DATMDU010000054.1:0-4358 GCA_035557535.1 Pyrinomonadaceae bacterium
AGCGCGCTCATTCACGTCGCCCAAGCGTATCAGGCTCTTGGCCAGTATCGCGACGCCGTACAAAACCTCGAGTCGGCTCTAGCGCTCGCTGAAAAGTCGAATGATAGAGCGCAGGTAGCTATTGCGCTAGGAACCTTGGGCAATGTGTATCTTGCCACCGGCCCTGCGGAAACTGCTCGAAAATATCTGGATGAAGGGCTTCGCTTGGCAAGAGAACTGAAGAATCAGGATATTTCCGCAATCATTCTGAACAACCTCGGAAATCTTCTAACACGACAAAAAAAATACACCGAAGCCCTCGCCGCCTATAAGGAGAGTCTGTCTCTCGCATCGGCGCGCAATAACCACGCACTGGTCACGACAGCGCTGATCAATGCAGCAACTGCATCAACAAACATCAACCAACATAAGGAGGCTAAAGCACTGCTCGACAAGGCGCTGGATCAGATGCGGGCCTTGGAACCATCGCACGACAAAGCAGCGGGGTTGGTTAACATCGGGCTGGCCTATTTCGATCTGCGTTCAAATCTACCGGACGTCAAAGACTCTCTTTTACTGCTTGCGCATCAGCCGCTTGGTGAAGCGGGCACGACGGCCGAGAGCATCGGAGACCGCCGCACCGCGTCATACGCTTGGGGCCATCTCGGCAGATTGTACGAAGAAGAACACCGATACCAAGAAGCTTTGCAGTTGACTCGTAGGGCTACCTTCGCAGCCCAGCACGTCAACGCGCCTGAATCGCTTTATCGCTGGGAATGGCAAACGGCGCGTCTGCTACGGAAAATCGGAAGCATCGACGACGCGATTGGAGCCTACCGCCGAGCCGTGCGAACGCTTCAATCGATTCGATCCGAACTGTCGGTCAGCTATGGAGCGCCACAAACTTCCTTCCGAGAGACTATGGGTCCCGTGTATTTCGAGTTAGTGGATCTGCTGCTGCAACGCGGCGCGTCGCTGCCGGACCGCGACCAAGTCGGGCCGTACCTGATCGAAGCGCGCGAGACTATCGAATTGTTTAAAGCGGCCGAATTGCGCGATTACTTCCGTGACGATTGCGTGGATATTGCCCTATCGAAAATCACCACGCTCGATGTCGTGGCCCAGTCAGCAGTCGTCATCTACCCCATTCTCCTGGCAGATCGAACCGAGTTACTGCTAAGCTTGCCCAGCGGGCTGAAACGAGTACTGGTTCCCGTCGGAGCCGCGGCGCTCACAGAAGAGGTGCGCCAATTGCGCCGCAATCTGGAAAAACGAACCACGCGGGAGTACCTGCCTCACGCTCAAAAACTGTATAACTGGCTGATCCGACCGCTGGAGGCGGACCTGGCATCGTCGGCCGTCGATACGCTAGTCTTCGTTCCTGACGGAGCGCTCCGAACCATCCCCATGGCGGCCTTGCACGACGGAGAGCAATTTCTCATCGCCAAATACGCTATCGGGATCACTCCCAGTCTGAGCCTGAGCGATCCTCGGCCGATCAAGCGGGAGGGTATGAGGGTATTGGCGGTCGGTGTGACAGAAGCGGTGCAAGGGTTTCCGGCATTGCCGAATGTCACGGCCGAGCTGCAGGAATTGCAAACTCTTTTGGGAAGTCAGAACCTTGTCAACCGTGAGTTTCTCGCGGCCAATTTCGAAACGAAGTTGAAGGAACAACAGTTCAGCATCGTCCATGTCGCTTCACATGGAGAGTTTGGGAACGATGTCGAAAACACTTTCCTGCTCACGTTCGATGACAAGTTGTCGTTGGACCGAGTCAACCAGATGATCGGAGTCTTCAGGTTTCGTGACGATCCGCTAGAGCTGCTCACTCTGAGCGCGTGCGACACCGCCGCCGGCGATGACCGAGCTGCTTTGGGACTTGCGGGTATTGCGATCAAGGCCGGGGCCAGAAGCGCCCTGGCGACTTTGTGGAACATCAACGATCAAGCGACAGTGGGCCTCGTGCTGGACTTTTACCGCGAACTTAAAAACCCGGCGATATCGAGGGTCGTCGCTCTGCAGAAGGCGCAACTGAAATTGATCGACAATCCGCGTTATGAACACCCAGGATATTGGTCTGCCTTTCTGATGATCAACAATTGGCTCTAACGCGACCGTTCCGGCGTCATTTCGGTGCCGAAATTCTCTCCTTACGTAAAAGCTATGGTGTAAACGCCGTTGACGGGGTACGTAAACGAAGTTGATGGCGCACGGGAGTTCCGGTATGTACCCGAATGGCGTAGGGGAAATTCCTTAAATAGTTTACGATTGAAATATCCTTGAAATACAAGCACTAAAATTGGTTGCAATGATTCGACTAACCTGTAATGGTTTCTATAGTGACAGGGTGGTCTAACACTTGCTTATCGGCAATCGTGACGGAGGAAAAAGTTATGAAGTACCTGAGGCCGATGGTTTGCTGTTCAACTGCGATTTTTATCCTAGCCACGTCGTCACCTTTGTTAGCGGCAGACGCGAAAGTTCCGGTTTATAAACTACCGACGCGGGGAGCACCCGGGGGCCGCGTCGGCGGCGGCACAAGAGGCGATAAGAATGTTTTCGTTCTCTCGGTCCTGGCGCCGGATCACAGCGGCTTAACAACCAGCGAACAGCCGTCCCTTTACTGGTTTATCTCCAACTCGACCTCGCTGCCGATTGAACTGACGGTGATCGACTCGAAAGGCATCAAGCCGCTCCTAGAAACCAAGCTTCCTGCCCCTGCGAAGGCAGGCATCCAGCGCGTGCGGTTAGCGGATTACAATATTCGCCTCGCGCCGGGAGTGGCCTATCGCTGGTTTGTTGCGGTCGTCCCGGACGCCGATCGGCGCTCCAAGGACATCCTGGCCGGCGGCGCCGTCGAGCGAGTCGCCGTGCCTAGCGATCTCGAGGCAAAGGTGGCCAAGGCAAATAAATCCGAGCTGTTTTCCCTCTACGCCGACGCTGGAATGTGGTACGACGCCGTTGCAGCGATTTCGGATATGATCGACGCCGCGCCGCAAGACCAGGTGCTGCGCAAACAACGGGCCGAGCTGCTGTCTCAGGTGGGCTTGTCAGCGATCAACGACTAGCAATCCTAGAAGGCCGCGAGAACGAGCTGGAAATGAAACCCATTGTCTTGCAGCGTATTCTCCGGCCGATCAAGTTTCCTCAGGCGATGGCCCCAGTAGAGCTCGAACTGCGGCCGCAGGAGCACGGGCCAAGCCAAGGTGACGCCCCAGCGTAGTCCCACGCCGACGCTGGAAATATCCTGGGGACTGGGCGTCGAACGGTCTCGATTCCAGCCTCTGCCGAAATCAAAAAAGGGACCCACTTCCAGATAATCGGCCCACCGGGTGTTGCGAATCACCGGCACACGCAATTCAACTGAAGTGATCAGCGCCCGGTCGCGCAACATCGTAGTTTCCCGATATCCCCTGACGCTGTATCGACCGCCGAGGACGATCTGTTCAAGCGACATAAGAGAATCGTCTGAGAGTTGCACGTCCGACCTGAAGATCAGTTGGCTGTCTAAGATTCCGAGACGTTGCACCCATTGAAACTGGCCGAGCCAGGCGACAAACCGGCTGTCCGGGTCGCCGTTGTGGTTGATCGTCGCGTCCAGCGCATTCACTCCGAATGAAAAACGTGAGCGGGCCGCGATCACTTGATTCTGCGTGCGATAGACGAAGTCCTGAGCGAATCGGAGCGCAGTGACAATCGAACGCCCGTTCTGCGCTCCGGGCGTAAGGCTAAATCGTTCACCGAGGAGAAATTCTTTGTACGAAAGACGCTCGCCCATTAGTTCCAGCCCGATTTCCGTGTTAAGCGTCCGATAGACCGGCTGTCTCAACGCGAGCGTATAGATATCCGACTTACTTTTGATGTCGAGCTCCTCAAACGGCGGCTCGACGATCGCAAAGGTATTCCTGCGGTATTGCCAACTGAGAGTCGTGTCACGGGCGGTGATCGGCAATGAATATCTGAAATCGAGCAGCGGATCGAGACCTTCGGATCTGCCGTATCGTGCCGTCATGATGTCGCCGTTGCCGGTGAGGTTTTGGTGCTCGGCCGAGACGATGCCACGCAGCTCTCCGACCGAAGCTGACTGGTAGTTGTTGAAATCGAACCAAAGCTTGTAGGGAGTATGCTCCTCCACTCGCACGTCGAGAATGCCCTCGCCGGCTCTCAGTCCCGGCTTCAGCTGAGCGTTCAAGCGCTCGATACGTTGGTCTTCGAGCAGAAGTTGTAGTCGCTCCTGCAGAGAATTGATGTTGAGAGGAGGACCGGCCGCAAGCGAAAATCGTTTTTCGAGATAACTGGAGCGAAACCACCGATTGCCTTCCAACTGGACCTGGGTCAGCTCTCCTTCGATGATCCGAAAAGTGACCACCCCATCGGCA
>DATMDU010000055.1:0-37165 GCA_035557535.1 Pyrinomonadaceae bacterium
CCAACAGGAACTGAATCGGGCGTTTGTGCTGATGCAATACTTTGGTTACCTGCGGCGGAATCCTGACGCAGCGCCGGAGCCGGGCCTCAACTTCGACGGCTATAACTTCTGGCTGAACAAGCTGAACCAGTTCAACGGGAATTACATAGCCGCGGAAATGGTGAAGGCGTTCATCTCGGCAGACGAATATCGTCACCGGTTCGGGCTGTAGGGTAGGACAGGCATTCCTGCCTGTCCTTTAATGAAGGTAAGAGTGGACCGCCGGGGTGGACAGGCAAGAATGCCTGTCCTACGCTACGGCTCCTTGGGGCGATCGGTTAGCAGCGGCAGCGGATTCATCGCGCCACCGGGCGCGTAAACTCCGAAGTGAAGATGCGGCGGAGTGCCGGCAGCATTGCCGGTGGTGCCGACGTGGCCCAGCTCCGTCTGGGGCGTCACCCAGTCGCCTTCAGCAATACCCGGCGCATACGAATCAAGATGGGCGTAGTAATACAGCCGGCCGCCGGCGCCAACCACCGAAACTGTCTGTCCACCCAGGCTATTCTCACCAATGTTCGCAATGTAACCTTCAGTCGCTGAAAGCACCGGCGTCCCCTGGGGCGCAAAAATATCCTGACCCTGATGCTGGCGATCATTTCCGCGCGGCGCCTGCCAGGTGTCTGCGATTTGGCTTTTCGAAACGTCCTTCACGGGCATCGCGATCTGCTCATCAGGGTCCTTTGTATAGAGCTGTGCGACGTGAACGTAGAGTCTCAGCTTTCCGGCAAGCCTGTCCGCGAATTTTCCAGCCGACGTAGTAATTCCGGTGGCACTGCCGAGGGCGAGGAAGATGAATAACAGTAAAACTGCGAGCGGAACTTTTTTCACAACGACCCTGAGATGCCGCGAGACGCGTTGTAGTTGCGAATATGGAATGTTGCAGTGAAACTGAAACGGAAAGTCGTTTGTTTCAATGTAACCAAGAGGAAGTCAGAACCGGGAGCGGTAGCGACCGGGTCAAAGGCTCAATCAGTGCTACGTTATCTTTGCGTCTTTTCATTTTGTTTAGTGGTGACTGAAGGACCCGGTCGCTACCGCTCCCGGTTCTGATTTCTTGTTGGCGTTCGTGTTAAGGAGTTACGACCGGGCCCACGAAGCACGATTTGTAGTGTGTCCTATCGCTCGAGTGCGGCGCGGTCCCAGCCTGAGAGGTCGGCGCCCGCGTCGTAAGTTGTTTGGCAGAAATCCATGAGCGTGTTTTCCGGCGAGTCTGTTTTTCTCACGTCGTCATAAAGCAGAAAAAACTCTTTCATCTCGTCATTGTAAAACGTCTCGGTGGGACGAATTTTTCCCTCACCTACAACGCCGGCTAACCCAGCGGGCTCCGGAGCCGTGTAGGAATAAAACGCCGCCTCCATGTCTTTGTTTCCCGGCCACCAGCCGTGGCTAATCACTTCATGCGAATACGCCTCACGCGTGATCAAATCCGCGCCGGGACGTTCGGGAGCGGGTTTGCCGGAGAAGCGTGTGACCGCCATGTCGAAGCTGCCCCAGAAGAAATGCACGGGACTGACTTTGCCGGTGAAGCGTGCCCGAAATTCCTTTAACACTTCGTCAATCGCCACCAGCGCGCGCCAGCATCGGTTTGCATACTCCGGGTCGTAAGAGGCGTGGACCGTGTCGTCTTCAAAGCGAATTGGATCGGGCACCTCCACCGGCATGGTCCAGATCTTTATCTGCATCCCCAGTTCGCCGAGCGCCGACATCACTTCCGCGTAAAAGTCAGCCACTGACTGCGGCCGCAAAACGAGCGTCTTTGCTGCCCCATCGCTGCACTTAATCAGCAGACGGTGGTCGATGAGGTCAAACTCGATTTCAAAAATGCGATCTTCATAGGGCATGGCGGAGGTTGTGAGCCCACGCGCTGAAACGTAGAGGGGCACGTTCCACCAATGGTTAACGAGTGGAGTTTGCTCAAGCCGAATTTTGCCGACGACCTGCGTCCACATATGCAGCGTGGCGAGCGTGTCTTTCCATTCAGAGTATTTTAGTTCGGGCCAGATGTTGTTCATAAGTAGCAATCAGCAATCAGCAGTCAGCCGGAATAGTGGATCTTAAATCGGGATTAGTAAAGGTGCTGGTGGGCGGCATCGAGCAGCCTGAGGTGGGCTTGCCCTCTGATGTGTGGAAGGTCTCTGACCTTCCAACGATACCAGAGGATTTTTTGGGCTATGCCCATTTTTGAGCACAGCCCATGAATCGGTCCAGGAGTTCACGGTGGGGCGGGGACCCCACCGCACATTAGGCGGGCATAGCCCTTTACGCTTTCGCGGCTTTGGTTCTGATGAACGCCAGGTTTAGTTGCGGCAAAGAATTAAAGGCAGCGGCCTTGTTGCAAAACTCTTTTGCCTTCGCTCCCTCGCCTTTGCCCTGGTAAGCCTGGCACAGGCGATAGAGATCGTAAGCGTTTTGCTGGTTGGCCTGTTGCAGTTCTGCAATAGCCGTGTCGTATTCCTTTGTTTCCAAAGCAATCATCCCCAGGAGTCCATGGGCCAACTTTGTCTGGAAGGGGTTCTTTAAGATTTCCGTTCCTTTCCGGTACGCTTCGGCCTCCGTTTTGGCTGTCGGCAGATCTTTCTTCGCAATCGCTACGCGAGCGAGATTGAAGTGATGAAAGAGTTTTGCATTCTCCTTTATCTCAGCAGACAAACCTGAGTCTTCGGTCATTTTCAAGAGACGTTCGTATAGCGCCTTTGCCTCGTCGGGCTTGCCCATCTCCAGCATGATGTTGCCCTTGAGTTGGAGGTCGCCAGTCATCCCCGCGACGTCTTTAGACTTCTCGCCCAGAGCGTACTGTTTGTCGACTTCCGCCAGGGCCTGATCCATTTTGCCGGCATCCACAGCGACAACGGTCAAACCAAACAATGCCGTGCGGCGTTCAGCGTCGCTTCTCGCTTTGCCGGAGATCTTCTCCATTTCCGCCGCCGCCTCGTCATGTTTGCCCTGATACATTAATGCCGAGGCAATGCCCTGGTGTGAATTGATGAAGTTGGGATCGATCTCCAGCGCCTTCTTGTATTGAGCGATCGATTCATCGAAGCGTCCGATCTTCAAGAGCAGCTCGGCGTAGGAGTCGTAGGGGTTCGGATCCTTCGGAATCAAATCGATGTATTTCTTAAACGCTGATTCCGCGTTGGCGTAGTCAGTATTCTGGCGATATGCATAGCCCAAAATATTGAAGGCGGTCGAGTAAGTGGGATCGAGTTCCGTTGCCTTCTTGTACTGTTCGATGGCTTTGGGCATGTCCTGTTGGCCGAAGTAATAACCGCCGAGATTGAAGTGCGCGCGTTCATCATTGGGATAGGCGGCGACGAGCTGATCGAGAAGTTCTTTCTGCTTGGCGGCATTACCGTTGGCGCCTGCTTCATTTCCCAGAATCAGTAGCTTCTCGCCGTTTGACGCTTTCTCCGCGAGGGCGACGGCCTTCTTCAGGTGATCAAAAAACTCTGTTCCGGTGGGGCTGACCTGGGCCCGGTTGAGCTCGGCCAGGGCGAAGTTTGGATCGAGGGAAATGGCCTTATCAAAATGTTGGATCGAATCCTGAATGCGCAGCTTTTCGGCGAGGTCGCGCCCTTGCAGAAATTCTTTTCGCGCTTCTTCTGAGCTGGTGGTCACCGGAATCTTGCCGCTCTGCGCGCCGGTGCTTCTTGCGGCCGTAGGGCCTCCACTCTCCTCGACCGTCGCGCACCCGCTTAACACAACGCCGGTGACGAATGCTACCAACAGGACAACAACCAGAGATCTACTGCGATGCATAACAATTCTCCTTCTGCTGAATAAGCAGTTACTGCCGAGGTTTGTCAGGAAGGGCTCCTGGATTAGAAAGCAAACTCTACTCGGGTCAACCTGGGCCAACGGGATTAAGAGACGGGTGGCTACGTTTTGGAAATGCAAGTGCGACCGGGGATGAAGGAGGATACTTAAGCGGCTGAAGGGCGTCAAGAAAATACTAAGACGACGGCAGGGATTCCAATGCCTCGGTTTTAATCCGATTTTTTGGAACAAGTTGGAAGGTGAGGGCCTTGCCTGCGGCCGGCAATCTTTATGGACCAAAGCGTTGACGATATTCGACTGACGTTATGAATGCTTTCACCATTTCGGCCTGGATGAAATTGCCGCCAAACTGGTTAAGCTTGCCCAGCCAGAAATTGTAACCTGTGAAATCGAGCGTGGGCTCCGGCGCGTCGTAAGGGTTGCGACGCATATAGCCGAAATACTGCATCAGCACGAAAGCTTTGTTCTTCTCAACCTGGGCCAATATCGGGTTTTCCGCGATCCGGCGCAGCGAGCGCGCACGGGCGGCAGTATCGCTAGTGTTCACGGCCCCATTGAATTCGTTGAGCGCCGCAACTCGATCCGGGCCGGAAGGCGTGATGCCCGCATTTACAAAAAGAGCGTCAACAAATTCCGCCGGCGTGCTTGTCGTTGGGTACGCGTTAACAAAGCGCGACCGCGTCACAAAGTCCTGCAGGAAAGCAACCTTGTTACTCTCAAGTTTTGCTTGCCAGTCGCCGGAGTTAACGATCACGCCCTTCGAGGTCTGTTGCGTATCGGCCAGGAATTCACCGTAGTTAAGCGGCACAGGGTTTCCGCCCAAAGGGCCGTAGCTTGATCGGTAAATCCGGTAGACCAGAAAGCCTGTTTCCTGGAATTCGATGGCGAGAAAGAAGGCTGCCGACACGTTGATGCGCTTCACCTCGGTGCACTGGGGTTTGGGAGTGCAGTTATCAATCTCACCGATCCAGAAGTTTAACCCTGCCGCATCCGGCTCCCGGTTCAGGAAATCCAGGTAGCTTTGCCGCACAAAGAATGCCGATGTGTCGATCGGGTTGGCGCCGTCGGTCGCGTCGTTATCCGTAATCGTGATGGTGGCCGTGGACGGGGTAGCCAGCGTGGCTCCCAATGGGCCACTAAGGGTTAACGTGAATGACTCGCTGCCTTCCGCATAGGAATCATTGATGACTGGAATCGCGATCGACTGCGACGTTTCGCCGGCCGCAAACTGCACTCTACCCAACGTCGTTAGATAGTCGCAGCGCGAAGAAGCCACACCATTAGTGACATTACAGTCGTTAGCGCCGGCAGTGTCGCTGGTCGCGTAGTCGACGGACACTGCAGCCGCCGTATCGCCGCTGCGAGTCAGGGTCACGTTCACCTGCGGTCCTGTCTCACTCTGGCCAAAACTCGCAGCATCAAGTTGAATCGATGAGGCGGTGACAACCTGGACGCTCCATGAAGTAGAAGTGCTCAACAACTCATTAGGATCGTTTCTGACAAATGTCGTGGGGTCATGAACAGCGGCGATAACTGTATGGGCGCCGGCACTGAAATTATTGGAAACGAAATTGAAAGCCGGGCCGAGCGCTTGCTGAACACCATCGACAAACCAGGTCACGGTCAACCCATGGCTAACCGGCGCCGGAGTTGAAACTGCAAAGCTTTGGTTCTGGCCTTGAGGTAAAGTCAAACTGTTGCTGTCCGGAGACCTCGAATCCAGAGGAGAGACGAAGTTGTACATCCGTTTGACGAGCTGTTCGCTATTGATTTGTTCAAACGGCGCTCCGAGCGTGCGCATCTTCGAACTAAAAGTCGGACGATAAAGACCCGCGTCGCAATACTGCGCGCCCTGGTAAGCGCCGGGCACGCCCTGGCTGAAACCCGTAGTGGGCAGAGGTGTATTCGCGTCGATCCACAGCCTCCACTTGATTTGAGCCCGTGCAGTTTCCTTTGTCACGTTGGCCGCGAAGGGCTCGAACCCGCTGTTGCAGGCTGGCGGTGCAGGCCCGCCGTATTCGTCAGCCAGGAGCCCGAAGCTGTGGCCTTCTTCATGTAGTACCAGATCGACGGCCGCGGCATTTGTCGAGGCGACCGCCACTGAGCCTCCTGATCCGCCATACTCAGAGTCGTTCACAATCACGAGTACGATGTCGCGCTGCACCAAGCTCACTGAATTGGCCAGCACATTGTTTACCTTTGAAACGTTAACGCAGATGAGACGCTGAATGCCCGAGCAGTTGTAGCCGCTATCGAATGCGGTGTTTACCAATGACGAGCGTTCGGGATGGTCAGATCCGGATTGAGCACTGACAACGTCGATGCGGTGCACATTGAAATATCTCTTGTAATCGAGAAAAGGCTCCTGGCCGAAGTGACCCAGAACCACGTTTTGAACATCGGTCCGATACTTCTCCATTTCCGCTGCAGTGTAGCCGTCTCCCACAATCGCGATATCCACGCGGTTTTCGGGATTACCGTTGTTGAGAACTGTTTCAAACGTTTCAGCCTGAACACTGACGGCCGCCAGCGACAGGCACAACAGAATCGCTGCGGGGATAAGTTCAAAAGCTCTTTTCATTTGCAGACCTGACACGACGGGTTACTTCCTTAATGCAGCGGGGTGGCGCCAACGAGGGTGAGCTGAAACGATTCGCCATTCCAGGCTGGATGAAAAAATCGCAACTCGCGCAATCGTGGATCGTCAGGACAGCCGACGATAAAATCCACGTCGGAGAGGTAAAAATTCTGGCTCTGCATTTCAGTCGCAGATCCAACCTCAGCTCTTACCAAACGCGGATCGATCATTAACCGCCACCAGCGCACAGCCTCATTCTCGTCAACGGCGACTACCAGCAGGCGATCGGGCGCGAGCTCCATTGAACGCTCACGAGGAAGCGAACCGTTTCTTGCCACCGAGGAAAGCTGCTTGAGCACGCCCGTTGAAGCAAGTTCCTGTTCCGTGACGAGTCCTGCCGAATTGGGTTTCTGAAGGCTCTTCCAGCTAAGTCTTACTTCGCGATAGCTCGCCGCATTATGAGTTGTCAGCGCTGTTCCCATGCGCAGGCCGGCAGTCGACAACAGCCTGCCGAGTTTGGTTTGCGAGCTTTGCTCTTTTTCTTTCTCAGGCAGTGTTCGGCTGCCTTGCTGCGGGAACACGGTTCCCGTTTGCGCCAGGAAACTCGCGCCCGCTGTCAGCAAGATACCGATGAGAATGCTGACCATGAATGCTTTGCGGCTTTTGTTATTCGCCATTTGAACCTCGACAGTGTGGAACGCCTCGGGAAGAAACCAATTGCGCGGGTGTCGTACCGTTATTCTTCAACTACGTTTTACCTATTGACCCCGCATGCCAATGTTAAGACCGCGAACGATGCGTAGACCCACTCAAGTACTCTTCTGCAAAACTACTACTGATTAAAGCGTTGGCGATACTCAACTGAACTAATAAACGCCTTCACCATCTCGGCAGCAATGTGGTTACCGTTGAACTGGTTGAGCTTGCCCAGCCAGAAATTGTAGCCGTCGAAATTCAGCCCCGCTTCCGGAGCGTTGTTTGGGTTGCGACGCAGGTAACCAAAGTACTGCGTCAATACGAAGGCCCGGTTCCTTTCCTGTTGGGCCAACAGCGAATTTTCGGCTACCCGTCGCAACACACGCGCGCGCGCCGGCGTATCAGCGCTGCCGTCGGCCCCGGCAAACTCGCCAATCGCCGCAGCGCGATCCGAAGCGGAGGGCGTGACCCCGGCGTTCAGGAATAGCGCGTCAACGAATTGTCCGGCCGTCAGCGTATTCGGGAAAGCATCCGTGAATCTGGCACGCGCGACAAAGCTAGTGACAAACGCATTCTTGTTGTTGTCCAGTGTTTGCTGCCAATTCGGATTGCCGACGACTACGCCTTGCCCGATCTGCTTGGTGTCAGGCAGAAACTCGCTCAGCTTGATCGGCACGGGTGTGTTAGGCAGATTGCCGTAGGCAGCTTTGTAAATCCGGTAAACTAGGTAACCTGTCTCTTGAAACTCGATTGACAAGAAGAACGCACCCGAGACGTTTACACGCCTGGCCTGAACGCACGGCTGGTTGCCACAGGAAGTAATTTCATTTTGCCAGAATGCGAGACCGCCGGGATCCGGATCGCGATTGAGGAAATCGGAATATTGCTGGGTAACAAAAAACTGCGCGCTATCTATGGGGTTAGCGTTAAGGAGCCGGCCCTTAAAGTTAACGGTTAGATTGCCACTCAAGTTAGAGAAGCTGTGGGTCAGCGGATCAAAGACATGATTATTCTGCGTCGGGTACAGGGGTTGGACGCTTCCGCTCGAGCCTGGCGGAAAAGGCCTGAATGAATAGAACCCGTTGTTGTCAGTTGTAACCAGGTCTGAACCAGTCCCGGAAATGGACATGAGGATTCCGCTCATCCCGACGCCGTCTTCATTGACTACCCGACCACCAATCTTTAACTGGGCCGTCGCGGTGAAATTGACTACCTGATCACTCGTCAGTCTACTGAAGTACTCACTAAACGGGCTAAAGGACAGAACTTCGTTGTTTGGAGTACTGGGCATGATCGTGTAAGACCTGATCCCCCCAGGTAGATTCGTGAACGAATAATTTCCGTTGGAGTCTGTTTGCGTTAGTTGGTTCTGCAAAGAGCCCAATGAAATAAAAATTCCGCTGCGTCCAACACCGTTCGGGTCCGCCACTCGTCCGCTGATCGTGTAAACGGCGGTCGCGATGAAGTCAGGTACTGTCTGGTTCCGTGAGAGATTACTAATGCTAACGCTGCTGGGGGAGAAAGCATACTTCGCCTTGGAGGGCGTGACTGTGTAGTTACCTCCAGCCGGCAGATTGGTGAAGGAGTAGTTACCGTTCGCATCGACTACAGTTGAGGAAGTATGTGACCCTCCTAAAGTGACAATAGTTCCGGTGAAATCACTGTCGACTGCACTCACGACACGCCCCGAAACGGACAGCGTGCGAGGTTGGCCGGAAGCCACGCTGATCGACGCAGCAATATCGAGTTTGCCGAAGCCGAGACGCGGACTCCATGCTGAACCGGTAAAACTGTCCTGGACCGCATAGGTGGTCAACAGACTCTTGATCTGCTCACCTGAGAGCGTTGGATCCGTCTGAAGTAATAACGCGACTGAGCCCGCAGTTACCGGCGTCGCCATGCTCGTACCCGCAAGGCCCGTGTAGTGTGTGCTATCGGTCGGAGCGTTTTCGCCCGAGCCGATCGTGCCAAAGTTTGTCGCGCTAACGTCGGTTGAACGAGCGGAGTAGAGATAGTAACCGGGCGCGCTGACCTCAGGTTTTTGGCGACCATCAGCGGTGGGACCAGGGCTGGTAAAGTCCGCCGGCCCTCCGATTGTTTGTGTGGTCGAACGGGTCACGAATGCGCCTACCGTAATCGCGCCGCGCGCGTTTCCTGGTGATGCCACCAGGCGTGAATAGCCGTCCGCGTTGGTGCTGAAATAAACGCCTTCGCCTTCGGCCCAGGCATCGTAAGACTGGTTGGCATTGCCGTCAGCGTCCTCAAGCTTGATCTTCCACATGCCGTCTGGTGCTTCGGGTTTGAATAACAGGACGATGTCCGGCTGATCGTTTGAAGGGTCGGCATCGTTCTTGTCGTCGTTGGCGTTATACGCTTCGAGATACTGATTCGACGCCTCGCCGTCCGGCAAACTGAAACCGTTTGGACTGTAGGCCACGGGGCCCAGCGTCACTCCGTCCGGACTGGTTACGGTTACAGAGAAGCGGTCGGCGTTGTTCTGATAAAGATCGACGACATAGGCCGCGCCGTTGACATTGAAATCCAGAGTTTGGCTGCCGCCCGCTGGAACTATGCCGCGCGCGTGAATGCTGGAACCGCCATCATTGCCGGCCGCGACCACCACAGCTCGTCCGCTTCCGCCACTGACAAGATTGTCGATCGCGCGTTCGTCCGGATTGGTGCCGTCGTGTGGGCCAAGCTGGCCGCCGAGGCTCAGGTTGATCACGAAGGGCTCGCCCAGTTCAGCTGCTTTCTGCCTGATAAATTCCATCGCATTCATGACGTCGGTGTTGCGAAAACTGGCGACACCACTATTGGAACGGCTGGCCTTCACAATCACGAGATCGGCCTCAGGCGCCATGCCGGCGTAAGTGCCGGGCGCCGGCGCTGACAAACCATTGCCCACCGCAGTTGCGGCCACGTGCGTTCCATGGCCGCTCTTGTCGCGCTGCTTAATGCTGTCGGAATTCTGATCGGAGGGTTTGGACGTCTGGAGCGCCGCGTTGATTTCAGCTTCAGTGTAGAGATGGCCGATGGTCGCCGGCTGGCCCGGGAGCGAATAGTTCCAACCGGGATCGGGCGACTGGCTGCCCGCCTGGTAGACCGTCATGTCGAGCAATGCCTTAATTCGAGTTTGTTTGCCGTCCGTGCCGGGGACTGTGAAATCGCGATGGCGAAAATCGATTCCGCTGTCGATGATCCCGACGACTACCCCGCGACCGGTTTGCGAAACCATTCGCTGTCCGATTGAGTTATCGATGCCGGCGGACGCGCGCGCGCGATCGTTTAGCGGGTAACGAAAAGCCGACGCTACCATCTTGCGGACTGAGGAAAGCAGCGCCAGGTCGTCGAGGCGATCGACATCAACCTCGAGCGTGGCAATGTCGCCCGTGCGAGATTGCACGCGAAACCCGGCGGCCTTGAGTTCAGCGTCGCTCTCAGAGACAAGCATTACGGCCAGATCGACGGTTGCAGAAGTTGCCGACCGCCGTTGAATGCCGGCCACCCGCGCGAGCCGGTTCACGTGCGACGTTTCCGTGCGCAAGCGGCCCTTGGCTGCGGCGGCGCGGTCTTCGTCGAGCGCGTGACGCACCCGCTTCAAAATCTTGTCTGCTTTCTGCTGGAAGGCAGCTTCGCTGTTGAGCGGATTTCGCGAGTTCTCCTGGGCGCTGCTGCTGGCCACAAAGCTGCCGGCGACCAAGAACGCCACGGCGGCCAGAAGCACGAGGCCAAACAGCCAAAAACGGGAGGCGAAGTTTGAAAGATTTCTCAAACCGGCAGACTTGCGCGGGTGGGAGTGGGGTCGACGGGGCAATGTAAATCTCCTATAAACCTTGAGTTTTTGCAGACTCCGGCCCATCGCTTCCTTAAAACGAGCTTTTTGTCTGCCGATTTTCCCTGAAATCTGGAGTCTAAACCTTCGGGTTGTGAAGCTTCCAGGTGAACGGATTTAGTAGTCAAAAGGGGCTGGCAAGTTGCCTGTGGAAATTGCCTGTGAGGCAGTAATTCGGTTGTATTGGTATTGGTTGCCGATGAGCGTTCCCGCGCCTGTCGAATGATTCAAGGCAGTCAAACGGCGTAGACCATCGTACGTGTAGCTTGAAGTGACGCCGTTGGGCGCGCTGCGAGCGGTCAATCGGTTCACGTCGTCATAGCTGTGCGGGAAGTTTTGGTTGGCGCTCACTGGAAGGAGAATGAAAAGAATCAGTTTCGTCATCTACCCTCCATCCGTCAGCAAGAATTATTTCACTTACTCTCTAATTCAAATGCGTATTTCGCTTGAAACGTTTCACTGGATATTCTTTGGCGGCCTTTCGGACTGTGCTTGACCACAATTAGATTTCGATCTGAGTAGCAGCGGGAAAGTGTGCTGTCAAGGGCATTGCCCGGCCTGCATTCACTATCGTCGTTTGTCGTTTCGCAGCCCGGCATACGAGTTCGTCTGAATATTGATTCAGTGCGTCCAAAGACCAAGTCAAATCTGCCTTCGCCGAATTCGCTTGATGGCCTGGTTGGCTTCCCTTCCGATTAGATTTGATCTACCCGAGCCCGCGCCTCTAGAGCCTACCAACCTCTTAAGCGGTGCGATTGCTGTTTCATCTCCTGCCTCCCCTAAGGCATAAATCGCAGCCAACCTTACTCTTGATGAGCGATCGCGTAAGGCAGGAATCAGCGGTTCGGTTGCGCTCGGCTCACCAATGTTTCCTAAAGCCTCCGCAGCGTGGCTCCGCACTTCAGGAGTTAAGGAAGTTTGGAGAAGATGAATCAGTGGCGGAAGCGCCGATTTAGTTCCCAGCAAGCCCAGCACGTATGCTGCTCCCGCCCTATTGTGTGAGCCTCGCCCGCTAACAAGAGTGTGCTTGAGTTGACGGCTGGCTTTGTTTGCACTGGGTAGAATAGTCACCAGCGCTTTTGCCGCTTCCCAACTCAAGAGAGGACTTCCATTTCCCAGCAGAGTCAAGAGAGCTGGTACTGCAGGGGTATGATTGGTTTGACCCAAAACCCGGCACGCGACACTCCTCATCCTGCTACTAACGCGCGGGTTATCCGCGGTGGCGACCAAAGCAGCAAAAGAGTCGACTCCTCGATTTAAGAGAAGCCTTACGTCTGCTTCAGTCCTACTTCGATCGCCACGGTTGGGTCCCTGCAGAAGTAGAGATTTCAGAATTGTCTCGAAATCTTTTTTCATCCATATTCCTTTCAGTTTTTCACACAGTCGAAACATTTACAGTGACGACCATATGTCCCCAATGGCGCGCCGGCCACAGCGGCAGCTTTGGCGCTCCGACAGGCAGCCTCCTGGCTATGACCAGATCCGACACCTTCAACTCGATCCGGGGCATTGGGTATTCGGCTGAAGTTCTCGATGTTGCAGGATGCCTTACAAGTCCATCCGCGGCTCAATTGCATCGGCGGGGGAGGCATTGGAATACTATCCGGGAAGGGGAACGGAATCGGGGCAGCTTGAGGAGCGGGGTCACACACTTCAGTATTGCAGTAATCAATTCCAGCGGCGATGCCGATGCCAGCTCCTATCGCCGCGCCAAAGGCTGCCCCGGCATTAACGCCGACACCAATACCAATGGCGCCTCCACCGATGGTACCAAATCCTGGAATGACAAAGCTGCCGCCCACAGCTCCGATGGTGCCCGCCGCAAGACCTCCAAGGATACCTCCCGTTCCAGCGCCAACGCCCGCGCCGAACGCACCCCCCAGAAGAGCTCCCACTAAAGGGTGGCATCGTCGTCGCAATCCACTGGGGTCAATCATGCGGAGTGGATCGTTACTAACATAACCATAGACGTTTACGTCTCGGCCCAGAAATCCAATTGGATCCTCGGAGATGAATCTTCCGACCTGCGGATCCTGCCAGCGGGCTCGGTAGTAGAGCAGGCCGGTGTCGGGATCGCGCTCGCGGCCGGTGTAGCCATAACGCGTGCGAGTGCTGCCCGCGCTGTTGCCAAATGAATCATAAGCAAGTTGCTCCACGAGAGCGCCGCTTGCATCGGTCAAAGCTGAGGTTGAACCGAGCTGATCGGTAAGAAAGTAAGATGCTCCAGTCGTGGTGTTTGTCTGTCGCAGGTGGTTGTCGATGCCGGAACCATTGAGGTACGTGTTGGCAACTGACCAATCCGCATTCAGATCCAGCAAGACATCGGCGCCATCGTACACATAACGCTCGTTCGCGCCGGCACTAGTCGTCCGCTGCAGTCTCCGGCCAAGACCATCGTACTTGTAATTAACAGTCAGGCTGGATGGCAGCGTGACCTGGGTCAATTGGTTTTCTTCATTCCAAGTAAAAGTCGTCGTGCCCGAAGCGTCAGTCTTGGAGAGTAGATTGCCGTTGTTGTCATAGGTGTAGCTGGCTGCTGCGGTGCTCGTCAGCTTGTTGAATGGTTGATAACTGTAGCTTGCACTCAGATGCGAAGTGGTGCGATTTCCGACGCCGTCGTACGAGTAGTTTTCGTTGGGCTGTGCGCTGTTTGTAGCCGAGCTCAGGCGGTTAACTAAATCGTAGCCGTAAGCGTGATTGCCCGACGCGTTCGTCCAGTTTGTGATGTTATTCGCATCGTTGTATTGGTATTGGTTGCCGATGAGCGTTCCCGCGCCTGTCGAATGATTCAAGGCAGTCAAACGGCGTAGACCATCGTACGTGTAGCTTGAAGTGACGCCGTTGGGCGCGCTGCGAGCGGTCAACCGGTTCACGTCGTCATAGCTGTGCGGGAAGTTTTGGTTGGCGCTGTCGGCGAGGTTGGTCAAGCGATTCACCGCGTCGTAGGTGTAGGTGGCGTAAGTCGCGCCGTTTAGTTTGAGCTTTGTGCGGTTGCCGGTCGCATCGTAGTTATAACTGACGCCATAGTAGAACGGATCAGAAAAACTGCTGACGCGATAACGGTTGTCGTAGCTGATGTAGACCGAGCCGTTTTCGTTGGTCGTCCGGGTCATATTGTTCAGGGGATCGTAAGCATAGGTCGCTGTTCGCGCCGGATAGGTGACTGTCGTCAATCGGTTGAGATTGTCGTAGGTGTAGTTTGTGACCACGCCATTGTAATCCGTGCGCTGGGTGCGATTGCCTGCCGCGTCGTACTGGTAACTCATCGACACGCCGGCGCGCGTGAGACCAGTCTGCCGTCCCACCAAATCATAGGCAAACTCGTAACGCTGGTTGAGAGCATCGACAACCGCCGTCGTGCGCGAAAGCGCGTCATACTCGAAGCTGGTGGTCTTGTTGTCCGGATCGGTCGAACTCAATACCCGGTTAACGTTGTCGTAAAAGACATTGCTAACGCGTCCGGCTGTGTCGGTACGCTGCGTGACATTCCCCGCCGCATCGTAACCCACGGTTTCGAAGAGTCTCGGTCCCCCAGTGACGGCTGGTGGATAGATAGTTTTCTTCAGTCGATTAAAGTCGTCATATTCATAATCCGTTACGCGGCCTAGCGCATCCGTCATGCTGGTCTGATTCGACATCGTATCGTAGCCATAACTCGTTGGATGGCTGAGAGCGTCCGTCACAGTTGTGAGACGGTAGGCACTGTCGTAAGCGTAGGTGGTTGGGTTGCCGCGCTCGTCAGTCACGACCGAGCGGCGACCCGCCAGGTCATACGTGAAAGTCATGAACGAAAGGTCGGGATGCGTGACTTTGTTGGGTCTTCCGGCCGGATCGTAGGTGTAAAGGGTCGAACGGCTGAGGCCGTCACGAACCTTCGTGATCCGGCCGCGCGCGTCGTAGAAAAAGAAGGTGGTGACGTTGTTAGCGTCGCGTTGTTGCGTTAGGTTTCCCGCTGCGTCATAGGTAAATGTCGTCACCTTGCTGCGAGCATCGGTGGCCGTCAGCACTTGTCCACGCGTGTTGTAAGTGAAAGTACTGGTGTTGTTCAGGGCGTCGGCGGTAGTGAGCAGGTTGCCGGAAGAATCATAAGTGTTAGTCGTCACACCGTTCAATTGATCCGTACGCGTCAACACTTCGCCTAGTTGGTTATATGTATAAGTGACTGTCCCCGTCGGGTCGGTTTCGGTCAGACGGTTGCCGTTGGTGTCGTAAGTAAAGGTGCTGATGTGATTCAGCGCGTCGGTTTTTGCGGTTACGTTTAATTGGCTATCGTAAGTCCATGTCTGAACTTGTGAACCACCACCCCCGCAACTGCATAAACCTTCGACACGCGTCACCACGTTTCGCCCTTTGCTCTTGTCGATGGTGTATTTGGTTACGCGGCCGAGTGCGTCAGTCACATCGGTCTGAGTGTCGCTAACGTAATTCAATGTATAGAGCTCGACCCCGCCGTGCTTTGCAGAAGTCAGCGCGCGGCCCTGACCGTCGTAGGTATGAGACTCGAGAACATTGCCCAGGGCGTCAGTTACTGAAGTGAGCCGCAAGCTGCCGTTGTAGGCAAACTGGAAAGCGGAGTTGTCCGGATAAGTCACGGAGATTAGTTGATTGCTCGCACCGTAAGTGTAGGTAGCAATCATGCCAAGGGTATCGCTTATTGAAAGCACGCGCCCGTTAGCGTCAGTGGTGACGCTAAGCACGCGTCCGGTTGCGTCGGTAATCGTGGTGAGAAGACCCGCCACGTAAGTTAACGTTGTAGCGTTGCCGTCGAGGTCTGCAAGTGAAATCAGCTTACCCGCCGGATCAAACTGATGAATGCTGCCGTCCTTCATAGTCAGGGTGAAACCGTTCGCATCCTGACTTAGTTGGCCATGAAAATCTCCGACAAGCGGGGTGAACGCGCCGGAGGAACCGGATGGCCGGCCGAAGTAGATCGCCCGTCCATCCGCTTGATTAAATCGCACTGTACTGCTGTCGTAACTGATAATCGACTCGTCATAAGCGGTGGACCAGCCCCGACCGAAGAGGCCGATGCTCTGCGAGTCGCTATTGTAGGTCCGGGAAAGATCGAGACTGGAGCCCACGCCGGGCAAGGAGTAGTCGTGCTGCTGCAGATACATGTTGCCATTTGTGACGTTGATGGGATTGCCCACGGCGACTGGCCCGCCCAGGCCGGGGCAGGCCGAACACAGACCATTATCCTCGCCCTCACCGATGACATATAGGGTGACAGTGGTCGTGCCGGTGCCGCCGAGAGAATCTGTAAGCTGATATTGAAAAGTGTCGGTACCGGTGTAGCCTGCGTGTGGCACGTATTGCTTAAAATCCGGATCCGTAAGGCCGAAAACTGACCCGTGCGAAGCTGCTACAACCAATGAAGGGGTGCCGAGGGAGTCCCCGTCCGGATCGAAATCATTGACCCTCAACGGGCCGATAATCGTGCTTCCGCGGACGACATAAGAGTCTGGGCCAGGCACTGGAGGATTGTTAACTACGTTCAGGCTAACTGTCGCCGGCAGCGAGCACAGACTGAATTGATCGCACATCTTATAGGTAAAACTGTCAGGTCCCGTATAGCCTTGATGGGGTGTATAGCTCTTAAGGTCTTGCTGGGCCAGCCCAAACAAGCTTCCGTGGGCCGGGGCCGTCACAAGGTTCCAGGTGATTGAATCGCCGTCCGGATCAAAATCGTTGACCATCATCGGTCCAATCGTCGTAATTCCGTGGACAGTGTACGAATCGTCACCGGCAATTGGGGCTTGATTGACGACGTTTATGGTTACCGTGGCCACATTCGAGCACGCGCTTTGGTTGTCACACGCCCGATAGGTAAAGGTGTCGGTTCCAATGAAGCTCTGATTGGTGAGTGAATAGTGAAAAGAGTTTCCATCTAAACCGGATAAGTTCCCATGAGTGGGGAACGTGACGAGTTGGACCGTCATAGGATCGCCATCGGGGTCGGAATCATTTTGGCGCAAAGGTCCGATCACGCCGTTGCCGTGACGTGTGTAGGTGTCGTCACCCGCAACCGGCGGCGAATTAACAGGAGCGGACGAAAGTGTTCCGTTATGCATTTCAGCGGGCGTAATGCTGAGGACGCAGACGAATAGAAAACCCAAAAGGACGATGAAGGGGCGAGGGATTCTCATTTTTATCTCCAGGGAAAGTGAAACCGGGGTCCGGTTTTGTCAGAGCGATGAATTTTTACGGATGCTTCCCGTGCGAAAGGACCAGAGGATCGGGTTTTTGGACTTTAGCGCAAACTGTGAAGCGGCGGGAGCTTACGAGGGGAGTCAGCACCTGTCAAGAATTAAGCCGTGGCGGACTGTTTTATCTAGAATTCCTCAATGGCCTAAGGAAACGCTCGAAGGGCCACCAAGAGAGTCCTCGCTAGGTCAACTTAGTGTTCGAGGATGGTAAGCCTGGCCGGGTGCACACGCACGGGGGCGAACCTGTCACGGGGCCGGTGGCTAGCAAAAGAGGGTCGAGACGTACCTAATACAACTAAGCGTCTATGGCCCGAAGCGCTGGCGGTATTCAGTTGAATTGATGAAGGCCTTGACCAGCTCGGCGGCGATGTAATTGCCGTTGAACTGATTCAGCTTGCCTAGCCAGAAATTGTAGCCGGTGAAGTCGAGGGTCGGTTCGGGTGCATCGTTTGGATTTCGGCGCAGGTAACCGAAGTACTGCATCAAGACAAACGCCCGTCTGGATTCATTCACTGCCAGGGTGCTGTCCTCGGCAACTGCTCTGACAACCTGCGCTCGGGTTTTTTGTCCGGACTGCAACTGGTTTACCAACTCATCTCGCGCTGTCGTCGAGAGCACATTGCCCGCATTCATATTCAACTTGGTGACGAATGCTCCCGCATTCATTCCTGCGGGATACTCGTTTAAGAACCGTGGTCGGGCAACAAATGTCTCGAAGTAAGCGGCTTTGTTGTTTTCGAGTTTCTGTTGCCAACCCGTGGCCCCCACGACTACTCCATCGCCAATTGCGTGCGAGTCAGCCAGAAATTCATTGAGCGTTATCATGGGCACAGGTATTTGGAAGAGTAGCCCCTGGATCATTGCTTGCCCGGCTGCATCTCCATAGGCGGCCTTGTAGGCGCGATAGGCAAGGTAACCGCTCTCCTGAAACTCAATCGAAAGGAAGAAGGCGGCTGAGACGTTGATGCGCCTGATCTCGGTGCACTGTGGTTTCGGAGTACAGTTATTTATCTGAGAATTCCAAAAGCCCTCGCCGCCAGGGTCCGGCTCGCGATTGAGAAAATCAAGATACTGCTGACGCACAAAAGAGCTGGTGTTATCAATCGGGTTGATTCCGGTAGTGGAGTCATTGTCCTGGAGCAGTATGGTCGCCGTGGAAGTAGCCCCAAACGTCGCGCCATTCAAATTACTCAGGCTGAGGGTAAAACTCTCGGCGCCTTCAGCGTAACTATCATCGACAATAGGAATCAGGATTTGCTTGAAAGTCTCATAAGGCGCGAAGTGAAGCGTTCCAATAGCGGCGGTGTAGTCGCAACGAGCTGAGGCTTTACCGTTTTCCGCGCTGCAGTTGTTCGCGCCCGCAGTGTCGCTCGTCGCGTAGTCGACAGTCGAGGCGGCCGAAGTGTTGCCGGTGCGGCTTACCCACAGGCCGATCGAACCCTTTTGTTCACTGTTGTGAAACACGGATTGGGTAAGTTGCACCTTCGGTGGATCGGAACTGCAGAAGGTTGGCGTTGAACTGCGGTTGCGTGGACTTGGCGCGCTCACGACAAAATCACCGGCGTTGTTGTCTGTATCGGTGCAACCATCGGCAAGGCGAATTACCGCAGTTGTGGGGCTCAGGTTTGCCACGGGTCCGGAGCCTTCGAAGCAGGTTGCCGCGCTCCCGAAGCCGACGTAATCCATGATGTTGGAGTTCGGCAGGGTCGGGCAGGTCCCACTCAGAAACGTTCCGGGACGGCTGAATGCGAGCCGGCCAGACACAGCAATATTTGCGTTAGTGGTGTAATCCGGTGTGACTGGCAGCGGAGCGCCATTGCTGCTGCTCGGCCCCATCTGAATCAGAAGATGCTGACCCGCCCCGATGAATACTCCACTTGAACTGACGAAGGCAAGCGAGAATACAAAGTCGCCCGTAGCCGTGCTAAAGGAGATGGGCCACCCGGCAATATCGATACTCTCGTTGCCGCGATTAAACAATTCGACGTAGTTGTGCTGGAAAGTGGAACCCGGTTGGCCACCGCCCCCATAGATTTGGCTGATCACGACATCGCCTACCGCCGGCGTCGGACTTGGGACCGGAGTAGGAGAAGGCACTGGAGTGGGAGTGGGTGTCGGCGTTGGGGCCCCGCCGCAAGCGTTTAAGAGTGCCGCAATGTTTGGTGAGCTACTTACAACCAGATCCGGGACCGTATCGAGATTTACGTCTTGCGCGACGACGGCGTAAGGGGCAGTGCCGGTGCTAAAGGTTGTCAGGGTGCCAAGCGCGCCTGATCCGTCTCCTAACA
This sequence comes from Pyrinomonadaceae bacterium, assembly GCA_035557535.1. Taxonomy (GTDB): domain Bacteria; phylum Acidobacteriota; class Blastocatellia; order Pyrinomonadales; family Pyrinomonadaceae; genus PSRF01. The sequence goes on from DATMDU010000055.1 coordinate 19,414, forward strand.
ACACGCCGATGTTGCTGGAGGTCTGTTGGATATTTGACGTGGCTACGTCAATGTGTCCGTCGCCATTGAAATCTGCGACCGCGATCGACCGGGGACCGAAAGGCGCTGAAAATTTCGTGGGCGCGCCGAAGGAACCAGTACCGTTGCCCGGCAACACTGCGACGAAAGCAGGCGTGCAACAGTCGCTGTAGTTGGTAACAACTATGTCGGGATGTGTGTCGCCATTGAAATCGGCGGCGGCGATCGCTTCCAGGAAAGAGCCGCCATCGAAGTTGGTCGCGGCGCCAAACCCTCCGGAGCCGTCTCCCAGGAATATGGTGACCTTGCTATTTTGATGATTAGCGGCCGCGAGATCCGGCTTGTTATCGTGATTCAAATCAGCCACGACCAGAGAAGCGGGTCTCACGTTGGTGAGATTGGGCGCACCGGTGAAATTTCCCGCGCCGTTATTGAGCAGAACGGAAATCGTGTTGGAGCCATCATTCCCAGTGGCGAGGTCAGGTTTGCCATCATTATTGAAATCAGCCACTACCAGCGAGAGAGGATTGTTGCCGACAGTGAAATTGGTGGGCGGCGAGAAACTGCCCGTGCCGGTTCCGAATAAGATCGAGACCGTGGTTGAGAAATCTCGGGCAACTGCCAGATCGAGTTTGCCGTCCTGATTGAAGTCTGCCAGGGCCACAGCGCTCGGCCGCAGGCCGGTGGACGTGCTGCCCGCAGCGCTGAAGTTTCCGGCGCCATTCCCAAGCAGAATTACGACCTTGTCTTCATAATAACTGCCGGTAACTACATCGGGTTTTCCATCCGCATTTAGATCGCCAACCGCCAGTGAATACAAACTATTGCCGACGTTTGGAGTAATGACGACGGCAAAACTCGGCGTTGGACAAGAGGATCCCGCCGCATCGCTTTGAAAGTGCGGCCGCGCTAAAAATAGACCCAACGCGAGCAGCGAGAGAATGGCGAGAATCCGAAATCTAACTGTAAATATCATGAAAGTCTTTCGTCTGGAGACTGGGTGTTGTGAAGACGTTTTGATTCCGCCGTTGATTCTACGCGATGAACTCACGCTGCCGTAGCGCGCCGAGGTAAACCCGGGTGGTAGGGGCAAGCAACGATCAACGACTTTTTGTGCAAAGCCGAACCTCTGTGACGTGTGGCCATTTCGCGCCTTCAGCGCTGGAAAAATGCGCCGTCATTACCCAGGCCGTTGGCCTGGGCTTTTACATTTCGCGCCGTTGGCGCTGAACCCAAAAATTGCCGCGATTTCCAAGTAACCATTATTCCGCGCTTTCAGCGCTTAGTATCTTTGCTCTCGATTGACTCCTGGGCCGCTGGCCCAGGCTATTACATTTCGCGCCGTTGGCGCTTGAGTGCAGATACTACCTGGACTCGAATCCTTTGTTTTGTGCAAAGCACAGAGGTTCCGTGCCCCTACGAGTGATCTTATGGTCCAAAGCGCTGGCGGTATTCGCTTGAGGTGATAAACGCCTTGACCATTTCGGCGGCGATGTAGTCGCTATTGAATTGGTTCAGCTTGTTAAGCCAGAAGTTGTAGCCCGTAAAGTCGAGTGTCGGTTCGGGTGCATCGTTTGGATTCCGGCGCAAGTAACCAAAGTATTGCATCAGCACGAACGCCCGGTTTCTTTCCTGCTGGCCCAGGGTCGCGTTTTCAGCTATCCGGCGCAACGCACGCGCGCGCGCGGCCGTGTCAGTAGTATCTGTGGCTGATCCAAACTCGCCCATCGCAGCGGCACGTTCCTCGGCGGAAGGCGTGACCGCAGCTTTGGCAAAAAGCGCGTCAACAAATTCGGCTGGTCCCAGCGAGTTTGGATACGCGTTGCGAAATCGCAAGCGCGAAACGAAATCCACGAAGAAGGCGACCTTGTTGTTCTCCAGTTGCTGTTCCCAACCCGGCGCATTCACGACAATACCCTGGCCGATCATCTGCGTATCAGGCAGAAACTCATCGAGCCTCAAAGGAACCGGTGCATTCGTCAGGTTACCGTAGGCAGCTTTGTAGGTGCGGTAGACCAGATAACCTGTCTCCTGAAACTCGATCGAGAGGAAAAAGGCTCCCGAGCCATTAATGCGCCTGACCTCGATGCACGTTTGGATAGTGCCACAGATAGTGATCTCATTTGTCCAAAATGCCAGGCCGGTCGCATCGGGTTGGCGGTTCAGGAAGTCGGTGTAATGCTGGCGAACAAAAAAGTCTGCGACGTCAATGGAATTCCCGCAAGTGTTGGCGGGATAAGCCCGGTTGCGTGGAAGGGGAGTGGTGGCATTGAAATCGTTTGCGTTGTTGTCAGTGTCGGTACAGCCATTCGCTTTCCGTAAGGCGGCAGTGGTGTTACCTAAAGTCGCTGTTGGCCCAGTGCCTTCAAAACAGTCCGTAGTTCCGTAGCCAACGAAGTCAACAATTTGCGCGTTGGGTAACGGACAGCTCTGGCCGATTAAACCGTCGCTGTTAGGTGGTGTGATGAAAACTTTGCCCGTTGGCGAGATATTGACCGGGGGGAAGGGAGGAAAGCCCGGAATTATGATCGGGTCTGGAGGAGCGGCCAAATCAGAGGGTACCTCAGCACCATTGGTGCTGTTCGGCCCAAAGCGGATCACGAGGTACCTATGAGGGGCGATGTTGATGCCGTTCGAACTTACGAACGAAAGGGATTGGTTAATTGGGCCCGTCGCAGGGCCGATATAGATTCGCCACCCGCTGAAGTTTATCGTGCTGTTAGTTCGATTAAAAAACTCGAGGTAATTGTTCCGATAGCTGGAGCCGGGATTTCCACCATTGGAATAAATCTGGCTGATTACCAGATCTCCCGCAGCAGCCACTTGAACCGGTGGTGCGGCGGCGCTCGAGTTTTCGCTGGTCGTCGTCACGCTTAAGTTACGCGCATGTCCAATGACCCGGCTCGAAACTCGGCCGTTCTCGTAAGTAGTTACTACTACCTGGATGTCATCACTGCCTTGAGTATTACTCGACGCAAACGAGTTCAAAGAAGAGCGGGGACTTGTTGCTAAGCTGGCCTTTGCCGGCGATTGACGCAGTTTTGCTGCACTGCCCCGACCCTCGAACAGAGCGACATGACCTGCCAGCACGAGCAGAAACAAATAGAGAAAACCCAGAGCTTTGTGGTTGGGAACGGCGCGAAGGATCAACGATTGAGACTGGGGCATTGCAGAATTCCTTCAAAACCAGACGAAAGAGCACACTCGTCGGGCGGCGCTTTCCAGAACTCAGATCTGTCTGACTGGGTTGTGGGAGACCGTGCAGCTTAAATCAGGAGCGGATTCTACTAGTGGTCCGGTTTCCGGTTCAAGTTAGCGCCCGTGACTCGCCCTTTTGCGTCACCAACGCTTCGCACTTACCGTGCCAACCTGACCATAAATTAATGAGCTGAGAATCACGGACCGAAGCGCTGGCGGTATTCAATCGAAGTAATGAACGCCTTCACCATCTCAGCATTGATGAAGTTGCCGCCAAAGTCGTTCAGCTTGGTTAGCCAAAACTCGTAGCCGGTGTAATCCGAATCGGGTGTGTCGTTTGGGTTGCGCCGCAGGTAACCAAAATATTGCATCAACACAAAGGCCCGGTTTTTTTCCGCCGCGACCAGATCCGGATCTTCCGCGACCGCCCGCAGCACCTGTGCCTGAGTTTTGATCCCGAAGGTCAAATCGGCAACGAGCTGATTGCGTTCGCTTTCGGATAAAGGATACCCGGCGTTCTCATTCAGCAAATCGACAAACCTCGCGGGGGTGCTTCCAGTCAAAGCAATAAAACGGATGCGCTGAATAAACTCGGCGATAAATTTCTGTTTGTTATTCTCCAGTAACAGTTCCCATCCCGGCTGGCCCACGACCACTCCGTTTCCGATTCGCCGCGAGTCGGCCACAAATTCATCCAGCCGAATCATCGGAACTTTCAAAGTATGTGTTGTTCCGCCAAAGGTCGATGTACCTGTCGCATCGCCAAGCGCTGCTTTATACAAGCGATGAACCAGATAGCCGGTTTCCTGAAATTCAATTGAGAGATAGAAGGCGGCTGAGACGTTAATGCGCCGGATCTCGATGCATTGAGTGTCGCTGCCGCATTGCGTGATTTGATCCGTCCAGAAGGCAAGACCCGATGCGTCAGGCTCGCGATTTAGAAAGTCGATATAGTTTTGCCGAACAAAGTAATCTGCCTGGTTAATTTGATTGGGGCCGAGCGTAGCGTCGTTGTCAGTAATCGTGACGCTGGCCGAAGAGGGCGAACCAAACGACGCGCCGACGATGTTGCTCAACTGAATTTGAAAGGACTCCTGCCCGTCGGGATATGAATCGTCGATCACCGGAATGGTGATGGTCTTAGAGCCTTCACCGGGCGCGAAAATTATGGTGCCCGCGGCGGATTCAAAGTCGCAGCGTGATGAAGCGTTTCCTGAGTTTGAAGTGCAGGACGAGCCGCCAGAGAAATCTATGGTTCTGTAGTCAGCCGAGGCGCCGCCGGAAATGTCGCCGCTGCGCGTGACGTTCACATTGATCTGTTTGGGGTTGTCACCTTCCGACGCCGAATAAGAAGAAGCGCTGAACTGCAGGCTGTTTGTTGGCACAGTGATGTTGAATGCCGGCGAAATGTTGAAGAAGACATTTTCTTTTCCGACGACCTTAATGCGCGCGGAAATCCCGCCGCCTGACGGGGCGGCAATAGGCAGAACCAACGTTTCTGATCCGTCATTGGGCGTGTCGTCGGTGAGCACAAATGGAAAACTCGACCCGCCATTCGTCGACATAAGAATTCTTACCCGACTGCAACCCACGGGTGGCAAGTCTGTATTTGCGACATTCCAGGTGATCGTTTGCGGCGTGCCAATGACCCAATTCGCTCCCGCCGCAGGCCCAGTGACTACGAATGGTCCGCTGTCGGCCCGAACGTTAACCTGGGTAGAATCCGAATTGATCGCACCGCCGGCAAAACGATTGTCTCGCACGGTTGCCCGAAAATTCATTGTGCGCGTGGTGATTGGAAGCGACTCGCCCAAAGCCGGCACTCCACCGAGAATGGTGCTGATGTTTGGAAACGTTCGCGAGGGATTGCTCAGGTGCCCAAAGGACCTAAAGATGGGCCTGCTGCCGTCATCAGTGTTTGGAGGCGAAGGTGAGCCCAGGTCAAATTCCTCCCAGGCAAACGTGATCTGATCCCCATCCGGATCACTACCGAGCGCACTCAAAGTAAATGGGGTTCCGTGCGGAATTGTATAGACCGGTCCGGCATCAACTGTTGGCACTGCGTTGCCCGTAGCAGTCACCACCGGACAGGAACTGCCGTTACCCACCGTCGTGTAATTCACGATTTGTTCGAGGCTTGCCGTATGAAAATAAATATCCGCAGACCTCAAATCTTCGTCGCCGCACGTGAACCTGTATCCCATGATGGTCGAGCCGGTGCCGGGTTCATAAGCAGTGGACGGCGAACGTTGCGTAGCACAGGGCCCGGTAGTCGCATTGAAAGTGTGCGTGGCGCCAAACTGATGACCCACTTCATGGGCCATGTTATAGAAAGCGATTAGATTTGAGGGTTGCACCGAACGGGTGATGCTTACGCCTCTTCCTTTGAAGCCGGTGCGGCAAACGCTCGAGATTGATGCCACTCCCTGGAAAGAGAAAAATCCGGGCGCTTCACTTCGGCCGTCGAAGACATGCCCGATGTCATAGTTTGCCGAACCAATGACGGAATCCAACTTGGCCTGGTTTTCGGAAATCAACGCGCCGGGATTGTCGCTCGTGTATCCATCCGTCGCCGAATCAGTAAAGATGATCGCATCTTCATTGGCGATTAGGACCATCCTAATAGCCAGCTCCGTCTGATAAATCGCGTTGACAAAGTTTACGGTGGTGGCAATAGCTGAAAGCCCGCCGGGAACAGTGCCGCCGCCATACCTTTGTGTGTATTCGGCAGTGGCGGCCACGGCCAATCGATAAGTGCGCAGGTTGCTGTCAGAAGTGACGGTCGGCCGCAAAGCTCGCGAACTAAGAAGCCGTTTGCTTTCAGCGATCGCGTTTTCCTGTTCGCCTTCGGAAACGTCGCAGGCAAACGCATCGACCGGCACATCACGATGCGAATAGACGATGTAAGTCTCCCTGGTGTCCGAGTGGTGCGGCTCAATTAACGCAGTTCCCTTACTTGAAAGAACGAGGGCATGGAAGCCTGTCGGTGTCCAATCGAAACGTGCGGTCGCGGTTGGATCCTCAATGCCCTGGCCGCTGTAGGTTTTTATCTCAGGAAACTTGGCGGCGAGCGACGGCTCCATAATCGGAGACTCGACCACGTGGAAGCTTTCAAAAGTGCCGTTTGCAAGCGGCAAGCTCAGATAGACCGGCTGTTCATTTGTGAATTCCCGCGGCGCAGCGGCGAGGATTGAGGTCAGCTTTGCGCGGTTCAAAGTCAGCGTGCGATAAGCGGTTGGACCACCTTCACGTTGAGCGGAGGTTGCGCCGTCTCTCTCTTTTGCGTTCTTCCAAACACCATCGGCCGATTCAGTCGACTGGTTGGCCGCATTTTGGTCACGATTGAATAAGTCAAACCGCCGATCAGATTTGGTCACGTCGAGCGCTGTTCGAAATTTATTGAGCTCACCGGCGGATGAGGATGATGCGGGGGAGAGGGCAGACTCGGATAGACCAATGTTGAGTGCCGGCTGCGACAGCAAACACAAAAGGACGACAACAAGATATGGGATGATCTTTAGCGTATTTTTCACGATTGCCAGATGAGAAAAGGTTGGAGGTTTCTTTTGCACTTCACTTGCTCTCAAAACACAAAGCAGTCAGCAAGATTATGTATGGGGCTATCCGAATCGGGTGCGGGGAGAGGCACAAAACGGAGCAGCGAAGGATTCTAACCCGCGTTCGCGGCAGGCTGTCAAACGCGACTTCGCGATGCGAAACGCCGAGTTTTCCTATGAGGCGTTTGCGAAACGTCCAGCGGCGCTAACTCAAGCCTAGATCGCGAGGCCGCCATCCACCTGAATTACCTGGCCGGTGATGTAGCGCGCGTCGTCGGAAAGCAGGAAGCAGGCTATGCGGGCAACTTCATCGGCTTCGGCGAAACGGCCCAGGGGAATCTGTTCGATAATCTTTGCGCGGTAAGCTTCGTCGAGTTTCTCGGCCATGTCGGTGGCCACCATGCCCAAAGCGAGCGCGTTGACGGTCACCTTACGGCTCGCTACTTCCTTTGCGAGAGCTTTAGTCAATCCCACCATGCCAGCCTTCGAAGCTGAATAGTTTGATTGTCCGGGCATGCCCACTTCGCCGCTAATGGAGGAGATATTGAGGATCGACGCACCTTCGTCCTGCCGCAGCATTGTGCGCAGCGCAGCTTTGGAAAAATTCCAGGCGCCCTTCAGATTTGTGTCCATTACCTCGTCCCAGTCTGTCTCTTTCATGCGCAGGATGAGATTGTCGCGGGTGATACCGGCGTTGTTGACGAGGAAGTCGATCCGGCCAAACGCATCCTTCACTTGCTTGACCATCTCGGCCGCGCTTTCGGTATGGGCCACGTCACACTGCGACGCCAGGGCGCGCACGCCGAGGGCTTCGATTTCTTTCGTCAAAGTTTCAGCGGCTTCGGCGCTCTTCGCGTAGTTAAACGCGACGCTGGCGCCGCGGCGCGCAAGTTCGAGAGCGATGGCGCGGCCGATACCGCGCGTGGCGCCGGTGACGATTGCCACTCGACCGGAGAATTGTTTTTGATCAGACATATTGGTAGAAATTGGTCAAACGAGTAACGCCGAAACACAAAGTCAGAACCGGGCGCGGTAGCGCCGGGGTGGTTTTGCCTAAGGGCCAACGCTCACGACACCTGAATTGAGACCCGGTCGCTACCCCGACTCGTCGGGGTTCTGAATTCGCCGACCCACTGCATAGTCGCTATCTTTCAGCTCAGTTTCAACGATTTCAAATACTCCCTAAACTCAGGCGCCAGCTCATGCTTCAGCGCAAACTGGACCGTCGCAATCAGGAAACCCAGCTTGTCGCCCGCATCGTAACGCGTGCCTTCAAAGCGCACGGCGTAGAACGGCCGCATCTTCATCAGCGATCGCATGGCGTCAGTAATCTGAATTTCTCCGATCGCTCCGGGCGGGGTGTTTTCGATCTCGGCGAAGATGTCTGGCGTCAGCACGTAACGCCCGATTATCGCCAGATTAGAAGGAGCGTCGGCGAAGGCGGGTTTCTCGACCATGTCGCGAATTTTGTAAACGCCTGGTTCCACTTCTTCCGCATCGACCACGCCGAAGCGCGAAATCGCTTCGCCTTCAACTTCGAAAACGGCAACGACGGGTGCGTCGTATTTCTCATAGACGTTTAGGAGTTGCTTGAGTGCTGGTGTCTCGGAATCGATAATGTCATCGCTCAGCATCACCGCGAATGGTTCGTCACCAACCAGGTCGCGAGCCTGCAATATTGCATGGCCCAGGCCCAGCGCTTCACGCTGGCGAACATAACTGACGCGCGCCATTTCAGATATCTGACGCATTGCCTTGAGCTCGCCGGTCTTACCTCGCTCCGCCAAAAGCTTTTCGAGCTCGTAAGAAATATCAAAGTGATCTTCGATCGCAGCTTTGCCGCGTCCGGTCACGATAATCACGGATTCGATCCCCGAAGCTACTGCCTCTTCGACCCCGTATTGAATTAGAGGCTTATCTACGAGCGGCAACATCTCTTTGGGAGATGCTTTAGTGGCGGGGAGAAAACGCGTCCCTAAACCTGCGGCAGGAAAAACTGCTTTGCGAACCCTTTGTGGCATATTGAGTTGTTCTCATACCACATTAACAAGCGCTTGCTCAAATCACCTTTGCTGGACCATGAACTCCGCGGGATCGCCTTTGCAGGTTCGCGCCCTCTTGCCAACTGGTCTCACCAACCCCGTCGCCGAGATTTGCTCGTCATTTGCTCATCATTTGAAACGGCCAGAATATCCTCTCATTCGTCCGCTTCACCCCTGCATGCTCGGCAAATCAGCGTGCCTGGGATAATCTCTCCGCTTTCGCCGTTTCACTCGAACCTTGCTCCAAACATACAGTTAGACCAGCTACGCTAGTGATCCTGGCAAGACTGGGAAAGGGAATCCAATGCGCACTTCGGATCGACTGCCGCGGCAGTTGGTGAAAGCACTGCTGGCAATCACGCTTGTCAGCACACCCTCGTTTCCTCAGAGGCCGCCTGACATAAAGCTCACGCCCGAGGCTAACCGGCAAGTAGTAAACGGCGTGATGAAGGTGATCCAAAAATATTATGTGTCAGCTGAAGTGGCAGGGCGCGTTAACGAGCGACTGCGCCAACGGGTGGAGAGTGGTGAATACGACAAGATCACCAGCGCTTTCGATTTGATTGACGCGCTCGACAGTCACATGCAGGAAGCCAGCAAAGACAAACATTTGGCACTGGCCTACAGCCACGTGCCCCAGCCTTTTGATGAGCGCCAGGATTTTCGTCCCGAGACGCCGCAGCAAAAGGCTGAGGACCTAAGTGCCGCGCGCGCGAAAAACTTTGGCTTTGAAAGAGTGGAAAGGTTACCCGGCAACATCGGTTATTTGGAGATGAATAGCTTCGTGCGTCCTGAATTCAGCGGGGAGATGACGCGGGCCACCATGAGCTTTCTGGCTAACACGGATGCGTTGATCATTGATCTTCGCAAGAGCAGTGGTGGCTCGGCGGACATGGTGCTGTTTCTGGCCAGTTACTTTTTCGACGAAGAACCCTTTCACCTGGGTGATTGGTTTATCCGCGCGGAAAACAGAGTGCAGCAATGGTGGACTCTTCCTTACGTGCCCGGCAGCCGTTACCTGAATAAGGACGTCTACATTCTGCTCAGCCGGAGATCCTTTTCCGCCGTCGAAGGCTTGTCTTCCATCCTCCAACATCATAAGCGCGCCGTAATCGTGGGCGAGCCAACGCGCGGTGGAACGCATCCGGGCAGGTTCGTTCGTGTGCATCCTAATTTTGCAGTCTTCGTTCCCATGAGTTGGTTTATTTATCCGACTGGAACACCGGAATACCCGATAGACAGGCCCGTCTATCCAACCAGCAAAACAGACTACGAAGGTACGGGTGTAAAGCCGGACATCGCGGTGCCCGCCAATCAGGCCTTGAAGAGAGCCCACCTCGAAGCATTGAATAGAAGGCTAGCAAAAGACCCCAGCCAGGCTGAACGTCTGGAGTCGATCATCCAGGGATTGAAAAAGGAATTGGAAACGACGACGCCCAGGCAGTAAGAGTTATAGCGCTGTTGTCGTCTATGGGTGTTCCTGATCGAGCGCCTGTTGAAGACGGGGCGCGATCTCGTTGAGCCACTGGTCCAGCTGCGCCTGCGGAAACCAACGGCCTTTCAGCATCACGCCGGTGCGGCGTTCAGTATTCGCAATACGCTCGAGCGGGTTTGCCTCAAGCAAAACCAAATCAGCGCGTTTACCTTTTTCAATCGTGCCCGTCTTTTGGAGCGTCCCAAAAAACTCAGCGGGGTTGCGGGTCGCGCTGGCGAGCACCGCATAATTCGAAAGACCTGCTTCGCTTAAGGTCTGCAGTTCGCGGTGCAAAGTGTAGCCGTAAAGCATCAGCCATTCAGGTGTGTCTGAGCCTGCCATGATTTTTCCGCCGGCGTCATGAATCGCTCTGACGAGTCGATCCCTGATATCCACATACTTTGCACGTCTTTCCGCTGAAGCCGCTGTGGCCCAATATTTCTTGTTGACGCCCAGCCAAAAATCGATCGTCTTCGGCGGGTAAAAACGAATATCGGGTTGAGCCCTGATCGATTCTTCACTCCTGCCAATTCCAAAGGTGTACTTGAACAGCGTCAGAGTTGGCGTGGAAAAGGGATTTGAGTTAACGGTCGCGCGGGCGACTTCAGCTATTTTGTTTTCGTCGATGTGGTCAAGACTGGTCCAGGATTCCGGCCTGTAGATATAGACGTCCGAGACTGAGCCTTTGCTGAGTGCGTCTTCGGGCAGAAGAGCTTCGAGATACGAATCGAGATGTTCAATTTGCTGTTTGGCTTTGAAAGCGCGCTGCAGCCCGATCGTGCGACTGTCAGCGTGACCGACGAGGCGAATGTTTTGCTTCCGCGCCTCGTCAGCGATCGCTTCATAGACTTCCGGCTTGAGGTTGGTTGTTAGTTTCAGATAATCGTAGCCATCACTCTTCGCCTTGCGGACGGCATCGCGCGCTTCGTTTTCGTTGGTCACGACATAGGCATTGCTCGATTTCCTCCCGATGAATTGCGGACTGGCTGCGTAAATCAGCGGGGCAATGATCTGCTCGCGCGCGGATTTCGCTCGCAGCACCAACTGCTCCGGAGTTCCGTTCATCAAGCGGATGGTAGTTACCCCGTGGGCCACCATGACTTTGAATTCATCTTCAGCCAACGCGTCCGGAAAACCTTCTTCATCAGACATCAGATGAACATGCATATCCGTCAAACCTGGCATCAGGAACCTTCCTGTTCCATCAATCCGTTGAGCGTCTTTCGGGACTTTCACTTTCCTCGCATCGCCTACTTCGGCAATTATCCCATTGCGGACAACTACGGTTTGATTTCTGAGGATTCGCTCGTGGTCCATCGGGATAACATTGACGTTGAGAAACGCAACGGCACGCGAGGGCTGGGTTATGTCTTGTGCATAGGCACAAGTACCCAACAAAAAAATCAACAGCAAGTGGATAGAGTTTTTCAAGCCGTTTTTGCGAGGGGGTACCAGCAGCATCACTTCGAGCTCGCTTCACGCTCGAGCACGATATCAAACACACCGGTTTCGAAGGTAATGCCGTTCACCGTTCTTTTTTCCGGAGCGATGGCGTTCTCGGGCAAGTACATGGAATCCGAGATTTTCGGATCTCCCTTGAAGTGGATTTCAGTCACCAGCGGTTTGTAACCTGGACAAACTGCCAGCAAATGATAGTGGGCGCAACGCCAGAAGTTTGGCGCTCCCGTAGGATTAGGACGGTAAGGAATGGGGCGAATACTCTCCAACTCGTACTGTCCACTTTCGGAAGAGACCAACCGTCCGCGATTTCTGAAGTCGGTGACGCCGTTGGAGTATTTCTCCTGCATATCAACATGCCAGAAATCGAGAACGACGCCGGGCAGCGGACGTTTGGTATCGAAATCCCAGGCTCGGCCCGAAAGAACGAACGTTGTTCCCGGCTCGCCGGGCAAAGAAAGCTTGGCCCGGAAGGGTGAGCCAGGCCTATACCATGGACCAAAGGATACCGGCGTAACCTGCTTTAGTTCTCGCGGCGCTGTTTGATCTTTGGGTATCAGGCCCATCTGAATGAGGACGCCAGATTCCTTCTCTTTCGCTTCCTTTTCGCTGACGGTGGCTCTGGTAGGTGGCACATACGAATGCAGCACGAGCTCAGCGGCGCCCAGCGCGGCCAGGCCCAGGCCAGTGTGCTTAAGAAAAACTCGACGGCCGGGATTGCCCACAGTTTTTTCTCCTTGAGTTGAATGTTTTTAAATTCGCCCTTAACCCAAAACCTTGAGCTGGAAAACTCGCCGGCGTGTGGCAACACTAATGCGGCCAGGTTTTCAGGATGGTAACGCAATGCCCGCGCGCTTCGCGAGTACAGTGTGATGAGCCGGACGAATTTGAGTTTGATCTGGCTTGTTTACAGGACTGCCACTCTCTCGGGGCCGCGGATTCACGCGAATGAACGCGGACCAGAGCAGACAAGGTCTTGTTAGAGTCACTTTCAGATCCGGTTCTTCCGTGAAAATCCGCGGCTGGAAATCTGCGGAGTTGTGCAAGGGCACGCACACTCGGTTACAATCACGCCCGCTGATCGCAAGGAATATTCGAATCTGCAGCTAGATAAGGTTAAAGAATGCTTGATCTGAATTACGTCCGGGAGAATCTGGAGCAGGTGCGCGCGGCGCTGGAAACTCGCGGCGCCGTGCCCGAGGCCCTGGACAATTTTGCCGAAGCCGATGCCGAGCGCCGCCGGATCATCGCCGAGTCGGACGAACTTAATGCGCAGCGCAACTCGTCGAGCCGCGAAATCGGCGCGCTGATGAAAGACGGAAAGCGCGACGAGGCCGAGACGCGACGAAGAGAAGTCAATGAACTGAAGGAACGCATTTCGGATTTGGATGTTCGACGCGAAACCGCGGAGACTCGCATCCGTGATCTCATTTCGGGTTTGCCGAATCTGCCGCACAAAAGTGTTCCGGTGGGTAAAGACGAGTCAGCCAACGTTGAAATCCGCCGCTGGGGTACGAAGCCTGAGTTTGATTTCGAGCCGAAGGACCACGTTGATCTCGGAAATGCCCTCGGCATTCTGGATCTGGAAAGGGCCAGCAAGATCGCCGCGGCGCGTTTCGCAATTCTCAATGGAGCCGGCGCGCGATTGAGCCGGGCCCTGGTTAACTTCATGCTCGACGTTCACACGCGCGAACACGGTTATCAGGAAACGCTGCCGCCGTTTATAGTGAACAAGGATTCTTTGTTTGGCACCGCGCAGTTGCCAAAGTTTGAGCAGGACCTTTTCAAACTCGAAGACGAGCGGGGGCTATACCTGATCCCAACCGCTGAAGTGCCGGTCACGAATTACCATCGCGAAGAGATACTCGACGCTGCGCAGCTTCCGCTTCGCTGGGCCGCGTACAGTCCCTGCTTCCGTTCCGAAGCCGGAAGCTACGGGCGCGACACGCGCGGCGTGATTCGGCAGCATCAGTTTGAGAAGGTCGAGCTCGTCAAATATGCGCTGCCCGAGAATTCCTACGATGAACTCGAATCGCTGACTGCCGATGCGGAGAAGGTCCTGCAAAAACTGGGACTTCACCACCGCACCGTCACTTTGTCCACTGGTGACATGGGTGCTAATGCCACCAAAACTTACGACATTGAGGTGTGGCTGCCATCGCAGAATGCCTTCCGCGAAATTTCTTCGTGTTCGAACTACGAAGCGTTTCAGGCGCGCCGCGCGCAGATTCGTTTTCGCCGCGCGGGCGGCGTCAAGCCGGAATTTGTCCATACGCTGAACGGATCGGGGTTGGCTATAGGCCGGACCTGGTTGGCGATTCTGGAAAACTACCAGCAGGCGGATGGGTCGGTTGTGATTCCCGAAGCCTTGCGTCCCTATATGGGCGGGATTGAGAAGATCACGAAATAACTAACCCTAGATTACACCGATTACGCAGAAAAGGATCCTCAGCAGAGAGGATCCTTTCTGTTTTTGTTTTGGAAGCTCGCGTGAACTTCGGTTGTGGATTTAAATCTGTGTAATCGGCGTAATCTGCGGATAGTTACCTCACTCTGAGTTCAAACGGCATCATCAGCATCACCTCGCCGCTCTTCATGCGATCGAGTAACGCTGCATAACGCAAAGCGCGGCGCGCGTCTTCAGGCAGCGCGGCGAACACAGCCTGCTGCTGCTTCTGCTGCACGCTCTGGCTGCTCGTCTCGTCACCGGCGGCCATCAACTCCTGCAGGAATGTGCGCGGATATGGCATGATCACGCGATGCACGCCTTTGTCTTTCGGAATATTCGCCAGCTCTTTCGCCACTTCGACCGCGCGGTCGAGTCCGCCGAATTCATCTACCAGGCCACGCTCTTTGCCTTGCGACCCGGTCCACACTCGACCTTGGGCGATTGAATCGATGTAGGCGGCGTCCTTGTTGCGGCCCTTCGCTACTTTGGGAACGAAGTCTTCGTAGTAAGTAGTCTTGATCCACTCCTCAAATTTCGCGCGTTCGTTAGGTGAAAACTTTTCCGTCTCGCGAAACATGCCGGAATTCTTTCCGCGCAATACATACTCGTTTGAAATTCCGAGCCAATCATAGAAACCCCGCATCACTGGTTTACCAGCGACCACGCCGATCGAACCGGTGATGGTTGATGGTTGGGCCACAATCCTGGACGCGCCGGCGGCGATGTAGTAACCACCGGAAGCGGCCACGTCGCCCATGGAAATGACCACCGGCTTCTTCTCTTTGGCCGAGACCACTGCGTGCCAAATGATGTCTGAAGCGAGACCGGACCCACCTGGACTGTCAACTCTGATTACGATCGCCTTGATTGTCTTGTCATCGCGCGCGTCGTTCAGTGCCTTGGCCAGCGTGTCGGAACCGATTGACTGGCTGCCGCTCGGACTGTTGTCAGACTGTCCGGAACCGATGTCTCCGGTGGCAT
Source organism: Pyrinomonadaceae bacterium (assembly GCA_035557535.1). Classification (GTDB taxonomy): domain Bacteria; phylum Acidobacteriota; class Blastocatellia; order Pyrinomonadales; family Pyrinomonadaceae; genus PSRF01. Next base: position 34,591 of record DATMDU010000055.1, read on the forward strand.
AGATGACTGCAATCTTTTCGCCTTTATCGAGGCCCAGCGATTCGGCTTCAATCTGGCTGTAGGTCGAACCTCTGACAATCTGGAGCTTGTCTGTTTCCTTGTAACCGAGTTTTGTTTTCAACTCCTTCTCGAGTTCATCGCGATAAGCCACGTTGTCTATGAGGCCCGCGTCTTTCGCTTTCGCAGCGCTGTAGGGTGCGTTATCGATCAGCGCGCGCACGTCTTCCACAGATTTGCCTCGAGCTTTGGCAATCGTTTCCACATAACGATTGAAGAGATCGTCGAGCAGCGAGTTGACATATTCGCGATGCGCCTCGGACATCTCCTTTTGGGTAAACATGTCGCCGGCAGTTTTATACTTTCCGATTTGAAACATGTCGGGATAGACGCCAAGCTTGTCGAGCGAGCCGCGGAAGAACATTACGTCAGCAGCGAGACCATTGATGAAAAGCTCTCCCGGCGGCGCTACATAAATTTTGTCGCAGGCGCTGGCGATGTAGTACTCCTTGTTCATCCCGATTTCCATGAAGGCGTACACGGGCTTGCCGGAGCTGCGAAAGTCGGCGATGGCCTCACGAATTTCCTCGGCCTTTCCCCAGCCAACCGCGGACATGTTTACGTCGAGCACGATCATACTGACGCGATCGTCTACCTTCGCTTTTTTGAACTGCAGGATGAGATTTGAAAGAGACTGGTCAGCGCCGCCAAAGAATTTTCTAAATGGGTCGTCTGGAACATAGTCTGGCAAGGTCCCCGCCACGCGCAGCGAGAGGACGCTGTTTTTTGCCACCGACGGGGCGCTGCCGCGGACGGCGGCGACCAGGATTGCCAGCCCAATCAGCGCAACCAAAACGAGCCCGACCACAATGCTGGTGATTATTAAGAGAGTCTTTCGCGAACGTGACATTGCCATAAGTATTTCCTGCCTTAATTAGCTGTTTCTGAGATATTTCTTCGCGGTGTGATTACGTCGAAAGAGAGGAAAAGGTTTAGGGATGGGATGAAATCCAACTCATTTTCCATTTGTCATTCGCTAATTCAACTTGGAAGTGCAACAAAATATTTGTTGCGCTTCGCCCCATTAGGGGCGAGATGTTTATAGCCGGGCCGGCCGTTTTCTATCCCGCTCCGTAGGAGCGAAATCCTTGGTTATAGGTCAGAAGCTATAAACATCTCGCTCCGCTGGAGCGAAAACGAATTCCGTAGGGAAAATGACAAATGGAAAATGGGTTTAAGCCTGTCGCGTTTCTCCCTGCCGTCTGCCTACTGCTCCTGTCTCCTGACGATCCACCCGCCGCCTACCACCTCATCGCCGCGATAGAAGACCGTGGTCTGACCGGGCGTGATGGCCCTTTGCGGTTCGTCGAAAACAACTCGCACACGGTCACCATCCACCGGCGTAATCGTTGCCGGTTCCGGCGCATGGCGGTAACGCACGCGCACTTCTGCGCGAACTGCTTCTGCCGGCGGATCAAACGCAATCCAGTTAACTCCGGCAGCGATGAATTCCCGGCTGAGCAGTTCTTCCTGCGGTCCAACCACGACTCGATTATTCGGCGTGTCGATATTGATCACATACAGAGGTCGCTCATGCGCGATGCCGAGTCCGCGCCGCTGGCCAATGGTGTAATGATGAATGCCTTCGTGTTGGCCCATCACCTCGCCGCCCGCACTGACAATCTCGCCCTGACCCGGCTTTTGATCGTCCGCACCGGTCGACTCAAGATAACGATCGATGAAGCCGGCGTAATCACCGTCAGGAACAAAACAAATCTCCTGTGATTCCTTTTTCTCCGCCACGGCCAAACTGCTCGCCCGCGCCACCTGGCGCACCTCGGGCTTCGACATTTCCCCGAGAGGAAACATCGCGCGCGATAGTTGCGCCTGAGTCAGTTCCCAAAGAAAGTAAGACTGGTCCTTATCTGGATTGCGTCCGCGAAACAGGCGATATCGATTTGCGGCTTCATCGAATTCCACGCGCGCGTAATGCCCGGTCGCGACTTTGTCACAACCGAGACTTTCGGCGAGCTTATCGAGCGAGGCAAACTTAAGCCGACTGTTGCAGGAGACGCAGGGAATCGGAGTTTCGCCGCTGAGATAACTGGTAACAAACGGCTGCACCACATCGCGTTCAAACTCGCGTTCGAGGTTCAGTACGTAAAAGGGGAAGCCCAGTTCCTCGGCGACGCGGCGCGCGTCGTAAACGTCATCAAGCGAGCAGCAGCGCGAGGGGAGAGGGTCGCCGTTTTCGTCCACACTGATGCCGCGCCGCTGGTTCCACAGCTGCATCGTGAAGCCGACCAGATCGTGGCCCTGCTCCTTGAGGATTGCGGCTGCGGCCGAAGAATCCACGCCGCCGCTCATTGCTACTGCTAACTTCATGTAAGTCAAGGGTGAATAGTAAACGGTAAATAGTCAAGATGGCGCGTTTCATGGTAGTGGGTCAGTTTGGAAATCGAAACAGTTTTCCTTTGCGAACTTTGCGTTTCAGCTTGGCGGTCTTTGCGGTTTTGTTTTGTACTAAAGCCTTACCGCAAAGGTCGCTAAGGCTTTCGCAAAGGACGCAAAGCAAACT
>DATMDU010000056.1:0-1226 GCA_035557535.1 Pyrinomonadaceae bacterium
TCTCTGAGTTTGATTAGCCTTTCACTCCGACCCACAGGTCATCCGCCCCGTTTTCAACCGAGGTCGGTTCGGTCCTTCACGGGGTCTTACCCCCGCTTCAACCTGCCCATGGGTAGATCACTCAGTTTCGGGTCTACCTCACACGACTAAATCGCCCTATTCAGACTCGCTTTCGCTACGGCTCCGTTTCCTTAACCTTGCCGTGTAAGAGTAACTCGCTGGCTCGTTATGCAAAAAGCACGCCGTGACAGGACAAGCCTGCTCCGACCGCTTGTAAGCACACGGTTTCAGGTACTATTTCATTCCCCTTCCGGGGTGCTTTTCACCTTTCCCTCACGGTACTAGTTCACTATCGGTCGCCAAGGAGTACTTAGCCTTGCGGGGTGGTCCCCGCGGGTTCCGACCGGGTTTCCCGTGCCCGGCCGTACTCAGGTACCTGTCCAGGAAGGCTGTGCGCTTTCGTCTACGGGACCATTACCCTCTGCGGTGTGAATTTCCATTCACTTCGACTAACGCACAACTTTGTAACTTCCCGACCCGCCGGCAGACGGATCCAGACAAGCCCTACAACCCCCAAACGACAACGACTGCCGTCTATCACATCGTCTGGGTTTGGGCTCTTCCCTTTTCGCTCGCCACTACTCAGGGAATCGAGGTTTCTTTCCTTTCCTCTGGGTACTAAGATGTTTCAGTTCCCCAGCTTGCCACTGCTTGCCCTATGTATTCAGGCAAGAGCACGCGCGCATTACCACGCGTAGGTTTCCCCATTCGGAAATCCCGGGATCACTGATTGGTCAGCATCTCCCCCGGGCTTATCGCAGCCGCCCACGTCCTTCATCGGCTCTTGGCGCCAAGGCATCCACCGTGTGCTCTTATTCTCTTGATCAGAAAGAACATCTGTGATGCCACTATGGAGTTTTCAAGGTGCACGCGAGCTCGTGCCCGCCTTGACTGAGTCGCCACGCCAACTGCCGTAAAGCCGGCAGGGCCCGGTCTCTCAAAACTCAACAGCGTACGGAATGCATACGTCGAGGTCGACGTAGATTCTAGGCGAACCGAGTCATCGGACGAACGCCTCGAGAGGCGACATCAACGAGCTCGGCGCCTACCGGAGTAAGTGCTCCGGTATCCCTAGAAAGGAGGTGATCCAGCCGCAGCTTCCGCTACGGCTACCTTGTTACGACTTCACCCCAATCATCAACCCTACCTTCGACGGCTGCCTCCCT
>DATMDU010000057.1:0-2170 GCA_035557535.1 Pyrinomonadaceae bacterium
AATAAACGTAATCGATCTCCCACCGTGTAAACGCGTTGCATGCGCGATTGTCATTACATGAGGCAGTGCTTGCGCTGGCGGGACCGATGTAGTGAGTACGTTTTGATCCGTTGTCTTCGTAAATCGCGATACGAATACCTACCCTGCAGCGATTTCTAAACTCGTAACGCTTCTCCGAAAAATCTGGGGTACCTGCATGACGTAAAGCTTGCACTGCGCTTTGAGAGATACAGGCATTTCCGTGTTCATCGACAGGCATTGCCTGCGTCCGAGGCTCTGAAGCGTCAAGGTTCGCGGTCTTAACCATTCCCGCAGCGAGCGCAACGAGTATAAAAAAGGTGCGCGACATATAGCTAAAGATCAAACGTGCGAAGGTGATATGGAATCGGTGAGCGATACGGCTAGGGAAACGCTGAACAAGTCCCCGATTGAGTTGCTATAGTATGAGACACAAACGGGAGGGGTTGATTATGAAGCAAATGACATTGGCGGCGGCGAAGGGATTCGAGGTGTACGGTAGAGCCACCCGCAAGGCGGAATTTCTGGCGCGCATGGAAGCACTGGTGCCATGGGGCGAGTTCTGCGCATTGATTGAGCCGCATTATCCGAAGGCGGGCAATGGCCGGCCGCCGATTGGCATTGAACGAATGCTGCGCATGTACCTGGTGGCCAATTGGTTCAACCTGGCCGACGAAGCTTGCGAGGATGCGCTGTATGACATTGCCGCATTTCGCGATTTTTGCCGGATCGATCTGGGGCGCGAGCGGGTGCCCGATGCCACCACACTGCTCAACTTCCGCCATCTGCTGGAGGAGCACAAGATTGGCGCCGCGCTGTTCTCGAAGGTGGGCGAACTGTTGTTGGCCAACGGCATGAAACTCTGCGGAGGCACGATTGTCGATGCGACGTTGATCGCGGCGCCGCCCTCGACGAAGAACCGGGATCAGAGCCGCGACCCGGAGATGCACCAAAGCAAGAAAGGTAACGAGTGGCACTTTGGCATGAAGGTGCATATCGGGGCGGACAGTCAAACCGGTCTGGTGCACAGCGCCAGCGTCACTGCCGGCAATGTGCACGACAGTCAAGAACTGCCCAACCTGTTGCACGGTCGCGAGACTCGGCTCTACGGCGACAGTGCCTACCGGGGCGAGAAGCAGCGCGAGCGGCTCAAGGAGATTGCGCCCAGGGCGAAAGATTTCACCAATAAGCGGGCATACAGGAGCCGGCCCTTGAGCGATGCGGACAGGCAAACCAATCGGCGCAAGTCCAGTGTGCGGGCCAAGGTCGAACATCCGTTCCTGACACTCAAACGCATCTGGGGCTTCGCCAAGGTCCGTTATCGCGGGCTTGCCAAAAACGCTAACCGTGCTTTCGCGATGTTGGCGATGATCAATCTGAGCAAATGGGGAAGACCCCTCACAGCAGAGGTGCGTCCGGCGTAACCGAAACACCGGGGAATAACCCGCTTTCCCTGTCAAAACCCGCTGCATACTGATGACAATTACATTCGATTTACACTTTCCACGAAATCGCTATCACGTGTCGCTTCGCGCGGCTACTTAATCAGCGATTCCTTAGTTATTTAAGAATCTGGAACAGATTGTTGAAATCGTCGGTCCACAGTTTTAGGCCGGGAATCTGGTCGATCGGCGTTGCTTTGCTTGCAATCGCTGCGTTTTCGATCACCGACTTGTCTCGCGAAACTATCACCCAATCGGTCTTGGAAAAATCGGTTTCCTGCGCTTCATCGATGATCAACGCCGCGTGCAGCCCATAGCTGTCGGCGATCTGCTTCACCACCGGCGCAAGCTTGAGAAAGCGGTTGGTGACGTGAAATACCACTACCCCCCCGGGTTTTACGTGCTTGAGATAAACGGCCATCGCTTCTCGGGTAATCAGGTGTACCGGGATAGCATCGCTGGAGAACGCATCGACGACGAGCACGTCGAACTCGTGAGGCGCTTCACGTTCGAGACTCAAACGCGCATCGCCTAAACTGATCCCGATTTCTGCTTTGCTGTCTTTGAGAAAGCTGAATTCGGTTCGTGCGATATCGATCACTTGGGGATTGATTTCGTAAAAATGGTAGACATCGCCGGGCTTACCCCATACCGCAAGCGTGCCGCTACCGAGCCCGATCACGCCGACGCGCTGGTTAACCGGGCTCACG
>DATMDU010000058.1:0-1020 GCA_035557535.1 Pyrinomonadaceae bacterium
CGTATACGCACTGACGCCTGCCCGGTGCCGGAAGGTTAAGGGGAAGGGTTAGCTGAGGTTCGCCTCAGCGAAGCTCTGAACTTAAGCCCCGGTAAACGGCGGCGGTAACTATAACCGTGGGTTGCTACCGACCGGCGGTTAGAAAACTCGGCTATATGCTGGAACATCCGAGTATCCGGCGGTACTCGTTCATGTCACAGACCATCATTAGGTTGACGACATGAGCAGTGAAAATCCGTCCGGTGCGGACAATCAGCAGGGAAGGCCGAAGGGACTCCTGACCCCCGATTATGTCGTCGGGTTCGTCGATGGAGAAGGTTGCTTCAGTGTGAGCATCCGACCTCATCCGACGGTTACCTACGGCTCGGGATGCGTGATCGGAACTGTTTTCGCAGTTTCGCAACATTGCGACAATCTTGATGTCTTGAACGAGCTCAACAGGTACTTCGGTATCGGGAAGATCCGATCCAAAGGTCCATCGAGCCGCGTCATGGTCTACAACGTGACGAAAAGAGACGACTTGAGGTCAGCAATCATTCCGTTCTTCGAACGGCATCCTCTACGAACATCGAAACAGCAGGATTTTCTTAAGTTTCGAGAGGTCGTGGACTTGATGAGTATGAAAGCTCATCGGACCGATGCCGGCTTCCGCAGGATCGTGGAACTTGCTTTCTCCATGAACCGACGCGGAAAGCAAAGGAGATACACGATTGAACAAGTCCTTTTCGGAACCCTCAGAGACTGTACGCCGAGCGCTCAAGCCAGCGGCTCTGAACGATGATCCAGTCCGATCCTCATGGCGACATGGGGAGGGCGACAGAAATGATCGCCCCGCCACTCAAGCTTCATTCGAGTGGAGGTAACAGCAATGCCTAAGGTAGCGAAATTCCTTGTCGGGTAAGACATCACTTGCCCCTCGAGAGAGCGATCTCTCGAGTCAATCCGGCTAATAACGGGGAATCCCTCTCTTGACTCAAAGAAGGGCAATCCCGTGGGAAGTCGAGAGTCTCAGACTCTTTG
>DATMDU010000059.1:0-1042 GCA_035557535.1 Pyrinomonadaceae bacterium
GATGACGGTTGCGTACTCGACCTGTTGGTCGGACATGGTGCCCTCAGGGTTGTCCTCGAGTTGCCCCGCAAGGATCATGATGGTGTTGAGCGGAGTGCGCAGGTCATGCGAGATGTTGGCGATGAACTCAGACTTGTATGCATCCAAGTCAAAGGCTGTTCCGGCGGAGCCTTCCGCGACTGTATTGAGCGGCTTACCCTGCTCGTTCTGCTCGCCGAGGAGCCTGTCTGACAATGCCTGGAACTGCTCACCCTGTTCCTCCACAACACGACAGAGAAGCTCGAGTTGAGCTTCCAGTGACTGAAGACGGGTGTTCTGCGAACCGTTGGCGTCCATTGATTTTTCCTCTCTGACGAGAGCCAGGAGAGGTAGGTGCCATCTGCGGTCTTCCAGCGGTCGCCACCTGCTAAACGAGTTTTTCAGGTGAGCTCGTTTCATCATGCGCTGAGGGAGGGCAAATAGCAAACCGCTGCGTCAATCGACACTGAGTTGAAATGACTCGAACGAAGGTTGCACGGGGCAATGGGCTGAGTCATGATTCCGAAATGGAATTGTTTAGGAAGTCCGCTGGCGTACTCGTGCTCGTCATCGTCGTCGCGCTCGTAATCGGCGCTGCTTCCCAGATCGGCGCTGCTCCGCTGAAGACGAAGAAGTTCAAGATGCCGTCGAGGAACATCGGATGCAGGATTCACGATGGCTTCCTGAGATGTGATATCAGGTCCGGCCTTAAGCCAGAACCAAATAGAGAATGCGACGTGGATTGGACCGGAATGGTTCTGGCCCACGATGGCAGAGCCGCTCCAAACTGCGCCGGCGATACCATCTTCCCGCGCAAGGCCCCCGTTCTGCGGTACGGCCATAAGTGGAAGAGGGCAGGAATCATCTGTACCTCCCGAAGATCCGGGCTTCGCTGCAACAATCAGGTTGACCATGGCTTCTTCCTTTCGCGCAACGACTGGGACCGGCACTAGCGGCGCGACGGGACTCGACCTAATGTTGCCGTCAGGATGGAGGCCGACCCGCTAACGACACCCCCTCCGGC
>DATMDU010000060.1:0-1462 GCA_035557535.1 Pyrinomonadaceae bacterium
AGAGAGGCGCATTGCAAAGCAGTGTGACGGCCCGAGTGCCGTGCCACGCATGGCAGCAAGTCTCTCTTCGGTCGGGAAGTAAAAGAGTCATTAAGAAAAAGAGGACTCGTGTGTTTGTGACTTGACATCCACATAGCAGCGCAACGAAGTATATGGGTCTTTTTCATCTCTAAACGGAACGGCTCAGTCAAGCGGGTTACAGCCTGATTTTGTTTTGGAATAATTTCTAAAAAACGACCTCCGTATTTCGCTTATAACGCACGATCTCGGTTTAACATGACTCCTCGTATTCCCCTTTTCGGCTCTGATCGCCGGGCTGATCAATGTACGGGTAGCGACCCACTCATCTCTTCGCGCCTTTTAAAGCGCATGATCTTAAATCCGGCGGTTCTCCCCCTGGAGAGGCACAGCTGCCCAATCAGCAGCTCGGTCTTTGCGACCATGAAAAAGTACGGGCTCACTGTGCGTCGCTACGCCTGAGGAATTCCTGATAGTCGATGCGTTCTTTGAGCATATGAAAAATCACGCCCAACAGTTTGTTGGCCGCTGCCACCCGGGCAATCGGCTTGCCTCTTCTTTTAAGCACCCCAAGATAGTGCTTACGGCTCGGTCCTTTACCCCTTCGGGTATGCACCAGGGCGGCTTGGATCACCAGCGCGCGCACCATGCGATTGCCTTCTTTGGTGATATGTCCATGGCGTTCGGTCTCGGCGCTCTGGCGCACCCGCGGCGCCAATCCAACGTAGCTGGCCAACTTCTTCGCATTGGAAAATCGAGTAATCTCGCCAATCCAGCAGCTCATCGCCACCGCACTGACCGCTCCCACCCCCGGTATCGTCATCAGCCGCTTGGCCGAGCCATCTTCAAGAGCGATCTTCATCAACTCCTTGTCCAGTCCTCCAATCTGCCGATTGACAAACCCCAAAAGCTCCACGTCTTCTCCCACAATCCTTGGTCCATAGCCGCTGAGATCCTCGGCTCCCGAGACTTGGGGTTGGGCCCGCTGAAGCTTGGCTTGGGGATCGATGTTTCGCTTGGCGTAAACCGCACGCAGTTCGTTGATCACAGCGGTTCGTTGACGCACCAGGCGCGCACGGTGGGTCAGAAGCTCGCGAACATTGCGTTGTTTTTCAGGAGGGATCCACACCGTAGGAAGCAGATCGGCCTTGAGTAACTTGGCCAACATCAAAGCATCCACCTTGTCTGACTTCAACCGCGCCGAGGCGATCGCTTTGGTCTGCTTGGGGTGGGACAAAAACACTTCGTGGCCAGTCTTTTGCGCTAGCTCAACCATCCACCACCACGAACCCATCGCCTCAACAGCAATCTTGCTCCCCTTGGGGAGTTTCTTTAAAACCTCTTCCGCCGTCATCACATCATTCGCGAAACGTAACTGTGAAGGAGATCGGCTTTCCCTTAACACAGCCATTTGTGATACGTCCTTGTGTAAATCGATACCAAC
>DATMDU010000061.1:0-1866 GCA_035557535.1 Pyrinomonadaceae bacterium
CCTTAACCAGAGTTCTCTCGATCGCCTCGGTATGCTCTACCTGTCCACCTGAGTCGGTTTGGGGTACGGGCACCACACGAACTCACTAGAGGCTTTTCTCGGGAGCATGGGCTTATCGGCTTCCCCTCAAGCGGGTCGGCATCGCGTCTCAGGGTTAATGACCTCCCGGATTTGCCTAGGAAGTCCCCCTACCTGCTTACCCCACGTCAACCAACGCGTGGGTCCGACTACCCTCCTCCGTCGCCCCATCGCTCCCCTAGAACACTTGGGTCGGTAGCCCCGAAGGGTTTCCTTAGCAAAGTGCTTCGGGGTGGGCGCGCATGTGGTGGTACTGGAATATCAACCAGTTATCCATCGCCTACGCCTCTCGGCCTCGGCTTAGGTCCCGACTTACCCTGGGCGGATTAGCCTTCCCCAGGAACCCTTGGACTTACGGCGTCGAAGTTTCTCGCTTCGATCTCGCTACTCATGCCGGCATTCGCACTTGTGCTTGCTCCACCCCGCCTTACGACGAAGCTTCACAGCTGGCACAACGCTCCCCTACCGATCGTGCAAGCACGATCCCGCAGCTTCGGTACTTCGCTTAGCCCCGCTACATTGTCGGCGCCGAATCACTCGACCAGTGAGCTGTTACGCACTCTTTCAAGGGTGGCTGCTTCTAAGCCAACCTCCTGGCTGTCTGGGCAACTCAACATCCTTTCCCACTTAGCGAAGATTTAGGGACCTTAGCTGGCGATCTGGGCTGTTTCCCTCTCGAACACCGAGCTTATCCCCGGTGTTCTCACTGCCACGTTCTGGAGTACAGGCATTCGGAGTTTGGCTGAGTTCGGTAACCTTGTAGGGCCCCTAGCCCATCCAGTGCTCTACCACCTGCACTGAACACGTGACGCTGCACCTAAATGCATTTCGGGGAGAACCAGCTATCACCTGGTTTGATTGGCCTTTCACCCCTATCCACAGGTCATCCCCCAGGTTTTCAACCCTGGTGGGTTCGGGCCTCCACGGAGTCTTACCTCCGCTTCACCCTGCCCATGGATAGATCACCCGGCTTCGGGTCTACGACATGCGACTGTGGTCGCCCTATTCAGACTCGCTTTCGCTACGGCTACGGATCTCTCCTTAACCTTGCCACACACGAGTAACTCGCCGGCTCATTCTTCAAAAGGCACGCCATCACGGCCAGGACCGAAGTCCTGACGACGCTCTGACTGTTTGTAGGCGCACGGGTTCAGGTGCTATTTCACTCCCCTCCCGGGGTACTTTTCACCTTTCCCTCACGGTACTGGTTCACTATCGGTCGCTAGGAAGTAGTTAGCCTTACGAGGTGGGCCTCGCAAATTCGTACGGAATTCCTCGGGCTCCGTACTACTTGGGAACACCATCGGGAGGTCAGTCGGTTTTCACCTACAGGGCCGTTACCTTCTTTGGCCGGTCTTTCCAGACCGTTCGGCTAACCGCTGACTTTGTAACTCCCCGACCCTTCTGGTGCAGGGTCAGATGGGTCCCACGACCCCTCTGTGGCAACGCCACCAGGCTTTAACACCACAGAGGTTTGGGCTCATCCCGTTTCGCTCGCCGCTACTCAGGGACTCACTATTTGTTTTCTCTTCCTCAGGGTACTTAGATGTTTCAATTCCCCCGGTTCCCTCCACAGGCCCTATGTATTCAGACCTGGGTACCAGTGCATGACCACTGGTGGGTTTCCCCATTCGGACATCTCCGGATCAAAGATTGCTTGGCGTCTCCCCGAAGCTTTTCGCAGCCTGCCACGTCCTTCATCGGCTCCTAGCGCCTAGGCATCCACCGTACGCCCTTAATAACTTGGTATAGATGCTCGCGCTCGCTATGGAGTTTCCAAGGTTCAGT